>NZ_JBHUIZ010000005.1:0-456127 GCF_042683165.1 Tigheibacillus halophilus
CTTGCTTTATTGAAAAAACAGGGTTGTTTTTTCATCTTCCATTCGATGACTTGCATCGAATTCGCTTGACATACTGGTCGTTTTGTTCAGTTTTCAAAGAACGAAAAATTGTTTGTCGCTTCAAATTGGCGACTTAATTATCATACCATTTACAGCTTATCATGTCAACAACTTTTTAAATGTTTTTTTCATGATATTTCACTTCATCGCTTGCGCTGTATGAGGTTTGTTTTTAACAACGTTTATAAATTTATCATGATTTCCCCTACAATGCAAGTCTTTTTTAAAAATAAAAATGGAAATATATGTTTATTATTATTTCCGTATTTACGCATTTATCAGCTTTTTTTCTCCAGCCTTATTTCTACTATACCTAAAAAATTGCCAAGCCTTATTTCAGCACCACGCTCTGAAACTTCTTGCTATGTGAGAGACTTCTATTCTTTAAAGCAAAATGCAGATGCTTCTAATCAAGCATCTGCATTTTGTTGCTATTTATACATCCATGGAACAGAAATGCTGCTATCAACCCGCTAACAGTCGCTGCGCAGTCCTTTCGGATGAATAGATTGTGTACCTGAACATTATTTATTACGCATCTGAGGAAACAGTAATACGTCACGTATGGATGGTGAATTCGTCAACAGCATCACAAGTCGATCAATACCAATACCCAGGCCACCAGTTGGAGGCATCCCGTATTCAAGAGCCTCCAGGAAGTCTTCATCCATTAGATGAGCCTCATCATTTCCTTCGTCGCGCTCCTTGACCTGTGCTTCAAAACGTTCCCGCTGGTCGATTGGGTCATTTAATTCGCTGAAGGCATTAGCATGTTCACGACCGACAATAAACAATTCAAAACGGTCCGTGAACCTGCCGTCTTCTTTGTTCTTTTTGGCCAGCGGAGATATTTCCACCGGGTGCCCGTAGACAAAGGTGGGCTGGATAAGCTTTTCTTCGACCCGTTGTTCAAAAAATTCGTTTACAACATGTCCGAATGTCATGGATTCTTTAATTTCAATACCATGTTCTTTTGCAAGTTCCCGTGCTCGTTCATCGGTCATTTCTTCCCAGAAGTCAACACCTGTGTATTGCTTGACTGCATCAACCATATGCAATCTTGTCCATTGTGGGGTCAGGTCAATTTCTTGATCATCATAAGAAATCTTCGCTGTACCTAGTACTTTTTGAGCAATGTGAGCAACTAGGTTTTCCGTGAGTGCCATAACATCATGGAAATCGGCGTACGCTTCGTAAAGCTCCATCATTGTGAACTCCGGATTATGCCTTGTAGACACACCCTCGTTACGGAAAACGCGTCCGATTTCATATACTTTTTCCATGCCTCCGACAATCAGGCGTTTTAAATGAAGTTCGATGGCAATACGCATGTATAAAGGAATATCCAATGCATTGTGGTGTGTCACAAATGGGCGGGCAGCCGCTCCCCCGGGAATACCGTGCATCATAGGCGTCTCTACTTCAAGAAAGCCCTGGTCATTCAAGTAATTGCGCATTTCCTGGATAATTTTGCTGCGCAGTACGAATGTTTCCTTGCTTTGCATATTTGTAATTAAATCCAAATAGCGCTGACGATACCGTTGTTCAATGTCCTTCAGGCCATGATATTTTTCCGGCAACGCTCGCAAAGATTTTGTCAGCAGCTGAAATTGGTTAGCTTTTATCGAAAGTTCACCGACATTGGTTTTCATCACTTCTCCAGTGATGCCGATTATATCGCCTAAGTCGATTGTTTTAAAGATTTCATAGGCTTTCTCGCCAATGGCATCTTTTCGTACATATATTTGAATTTGACCGCTTGCATCCTGAACATGCGCAAACCCAGCCTTGCCTTTTCCGCGTTTCGTCATGACCCTGCCGGCAATTGTCACTTCAGGAAGCTCCTTACTGGAAATTTCCTCCTTGGTCATATGGTCATATTGTTCCAGCAATTCTTTGGCCAGATGTGTGCGTTCAAATTTTCCGCCGAAAGGGTCAATACCCAGCTCACGGTATTCAGCCAGCTTTTCCCGTCTGACCCGCATATGTTCATTCAATTCTTCAGACATGTCCATCACTCCATTTACTATTCCTTATTAAAAAATTGGCATTCAATATAGTCTAGTCTCAACGATGCCGAAATGCAATTATGCAGTGAAAAAGGGTTTTTATACTCCTCTTCCTGCTCAAACAAGCACGAAAAGATGCTTACATTTGATGCTCTGTTTGCTCAGCAAGCTTATAAAATTTTTTCAATCATGCTGGTTCTTCATTCTGTTAAAAAGAACGGTCCGACACAGTACCACAGATTTTTTAAACACTTTCATCCTTTATCATCATGACCGTCTGCGTCAATTAATTCCTGCTTGTCTATCTGAAGTGTTGCAACGATTTTCTGCAATAGCTCATCAGGTGCTTCTTTAGCACCTCTTTCCACGGCACTGAGCAAGCCTACTGATATATGCAGTTGATCGGCAAACTGCTGCTGGGTGTAGCGTTTCAGCTTCCGATAAGATTTTATTCTTCGCCCAACCCGTTTCGCTTCCATAGGGATACTTCCTTTCCATGGTGAAGTGCAATATGTCCGGTGAGTTGTGCAACACTTTCGTTCACTGAAGGCAAAATCAAATCAGGTGCTATCTCATTTAATGGCACAAGTACAAAAGCTCTTTCATGCATTCTCGGATGCGGAACAATTAATCTATCCGTGTTTATATTCTCTTGATTATATGCCAAAATGTCAAGGTCGATGGTCCGCGGGCCATTGCGAATTGTACGCCTCCGGCCGAACTGCTGTTCAATCTCCTGACACACATCCAATAAATCTTCCGCAGCTAAAGATGTTTGCACCTCCAAAACCATATTTAAAAAATCTCCTTGGTCAGCATAACCGACCGGTGTAGTTTCATAAATGGAAGACAATTGGCATACGTTGATTTTTCCATGTTGTTTCAGCTGACTGATTGCCTTTTGCAAAAATTCCTGACGTGGTTCAATGTTGGATCCAAGTGCGATATAAGCTATATTCATTTTTGGCGCTCCCTGTAAATTTCAGCAGAAACTGATTCATAATGCCCGGCAATAGGCGGGTTGGGCTTGGTGATCCTGACTTTGCATGCTTGCACCAATTCAAATGACCGCAATAAATCACTTGCTACATCTTCAGCTAACGATTCAATGAGATTTTTCGCTTCGCCTTCCACCCGCTCTTTGATAAGCCCGTATACTTGTCCATAATCAACAGAATCATTCATTTCATCTGTTTGACCAGCTGCACGGAGATCCAGAAAAAGCGTTACATCTGCAATGAAAGGCTGTCCCAGTTTATTTTCTTCAGGGAACAGACCATGGTAACCATAAAAAGACATGCCATTCAGCATGATTTTATCCATTTATACCAACTCCCTTCCCGAGTATTGCGTCCATCACCAATGCCATTTCCTTGTTCAACTTCACATTGTGAACCCGTACCATATGGGCACCCTTGGTAATGCCTAAACAAGTCGTGGCGGCTGTTCCATTATCACGATCAGAGGCTTCTGCCTGCAGAATATCTCCTAAAAATCGTTTGCGGGATGCAGCCAGGAGCAATGGGTAGCCAAGATCCGACAGTTGTTCCAAATGGTTCATGACAACCAGGTTATCAGCGCCTGTTTTAGCAAAACCGATGCCCGGGTCAATCATAATTCTTTTCTCTTTAACCCCTGCTTTTATCGCTATTTCTATACTTTCCGCAAGATCGCTTTTTATATCTTCCATGATATTTGTGTAGTTTCGGTTGTCTCGATTGTGCATTAAAATGATTGGTACATCATACGCGGCTGCAACCGCGGCAATTTCTGGATCCTTCTTGGCACCCCAGATATCATTGATGACTTGGGCGCCAGCTTCCATTGCCTGCCGTGCTGTTTCTGCTTTATACGTATCAATCGAAATAGGTGAGGTTATTTTTTCTGCCACGGCATGGATCATTGGAATAACCCGCTCCAGCTCTTTTTCAAGGGGGACAGCTTGATGATCCGGCCGGGTAGACTCTCCGCCAATATCGATGATATCCGCCCCTTCAGATACCATTTTTTCCGCCTGGTGTACCGCTTTATCCAGGGTCGTATAGCTTCCCCCGTCAGAAAAAGAGTCCGGTGTCACATTCAGTATTCCCATCACATGGGTTCTCGACGATAAGTCAAACGTTTTTGTCCTTGTTGCCAACTCCATTGCACAACCGCCCTTTATATCTTCTCTTCTTAATTCAGTTACTATCGTATCAAAGATGGCAATTGCTGTCACGATGATTTTGCTTGCAGGGACCAAGCAGCCAAGCCAATAAAAAGGCCGGCCATGATGGCCAGCCAGAATATTGTAACGTTAGAAAACTGATATTTGAAATGCAATGGAAGATAATTTCCCATCGCCGCTATTTATACCGGCGATCATTTAAGTTTCATATCACAGATTTTCTGCTGCACATGATGCCTAGTCTTCAAATTGAAATAAAGGCGTAGACAGATAACGTTCGCCATTGTCTGGAAGAACAGCAAGCACCTTTTTGCCAGCTCCCAGTTCCTTGGCTACTTTCCTGGCGGCATAAATCGCAGCACCTGCCGAAATACCACCAAGTACCCCATCCGACTTCGCTACATCTCTGGTTGTTTCAAACGCCTGATCATTACTTACACGGATCACTTCATCATAAACCGACGTATCCAATGTCTTCGGAACGAAACCGGCACCAAGGCCCTGAATTTTATGCGGTCCCGGTTTATCACCGGAAAGAATTGCGGAATCCTCAGGTTCTACAGCATATATTTGGATATCCTTGAAGTGGTCTTTCAGCACTTTTCCCGCACCAGTGATCGTACCACCTGTTCCAATACCAGAAACAAAAGCATCAAGCCCATCTTCCATCTGTTGCACGATTTCCTTGCCTGTTGTACGAGCATGAACTTCAGGATTTGCTTCGTTATTAAATTGCTGCGGCATGAAATAACCTTTTTCCTTCTGCAATTGTTCTGCCTTGCCAATTGCACCTTTCATACCTTCTGCTCCGGGGGTAAGAATCAATTCAGCACCATATGCTTTGAGTATGTTACGGCGTTCCTGACTCATTGTATCCGGCATCACAACAACAAGCCGATAGCCTTTTGCGGCAGCAACCATCGCCAGACCTATACCAGTATTTCCGCTCGTCGGTTCGATGATAGTATTACCTTCCTGGAGTTGTCCGCTCTCTTCAGCAGCTTCTATCATAGCCAATGCAATTCGATCTTTTACCGAACTTCCCGGGTTGAAGAATTCCAGTTTTGCATAAATATCGGCACTGTTTTTATCAGTCTGCTTCAATTTCACAATAGGCGTTTCGCCAATCAAACCAGTAATGTTATCTGCTACACGCATGTTAACCCTCCTAGATTCTAATTCCTACTATTCTTATAAGTTTATTTATAATGTACGCTTATACCTCTAAAAATGTCAACCTATAAGCTTTATTTGAAACTTATTACAGTCCGTCATATCAATATGTGGCCCAGCCAGTCAGTTTTTCAATGCTTCCAGTTCTTCCTCTGTAAAATGGTATTTTTCATTACAAAAATGGCAAACCGCCTCAGCTCCATGATCCTCATCAATCATGCTTTGGATTTCTTCATTGCCAAGACCCTGAATAGCATTCTGGAAACGTTCCTTTGAACAATTACACTGGAAACGGACAGGCATTTTCTCGTGTATCTTGAAAGTTTCTCCAGCAAATAAACGTTCCAATATTTCTTCCGGTGTTTTTCCTTCCCGGATAAGTGTCGAAATTGGAGGAAATGCCTGGATTTGTTCTTCAAGCCGAGTAACCATGTCCTCCTCAATTCCCGGCATCACCTGAACAATAAACCCACCTGCAGCCAGGACGCTGTGATCCGGATTGACAAGCACACCAGCGCCGACCGCTGAAGGAACCTGCTCTGAATTCGCGAAATAATAGGTGAAGTCCTCACTAATCTCTCCGGAAACAACTGGTACCTGGCCAGTGAAGTAATCTTTCAGACCTAAATCCTTCACAACACTTAGCGTACCATCCGTACCAACGGCTCTCGCCACATCCAATTTGCCTTTTTCATTTAAATCGAAATCGACATGCGGATTGACTGCGTAGCCTCGTACTTCCCCTTTTGCATTGCCATCAGTGACGATGGCTCCGATTGGTCCGCCGCCTTCGATTTTAACCGTGATGCTATCGTCCCCCTTGAGCATGGCTCCCATCATGGCAGTGATGGTCAATGTTCTTCCAAGTGCCGCCGTAGCGGTCGCCCAAGTATCCAGCCTTTCTTGCGCTTCATACACTGTATGTGTCGATGTGATGGCATATGCACGTACTTTGCCTTCAAATGCTGTTGCTTTAATCAAATAATCTTTTGCCATTTTCAACGCTCCTTCTCATTCATTGCTGTGACATTTTATTTTGATAAATCAAGTACAGTCCTTTCAAAGTGAGGAAAGTATCGACAACATCTATCGTTTCGGATGCTGCTGAAACCAATGGAGCAAGTCCACCCGTGGCAATCACCTTCGCATCCGTTGCCATCTCGGATTGCATGCGATTTACAATGCCGTCTACCTGTGCAACTGACCCGTTAAATATCCCTGACTGCATTGCTTCAATTGTATTGTTTCCGATTACTCTGGGAGGAGCCTCCAATTCTATTTTCGGCAGTTTAGCTGTGTTACGGTACAGTGCATCCATGGAAATATTGATGCCTGGCGCGATCACACCGCCGTGGTACTCCTGTTTGTCATTGATATAGCAATACGTTGTTGCAGTACCAAAGTCGATGATGATCAATGGAGAGCCGTATTCTTCAATTGCCCCGATAGCATTCACAATACGGTCCGCCCCGATTTCAGAGGGATTTGGATATCTCATTTTCAATTGGTTCTGGATCGTGCCGGCTCCAACGATCAGGGGTTCAATGTAAAAATAATCTTTACACATTTTTTCAAGTGCGAACATAATCGGCGGTACCACAGACGAGATAATAATGCCGTCCATATCATGAAAGGTGAGTTCTTTGTCGGTAAAAAGAGATTTAATCAGCATTGCATATTCATCTTCCGTTTTATGCCGGTCGGTTTTGATACGCCATTCCTGAATTAATACACTATCTTGAAAAACACCAAGCACCGTATTGGTGTTTCCCACATCTATCACAAAAATCATTTCATCAAACCTTCCGCATCAATTTAACTTTAATATACCACAATCACCATTTGATTAGAAAACCTTGGCACTTGCCATGCCTTGGTAAATACTGCTGCGGCTCTACACTCCTTAAAATGCCGTTAATATTGGACACAAAAAAGGCAGCCTGTCATCATACAGACTGCTTTTTTGCCTTGCTATACCAGAAAACGATTATTCTTTTTTATCTTCGTTAGCATCATTGTTTTTATCGGAGCCTTTATTCAAGTCTTCCAATCCCTTGGTGATTTTATTCAATCCTTCTTCCTCAGACTCGTCTTCCTTATCTTGTGACAGTTTAGCATCTGATTTTTTCTTTGCTGTCTCATAGGATTCAGGAGATTCGTTGTCTTCTTTCGACTGAATATTAACTTTAACATCACCATCAGCTTGGTCGCTGTCATATTCCGGCTCTGGAAGTACACCTTCATCAAACAATGATTTGATTTGCTTGGCATCCAGCGTTTCCACATCGAGCAATGTTTTCGCGATCAGTTCAAGCTGCTCTTTATGTTCAAGCAATATTTCTTTTGCACGACTGTAGCAGTCATTGATAATTTTTTGCATTTCCTTATCAATTTCATAAGCAATGGTGTCACTATAGTTCTGCTCATTCTGAATATCGCGTCCAAGGAATACCTGACCGCCTCCGCCACTAAACTGAGTCGGACCGATTTTATCACTCATCCCATACTCTGTAACCATTTTACGAGCAATACCTGTTGCCCGTTCAAAGTCATTGGAAGCGCCAGTGCTGACTTCTCCGAAATTGATTTCCTCTGATACACGGCCGCCAAGCAGTCCGGTGATTTTATCCATCAACTCCGGTTTCGTCATCATGTAACGATCTTCTCTAGGAAGCATGACAGCATAACCGCCAGCCTGGCCGCGTGGTACGATGGTTACCTTATGGACCATGTCTGCATCATCGAGTACCATGCCGATGACAGTGTGGCCACTTTCATGGTAAGCGACGATATTGCGTTCTTTTTCAGATACGACTCTGCTCTTCTTGGCAGTACCAGCAATTACACGATCGATGGCCTCGTCCACATCCAGCATACCAATTGTTTTCTTGTCTTGCCGCGCAGCTACCAGAGCGGCTTCATTAAGTAAGTTTTCCAAATCGGCACCGGAAAATCCAGGGGTGCGCATCGCAATTGTTTTCATATCCACTGATTTATCCAGTGGTTTGTTCCTTGCATGCACTTTAAGTACAGCTTCACGGCCTTTGACATCCGGACGGTCTACGGTAATTTGACGGTCAAAACGTCCCGGACGCAGCAATGCCGGGTCTAATATATCAGGGCGGTTTGTCGCGGCAATGATAATGATTCCTTCATTTCCGCCAAAACCATCCATCTCAACAAGCAGCTGATTCAGTGTTTGTTCCCGCTCGTCATGACCGCCGCCTAATCCAGCACCGCGCTGGCGACCAACAGCATCGATCTCATCAATAAAGATGATACATGGGGAATTTTTCTTCGCGTTTTCAAACAAGTCACGTACACGGGAAGCACCGACACCAACAAACATCTCTACGAAATCAGATCCGCTGATAGAGAAAAACGGTACACCGGCTTCACCTGCAACAGCTCGCGCTAGCAATGTTTTACCAGTACCAGGAGGTCCCACCAAAAGAACACCTTTTGGAATACGGGCACCCAAATCAGAGAACTTGCGTGGATCTTTCAGAAATTCCACTACTTCCACAAGCTCCTGTTTTTCCTCATCGGCACCTGCAACATCTTTAAATCGTACTTTTTTCTTTTCTTCACTATACATTTTCGCCTTGCTTTTGCCAAAATTCATCACTCGGCCGCCACCGCCGCCTTGTGCCTGGCTGAGCAGGAAGAAAATAAACAACCCTAAAATCAAGAAAGGGATGATTCCGGTCAAAAATGAAACCCATACACTCGGTTTTTCTTCTTCTTTGACCTTCAGGACACTTTGGTCCATTCCTTTTTGCGTTATATCTTTAACAATCTCAGGGTTATCGGGTACTTGAGCAACAAACTGCTTGCTTCCCTTCTCCAACTCACCTGTGATGCGCATGATGCCATTGGAAGGCTGCATCGTCATTTTTTTGATTTCGCCATTATCCAACGCCTGCGTAAATTGTTTTACGTTATATTCTTTTGCCTGATCACCTTGTCCATTAAATACTCCAATCACACCGATAACAACCAATAGAAGGAGTAAATAAAAGAAAGTATTCCGAAATATCCGGTTCATTGCCAACCTCCTCCCAAACGGGAAAAACTATATAGTATCGTACCATAGTGAAAACTTGGTTTACAACTAATATCGCTTATTATTACCACAATATTGCAGGATAATTTCAAATGTATTCACCACTGTTTTGTTTCGCTTGAATTGATTATTCTTCTCCACCGTAAATTTCTGGTTTTAAAACACCGATATATGGCAGGTTGCGATACTTTTCATCGTAGTCCAACCCATAGCCGACCACAAATTCACTTGGGACTTCAAATCCTACAAGATCCGCTTTAATATTGGCGGTGCGGCCCGATGGCTTATCCAGCAGTGTGACAATCTTGATTGATTTCGCTTTGCGGTACTTGAACAGGTCGACCAGATAGCTCAGTGTCAGACCGCTGTCGATGATATCCTCAATGATCAGCAGATCGCGGCCTTCTACTTTCGTATCCAGATCCTTGACGATTTTAACTTCTCCGGAAGACTTTGTACTTTTACCGCCATAGCTGGAAACATCCATGAAATCCATTTCCACATGTGTGTCAATTTGTCTGAGCAGATCCGACATGAAAGGCAATGCACCTTTTAAAACACCAATGACAAGTGGGAATTTACCCTCATATTCTTTTGTCAGCTGTTCACCAAGCTCCTTGCATTTTGCATAGATCTCTTCTTCTGAGACAAGTATTTCCTTGATTTCGTTACGCACCGTTATTTCCCTCCTGATGATGTATCTCTTCTGTATTGCATTTGAATCATAGATTGATTTGCAGTTGGATTTCCGCCCTCTGCTTTTTTTAGACCTATTAGCCAAAGTATACGTCCCTGGTCATCGGTTACCAGCGGCCAAGTGCTGCGTGACTGGACAGGAATTTTTTCGTCGATGAAAATATCTTTGATTTTTTTGCTGCCATTGAGCTTCTTCCAGCTCATACGGTCTCCTGGCAGTCGCGTGCGCACATGCAACGGCAAAGTAATATGATCTGTTGTGCAAATATATGTATAATCATCTTCAGAATTTGTGTCATCAACAAAGTTTGTTATGATGACTGCCCCATCTGGAAGAGTAATTTGTCCAGGAACCGTTAATTCATAATGAAAAGAGGATTTTTGAATAAGCTGCTGTGCTGGGAAATAACATGTGACACGCTGATAAGATCTTTCCACTCTCAGCCCTTGAGGAAAATCTATTGCGGCTGTGCCTTGTTTACTTTTCAGCAAGCCCAAAAAGTTCGCCTCATGAACATATGTAAGTTTTTTTGGCAGACTTTGGTATAGATAGTTTAATATTAGATGATAGACCCTTCTTTGTAAAGCGGTTGGGTAGGAGAGAAAAGTATCGATTTCAAAAGAAGCCTTCAGATCTTTTTCCTCAAAGCGAACAACTGACTTCACCATTTTTTCAGCCTCTGCCTGCAAAAACATTTCATCTTCGTGCAATGTTTCACTTAAATGCTGCTGTGTCCTATGTATATGATGATTTTTCTCTTTTATCAACGGAATAAGATACTTCCGAAAATAATTTCTCGTATAATCCGTTTCATTATTGGAAGGATCCAATCTCCAACTTATACGGTTTATATGGCAATAAGTCTCGATTTGATCTTTTGTGACACATAGAAATGGGCGGATGATTTCGCCGCCTGCAAACTCCCGTTTCAGCGGAATTCCGGAGAATTGCTGCGCATCAGCCACACGGACAAGACGCATGAGCAATGTTTCCACTTGATCATCGCCATGATGGGCAAGGGCCAGATAGTCTGCAGCATAGCGTTCCATTTGTTCCTCGAAAAAACGATATCGCAGATCCCGGCATGCTTGTTGGGTGCCTTTGCCGGTGAGTTGCTTATACCCCTTGACATCTACAGAACCGCCTGCGAATGCGATATCCCATTCCTTGCAAATTTCTTTGACAAACAGCAAGTCTTCTTTGCTTTGCTGCCCTCGCAGCTGATGATCTACTGACACAGCGATCAGTCGCAGGTTCCACGTTTTTCTTTTCATGCATAGATAATGCAGCAAAGCCATGGAATCTGATCCGCCTGAAACGGCGATCAGAACGGTTGCGTTCTCAGTAAGAAGCTGTTTATTTTCAATAAATGCAGTTACTTCCTGTTCCATGTTGTCCATCTCCGAAGTGCTTGATTATATTAACTTTTATTGTATCATAATGTTTTCTCTTTTGTCCTAATCCACAGGCTTGATTAGACTTTTAAACCGCAATTCATCAGCCCGAAAAAGCATTTGGACTGCCATTTTTCTCCGAAAATCATATGATCAGGATTCACAAGATGCATTATTTCGTAACTGCTGCATTTTTTCATGAAAGGAATAGTGAAAACACATAATATATACTCGAAATAATAGAAATTCCCACAAGCTCTCCTGTAAAGGATAAAGACATACGATTACCTTGCTTCCCTTTTCTTTGCCGCATATGGTGAATGATTTCGCTGACTTCTTGCCTCATTTGTGCGCTAGTCTGATAGTTCCCTTGCAGTGCCTTTTGTAAAGCTGGCCTGTACATACGCAAATCCGGGGCTTCATACAGCTTTTTCATCAATTGCTGCTGTGGATGTTTCCCTTTTTCAAAGCGTCTTGGATAGCAAAGACTGAGGAATACCATAGCAAATGCGAATAAATCATAACCAGGCTCAGCTTTACGGGTACCCATTTCCCAGTAACCCCGGTCATAAAACTCACTGTATTCCTTGATCGCGCGACCAATTTGAGTTGTTCCGCCGACATCAATCCAGCGAAGTTTTGTCGGCGACGATGCCACCAGCAGGTTTTCCTCTTTCAGATCCCCGAAAATCCAGCCAGCTTGATGCAGTTTCTCCAAATCATCCAGCAGCTGCAACATGAACACACCTATCCATTCTTTGCCGTTATGCTGTAAAAAATGTTGTAAGGCTTGTCCACGAATATACTCCATGACATAAAAGGTGAATGTTCCTCCATTTGAGCTGGCCCAATCGTCTACATCCATTAAAGAAGGCCCAAGATTTACCCCCTGGACCTTGTGCAGTGATTTGAGAACATTGACTTCCATCATCATCGATGTGCTTTTATCACTGATCTTCAATGCCGCTTCTTTTTGATTAATCGTACATAGATAGACGCTGCCAATAGCTCCGCTGCCCAGTTTGCGCCTGATGACATATTCATTATGATGCCATTTACCGCGGATCCGGGTCCCCGGTGCGATATCAAGCTTCTTCGATGTCTGATTCTTCATTTTCCCTGAAGCTCCTTAGCAGGCTCTTTTTACTAAATTGATAAATCGCCTCGCGCAATGCAGGCCCCGTTGGCGTAACGCCTCCACTTGTCAGCTTTGGGAACACGCTGGAAATATTGTCGAGTCCGGGAGACCAGTCAAGCACCTTCTGGATATCCTTCCTGCGGCCAGGGAAGCTGAAAATGGAAAAACGGTTGCGCCCGATACGTGCGTTCAAGCTAATAGACAAATCAATTAATGCTTCCTTGACTGTCGGCAGCTTGTCCCGCATGCTGGCGCTGGTGTCAACCAATACCACGACTTCCAGGTCACATGTCTCACCCAGATCCTCCACTACCTCCATGATTTCCCCGCGTTTATCCGGAGCAAGATCCTCCATCGTCTGGCCGGGCCCCAGTATTTGTTTGAGCTCTGAATTGACAAATCCCTGCAATGTCTGTGTCATCGCTTGTTTGGTCACCATTTGTACGGTTTGAGAGAGCGTTTGTGTATATACGAGCTGGCTTACTCCCCCGCCTGATAACGCGATCTGTTCAACCTCTTCAAGCCCCTGTGGTTGTTCAGTCTGATCGTCCGCCAGAATACCGATGACATTAACAGAAATTCCTTGTTCAAAAGCTAACGCCGCCACCGCTGAGGGATCCTCCCCTTTATTTGAGCAGCCGTCTGTCAGCAATAAAATCTGTTTCAACGTACCTTTTTTCATTTAAACCACCTCCAGGCAAATTCCACTAACAGCATCACCAAAAAATTAATGGAATATACCCGGATTTGGGGACCATCCCGCTGCTCAGCTTGGAATGTCGATAGCTGACCACTGTGGTATATGTTTCTCTACTTTGGCAACGAGTACAGTCATATCGTCCTCGATAGCTCCAGATTGGGTGCGGACCACCTCTTCAAGCAGCAGGTCAGCGATTTCTTGCGGATCATTTGTTTTGATTTCTCTCAGTTTGCGCTTAATCCAGATATCTGTGTTTTCTACATGTTTCGGTCCTTCAAAAATACCGTCACTCATCATGATCAGAATATCACCGCTCATCAACTGCTCATTGACAATATCCACTTCGAACTCTCTGATGATCCCCATCGGAAGATTACTCGCCTCAATTTCAAACAGTCTGTCACCTCGTTTGACATAGCTTGGTGCCGTTCCGATCTTTAAAAAACGCGCATGAGCATTATGCAAATTGATCATTGCCAAATCCAGCGTCGCAAACATCTCATCCGTTGTACGCAATGATAAAATGGAATTGATTGATTTAATTGCAACCTTTTCCGGTATGCCCGTCTGCAAAATTTGCTGGAGCAAGCGCAAGGTTTCCCTGCTCTCCTCATTCGCTCTGCTGCCATTGCCCATCCCATCACTGATAGCCATCGCGTATTTTCCTTCACCCAGCTCCATGGTTGTGTAGCTATCACCTGAAATGAGGCCCCCTCCTTTAGCAGCATTCGCAATACCTGTTTGTACGACAAATTCTTTAGCCGATCCGAATTTCAAAAAGGAGTATCCATTTGGAAACGGTGAAATCTCTTCATATTTAACAACAATCAATTCGTGCAGAATTTCCGTCAAGACTGGTGCGATCAATTTTGGACCTTCCCCATGGTAATCATAAAAAGAGAGGCTCATTTCGATATCGACATTACCTTTTTCCAAACGGAAGATATCCAATTTTTCAAGCTCCAGCCCCATATGATCTAAGGCGTGGATGATTTGCATTTCCTGTTTTTCATGATGTTCTCTCTCTTTCAAAATTTCACTGGCGAAATCATCCATCACTTCAGACACTCCCTGTAATTGCTCAGCGACAAGACGTTTGCTTTCCAGTACTTGCTGTTTTAATTTACGGTTGGCTTCTAAATAGGAAGCCTCTTCCGTCATCTTATCAAGCACCTTTTTTGATTTGACGCAGTGACTGGCAAAATCTTTATATGTGAAATGATTCGGTGGTTTATTTGCCACCAGATCATCTTTGATATTTTCTAATAAGGAATATGTTTTATCGAATTGCTGCTGCCAGCATCGTTCCTTCATAAAACAATTTTGGCAGGTCTTTTCTGCCACCCGGCTCAGGAAATAATCGGTTTCTTTCCGCGCTTCATTTTCCTCAAGATCAGGTGAATCAGCGGTCATGAAACTTTTCGACAGCGCTTCAAAAACATCGGAAAATTGTTCAACCCGTTTGGCGGTAACATTGCGCACCTTCTGTAAGTACTGCTCCTGCTCATTGGCATTCTCTTCTGTACCCGGAATATATTTAGCCAGTTTATGAAACCATTTTGCCGGTGTGAGGAGGAACATGGCGGCAGCAGCAATTGATTCTGCAAAGGATGCCGCCAGCCCTTCTGTTCCGCCATAAATACTGATGAGCAACGTACCCGCAAGTAAACCGACCGCCACCCCGGCTTTCTTCCCTTCTTTCAGCAGCCCGCCAAGCAATCCGGAAAATGCAAGCAGACTCATTTGATAAATATTGACCACATTGGCTAATGATAAGATGAGTCCGGCAACCACCCCGACGGTGGAACCGATTGCCGCGCCCCCTATGTATGCCAGGACCAGCACAAAATAACGGGAAAAAACCTGCTCAATAGAAGCACCGTAAATTTCCCAGCCAATCATTCCTGTCAGAATGGAAGCGATTAAAATGATTATGCAAACAATTTCTTCATTTTTTAAGGTAGGTTTATATCTTTTTGGTGATATCAGTGGAACACTTTGCATAAATATCAATACTAGCAGCATTCCCAGGACCCCTTCGACTGACAGCAGCATCCATTCATACGAAGTCAGTTTTCCTGTAAACGAATACGTACAGATCCGAGCGACAGCAATAGCAGCAAACACCAAAAAAGGTATATAAAATTGTAATTTCTTCATATGCTTGCAAAGGCCTGCCAAAAACAGAAACGACAGCATGGAAAGCCCTACGTATACCCCTTGCGAAACGGATAGACTTAGCCCCCCTGCAAGCATAGCAATAATTGTTTTAGCAGCTTTATCCCGCTGCATAAACCAAATGGTAGCTAAAAATGCGATGGTAAAAGGCGAAACCACTGACAAAATGACAGCCCTGGACAGCAAGAATGCAATGATGTAAAACAGCCATCCTTTTTCAAGAAAGACTGAATGTGCCTTCACTGCCATTTTGCTGGACATCCGATGCAGACTCGTCCTCTTTTCCTCCATTCGCTTTTTCTCCACTCCAGATATTGTATCCATCATGAATAAGCCCTCCCTCTTCTAGCATCATTAAAACACAAATCAATTTCATAATTTGTCAAAATAGATAGTCAAACATAATAAATCGTTCGACGGCTTTTCATCAAGACAAGCAGTTTTTTACAAAGGTAGTCACTTTGCTGTCTATTTTTGCTGGGAAAATGCGGTTTTGCTATTGCGATACGTCTTACATTACTTTATAAAGAGGACTCAGATGCCTGCCCACCCGGCTATATGAAGTGTGATATGAAAGATTTGAAGAAAAAGGGAGAACTTAAAATTTCTCTATTGACAAGCTGTACCGCCTGTTGTATGATAATTTCTGTTGGCAAATTTGGCGGCGTAGCTCAGCTGGCGAGAGCGTACGGTTCATACCCGTGAGGTCGTGGGTTCGATCCCCTCCGCCGCTATCATATAAGCATCTCTTTTCAAAACGGTTGTTTTGCATGGAGATGTTTTTTTATTGGATAAAAAGTGCTTGCCAACAACTGGCACACCTTCCTCTCTATTGGACTACCATACTGTTATATCGCTTTAGTATTGTGGGAAGAATCGGAATGTATATTAATGTTGCATACTTGTGTAGAATGAATGTCTTTCATGAGATTATTCTTTCACCCTGTAACCTGAAAAAAAGCAGATACCCTGTGAGGTATCTGCTTTGTATATATAATATAGAGCATTCCAATTAGACAGCTGCTGCTATCCTCTTCTAGCACCTCGACCTCCACGTTTGGATTCCGTGTGCTTTTTAAGGGAGGCTAAACGGTCCTCGGAGTCCTTCAAAAAGCGGTTCATTTTGGATTCAAAAGACTCTGAACGTTGTCTTGGATTTTTTTGTCTTACCGGTTTATCCTTCGCCTTTTTAATGGATAAGCCGATTTTACCGTCTTTTTCCACATTGATGACTTTTACCTCGACCATATCTCCGACACTCAAATGATCATGAATGTCCTTTACATAATTATCGGCGACTTCACTAATATGGACAAGGCCAGTCTTGCCTTGTTCAAGTTCTACAAAAGCACCAAAATTAGTGATTCCCGTTACCTTGCCTTGCAGCTTGCTGCCTGCTTCGATTGACATAAAGAAAATGCTCCTCCTTAAATTTTAAAAAAATACTTACCTCTATATAGTATAGCTAAGAAGATGAAAGCGTGTCAATAAGATGGGTCCTTTTGCTCGTTTTTAAATATCACTTCTCCCTTTTTGGAAAAGAAATAGTTCGTACGGGCAATATCCAAAATGTAGTCATCATCATTCAACAGCTTGATTTCCTCTTTGAGGTTTTGCTCTTTCTTTTGCAAATCCGCATATTTCTGCTGAAGTTCATGATACTCGTCCACTTTTTCAGCTCGTATGCTTCTTTGTTTAAAATGATATGCAGCCAAGGAGCCGGCAACGAGCATGAACACGACAATGAACAGAACAAGCCTGCGAATCAGGCGCTGACGCTTTTTTTTCTGTCTGAGCATTTGCGCATCATATTGCTTCATGTAGACTGATTCAAGTCTGGTCACAGGCTTTTTCTCTTCCGACATGAATGTTACCTCCTTCTCCTTGATATGAAAAAATGCTTGATCCTACTATATATATTCTTTATTCTACTATAAACTCCTGCAAATTTGGGGAAAATCTTTTTAAATTTTTCGGGAAGATGCTTGTATATGACTTTTGCCAGCCAAATCAGCGGGAAAAACACGACTTTTAAGCAAAATCTGATGATAGTATAAGTGATTTGCAGCAAAAATAATACACAAACAATCAAAGTATGCACCAAAAAACGTATCGGTATATAGATGAACGTCCTGATAATATTATAAATGAACCGATAAATGGCTTTGAGAGCTTTGATCAGCATTTCCAGCACATAGCGATAAAGCTTGGCCAGCAACGCCTGATACATTGCGTAGCCAAGCAGGCATGCGAGAAAAATATACATTCGCAGCTCCCCGTAATTGACGAGGAACAACACATAGTAAACGACAAACGTTTGCACCAGCCAAAAACTGATTTCCATTACATATTTGAAAATAGTACGTTGTTTCCAATGCCAGGCCATTCTTTGGAATGTATCACGTACAGCCCCAAGATAAATTCCACTTATTACCATGGCAGCCATTGTTGTCAGCTGGACACTCAGCTGCATCATTTGAACAGCTTGCTAAAGAATCCTTTAGCTTTCTCCTGACCGCCTTCATCCACGTAGGACATTTCATATATTTTACCTTTTATGGATACAATGCCCTCACCTACATCAAGGTTCTTCAACTGCAAATTCTGGCCGCGCACGATAAGATAACCCATCACTGTTTCCAGCAGGAACTCTTCATTATCAAAGCTGTCTACCTCTTTGACACCAGTGATTTCCAAAAGCTTTCGATTATGCAATTTCAACTGATGTTCCTTTTCCACCGGGCTTCTCACTTCTTTATCATAATAATTCATATACTCGTCCTCCTTATCCGTACTACTTTATGATGGAAAGGACAAGTATAGAACCTTCTATTAGGCAAATCTCCCGGCTAAAAACTGTACATGGATACAGGGAACTTCAACCTGTCTCTGTTAAGCTTTTTCTTCTTTAATGATTTGATATAATTCTTGCGCTTCGTCTTTTTTTACGGTTTCACGTAATGCTGTTATTTGGATTGTTACCAGTTTTTGACCAAAGCGAATAACCAATTCGTCACCCACAGAGACAATCGAAGACGCCTTCGCCTGTTTGCCATTGATGCTGATCCTTCCCTGATCGGCAACCTCTTTGGCCAACGTCCGACGCTTAATCAGGCGTGATATTTTCAAAAATTTATCCAAACGCATACATCATCACTCTCTTTCTTTTGCTTCATCCCAGTATTTATCCATTTCTTCCAAGCTAGTTTCTTGTAAGCTCCGCTCGCGTGCTTTCACTTGTTGTTCAATATAATTGAAACGGCTGATGAACTTTTGGTTGCTTGTGTGAAGCGCGAACTCCGGATTGATTTTATAATACCTTGTCAAATTGGCAAGGACAAATAATATATCGCCGAACTCTTTTTCTATTTCTTTCACATTTCCATTATCAACGGCCTCTTTTACCTCCCGGATTTCTTCCTCAAGCTTATCCCAAATATCAGTCGCGTTTTCCCAGTCAAAACCGACTTTCGCAGCTCTTTTCTGCAGCTGGTAAGCTTTGGATAATGCTGGGAGTGATTTTGCGATTCCAGAAAGCAAGGATTTGCGAACTTTCTTTCCTTTTTCTTCCTGTTTTAAAGCATCCCAGTCCTTTTGTTCACCTGATTCCGGAGTGAAAACATGTGGATGACGATGGACCATTTTATCTGTCACACTTTGGATAACATCATCGATAGTGAAATAGCCTTCGTCTTCCCCAATCTGGCTGTGCAGCATGACCTGAAGCAAGACATCACCTAGCTCTTCAATCATACCTGCATCATCTTTTTCATCAATGGCATCAATCAATTCATAGATTTCTTCTATTGCATATTCCTTTAACGTTTCATGTGTCTGAGCCTGGTCCCAAGGACATCCGCCAGGGGCGCGCAAAATATGTATGACTTCCCGCAAACTTCCAAAAGTATGGTGCAGAAGTCCTGCTGGAGCAGCGGGTATATAGACACTCGTTAAATTGCTGATTTCCATCACTCTGTCCAAATCTTCCAGCGGCACGGTCACTTTTTTTTCCAGAGCGCTTCCGGCAGCTTCAATGACTGTTACTTCATAAGAGGCTGGAAGGTCCTCAAGCAATGTCAGTTTGACGTCTGAGGCAACAAAAGCATCATACACCTGACAAAACACGATGTTTGTTCGGTAATTCAGTTCACTGCGCTGAAAATTGGTCGCATCGACAAATTGAAATCCATCAATTGGATCGATTTGTAAAGAAGTGAAAAGTGCATCCAAATAGCTTTGTCCTCCCGCAACCGTTACAGAAACATCCTCCTGCTCCAGTAGCAGCTGGACAGTCTTTTCGGCAAGCATTGGATGGCCGGGAACAGCATAGACGACTTTTCCCATTTCCCGGGATTTTTCCAATAGGATACCCGCTATTTTCTCATATACACTTTCGAAAACATCTTCCCCTTCATAGACGTCATCAAATGAGGAAAATGTTATGCCTTCTTTTTCCAGTACCGTAATTACTGGATGGTCCAATGTTCGCGCCCAGACCACCCCTTTTGCATGGAGCAATTTTTTATATATCCCCAATGGCAGCTGATCGATATCACCAGCGCCCAGTCCAATGATTTCAATTTGTGACATGTTATCCTCCTTAGCGTTTCAATCATGTTTATTTCGGTAAAAACGCGAAACAAATGGCAACATTTCAAGTTCTTTTTGTGAGAATGCCCTCATCTTCACTAACACCCCGCCGTACAGCAAAGCTCCGGCTGCAATGACTGGCATAAGCAAACAAAACTGTTGCCACCGAGCTAGTGTATCCATGTGCGGAAACAGGTGTTTACATAAGAAAATAAACCCTGCCATCACAAGAGAAGCAGTAAAAAAAGCTTGCCAGTAAATTTGCCGAACCCAGGAAAAACCGCGAAGCCGCTGCTTCAGCCCACTCATGACCAATATGCATAATAAAGCTAATGCTAAGACCGTTGCCAGTGCGCTCCCGGTAATCCCCCACCACACGACAAAAACATGGTTGGCTGCCCATTTGCAGATAAAAGCAATAAGAATAAAGATTGCTGTCTGTTTGACATAACCAAGCGCTTGCAATATGGAGGAACCCGTAATCGCCAGGGAACTGAGTACGACTGCCAGCATCAGAAACTGCAGACTATAGGTTCCAGATACGTCCCGATATAAGAGTAAGTTGATTTCCGGAAACAATAATATCAAACCGATTGACGCGCCTGCAGCAATATAGAATCCGACAGATAAAGCTGTCCTGACACTTTCCATGAATACTGTTTCATGTTCCTGCAAACGTGACTTAGCCATATTTGGGACAAGGGCGAGAGCAAATGAAGAACCCATCACCATACCAAATTGGATCAGCGGCTGCCCGCGGTCAAAAATTCCCTTCTCCTCCATCGCCTCCAGTTTGGAAAACCCGTGATCCATCAAACCAGGAAGCAATGTGAACGTATCGGCAAACTGGATAATCAGCAGAACCATATGTGTCAAGGCTTGCACAATACCAAACAATAGTATCGAATGAAAATAACCATTCCAATCAATTTTCTCCGTGATTGTTACAGCTGGTGGCATTTTACTTCTTCGATAAAATGTAAACAGCACTATCACAGCTGCAGCACCACCACATATAGCGGCTATTCCGGCCGCAGAAGCGATATGATACAGATCGGCATTTCCTTTTGCGATCCAAATTGCAGCTGTGATGATAATACCGACACGCACCAATTGCTCGATAACCTGAGAAAATGCTGTCGGTTTCATATCTTCCTGAGCTTGGAACCAGCCACGCAGTATAGCAGGAAGTGGCAGCAGCAGGAATATGAAACCAGCCAGTTTATAAGCCGGAACCAGCCTGCGGTCGCCAATCCATTCGGCAAATATATCTGCCTGCGTCCATAGCATCAAAAAAATTGCGCCATTGAATACAAACAAAATCATTCCGACAGGTGCGAAAAAGTTGGCAAAAGATAGTGTTTTGCCGGCAGCTCTTTTTTCAGCAGCGATTTTGGATACTGCGGCAGGGAAGCCATACAATGCCAAAGCCGTGGCTATACCTAAAATGGGGTAGACTTGCTGATAAATATAGAATCCGATATCACCAGTGAGATTTTGTAATGGTATGCGATAGCCAGCGCTGAGTACCTTGCTGATAAAACCTGCCAGCGCCAAAAGCAATGCACCTCTGACGAAAGTATTCGTGTCATGTTTATGCATAAAAATGTCTTATCCAATCTAATGAAAATTTAGTCTCATTATAGCACACTTGGCGATCTCATTTTTGGTGTTTCTGTGATCTCCTCATAGGGCTGCCAATAGAAAAGCAACTATCATGCCGGCACCTCATATTGCTTTACGGAATAAACCGTTCTTTGTTTGGTATATATAATACAAGGAAAGCCATAAACCGGAAGACTCCGGTTTATGGCTTGTCTATTTATAGCTTTATTCCATTTGTTTCGCTAAAAAGCTTGCTGCTGTCTCCACAACTTTTTGTTCCGTTTGACCCACAGCATTCCCTTCCTTGGAAAACATCATGACACAGCCAATTGGATCACCGCTTGCGATGATTGGACAAATTGTGTATCCAGTCAAATCCACTTCTTTTCCTTCAACTATTTCAATCCCCGTTTTTTCCGTTTGGGTCTCTGCATTGCGGCTTTCCATTGTCTGTTCAAGTTGTTTGCCGATAGGTTTGTTCAAATAATCTTTTTTGGATTCCCCACTGACAGCGATAATCTCATCCCGATCACAAATCAATGTTGGAAAATGGAGTGAATCAAATAAAGCCTCTGCATATTCTTGTGCAAAACTTCCTAATTCATGGATCGGGGAGTATTTCTTCAAAATGACCTCACCTTCACGATCAATGAAAATCTCCAAAGGATCCCCTTCACGAATACGCAATGTTCTTCTGATTTCTTTTGGTACAACCACCCTGCCCAAATCATCAATGCGTCTGACTATTCCTGTTGCTTTCATGTTATAAAGCCTCACTTTCCGATGATGATCTCTACGATGTTTGCTAGTTGTGCACTTCGAAGCAAAACAACACGTTTGGTGTTTTTTGGCAGAAAGGAAAGTATAAGAACCCTTTCCCTTACTGCATTTGTAACAAAGGCGTTCACTATCAGCTTAGCGAATCCAAGATCATAAGCGATTGTTATGCCCGGTTACTGGCCTGCTTGCCTGTTTCTTTCTATTTGGGAAAAAAACACCATTTGTGTTAAGTAGTATAAATCAAGCATCGGGAAGTATGCATGAAATTGGCAATTTCTATGAATCACGGTCAACTTTTTCCAAATCAGCCATGAATTTTTGAATGACATCATACCGCTGTGTAGCTTTGTTAGCAGAAGAACGATACGTGATTTTCAACTGGCTGTTCTCCGTGCCTAGCTGGATATTGCGTCCGTATTCATTGGCCAGCTCAAATAATTTCGCGCCATCGATATGACTGCTTCTTTCTGCAGTGAGCAACAGTTCAATTTTATCTTTTTTCTCCACAATCGTAGCTACTTTTTGTTCTTTCGCAATCCAGCGCAATTTGGATACTGCCAATAAATTGCTTACTTCCTCTGGAAAGTCTCCGAACCGATCCAGCAACTCGCCTTCCAGCTCTGTAGCGTCCTTTTCGGATGCGATATTCTGGATAGCTTTGTACATGTCGATTTTCTGCTTTTCATCAGCAATATATTCTTCTGGAATATAAGCATCCACTTTCAAAGAGATTTCGGGTTCAAAAGGTGTCGCTGCTTCAATATCTTTTCCGGCTTTGCGCGCATCAATCGCTTCTTTAAGCATTTGTGAATACATATCATAGCCGACAGAGTCGATAAAACCATGCTGTTGAGAGCCAAGCAGATTTCCAGCACCACGAATGGACAAGTCCCGCATTGCAATCTTGAAGCCAGAACCAAGTTCAGTGAATTCCTTAATGGCCTGCAAGCGTTTTTCAGCAACCTCCGTGAGCACCTTATCCTTTCGATAGGTAAAATAAGCATATGCCACCCGGTTGGATCGTCCGACACGTCCGCGAAGCTGGTAAAGCTGGCTCAGCCCCATGTGATCCGCATCATAAACGATTAGTGTATTGACATTGGGAATATCCACGCCAGTTTCGATAATAGTTGTGCTTACCAGAACATCAAATTCTCCTTCCAAAAACCCGATCATGACATTTTCCAGTTCAGTCTCATTCATTCGGCCATGGGCAATCGCAATCTTAGCCTCCGGTACGAGCATGCCGATATCACGCGCAATTTTATCAATGCTTTCGACACGATTATATAAGAAAAATACCTGACCGTTTCGTGCCATTTCCCTTTCGATGGCCTCACGGACAAGGATGGGGTTATATTCCAACACATAGGTTTGGATTGGAAAACGGTTTTCCGGCGGCGTTTCAATAACCGATAAATCTCTTACCCCAAGCATTGACATATGCAATGTCCGTGGGATTGGCGTGGCTGTCAGCGTCAGCACATCGACATTCGTTTTCATTTGCTTGATTTTCTCTTTATGCTTTACACCAAAACGCTGCTCTTCGTCCACGATAAGTAAACCAAGGTCCTTGTAATGGATGTCTTTGGAAAGAATGCGGTGCGTGCCAATCACAATATCGACTGAACCATTCTCCAGACCGTTTTTTGTTTCTTTTTGCTGCTTTTGTGTACGGAAACGGCTTAAAAGATGGATATTGATAGGATAATCCATGAAGCGCTCGCGAAATGTCTCATAATGCTGTTGTGCCAGTATGGTTGTAGGAACCAATACAGCCACTTGTTTTCCATCGGCAACTGCCTTGAAAACAGCGCGTATGGCAACCTCTGTCTTTCCATATCCGACATCCCCGCAAAGCAGTCTGTCCATCGGACGTTCTCTTTCCATGTCTTGTTTGATTTCTTCAATGCATCGCAGCTGGTCCTCTGTCTCCTGATAAGCAAAGGAGCTGTCGAATTCGCGTTGCAGCTCACCGTCTTCACTAAATGCAAACCCTTTTTGTGCTTCCCGCTCCGCATACAACTTAATCAGATCATCAGCGATATCTTCTACAGAGGATTGTACTTTACGTTTGACTTTCGTCCATTCACTGCCGCCAAGTTTATATAGTTTGGGCTCTTTTCCTTCTGAACCGACGAATTTTTGTACAAGGTCTATTTGATCGATTGGCACAAAAAGCTTATCATCGCCTGCATATTTGATTAACATATAATCTTTGTGACGCCCGGCTACATCCAAGGTTTCTACACCATAATAGCGCCCGATGCCGTGGTTGGCATGGACGACATAATCGCCGACTTTCAGTTCCTGGTAATTTTTGATTCTTTCAGCATTGGACATCTTCTGTCGCTTTCGCGGACGTTTCATTTGCTTTTTAAACAATTCATTTTCCGTGATAACTGCAAGCTTGTGGATCGGCATCTCAAGCCCTGAAGAAATATTGCCAATCGTGATTGTCGGCTTTTCAACAGGGAGATGTAAGTTTTTTGATATATCTGCCTCTATTTGATAGTCCTGTAAAATGGATTGGACTTTTTCCATCCGCTCTTCATCTCTTACTAAAATAACGACAGAATCACCGCTTTTTTCCCAGCGCTTTAACTCACTCTTAAATAAGTGCATTTGGCCATGAAAATCCTGCATGACTCTTCCTGATAAGTTAATGATATTCTGTGGGCTTGTGTTCGGAATATGCCGCAAAAAAACGGATAGATAAATCCGCCTGTTCCCCGACATTTTATCCATAACAGTTTGCCAGTCAAAAGAAAAACGACTGTCCTTCACCATTTTACTGCTCTCCAGTAAACTGCTGTACCATTCCGCTTCCTCATGGTCTAGATTTTGTGCTGATTCTTGAATCCGGCCCATTTCATCCAAAATGACCAGTCCGTCATTTGATAGGTAATCTAGCAAACTAGCCGGCTTATCATAAAGAAAACCGATATATTTGTTCATCTCCTGAAAATGTTCAAAATCTTTCATACGACTAAGATCCTGCTCAATCGTTTCTGATAGAATTTGTTTTTCTTCCGAAGATTTTCGCTTTTGCAATGTCGCAGCAAGCGCCTCTTCCAGCTTCTGGGTAGCGGATAAAATATCTTCCTTGGATAATAACAGCTCTGTTGCAGGACCTACAGTAATTTCTTTCAGTTGTTCAAGCGATCTTTGAGTCTCCGCATCAAAGTATCGGATAGAATCGACTTCTTCATCGAATAATTCGATGCGAATCGGGTGCTCCTCAGTCACCGGATAGATATCGATGATGCCTCCCCGGCGACTGAATTCTCCGGGTGATGTCACCATAGATGCATGTGTATAACCCATGTCGACCAATGCATTCAAATAGGTGTCGACCGCAATATCATTTCCAACAGTAAAATCAAGCTGGTATTTTTCCCAGTAAGCCATTGGTGGGAGTAAACGTTTGACCGCTGCTACAGGAGCGATCAAAATTCCCGATTTCCGTTGGGTCCATTCCGTCAATGCCTCTATCCGCTGACTCTTCAATTCGGGACTTGCAACAGCGATTTCTGACGCGATCATCTCATTGACTGGATATAAGTGAATATCTTCACTGCCCGCAAAGACAGACAGATCATCATAAAGCTGCTGAGCTTGTGCCAATTGATAAGTAATCAGCAATATCGGGCGATTGCTGGATTCCTGTATGATGGAAACGAGCAGTGAACGTGCAGATCCGGCAAGACCTGCCACCATCTGTTCGCCCATACCGCTTTCAATTCCTTCCAAAATTGAACGGATATCCTCTTTTGAACGTAAATATTGATTAATGCCTTCCATTTCAATCCCCCATTAAAACCTGCATCTCAAGATGCTTAAAAATTGCTATCAGTATGGATTGCTTTCATTTTGGTTTTCATAATATTAAAACAACTATCCCTGTTTAAATCCGTGAGGCATAGCGCAAAAATGCTTTGGTTGCGCAACCAAAGCTAAGCTCCTGAAGAACCTGTTATTGTATGAAAAAATCCAGCTCATGATAATGCGGATTTTTGATTAGTGATTGCTGACAGTTTTCGCAAATCGTTTGTATCTGGATGTCGCCATTATCTTGATATTGGATCATGGACTCTTTGTCAGCAGCTGAGAGACGATCCCACCCTAGCATCGATATATCCGCTTCCTCGTTTTGTATTTTTCCGATGACATGCTTACAATGCCTGCACGAATAGACAATTGCCATATTGTATCATATCCTCCTCGATTCAGCTATTTTTATAGCTTAACCGAAAAGGGGTTAATTATACATATGAAGACAAGGGGCATTCAAGACTGCACATTCGGATTGCGTCTACTGATTGTATTCATTCATAACCTGCGCAAAAGGCTTTTTCATCCATGCCTCACATGCGTCCGCAGCGTGTTTGATACCGCTGACAACACGATCCAATTCATCTTTTTGAAATTTGCCTAATACATAATCCACAACAGGCATAGCGTTAGCCGGTCTTCCAATGCCAATACGGAGACGATTGAAATCCTTCGTTTTCAACTGGTCAATTGTCGAACGAATACCATTATGACCGCCATGCCCGCCTTTTTGGCGAAGTCTTACCTTCCCAGTCGGCAAATCTAAATCATCATAAACCACAAGCAGATCTTCTGTGGAAATATCATAGTATTCTAACAACGGGCGTATTGCTTCTCCAGACAGATTCATGAACGTCAGCGGTTTCAGCAAAAGTACTTTTTCACCCTCCAAATGCTGAATAGTGTAGCATCCATTGAACTTTTCTTTTTCCAGTTGCCATTGGTTTCTATGAAGCAATTCATCGATTGTAATGAACCCGATATTATGCCGGGTTTGCTGGTATTTCCTGCCTGGGTTACCTAAACCAACAATACATTTCATTTATTTCTTCCTCTTCTATTTCGTGTTCATGCAGAACAAGCCCTCCCGTTTTTCGGGAGGGTTGCTGCATTTCTTGCATTATTTTTTTCCTTCTGCATCCGGATCAACTAATTCCGGCTCATCATTTTCTGATGGAGCTTCCTCTACATCTTCAATTGTATCAGGAGCGAGAACAGTTGCAATCGTTGTATCCGGATCATCAGTGATTTCATATTTATCCGATATCGGCAAGTCGGCGACAGAAATAGAATCTCCGACTTCCAACTGTGAAACATCTACAGTTATTTCTTCCGGTATATTTTTCGGCTTAGCCCTTACTTGAAGCTCATACAGCGGCTGCTGTAAAACTCCGCCCGTTTTTGCGCCAGGGGCTTCCCCTGTAAGTACTAAAGCGACTTCCACATCCATTTCTTCTTTCATGTCAACGATGTAAAAGTCCACATGGACCAGCTCATCTTTGATAGGTTCCATCTGATAGTCATGCAGCATCACTTCCAACGGCTGTCCGCTGTCTACTGCCAGCTTGAATATCGCGTTACGCCCATCATCGCGGACTGCTTTGATCAACTCCAAACTGTCCAGCGAAATGGAAGTATTTCCTTTTTCTTTGCCATAAACAATGCCTGGAACTTGTCCATTTAACCGTAATTTTCTTGTAGCTGAACCTTTATGATCTTCTCTTTTTACTGCTTTCAATGTTGTTGCCATGAAATCATCCTCCATTAATCATAACCCTGTTTACAGGTTTATTTATTTTAGAATGTCCAGCTTTAGCACCCAGCAACGAGTAAATTTCAAGCTTCCTTCTACGACAAGTCAACACCGATTCGCTTTCAGCTTATCGTGTTTCCTTTATCTCATGCAAATCTTTACGGTGGGGCGAGTATTCGCAGACCCCAGAAGCTTTCCGGTTTGTACATTTCTGAACGGGCGCTAGAGCTTTTCTCTCCAACATGAATTCATACGCGATACAGCAAAAACGTTCAATACATTAGATTCCCTAAAATATACCGATTTAAACATCGTTATGTGCACTGTCAAATAAGAAAGGCTGTATGGCAGCCGGGCCAAACCACATCAACGGATATTATTCAAACAATTTACTAACTGATTTCTTTTCGTGCACACGGATGATTGCCTCTCCAATTAATGGTGCGATGGATAGCGGTGTAACCTTGTCGATCAATTTTTCTTCAGGGAGCGGAATTGTATTAGTCACTACCAGTTCCTTAATCTTGGAATTGGCAATCCTTTCAATCGCTGGTCCCGACAACACCGGGTGTGTACAACAAGCATACACTTCTTTGGCTCCACTTTCAATTAGCGCATTGGCTGCAAGAGTGATGGTGCCTGCAGTATCGATAATATCATCGATCAGGATAGCTGTTTTTCCTTTGATTTTTCCGATAATATTCATGACTTCAGCAACATTCGGCCGCGGGCGTCTTTTATCAATGATGCCGATCGGCGTTTTAAGCCTGTCCGCCATTTTTCTTGCACGTGTCACACCGCCATGATCCGGCGATACCACGACGACGTCATCCAATCCTTTTGCCTCAAAATAATTCGAGAGCAACGGCTCTGCCTGTAAATTATCTATCGGTACGTCAAAGAATCCTTGGATTTGCGGTGCATGCAAATCCAAGGAAATGACACGGCTTGCGCCAGCAGTCTGCAGCAGATCCGCAATCAATTTTGCTGTAATAGGCTCTCTTGATCTCGCTTTTCTATCTTGTCTTGCGTAGCCATAATATGGCATTACGATATTAATTGTTTTTGCGGAGGCACGTTTCAAGGCATCAATCATGATGAGCAGTTCCATGATATGCTTGTTCACCGGCGAACAAGTTGATTGTATGACATATACATCATAACCACGGACGCTCTCCTCGATGTTGATTTGAATTTCTCCATCACTAAAACTCGATACAGTGCATTTTCCCAGTGTTGTTCCAATGTGGCTGGCGATGTCCTCAGCCAATTTGCGATTTGAATTTAACGTTAATACTTTCAAAGACTTGTCTTTGTAAGTAGATGCCATGAATAATACCCTCCGTTAGTCTTTTTTTCGATTCTTTAATCTGGTGGCATAGCCTTCTTTATTTGACTGTCTGCTGCGTGCAATCGACAGCGCCTCTGCAGGTACATCTTTTGTGATCGTTGATCCTGCTGCTACGTAAGACCCTTTTCCTACAGTAACAGGAGCTACCAAGTTTGAATTGCATCCGATGAATGCATCATCTTCAATAGTGGTCAAATACTTGTTTTTGCCATCATAGTTCACTGTTATTGTACCACAACCGATGTTCACATTGCTTCCTACATGTGCGTCTCCGATATAGCTCAAATGCGAGAACTTACTATTCTCGCCAAGTTTGGCTTTTTTGATTTCCATGAAATTACCAATTTTCACGTGGTTGCCGATTTCCGATTCCGGTCTGATATGTGCAAAAGGACCTATTTGGACATTCTCTCCAATAAGGCTGTCAGCTGCAACACTGTGCTTCACTACTGTCCCGCTGCCGACATGACAATTGCTGATTTCGGTATTTGGACCGATTACAGCTTCTGACTTAATCACAGAATCTCCACGGATGATACTTCCAGGGTATACAGTCACATCAGATTCAATGCATGCACGCGGATCGATGTAGGTATTATCCGGGTCAATGATTGTCACACCATTCTTCATGTGTTTTATGTTTGTACGTTTTTTCATTGTTTGTTCAGCTTCCGCTAACGCAATTCGGTCATTGACACCAAGGGTTTCATCTGCATCAGGGGTGACGTATGCTTCTACTTTTTTTCCTGCCTGTTTCAGAATGCCAATCACGTCAGTCAAGTAATATTCACCCTGCGCATTATCGTTGGACAAATTCTCCAAAGCGGTAAATAATGCCTCGTTGTCAAAACAGTATGTACCTGTGTTTATCTCTTTGATGCGATGTTCTTTCTCACTTGCATCTTTATGCTCCACAATTCTTTCCACTTCATTCTTTGCATCGCGCACAACTCGGCCATAGCCAGCAGGATCAGGCATTTCTGTCGTCAGAATGGTCGCTTTGGCACCTGATTTTTCATGATGGGCAATCAGTTTTTGAAACGTTTCCTGCTCGATCAGTGGTGTGTCTCCGCACACAACTAGCGTCGTACCAGCTTTTCCTTTTAAAAGTGAGCCCGCTTGGACAGCAGCATGCCCGGTTCCCAGTTGTTCTTCCTGGACGGCAAATTCACTTTCCTCGCCGATATAGGCCTGGACTTCTTCAGCTCCATGACCGACAATTGTCACAATTTCATCCATCCCCGCACCTTTGATGGCATGCAGTACATGCTTCACCATCGGCACACCCATCACTGGATGCAGGACTTTGTACAATTTGGATTTCATTCTTGTTCCCTGTCCTGCAGCAAGCACAATTGCATAATGTTTTTTCATGATGAAGCCTGATCATTCCAAAGCACACACTAACCGTAATCCGCTTTAAAACAATCAGATCCCACCTCCTTCGAGTGGATTTATCTCAATAGCCTTTTCTAAACTATGTATACTGACTAGTGTAAATTCAATGCCATCATAAAAAATGGCAACACTTACGAATATATATCAAAAAAATCCCTATTTCAATAGTTAACAGTGATTTTTTACCGTACCTGTAATTCTATAACAAAGTCGCACGTTTCTTAATTAAAACTGTACTTCCATAAAAAGAGAGGCTGTCGCTGCTGCGTAAAATAACCATTTTAACCTGTGTCCTCTCCCATTTCGCTTTACTGCAAAATAAGGGGTTGGCGAAGAACAGCTGCCCTCCGTGTCAGAAGGAGATTTTGCAAGAGGTCATTCTCTCTTACCTATAAAAAAAGAGAGCTAATCTGCGATAAGATTAGACCTCTGGATGCCCATATTCAGGAAGCGCCCGCTTCCTCATATTCTACCTCTTGCTCACCCGCTTGGCTGTACGCTTCTAATACAGCGTTTTGGATCTTACCCCGTGTATTAGAATTGATCGGATGCGCAATATCTCTGAATTCTCCATCTGGAGTACGTTTAGACGGCATAGCCACAAATAGACCATTATTCCCATCAATCACCCGAATATCATGGACCACAAACTCTTGATCAAGTGTAATTGAGGCAATCGCCCGCATTCTTCCTTCAGAATGGACACGGCGCAGTCTGACGTCAGTTACTTCCATGCTGTTTCACCCCTTTTTTAATCTTGGCATTCAGCAAGCCTATGATGTATGACTTAGCTGTACTTATGCAGCAGGAAACAAGAATTTTTTCATGTCTTCCACTGCCAAAAAAAAGAACCTATTATACATGTTCTACAAAAGAATTGGAAATCCTGCTTAATTTTGAAAAAAGTTTAAATTTATACTTACTTTTTTGAAAATGGTAGAAATAAGACCAACTACACATCGAAGTTTGCTGATTTTAACAAACATTACCTCACAAAAAAAGAGTCCCTAAAGGAGACTCTATCGTGTTCGCTAACGAACTAGGGAATGCTTGTCCGTTATTCCAATGATAATTTCTTATCTGTCAAAAAATTCCCTGGCTGTACATTGATTTTTTTGTGTCTGATATCGACATTGGAAATTTTTATCAAAGAAGTGTAATTTTCGATTACCCTGTCTTCTTCCTCATCATCCGCTTCCGCCAGTACAGCAATCGCCGCAGTTTCTGCTTCGAATTCCTCCACAAGACTGATCATGCCATTGATGGTTCCTCCTGCCTTCATAAAATCGTCAACGATACATACACGCATATTTTCACGCAGGCTTCTTTTTGTCATGACCATTGTCTGGATTTTCCGGGAGGATCCGGAAACGTAATTGATGCTGACAGAGGATCCTTCCGTCACTTTAGGATCACGCCGCACAATAATGACAGGAACATTTAAAAACGATGCGACTGCATAAGCAATCGGGATACCTTTAGTTTCCACTGTCATGACCACATCAATTTGCTTATCTGCAAATACAGATGCAATAATCTGGCCGATCTTTCGTACACAGAAAGGATCACCCAAAATATCTGTCATATACAAATATCCACCAGGCAGTATGCGGGTAGGGTCCGACAGATTGCTGCAAAGACTCTCTACATATTCCAAGCTTTTCTCCGCGCTCAGCTCCGGAATATACTGGATACCACCAGAAGGACCGATGACACGTCTCAGCTTTCCCAAGCCTTCTTCCTGGAACGTGCTGTCGACAACATTGAGATCATCACTGGCAGTTGCCTTGGAGACATCATATTTTTTCACAAAATATTCCAGGTTCACCTGGGTTCTGGGATGTTCCAGCAAATAGTTCATCATTGCTGCGATCCGATTGAAACGTTTCATTGCCACACCTCTAAGTCATACAACTATTCGTGCATTTAATATACCACTATTATTCCCTTTTAAGCAAGGTCAGACAAGGGTACGCACCATGAAGACTTCCTGGCAAAAACCACGCATGCCATTATAAATTCTCTGCGCTTTACCTTGCTGCTGTACAAGCCCGTAAATGGTCGGCCCGCTGCCGCTCATCAATGCCCCTGCCGCACCGGCTTGCACCATCTTCTCTTTGATGTATTGCACTTCCGGATGCAATCCCATCGTTGTTGTTTCCAGTGCATTGCCGATATTTTCACAAAGCTGCATGAAATCGCCATGGTACAGGGAAGCCATTATTTTTTCTGTATTCGGATGTCTGATATATTTCAAATCCACATGCCTAAAAACAGTTCCTGTCGATACTCCAATATCCGGTTTTGCTAATATCACCCAGCAGGGAACAGGCGAAGGCAAATGCCTGATTTTTTCTCCTCTTCCAGTAGCAATGGCAGTATGCCCATACACACAAAACGGGACATCTGAACCAATGACGCCACCCAGTTCTGCAAGTTCATGCAAGGAAGCACCCACTTGCCACATTTCATTCAACCCCCGCAGAACAGCAGCTGCGTCAGTGCTGCCTCCTCCGAGCCCCGCGCTGACAGGAATGTTTTTTTCAATATTTATATGCACGCCAGCTCTTATCCTGTATCGCTCTTTAAACACTTTTGCAGCTTTATATGCTAAATTCCGCTCATCATTTGGCACATATCTGCTGTATAATGTGACCTCGATCCTATCCGACTGTATAGGTGTAAGTTCAATATGGTCATATAAATCAATCGAAGTCATAATCATGGCGACCTCATGATAAGCATCCGGGCGTTTATATAAAACATCGAGAGAAAGATTGATTTTTGCTGGTGCTTTTTCAAAAACAGCCATATCCGTCACCTACTTTATATAAAGAGATTGTATCACATTCAAAAAGGTGAGGCGACTGATAGCGGATAGAAGGTGGAAGTGATTCACAGCCTGATTCCTTGTCCGGTTGCAGTGGGTTAAAATATGCCCTGTTTACAATTTGTGAAATCGGTTGTCTGCTTTGTCATTCATGATTACCAAAAGTATTATGTATTCGAATCACAGAAAAACAAGGCAGATCTGATTAGGATCTGCCTTGTTTCATACTTTCTTCCGCTATTTCAATCGCTCTTTTGACCATATTCCCGGCATCTCTTGCTCTGATGCCGCCCCATCCTTCTTTCTGCACCGTGTCGTAAATACCCATTTCCTTTGCTATCTCTTCTTTCAACTGCTCCGACATTATCCCACGTCTGGCCATGAAAGAATCTCCCCTTTCTGCAGATGCGTCTTTACGACATACTTAGTTTATGTGTAACGCAATGAAATACCCTCACCATATGTATACAAAAAAGGAAAAATTAACACCTTTATATGCGGAATTTTCAAATAAAATCAGGTAAAAAACACGAGCAGCAAATCGCTTCGCTACTCGGAAACAGCTTTTTTATGTCGTTCATCGATGAAGCTTAATTCAACCGTTTCGGTCAAAACATCTGTATAGCTGTATGAAACACGTTCGAATGAGTTCTCGTCCTGATCAAGTTCGACGATGAAAACAGCAGGATACGTTTCTGCCAGTACACCATTTCGCTCGACTGTCTTTCTTCTGCCGCCGTTTGCGCGCAAACGCAATCGCTTGCCTATCTGACCTTCAAGACCATGCTTAATTTCGAGTAATGTTTTAGCCACTACACTCCACCTCACTGTTTTAACTATACCACATGCTTGTTTTAAAGTCAAATAAAAACATATATTATAACAAGGTATGGTTTTTAATGTCAACAACAAAATACTAAGTTCTCTCATATTATTTTCAGTTGTTAACAAATTATGTATGCTTTTGCATGTTTTAGCTTATATTTTCGCAGCATTACTCTGTGTATGTCTCGTTTTTATTTTTTACGGCTTGAGGCTATTCCAGCGAAAAAAAGCCAGACCTTCTTCCGACCGTCAATGTACAAATAATATACATATGACTGGACGGTTCTGGCTCTGGCTCCGGATGAAGACAGTATTTTTCTATTCACCCAAATTGATATTCTCTTCTTCATCATCTTGCTTCATCTCTTCTTCTTCCAGCATATACGGCATGCCTGTACGCTGCATCCCCTTCGTTTCAATCCCTCCCAGACCCTTGTCTTTGGTCAATGTATTGCGAAGGGCATCCCATACATTTACCTTTTCCATAAATGGTGTATATGCTATCTTGGCGACGATATAAACCGGATCAAGGGCGTGGATATTCACACGCAGTGGTGAGCTTGCAAAGTTGGCTCCCGCTCTGATCAAAGACTCGAAATGAGATTGGCATGCACCTGCAAATATGACCGGTTGATCCAGATTCGGAGCGATTGCCCTCGCTTCACGGACGGTTTCCGCGAAATATCTTGAATGCCGGTATGCCCGCAAATCATTTTTTTCACCTTTTCCTTTTGAATAAGAGTCATGACCTGTGATGACAATAATGTCTGGCTGAATCTTCTTTACCAATTCCCCAATGCGAAGCGGCATGTCTTTTTCATGAATGTGCACACCATGTACCTGCAGACCAATCCGCTGATAAAGTTCAATGCATTTACGCAAATACATTTGATCCCCATCCAAATGGAGAACATTGGCAGGAAGCTGAAAGTATTGGGCATACTGATAACCGTCACTTGCCTGGTAATCACGCTTTTCCTTCATCAGCTGGTAGTCCTGACGGAATAGACGAAAGGAATAGTCTTCTTTCTCTTTCTGTTTCTTTTCGCGTTTGATCAAATCTCTTGCTTGTATTTTAACCAAGTCTTCCAACGGTGCATCGGCAAGCAAACGCATATCTTCACCATGTAATACTGCTTGGTTTTGTTTCATAGAGGCGACGCGAAAAAGCAAATCATGCTGGTGAGAAATCCTGGTAACCAATTCACCTGCAGAAAAAGCATCTACAGCCTTCATTATTCCACCCCGCTCGCCATTCTTAGGCTTAATACCATACACTATGTGCGATTAGAATAATGCGTGCATGGCCCAAATCGTGCGGGCAGCGTGCTTTACAGGAGTCCGCTGGTTGTTTTTTCAGCATCAGACGATTTGTTGTTCTTTCTTCCAAAAAGTATTGGCAAGTGAAGCGAATTCCTCCATATGCAGTGATTCACCTCTTCTGCCGCCATCAATGCCTGATTGCTGCAGCACCTCTTCCACTTTTTCTTTTGGCATACGTTGTTTGAAGAAAGAAATAAGATTGTTGCGCAATGTTTTTCTTCGCTGCGCAAAACAGGCCTGGACAAATTGAAAAAAGTACGTCTCATCGTTTACCATCACCGGTGATGTCTCACGCATCGTCAGCTGAAGTATACTGGAGTCTACATTGGGCTGCGGCATAAAAACAGTCTTGGGAACATTTGCCAATACTTTAGCCGTTGTATAGTATTGCACAGCGATACTGAGTGAACCATAGCTTTTGGAATTGGGCTCAGCTGCCATCCTGTCGGCCACCTCCTTTTGCATCATGACCGTCAAGCTGGTGATAGGTAAATGCTGCTGCAGGAGCTTCATCAAAATTGGTGTCGTGATGTAATAGGGTAAATTCGCCACCACATGCACAGGCTGCCCAGGATGGAAGTGATCACCCATCACCGATTGGATATCTGCTTTTAAAATATCTTCATGAATAATATGGACATTCTCATAATCCTGCAGGGTATCTTTCAAAATCGGCAACAGACGCTGGTCAATTTCGAATGCCACGACCTGATCGGCATGGATGGCAAGCTGCTCCGTCAACGCACCTATGCCGGGACCGATTTCAATTGCTCCACATTTTTTATCAATACCTGCTTTTTTCATGACATTCACCAAAATATTCGCATCCACCAGGAAATTTTGTCCCAAGCTTTTTTTGAATGTGAAGTGATATTTCTGAAGTATTTCTTTTGTTCTGCTCGGTGTTGCTATAAAACGTTTATCAGTCATGGTGGTCCTCCTGTTTTAGCGAATCGACGGCTTCTGCCAGCTGTGTCTTTGTAATTTGAAACATTTGCAGCCGTTTCAACAGTTGCTTGCCATTAGTATCCCCGATCTTCAGCATTTCTCCGATTTGTTTGCGGCGGTTGCTTGATCCCGTGCCCCCTACAAGGCCTAAAGCAAGCAAATCATCCTGGGTGATATCACTCACGCGTTCCTCCCCTGGTTCATATACACCCTGCAACGCATGGCGGATAGCCTCTGCCGTAGCATGTTCGATGCCAAGGCTTTTCCCTTTAGGACGTTTTGCGCGGGCTTGTGCTTTGGTTAAGAAGGCATGTTTACATCCTGGCACAGCCTGTTCAATCAGGCTTCGGATGCGCTGACCAGGGTAATCTGGATCCGTAAAAATGATCACACCGCGTTTTTCCTTTGCATGGCGGATCCGATCCAATGTCTCCCTGTCGATAGCAGAACCATTGGTCTCAATAGTATCAGCATCGACAGCTGCTTTTATTTTCACTGTATCATCTTTTCCTTCCACAACGATGATTTCTTTGATTTTCACCAATCTTCCTCTTCTCTATCACCATCTGGTCAATCTTGCCGAATCACCTGCTAGCGCGAAAAACCCTTGAGAAATGCAGTGTTTTTTCTAAAGGATTACTTTTTCAGTGGTAATGTATGTTAATTTATCAGACAATAAAAGATTTTAAAATAGAATATGCTCTCACCACTATAACATGGCAAGAGCATATATTTCATTCAATCTAAAATTTTTACGGTTACTGTGCGTGTGCCAAAAGCATGTGCCTGGCTGCTTGACGCCACATGCAAATCGATACGGTTTCCTTGAATGGAGCCGCCTGTATCTCCTGCAACTGCGACCCCATAACCCTCCACCCATACTTTTGTACCAAGCGGAATAACGCTAGGGTCCACAGCAACCACCTTCGCATTTGGATTTGATTTCAGATTTATTCCTGTCGCTGTAAAACCCGAGCAGCCGCCACAATTGGCGGTATACGCGCTAGCAGACATGGTAAGCGTTTTTTTGGAAGCCGATGGCTCCGTCCGTTCACTAGCTGCTTGAACTTTTTTTGTATTGTTATTGCTACTAGCAGCTGATTCCGGCTTTTTCTCTTCACTGTTTTTGACGTTTTCCGGCTTGTTGCTCATTTGTGCCACCGTTGCTTCAGGTTCCTTTGTTCCAATGACGATAATCTTGTTTTGCGTCTGCCTCAATGTTTCTTTAGAGACCATTTCCTTATCCGCATGCTTATTGTTTTTCTTCATCACCCTGTATTTAACCCTACTAAGACCATTTTTGCCAGCTTGTGTGACTTTCTCTGTGCCTTTGTCAATACTGTCGTCATATTTCTTGACCGTATCGAATGGTTCAGTGATCTCTTTCTCTTTATACGCATAAGCAATGCGTGTGATAGTGAGATCCTTGCCTTTTTTCACATGGTCATCCAGCTTATTATTCATTTTGTCATCGCTGTTATTCTTGTATGCTATGTCATTATCTGCGAGTACCTGCCCATAAGTTTGGTTTGCAGTGGCCCATACTTTTCTTTTTTTACCGCCATCATTGATGATGATCTGAAAAGCTTTAGCCAACTTCAAATGCATGCCATCTTCAATTTCATCTGATTCTTCAAATGTCGCCTCATCATGCGAAGATAGCTGCAACCCTTCGTTTTGCAAAAACTCGCCGACTGTTCCTGCTGTAGTTATGTAATGTTGATCTTGATTGTCTATTGTTAATGTGACGTCTTTTCCAGTTGTGAATGCAATATTCATGCCGTTTGCAAGCTTCTCGTTCAACCGGTGTGACAAGGCGTCATGTTCCCCTGGTGTAATGTTCAATTCTTCAAGAAGTTCAGCAACTGTTTTTGCATGTGTTTGGATAATTTTTTCTTCCCCGTCTTCCGCAAAAGCCACTTCAACCTTTGTCATCTGAAAAATCATGATTCCCGAGAATGCCAATAATGCAATAATCCCAAGACTGGAAATCGTAATTTTCAGCTTTGACGCGAACAATTGCTTTAGAAAAATTCGCATGCACATTGCCTCCTTTAATCGTGTTGATTATATAAACAGACTTATGGCACTGTCAAAGCTATTACGATTACGGTTTAATTACAGTTTGGTTACATTTAGCAAGTCCTGCCAAAAATTTTATTTTGTTTTGTCCACTTTAAACCGTTGATATAAAAGGATTTTATGCATATTATCCATGTATGTTTTTTTCTTGTAATATGAACGACATTTCAGTTGAAAAAAATTAACATTTTTTTCCATTTCAAACGATTTAACCATCATCCAAGCTTAAAAATGTTCCTGGCATTTTTTGTTGTCTGCTCACTTAAAGTGGCAAAATTCATTTCACGGAGTAAAGAGATTTGTTCAGCTACTAATTTCACATAGGCAGGTTCATTTCTTTTCCCACGATTAGGGTGCGGAGCTAAAAATGGCGCATCGGTTTCAACCAATAGACGATCAAGTGGTACCTGTTTAGCCACTTCTTTCGGCAAGGGCGCATTTTTAAATGTGACAGGACCACCGAGGGAAATATAGAAGTTCATATCCAGACACGCCTGCACGTGTGACACATCGTCATTATAACAATGCATGATCCCGCCTACCTCGTCAGCATTTTCTTCTTGAAGAATGCGGATGATATCCTCTGTCGCCTCTCTGTTATGGATAATGATCGGCATATTCACTTTTTTAGCTAGTCTGATTTGTTGACGAAACACCTTTTCCTGCACATCTTTTGGTGACTTATCCCAGTGATAATCCAACCCCATTTCACCAATAGCGACCACTTTGGGATGGAAGGAGAGCTCTTCAATCCACTTCAGATCTTCCGCTGTCATATCTACAGCATCGACCGGATGCCAACCGACGGATGCGTATATATTTTCATACTGCTCGGCAATTTCAATCGCCAAGGGGATCGTTTCACGGTCAAATCCGACGACATTCATATACTTCACCCCATTTTCGAAAGCCCGATGGATCACTTCTTCTCTGTCTTTCATAAAATCTCTCGCATTTAAATGCACATGTGTATCAAATAACATGGACAACGCTCCTTTTTTGTCATATTCGCCTCATTATGTTCCCTTCCGGCTGACCTCCAAATTTGGATCATTTAGGCTTTTCCTGTATACCAAAAGTTTTGAAAAAGCTTGCGTTTGTGGTCAAGTCTAGGCCATTCAGGTAAACCAGGTACCATTATGAAAAGATCGTAAAAAATAATCTGCTCCTCCACGGAAAGTGGAGAAACAGATGTTTTGCATGCTATTTTACAACTGAACCGTTAGGTAATGACTGATTGGCAATGGCCACTGCCAATTTTCCGCTTTCTGGATCCTCCCCAGATAAAATCATGCCTTCAGACATTTCTCCACGTAGTTTTACAGGTTTCAAATTAATGATACAGATCACTTTTTTACCGATCAGCTCTTCTGGCTCATAGTACTTTGCTATACCAGAGATGATTTGTCTTTTCTCAGAACCGAGGTCAAGCTGAAACTTTAACAGCTTGTCAGCGTTTTTCATTTTCTCACATTTGACAACTTCTGCAACACGCAGGTCCATTTTCATAAAATCATCATACGTGACTTCCGGCTTTTTCTCAGCTGTTTCGACAGCATTCCCTTGCTTATCTGCAGCAGGACCAGACATCATTTCTTTAATGGCTTTGATTTCAGCTTCCACATCAAGCCGAGGAAAAATTGGTTTACCTTTTTCAACCTTACCGGATGCCACTTGGCCTTGTCGATAGATACTGTCCCATTCTGTCAACAGCTTATCCTGAATACCCAGCTGACGGAAAATCTCAGCAGGCGCCTCTGTCATGAATGGCTGCAGCATTACACCGATCACTCGCAGGGAGTCTGCCAAATGAGCCATCACATTACCAAGCCGTTCCTGATTGGCACCATCTTTCGCAAGCTTCCAAGGTTCTGTTTCGTCGATATACTTATTCGTCCGGCTGATCAGTTGCCATAAAGAACTAAGAGCGACAGAGAACTGCATATTTTCCAGATTCTCCTCGACTTGTTCGACCGTCTCGGAAATGAAGCTCTCCAGCGATTTGTCAACTTCTGTCTCAGAAGCGGTGTATGCTGGCATCACCCCATCAAAATATTTATTGATCATAGCGACGGTACGATTGAGCAAATTGCCGAGATCATTGGCTAAATCGAAGTTTGTCCTCTCTACAAAACCTTCAGGAGTGAACACGCCATCATGGCCGAATGGTACTTCCCGCAATAGATAGTAACGAAGCGCATCCAACCCATAACGGTCGATCAGGGAGACCGGATCGACAACATTCCCTTTGGATTTCGACATTTTGCCATCTTTCATCAGAATCCAGCCGTGCGCAAAAATTTTCTCTGGCAGCGGCAGATCCAATGCCATTAACATGATCGGCCAATAAATAGTATGGAAACGGACAATTTCCTTGCTCATCAAATGAACATTGGCCGGCCAGTATTTCTGAAACTTTTCATCATGTTCAGTGCCATATCCCAATGCGGAAATATAGTTAATCAAAGCATCTACCCAAACATAAACGACATGTTTCGGATCCCCTGGAACTTTGACGCCCCAGTCAAACGTTGTACGAGAGACTGCCAAATCCTCCAGGCCAGGTTTGATGAAGTTGTTCAGCATCTCGTTTTTCCGGCTCACTGGCTGAATGAAATCAGGATGATCCTCATAATATTTCACAAGTCTATCGACATACTTACTCATTTTGAAGAAATAGGACTCTTCCCGTACTTTATCCACTGGCCCGCCACAGTCGGGACAATGCCCGTCCACAAGCTGACGTTCAGTGAAGAAAGATTCACAAGACGTACAATACCAGCCTTCATATTCGTCCAAATAAATATCACCCTGCTGTATTAACTGATCAAATACTTTCTGGACGACTTCTTCATGGCGCTTTTGAGTGGTCCTGATAAAATCGTCATTGCTGATTTTAAGTTTTTTCCAAAGATCCTGGATGCCGCTGACGATTTCATCGACATACTCCTGCGGTGTTACGCCTTTTTCGGCGGCCTTTTTCTGTATCTTTTGACCGTGCTCGTCCGTTCCTGTCAAATACATCACATCAAAACCGCGCATCCGCTTATACCTTGCCATGACATCTCCTGCCACTGTCGAATACGCATGCCCTATATGCAACTTACCGCTCGGGTAATAAATTGGTGTGGTTATGTAAAAAGTTTTCTTTTCTTCCGCCACTTGTTTTGCCTCCTTTTACTTCACTAAACATGCAGTTATTATTCTATTGTATCTATTTTACATCAGGATTTCCATTATCAGACGATTCCAATCAAAGATATGGCTAAAGAACTGCCATTTCGTCGAAATTTGCAGAGAAATTACCGAACCTGGCGGGAGGATTCTTGCCGATTCTTTATGACATCTTCATCATGCAACAATAATTGTCTAATTTATTTTTATTTTTTATATTGACACAAATATACAATACTGGTACTATATTCCTAGTATATGTCGAACCTTGACGAAATTCATATTATTTTCTTGAGGGGAGTCAATTTTATGAAATCAACGGGTATTGTTCGCAAAGTGGACGCTTTAGGAAGGGTTGTCATTCCGATTGAATTGCGTAAATCTCTGCAAATCAATGTGAAAGATTCCTTGGAAATCTATACTGACAGCGATAAAATCATCCTGAAGAAACATCAGCCAAGTATGGCTTGCCAGCTGACGGGGGAAGTCTCTGAAGACAACTTATCTTTAGCCGAAGGCAAATTGATTTTAAGTCCTACTAGTGCAAAACAACTAATCGATGAATTACAAAACCGTCTCAACACGGAAAAGATTGCGGAATAGTGGAAAGCAGGCGCCTTCATATGAGGCACCTGCCTTTTTGCGCTTCATTCTCCCAGCTGATGGTAAGCTTGGTAAATCTCTCGCTTCGGTTGCTTTCTCTCCGCGGCAACGCGTTTGATCGCTTCCTTACTTGTAATTCCTTCATTTTCTATGATATAGGCGACATGTTCCTTGGCAGTGAGCTGTTCCTCTTCCCACCACTTCTCAGGGGACAGTTCATCTGCTGCATTTTCATTTCCTGCAACCACCATGCAAAACTCACCTTTCAGTTCCCTGCCAGCTGCCCAATCCAATAATTCTTCTATTGTACCGCGCGCATATTCTTCAAAACGTTTTGTAAGTTCTCTGGCTAATACTATCTGTCTACGGGAATCAAAGATTTTTTGCATCGTCTGTAATGTCTCTTTGACACGATAAGGGGATTCATAAAGAAGGATGGATGCTTGCATATAATTCAACTTTTCCAATTCAATCTCCTTATCCTTTTTCTTGCGGGGGAGAAACCCGTAAAACAGGAAGGATCTCGTATCCAACCCGGAACCGACCAATGCGCAAAGCGCTGCATTAGCTCCTGGCAAGACCACCACATCGATATCATTTTCAATTGCCAAGCGAACCAACTCCTGACCTGGATCGGATATCGCAGGCATACCTGCGTCACTCACAGCAGCAATCGATTGACCGGATTGCAGTTTCTCAAGCAGCAGTGTTCCCCTGGTTTGTTTATTATGTTCATGATAGCTAATCAGCGGCGTCTTGATTTCAAAATGATTCAGCAGTTTTTGTGTATTCCTTGTATCTTCCGCAGCAATCATATCGACAGCCTTCAATATACGCAATGCCCGAATCGTGATATCTTCCAAATTTCCAATCGGGGTTGGCACGATATATAATTTAGGTGCATACTCCTGGTCAAAGCTTTTTTGAATGTTCATTTCGCTACTCACCTTTCTCCGCATTTCGGATCAGCTGCAACTTTTCCTTGCGGTTCAGCTGTTTAATGGCATACTCCCGGGATAGTGCCGCTCCTTTTGTCGAAAAATTCTCCACATGCACCAGTTCAAAAGGTCCGCGCCCCCGGGTATATTTGGCTCCTTTGCCCTCTGAATGCATTCGCAGGCGATTCGGCAGATCATTCGTATAGCCTGTATAAAGCGTGTTGTCACAGCAGCGGAGTATATAAACGACATGTTGCTCATCCGCCATAGATGATTTCCTCTGCCTCTTTTGTATATGCGCCATTTTCCTGATAAATATACAATGGCGGAAGAATCTTCAAATCAGCCTTGCCGTCACGGATTCCTTCGATCAGCAATGTATTTGCTTCACGACCCTGTTTGGGGTAAACCAACCGCATACGTTTTGGCTCAATGCGGTACCTGCGCATCAATGTCATGATATCAACCAATCTTCCAGGGCGATGGACCAAAGCGACTTTTCCCCCTGGACGGACATGCAGCTTACAGGCTTTCACGACATCTTCCAATGTGCAATACACTTCGTGGCGCGCTATGGTCAAATATTCATTGTGGTTGTACTCTGTCGGTGCTGGTGTTTTAAAATAAGGCGGATTGCATGTGACCAAATCAAATGTGCTGTGCTGAAGAACGGGCTGCATTTTTTTCAGATCACCGCAAATCATACGGATTCTAGTATCAAGTCCGTTCCACTCCACGCTTCTTTTTGCCATATCATAAAGCCGCTCCTGGATTTCCACACCGCAAATGGAGGCATTTGTACGCTGGGAAAGCAGCAATGGAATGACACCATTGCCGGAACAGAGATCCAAAATACTGCCTCTTTTAACAGGTACAGTCGCGAAATGTGCCAGCAGGACCGCATCCAATGAAAACGAAAAAGCAGTCGGGCTTTGAATGACTTTCATCTGTTTATTAGCGAGCAGATAGTCCATCCGCTCATCATCACGTAAAAAAACCATGTAAGTAGTCCTTTCCAATATTTCTTTTTCGACGGTTTCCTGCTAAACAAAAGCTGTCCCAGTGAGCAAGGACAGCTTGTCTATCATAATTGATTTTTTTTGCTTAAGAGTTCTAAACAGAAAATGCAATCTTCGTCCTGCCTCGGACTGCCGAATTGCAAATTGCAGATGTGGAAGCCTTCCTCATAAATTCTTGCCAGGTTATCATAACCTTCACCTGGCGGATTGCCTTTTTCAGGTTCACGGTACGATTCAACTTCATCACCAGGTATCTCATTGTCTTCCTGAAGCTGCAAACGATTTCGCAAATGATGATTTTCCATTTCCAAACGGTTGTTTTCCTCAAGCAAATCACTCAGCTTATTCTGCAAATCGCCCAGTTGTTCATAGAACTCACCTATTTGTTTTTTCATATCCATTACCTGATCAAAAATTTGTCTTTTTTTCACGCTTGTTCACCCTGTTATTTAGTGGCTTGCGTTGTTATGATACCTTCTTCAATCATCTCATCCACTGTATATTCAATTACTCGTTCCTTTTCCGCAATTTCAATCTGAATCAATTTTTCCAGAATGTTGACACCGACGACTTTTCCACTGCCATACGGTGTGTGGATTTTTTGACCTAAATCCGGCATTTCCTTTTTGGCGTCTTCATACATGTCGTTTTCATATTTCAGGCAGCACATCAAACGGCCGCACAATCCCGAAATTTTCGCCGGATTCAGAGAAAGATCCTGATCCTTAGCCATTTTAATCGATACCGGCTCAAAATCTCCTAAAAATGTCGAACAACACAACATTCTGCCACACGGCCCAATCCCGCCAAGCATTTTTGCTTCATCACGGACGCCAATTTGGCGCAATTCGATTCTCGTTTTGAATTCAGCTGCCAAATCTTTGACCAGATTGCGAAAATCAATGCGGCCATCTGCCGTGAAATAGAAAATGATCTTATTGCGGTCAAATGTGAATTCGACATCTACCAGACTCATTTCAAGGCTATGTGCGCTGATTTTGTTGGAACAAATGGCGAATGCTTCTTTGGCAGACTCCTGATTTTCCAAAACAAGCCTTTTATCGGCATCATCAGCAACACGGATCACCTTCTTCAGCGGCAGGACAACATCCTCTTCATCGACCCGCTTATGCTGAATGACTACTTTCCCAAATTCTACCCCGCGTATCGTTTCAACAATCACATAGTCATCATTGCTGATATCGAAACACCCGGGATCAAAATAATATATTTTACCCGCTTTTTTAAAGCGGACACCAATCACGTCAAGCATTTCATCACCCCTGTATTTGAAGTACAAGTTGCTCCATCACCAATGTAGGGTGCACGTTCTGCTTCAGTTTCTGCTTTGCTTTTAGAGTCAGCTGCAATATAAAGATCAGCTTTTCCTGGGAAAAACGGATGGCAAGTCGATTGATTTTTTCACCATCAGGCTGAAAAAGTACCATTGATGCCGTTTTCTCCATATGGAAATATAAAATGTCCCTAAACCCAAGCAACAGCAAATCCAGCCCCATCTCTTGCTGATCTCTATCTTTGAATAGAGATTCCCATTGGCTATGTATGGATAAGTATGCATCATTAACACTTTCAGCAAGTGCTTCTATTAATTGTACCATTGTTTTTCTTGCTTGGGCAAACCAATCATCATCATTCAACCGAAAAGCTTCATCCATATCATTTGTCAATGTACTTACCAATGCGGCCTGGGACTCTGAGATCCCTTTATCCATAAGCTCCTGTTTGAAACGCTGTGGGTGAAGCGGCTTCAAATCGATAACCTGGCATCTTGAGCGTATGGTTGGCAAAATGGACTGGCTATTTTCAGTCAACAGAACCGCTATCGTCTGTTTGCTTGGTTCCTCTAAAAATTTCAATATCCGGTTAGCAGCATTTACGGTAAGCGTATCAGCCGCAGAAACGATATACACCTTTTTATTTGTTTCCATGCCGGAATAAGCAAATTCTTTCTGCAAATGGGCAACTTGTTCTTTCTTAATGGTTTTGCCTTCTGGCTGGATCCAATGCACATCAGGGTGATTGTGAGAATCGATTCTTTTGCACATATTGCATTGGTTGCAAGGCTCTATCCCCTCTGGGTACTCGCAAAAAAGTGTTTTCGCAAGTAATGTAGCGACAGCCTTTTTTCCCGTTCCACGGGCTCCTGTAATTAAATAGGCGTGAGATATGCGGTGTTTTTTAATGCTATTCGTAATAATTTTGCTTGCCAGCGGCTGAGCCTCTGCCAATTCTGCAAATGTTTTCATGCCATCCACCCTTTATATTTCAAGCAGCAACTACCATTAGTATATATTCTAACAAAGTTAAAGATATTTTTGTTCATAACTGCAATATGAGCGTTCCCAGTCAGACTAAGAACGCTCAAAAAACTTGTTTCTACCTATTATAATAAATAGTCACATATATATATTGACCAGCAATCCTTTGATTTCACCGATAGTATCCAGCAAATCAACTGTTTTCTTTTCTTGATCCAATACATCCTCTGTCAACTTTACCAGTTTTTCATCCACTTTTTTGACGGTCGTCAAGTTACCGGCATGGCCAGACATGCTAAAGCCATAGGACTTTTGCAAATCATAGCCATTGCCAATTGCTTCTTTCAAGAATCGTTTGACCATCTGCTTGAATTTAGCTAAATCACGGAATGAACGGAATTTAGAAAGCCTGTCTCCCTGTTCAGAAATGTCGGCAAGGAGCTTCTGCATTTCATTCTGTTGCAATTGGTGTGTCCGGGATTGTACCATACGGTGAAATCCCTGCGTACCATCTGCAGCGGTTTTCATATTCTTCTTGGCAGTATCAAGCTGTGTTGCCATTTCCTGGGAAATTTTCATCGTACGGGCTCCTTTTATACACTAAAACTGAAAGAAAGATTCGATTGGCAGAATAAAAACTGTTGCACCGCCAACCTCCACTTTGACGGGTCTTGGAATATATGAGTCGGCATTGCCTCCCATTGGAGAAATAGGCGCGACCATTTGCTCGCGATGCGAACAATTATCACGGATAATATCGAGACATTCATCTACATAGGCATCCTCGCAGCCGATCATCAATGTCGTATTCCCTTCTTTTAAAAACCCGCCTGTCGAAGCCAATTTGGTCACCTTGAAATTTCCTTCTCCCAAAGCGTCCACCAAACGGTTTGTATCTTTATCCTGTACAACTGTAATGACCAATTTCATGGTAATCCCTCCCATTTTTAATGGTCCTGCAAAAAGTTTGTGATCACTTTCATTGCTTCATTTGCCACTTGTTCAAGTCTCTGACTTGCATCAATTGCCTTTATGCGCCTGGAATCTTTTTGAAGCAGCATGCGATATGCTGTATAAACTTTCTCATGATATGCCAGATTTTCTAAATCCAAACGATTTCTTTCTCTATGTGTATTCGCTGCGATGCGTTCTAATCCCTGCTGTGGTGAAATATCAAAGAAAATCGTTATATCAGGCATCGTATCTTCAATTGCAAATTGGTTCACCATAAAGACTTCTTCCATATCCAACCCGCTTGCATAACCTTGATAAGCAAGGCTGGAATCGATAAAGCGGTCACATACCACTATTTTGCCCGCTTTAAGCGCTGGCAAAACCTTTTGCACCAGATGCTGTCTCCTTGCTGCGGCAAAAAGCAATGCCTCTGTGCGGCGGTCCATTTCCGGATGGTTTTTGTCTAACACGATATCCCTGATTTTTTCTGCAATCTCGATGCCGCCGGGTTCCCTTGTCAGCAGAACATCATAACCCAAATTGGAAAGCTTCTCTTTTAATAAAGGCAACACTGTCGTTTTCCCAGCGCCTTCCCCGCCTTCCAATGTGATAAAATAACCGCTCAATGTATTTTCTCCTTTTTCATGCAATGCCAGCTGCACAAACCTGTGAACAGCTATCATAAATGTTAACGTAATTATTTATAGTTTGATTCATGTTCATTACTTTATTAAACATAATTTAATCCCTGTTCATTACTTTTTTATTATAATTTAATTCATATCTATTGTAGCATGTTTCGATTGTTTTTTTAAAACATACATAAAAGAAATTTCAACGGCCCTTTAGAAGTATGGTTATCTAAGAGCGTTTTTACCAAGTAATCGATTTTAATTCGTATTAATGGATTGATATCGTAAAGAATTTTAAAAAAACACTTTACCTTCCCCCATGGTCAACGTTTATGATAAAAACTGGAGGTGGTGGCAATGCGTATCCTGCAAGCAGCTGAAACACTGCATACAACGGCGAAGGCCATTCGATTTTACGAGAAAGAAGGCTTGCTGACGCCTGAAAAAGATATAACAAACGGTTATCGCAATTTCAATGAGAAAAATTTGCTGCGATTAAGCACCATTCTGGCATTACGTGAAATCGATGTTCCGGTAGCTGATATCAAAAAATTGCTGGAAAATGACGACATGGATATGAATCAGTACCTGAATATCCAGCGGTCAGCTCTCTTTGAAAGGTGGCTGGCCATCAAAGATATGATCCAAACCATAGATCAAATGGTGAAACGAACAGAGGGAAAGGATTTTCAGATGCAAGATATACATGAATTAGCGAAACAATTGAAGCATATCAAAACAAAGCGAACAGAGTGGCAAGATCGATGGAATTTCAACGATCAGGCTGATGACTATGATGACAACATCAAAATGCAAGGATACCGTTTCAATGTGCACCAAGACTATGATAAGGCACTGCAAATGGTTACTGATTATGTGCAAATGAAAACAAATGATACCTGCCTTGATATTGGCATTGGCACAGGGAATTTGGGTGCGAAGTTCCTGCAAAAGGGCGTACATGTCATTGGAGTCGATCAAGCGGAAAATATGCTGGAAGCCTGCAAGCAAAAACACCCTGAAATTGAGGTGCGCAAGGGACATTTTCTCGCCTTGCCTGTGTTGGACCAGCAAGTTAACGCCGTTGTTTCCAGTTATGCATTGCATCATTTACCTGATGCCGAGAAATTACTCGCCTTCGTGGAAATGGACAGGGTATTAAAAACAGGCGGTCAAATCTGTATTGCCGATCTGATGTTTGAGAATGGCCGTCACCGAAAGAAAGTCCTCGAAGCGTTCCAAGAGGCCGGTAATGAATTGGCAGTTGATGCCATAGAGGATGAATATTATGCTGACAGATCCATTTTGGAAGATTGGCTGACCAAGCACCGCTATCATGTGGCGGCCATAACAATCAATGATATCTTATCCGTTATACACGCAGTCAAGCAGCCTGCTTTATAATTGCGGCTGGCTTATCGCCCAGACAGAGGTATTCGTGTGGAGGGTAAAAAAGGGAAAACTCATCGTTTTGCATAGGAGCATTGCTTAAAATTGTTGGTGGTTAAGTAACATCATATCTCCATACGAAAACCAGGCGCTGTATCAAACGCCTGGTTTTCGTCATTTAAAATAATCTTCCAGCCCTGCTGTGATACCTTTGGCAACTTGTTGTTGATAGGCCTCGGTCTGCACTTTGGCCCGCTCTTGCGGATTACTTAGGAAACCAAGTTCTATCAGCACAGCCAAATCCTTGTTATGACGCAGCACATAGTAATCAGCTTTCCTTGCACCGCGGTCAGCAAGCCCGATATGGCGAATAAGTGCTGACTGAAGCTTTTTTGCAAGCTGTGCATCTTTCCCGCCGCTGTAATAAAAAGTGTTCAGACCAGTTATACTTGTGTTCGGGTAAGAATTGAAGTGAAGACTGATGAACGCATCCGTCTGATGAGCATTACTGATTTGCACCCTTCTTGCCAGCGATATAAAACGATCGTCTGTCCTTGTCATGGTAACGGCAGCGCCCTGCTGATTCAAGTTCTTTGCTACTTTTTTTGCTGTACGCAATGTCAACGTTTTCTCCAGCACATCCGCCCCTTTTGTCCCAGGATCTTTTCCGCCATGACCAGGATCAATCACAAAATGATAGCCTGACAAAGGTTTCTTTTGTTTTTGGTGTTTATTCTTTTTTTCTATATTGATGGATGATGACAGCTTTCTCTCCGCGCCATCTTTCTTTTGCCATTGATCATTCCTTGATTGCTTTGATGGGCTGACAGAGTCATTGTCATGGGTTTCATTGGATTTGCCTTCTGCTTTTTTTCCTTCCGCTTGCTTCGTTTCTTCCTTTTTTGCTTGCTTATCATTTGTATTACTTTTTGCTTTATCGGTTTTCTCCTGTATATCTTTTTTTTCCGGCTTTTTCATAGAATCTGTTTCATCATTTATTCGTGTAAGATGATGCATGGCCACCCAGGCTTCCTGACCATTGAAAAAGGTCCTGCCCCAGCCGAAGGTTTCCGAAAAAATAGTTACAAGATCACCTTTGTACAGTTCGGATACTATTTCTCCCTGTGGATCAGCAGACGCCCGCACCATTAACTTTTCCGAATTCACCTGATATAATTGTCCGCTTTCGGCTTCAACTTTCGGAATAAAAAATAGTAGGAAGGCAAAAACAGCCAAGCCGATGGCTAGTGTTTTTCTCATGAAAAATTCCTCCTTGATAGAATGCTATATTGCAAGGTTTGCCAAGAAGGAAGTCTATTATACATATAGGCTAGAAAATAGTTTGTCAGTTTGTGTGAAAAAGTGACGGCCTTGAATAATATATTCACAAATTCTGCACCGATGGACGTTTGTCTCTTTGCTGATGAAAATTCAAAACCTGAAGACATCATGGATTGGGTGCAGCCAGATCTTTTTGTGGTTTGCAATCCAGACAAAATTGGTGAAAAATATATAAACGGAGCACCGGATTTGGTTATAGAGGTGCTTTCTCCTTTGACAGCAAGAAATGATCGGATGATTAAGTTCAACAGTTATCTAAAGGCCGGAGTACGGGAGTATTGGATAGTCGATCCATATAATATGTCAGTCGAGGTTTATCTTTCCAAAGAAAAAGATTTCAAGCAAACGGCTGTTTATGTAAAAGATGAACAGCTGACAGGGCATATTCTGCCAGAGCTGCAAATTGATTTGAAAAATATATTTAAAGAATGATTTGGCCCACCCACATAGGGCTATTTTTATGTCAAAAAAATAGCCTTTGCAACACGGCAAAGACTCGCAACTTCATATATTAATAGGGAAGGAATACAAATTGGATGGTTATTATGAATATAATTTAGGCTGGCTGATATTTTTAAGTTTTTGCAAGTAATAGTGGTACTTTTCTTCACGTGGTTCTGTGTGAATCATATTATACTCACATTCGCAGCAAATAAACATGTTGTACAAATGGATACCTTGCTCTTTTTTCTCCTCGCATATGCCACAGCTTTCCCATTCCAATATTGGTTTTGCCATGTTCCCACCTCCATACTTCTATCATCTCCGAATCTCGTAAATATATACGTCTCAATCAAAAAAATTTCATAGAAAAACAAGCTGCTATGGGGACAGCTTGTTCCGGTCTCTACAGATAAGACGGCTTTGTGTGTTTCTTCCATCCATTTCAAACAAATATGAACATTTGTATGGCGGCAAGGGAAGCAACACCGAAGATTCCCAAGAAACCGGAAATAAACACCGTGAAGAGATTGATAGGCACATGCAGCCCGATTGCTCCGCCAAATACGTTAAGGAAGAATAAAAACAAAACACCGATACCAAGCTTGACGATGCCTTGTCCGATAAAACGCATCGGCTTTACAGGGGCGCCAACAAACAATAAAATGATGATCAGCGCGACGACAATTGAAATGACAACCGTTGAACTCACTGGACTTCAGCTCCTTTGATCCTGTCCTTATATTAGTATGTATGTTTCAACCGGTACATGTAGAACTGGGGCAGCTGTATATGTAAAAAAGAGACAAGGGAACTTTCTCACCTTGTCTCTTTGCTCTTTTATTTTCAATTATAACGAATCGCACTAATTTTACGGTGTCTTGCTTCGCGAAGCAAGTATAGATATTTCGCTTGTGCTAAAGCGACACTGTTTTGTCCATCCATTGTCGGTTCAATACTTTGGGAAATGATGGAACGGAGCTGCTTCCATTCCGCTTCCACTGTAAAGACGGCGTCCAATAACGCATTGTCAACATCTTGCTTTTTTAGCTTCTTGGCCACGGTATCACCCACCCATTTAAACTACTACAGTTCTCTTCTACCCTCAAGTGCTTTGGATAATGTCACTTCATCGGCATATTCCAAATCACCGCCAACTGGCAGCCCATGGGCGATGCGTGTTGTCTTGATGCCTGACGGTTTGACAAGCCTGGAAATATACATGGCAGTTGCCTCACCCTCAATGTTCGGGTTGGTAGCCAATATCAGTTCCTTCACTTCTTCATCCTTTAGTCGATTTAATAGTGACGGAACATTGATATCCTCTGGACCAATGCCATCCATCGGAGAAATTGCCCCATGCAGCACATGATATTTGCCATGAAATTCTTTCATTTTTTCCATCGCAATCACGTCTTTCGGATCCTGTACAACGCAGATGACAGAGGTATCCCGACTGGTATCCTGACAAATGGCGCAAGGATCCTGGTCAGTAATATGGCCGCAAATGGAACAATGTGTCAGTTCACGTTTGGCATTGATCAATGCTTGTGCAAACTCCATCACATCATCATCTTGCATATTCAAAACAAAAAAAGCCAGTCGAACAGCCGTTTTCGGCCCGATTCCCGGCAATTTCGTAAAACTGTCAATCAGTTTGGAAATTGGTTCTGGATAGTACATCAAACGCCCTCCTAAAAGCTAAACCAATTACAGGCAATTGTCGCTTGCCTGTAATTGGCTGGCCAGCACTGTCGTTTCCTCATCAGGATAGCGCCGGGTAACAGGATCTCCCTATTTATTTTAGAACATGCCGCCGCCCGGCAAGCCTTTTGTGAATTGCCCCATCGTTGCATTGGACTTTTCATCTACTTGATTTAGCACATCGTTGGTAGCTGCCAGTACTAAATCCTGCAGCATTTCCACATCATCGGGATCTACGACTTCTTCTTTGATCTCTACGTCAATGATTTCTTTTTTGCCATTCGCTTTTACGGTTACCATACCACCGCCGGCAGTCGCTTCAAACTCCATCTCGAATAATTCTTCCTGTGCTTTCATCATCTTCTTCTGCATTTTTTGCATCTGTTTCATCATATTGCCCATATTTCCCATACCTTTCATGGAAAACGCCTCCCTTATACATGGAATGTAGGTTATTTTATATATTCGTCAATCATGTATCTGAATCAAATCATCGCCTGCAAGCTTTCTTGCTTCAGCAATGAATGGATCTTCTGCTTGCTGTGCATGCTGCTGCTCATCTGCTGACTCATGTTCCTTCACGTATTCACTGCGCAGCGCTTTCCAATCGTCCACCGGTATCGGAATGATGGTCAGCTCTTTTTGTACGGTGCCTGCGAGCACATTTTCCACCATTTGACGATTATCCAAAAACAAGGAACAGTGAATTTCGTATTTGAATGCTACCACAACGGTTTTCTCCGATGCTGCAACAGGCTTGGAATCCTGAATAGTAGCATGTGCAGGAGCACTTTGTGCTTTCAGCTTGCTTAAAAAGTTCGCCCACTCGCCTTGTACTTGCTTTAATGATTGTTTTTGGGCATCTTGCAAGCACATGCGCACCTTTTCATAAGGTATTTTATAACTGTTTTTCGTCTGTCTTGCCGGCCTTTTGCGAGGCTCAGCTGGTGTTTGTTCATTCACCTGGACTGGAGTTTGTTTTATTTTCTCCATTTCTTTTTCCAGTTGGGACAATTTATTTTTCAAATGGATGATTTCTGTTTCGTCCACATTGTTTTGCGTGTCGGATTGATGATAGCGATTTGTGATGGAGATAATTGTGATTTCAATGAAAACCTTCGGATTGTTCGTCCACTTGATTTCCTGCTGACACTGGTTCAACTGCATGATAGCGTCTTGAATCCAATTCCCGGTAAGCTTCTCAGCCAATTCCTTGAATGCGTCATCAAGCATGGCACGTTCCAGGATACCCGCTAAGTCCGGTGCACTTTTATACAACAGGATATCACGCAGGAAATAGATCATATCGTATACGAAGCGCCCAGGGTCTTTTCCGTTCTGTATCAACTCATCCAATAATTTCAGTGCCTGCTGCATATCTCTTTCAAACATGCTGTCGGCTATTTGTGTCAAGATTTGCTGAGAAACACCGCCAGTAACTGCAAGTACATCCGAGAGTCCAACACTTTCGTCGCTATAAGAAATGGCCTGGTCCAGGATGCTTAATGCATCACGCATTCCGCCTTCAGCAGCCAGTGCGACTGCATGGAGGGCATCCTCGGAAACATTGATTTCTTCTGCTTGGATGATGTGCCGCATCCGTTCGATAATAGCTTGATTGGAAATTGGTTTAAAATCAAAACGCTGGCATCGGGATATGATTGTCAGCGGGATTTTATGCGGTTCCGTTGTCGCCAGAATAAAGACAACATGCTTGGGCGGTTCTTCTAACGTTTTCAATAAGGCATTGAAGGCGCTTGTCGAGATCATGTGCACCTCATCAATGATATACACTTTATAAGCAACCGCACTTGGGGCATATTTCACTTTATCCCGTATCTCACGTATATCTTCCACACTTGTGTTGGAGGCTGCGTCAATTTCAATGACATCTGAAATCGATCCGTCCTGAATGCCGAGGCAAGCCGCACATTCATTACACGGTTCTTTGGCAGGCTGGTGTTCGCAATTTATCGCCTTGGCAAATATCTTCGCCGCACTTGTTTTTCCTGTTCCCCTTGGACCGGTAAACAAATAAGCATGAGAAAATTTCTCTTGCACCATCGCATTTTGCAATGTTCTTGTGATATGCTGCTGTCCTGCGACATCCGCGAAACTGCGCGGACGCCACTTGCGATATAACGCCTGATAGCTCATCATTCACGACCCCTTCTACCATATCTTCCTAATTATATCCTATTTACCGGGTGAATGTGAAGGATTTTCAATGTGGAACTGTAATGGGGTCTGGCAACGCATTAGTGTAGTGGAGGAGACTGCGCAATAGACAAACAACCCCCTTTGCCGATATGGCAATGGGGGGCTCTTTTGTTATATTAGTTTAAATTTTTATGTAGTAACCGTGCACCCATTGTCGATGTGACGGTCCCATGCGTTACTTAAGTTCATGGCTCAGTCTAGGTGACCCTGCGGCACACAGAAATGACCACTTACTGCTGCTTCCTTCCGGACCTGACAGGGTTCATGGGTTTCTGTTGCGCAGGACCTAAACGTCAGCACCAATTCCTTAAGGCAGACCATCAAACCGTACACCTCGAATGGGAATTCAGCCTCGCTACAGCGGATTGCGAGTACAGGGCACCGCTACCTCCCCGCCTAGCACGATATGATATATTATACTGATTTTAGAAGAAAAATGCAAATCATGTCCCAGGACGTCTGATATACGTCAAAACGATTACCCAAACAGACCAGCACATGGCTGAAATTTTAATTGACGTTCAAATCAGTTGGTGTCATGGTCTATGGACCATGCGTTATATGGAAAAGGCACCCTTATAAACCGATATCGTTCCTCACGTCAAACAGATCAAAAAAATCATGAAAAACATCTGACGGTGAAACGATGTCAGTTTTCTGAGACTATGTTTTTCTTTTTTCACTGCGCAGTTGCCGAAAAAAATCCTTCAACAGCTGGCTGCATTCCTCTTTCAGCACACCGCCTGTCACCTTTACCTGGTGGTTGAATCGACTGTCATCAAGCAAATTCATCAAGGTGCCGGCACATCCAGCTTTCGGATCAGCAGCTCCGAAGACAACTCTTGGAATGCGGGACTGAACGATCGCTCCAGCACACATCGGGCAAGGCTCCAGCGTGACATACAGTGTGCAATTTTCCAAGCGCCAGCTGCCAATCTTCTCATTCGCGGCGTTGATGGCAAGCAGTTCTGCATGAGACAGTGTTTTTTGCATGTTTTCGCGGACATTATACCCGCTTGCGATCACTTCGTCCCCATACACGATGACCGCGCCGATCGGTACTTCTTCGATTTTCTGCGCTTTTTTTGCCTCTGCCAGCGCCAGTGCCATAAACTTTTCATCAGACATATTGCATCACAGCTTTCAAATTAGTTTTTAAAAAAGCGAGAAGGGAAATAATAATATGTAAATAACTATTATGATACACATTAAACATTCTGCCTGGCAAAAGCTATTCATCCGGTTAGCCGCTGATAGCAATAACAGGAAAAAAGTAAAGGAGCTGCCTATGTCTCATAATTATCAAGACAGCGCTGTTGTTTTTATTGACGTGATCAATGATTTTCAATTCGATGGAGCGGATAAACTGATCACACATACAGAGAAAATATTGCCGAATATGGTCAAATTGAAAAAGTTTGCCAATGACCATCATATTCCCGTCATCTATGTTAATGATCATTACGGCGTTTGGCAAGCAGACTTGCATCAAATCATTGAGCACTGTACCAATGAAACAAGTAAACACGTCATCGAACAACTGCGCCCGACAAAAGATGATTATTTTTTGATGAAACCCCAGCATTCCGCATTTTTCCAGACGCCATTACAATCACTATTGCAGGAAATTAACAAAAAACATCTGATCATGTCTGGCATTGCAGGAGATATTTGTGTTTTATTTTCCGCAAAGGATGCTTATATGTACGGTTTCAATATGTGGGTTCCCAAGGACTGCATGGCCTCAGAGGATGAAGATGGCAATGAATACGCATTGTACCTGATGCATTCCGTCATGAAAGCTGATATCGATCCGATTTCATGACATAACTTGTTTTTTCTCTTCATATCATATAAAAAGAATTCATTATGCAGAGGGAGGGAAACACATGCAGATCCATATAGCCCGCCAAGGGGAAACAGTGGGTAATATCGCCAGTATGTACGGCATTGCCGCGCAAGCAATCATTCAGGCGAACGAATTGGATGCACCGGATCAGCTTGTTACAGGGCAAGCATTGGTCATCCCCATTATGGGGCAATTTTACATAGTCAAAGCCGGAGATAGCTTATATACGATCGCTCAGCAGTTTAGATTATCATACCAGGAACTTGCCCGTGTCAACCACATTTCTGCAGCAGCACCTCTGCAGATTGGACAGCGTCTGTACATTCCTGAAACCCCGAAAAGCAATATCACTTCAAATGCCTATATTGAACCATATGGCAATACAGTTTCGCAAACTTTGATCAATTCCGCACAAAAGGCAGCACCATACCTGACTTATCTCGCACCATTCAGTTACCGGGTCAATCGCGATGGAACGTTGACAGCGCCCCCGTTAGACAATTTCAAAAGTATCGCCGATGCGCAAAGGGTCAACTTGATGATGGCAATCACCAATTTGGAAGAAGGAGCATTCAGTACAGAACTCGGCCATATCATACTGACTGTCCAGGCCGTGCAAAATACATTATTGGATACCATCGTACAAACGGCTCAACAGAATGGTTTCACAGACGTTCACTTCGATTTTGAATTTTTGAGCCCTGACGACAGGCAGGCATACATTGATTTTCTACGTAAAGCGAAACAGCGTTTTTCACAAGAAGGTTTACTGCTATCTACGGCACTGGCACCAAAAACAAGCGCAACACAGCAAGGTTTGCTATACGAAGCACACGACTACAAAGCACATGGGCAGATAGTCGATATGGTCGTGCTGATGACATATGAATGGGGATATAGTGGCGGGCCTCCAATGGCTGTTTCTCCAATCAATGAGGTACGCAAAGTCGTGCAGTATGCTGTAACAGAGATTCCGGCTGACAAAATACTTCTCGGACAAAATTTGTATGGTTATGACTGGACGCTTCCTTTTGAACAAGGCGGCCAACCGGCGCGAGCCGTCAGCCCGCAGCAGGCTATCGATATCGCCAGGCAGCACGGGGTTGCAATCTCTTATGATACCACTGCACAGGCACCTTATTTCTACTACACGGATGAGCAGGGAAAAAGACACGTCGTTTGGTTTGAAGATGCACGCTCCATCCAGGCAAAATTTAATTTGATCAAAGAATTTGCACTGAGAGGAATCAGCTACTGGAAACTCGGGCTTGCGTTTCCACAGAACTGGCTGCTGCTGGATAGTAATTTTCATATTGTGAAGAAGCAAAGTAGTGAATAATGAGTGGGTATGTATGAAAATGTATCCTGACTGGTAAAATAGCGCAGAAACCAATTTTAAAGACGAATGAATACCTGCTGACAAAAAACGTCCTGCCCGTTGATGGGCAGGACTGCTATATATATTTTCATAAAAGGGAGAGTTACTATCCATTGAAGATTACTTTTCTAATACTTTCAATGCCTCGCGGTTGAATGCCGGGATATCGCCAGGCTGTCTGCTTGTTACAAGCTGATCCTTGCATACAGCTACTTCCTCATCAACTACACTTGCCTTAGCATATTCCATATCTACACGAATGGATTGGAAACCAGTTGCTTTTCTGCCCTCCAGTGATTTTGCCGTGATCAGCAGCTGCGGCCCGTGACAGATGGCAAATACAGGCTTCATTTCATCCATGAAATGTTTGGCAAAGGTCACAAAGCGATCATCCGCCCGAAGCTGATCTGGTGAAAATCCGCCGGGAATGAACAGCGCATCGAAATCTTCAGGCTTCACATCATCAATACCTGCATCGATTGTTACAGTCGCTTCCTTATTTTTACCGGTCACTTTTTTGCCTTTTTCCTTTTCGATTGTCACCACTTCATGCCCTGCATCCTGAAATGCCTGGGCAGGTTCCGTATATTCAACGTCTTCAAACATATCTGTGATAACACACGCTATTTTTTTACTCATGATAGTTTGACACTCCTTCAATTGAATTTCTACACTATCATGTCTTCCCGCTTGTACTATTTTAAAACATGTTATGTCATATTCATCAGTTTCCGCAGTTGATCACCATTGACAACCAGATCCTTGATAGTATATTGATCCAGCACGTGTAAAAAGGCGCCCATAGCGCGATGCAGCGCATGTTTCAGCTTGCAGGCCGGGGAAATGACACAATGATCAGTGCCTCTGTCAAAGCACTCCAATAGGTTGAAGTCATTTTCCATGTGACGGACGACCATACCCACATTGATCTCCTCAGCTTTTTTTCTGAGACGGATGCCTCCATTGCGGCCACGAATAGTCTCAAGCAGTCCCAATTTATTCAATTCAAAAACAATCTTGCCAAGATGGTGCTGTGATATAGCAAAGGTTTCCGAAATCTCTTTGATATTGGCCAGCTCGCCATTCGGCTTTGTCCCGCAAAATATCAACACTCTTAATGCATAGTCCGTGTATTTTTTCAATTGCATCTGATTGAACGCTCCTTCTAAAAAAAGGGGAAAGACCCCCGTCCCTCTACTACTTTACCACATGCAACGTGAGTCTGTCCCTTCTATTGGTAATTGATAATGACCGGAGCGGGGTCGAGCTGCAATACTTGCTTCGGCGTCATCATGGGTTTGTCATTTTTTGTAAAAAGCTTGAAACCGCCATATTGGATCGGCTGCTGGCGAACCAGCTTACCGTATGCGCTCATTTTGATAGCAGCATCTCCAAATCCATCATAATTGAGCGGTACTTCTACATGCTCTGTTGGATGAATCGCTTCTTTATTTCTGACAATGCCATTGCCAAACTGGTGAACAAGCACCATCTTATCAGGGAGGTGATACTTTTTAACCATATCATCGACATATTCCACAGCTTCCTGGATATCAGCGCCCTCTACGTGCCCTAAATCTTCGCCAGGCACCTGCCCTTCACCAACGCTGTATTCCGTGTCGATTGCCAGATGAACAAATGGCAGCTTCAAATATTGCTCCACTTCCTTCACAGCTTCCATAACATCTGCTCGTCCTAATTGTACATCCAATAGCAATAAGGCATGGTGCTTTTTGGCTAGTTCGACATATTCCTTAATTACCTTGTCGTTAGGCGGGGTAATATACAAACCTTCGGGACCTGGACTGCGCTGTGCGACTGTAGCGATCAGTTCAATAGTAGGGATTGATGGACGCTCGGGATCGATATCAGACCATTCCTGTGTCTGCTGTTTCAGTTTTTGCATCATTTTTTCAGGAGACATAGTCCCAAGGATACCCATGTTTTCTGATAGTGGCGTACCATAATACGCGACAAGTCGATTTTTTTTCAATGGTCCGTTTGATGTATCCTTCTTACCCTTTAGAAGAACTTGGCCAAGCGGCACACTTCTTTTGATTTCCCCACCGTGTGCTTCGTGCACAGGCATCTCAGCTTTTTCCGCTTTCGTATAATGCGTTTGCAGTTTGGCAGCATCTTTTCGTGGTTTGACTGCTGCATAAGCATTTTTGAAATAGATGCCTTTTTCTTGCGCCGCTGTTTTCATTTTGGACTGATTATGTACTGGCAACTTTCCTTCTCCATTCGTGCTTGCTTTTTCACTGCACCCACCGAGAACCGCAAGACAAAGAATGATAGAAAGTATTGTCATTTTTTGGTGCATTTTTTCACTCCTTATGTATCGCGCATAAAAGTTTTTCGTACTATCTACTTTATAGAAATGATACCCTGCATGTCTACATTTAAAAACATATTATGTAAGATTTGTAGAATAATAGCGTAATTTGGCGTTAAATTTTGTGTTCATTAGTCCGGAAATGAGTTTGTACATTCCTTCACAATATTGTAACACTTATCATGTTTTTCCTATTGATACAGTGTTTACAGTTTTATACAATTAACATGTATTCAAAATACATCTTTTAAAAACGCGAGGGAGTGTTTATAGATGACAACAGAAACAACTAGCCGTTTGGAACAGGAATATAAAAATATTGTGAAAGCCACTGTACCGGTTTTACAAAAACGTGGTGCAGAAATCACCAAACGTTTTTATCAACTGTTGTTTAAAAACCACCCAGAATTGAAAAACATATTCAACCAGACAAATCAACGAAAAGGCGATCAGCCAATTGCATTGGCAAACATGGTATATGCTGCTGCACTTCATATCGATAACTTGGCAGAAATCATCCCACAAGTCATGCCTGTAGCACATAAGCATGCAAGCTTGAATATCAAACCTGAACATTACCCATTAGTGGGAGAAAATTTGCTTCTTGCCATGCGGGAGGTTCTTGGCGCAGAGGTTGCAACGGATGAAGTTATCGCTGCCTGGGAAAAAGCTTACGGTGAAATCGCTGCAGCTTTCATCGGAATTGAAAAAGAAATGTACGAAGAAAACGTCAAAAAGGGCGGCTGGACAGATTATAAAGACTTTAAGGTTGTCAGTAAGGTCAAGGAAAGTGATGTCATCACATCATTCTATCTGAAACCTGCCGATGGGGAGACGCTTCCTTCATTTAAACCAGGCCAGTATATTACCGTTAAAGCCTCTATTGACGGCCATGATTACACACACCAAAGACAATATAGCCTATCATGTGCACCAAATGAAAATATGTACCGCATCAGCGTAAAGAGAGAGGACGCGATTGGCGAAAACCCTGCAGGCGTCGTATCAAATTACTTGCATCAGCAAGTAGAAGAAGGAAGCGTGCTGTCCATCAGCTGTCCTTCCGGGGATTTCGTTCTGGATATGAACGATACCCGCCCATTGGTTTTGATCAGCGGCGGCGTTGGACTGACACCAATGATGAGCATGCTGGAAAGCGCGCTATTATGGCAGCCGGAAAGAGAAGTCATCTTTATGCATGCTGCTCGATCAGGTAACTTCCACGCTATGAAAGAACGCTTGCTTGAAGTGGCCACAGCATGCAAGCAAGTGAAAACCTACACGATTTACGACAACCCGGCCACATCCGATGCAGGCCATTTTGACAAAGAAGGCTATATTGATACTGCTTTTTTGAAAAAAGTGTTGCCATCTACGGACGCTGCATTTTACTTCTGTGGGCCTAAAGGATTCATGCGAGCCATGTATCAAAACTTAAAATCCCTTGACGCAGCTGAAGATGACATTCACTTTGAAATTTTTGGACCAGCCACAGATATTAAAAATTAATGCTGCAACAAACAAAAAAACGTTGACCAAATGGCCAACGTTTTTTGTTTTGCTTATTCTTCCAATGTTGAGGTATCTCCGGTAGGAAGCCCAAGTTCCCACGACTTCAGCAAACGACGCATGATTTTACCACTGCGTGTTTTCGGGATTGATTTTTTGACTTCCAGCTGTCTTGGTGCTGCATGTGCACTCAAACCGGTTTTGACAAATTGACGAATCTCCTCCAAAAGTTCTTCCGATTCTTCATAGCCTTCATTCAATGTAATGAATGCCTTGATGATCTCCCCGCGTTCTGGATCCGGTTTACCAATAACGCCTGCTTCCGCCACAGCTGGATGTTCAATCAGCTTACTTTCCACTTCAAAAGGTCCTACGCGTTCCCCGGAAGTATTGATGACATCATCCAGACGTCCCTGGAACCAGAAATAACCATCTTCATCCCGATAAGCACTGTCACCGGATACATACCAGTCATTGACAAAATAGCTCTCATATTTGTTCGGTCTGTTCCAGATAGTTCGCATCATGGATGGCCAACCTTTTTTGATTGCCAAATTTCCCATTTGGTTCGGCGGGATCTCATTTCCTTCATTGTCGACAATAGTGGCTTCCACACCTGGGATAGGCTGCCCCATGGAGCCAGGGCGGATTTCTTCAGACGGGAGATTGACAATCAGCATCGCTCCGGTTTCTGTCATCCACCATGTATCATGAATACGCAGGTTCAATGCTTTTAATCCCCACGTGACGACTTCCGGGTTCAACGGTTCCCCAACGCTGAGAACATGTCTGAGTGCAGACAAATCATATTCGTCTGGCAAATTTTCTCCTGCACTGACCATTTTTCTCAAAGCAGTCGGTGCCGTGTACCATACAGTAACCTTTTTGTTTTGCAATGTTTCATACCAGGATTCAGGAGTGAAACGTCCACCGCGGACGACATTGGTCACCCCTTTCAACCACGGGCCGAAGATACCATAACTTGTGCCGGTCACCCACCCTGGATCTGCAGTACACCAGTAAATATCATCATCTTTCAAATCCAGCACCCATTCAGCCGTTGCATACAACTGAAGCATATTGTTATGGACGTGGTAAACCCCTTTTGGCTTCCCTGTGGAACCGGAGGTATAATGCAGCAGCATACCGTCTTCCAAATCGACCCATTCGATATCGAAATTTGCGGAGGCTGTCTTCATTTCTTTATCATAATCGATGAATTTTTCACCTGATTGATCATTTTCGCCAACAAGTACAATCTTTTTCAAGTCTGGCAAATCCTCCTGTGGAACACGCGGAAGCAATTCAGGTGTAGTGATGAGCACACTTGCTTCACTGTCCTGCAGACGGTCCCGGACTGCTTGTTCCATGAAGGCCTCGAAAAGAGGTCCGGCAATGGCGCCTATTTTTAAAATGCCAAAAAATGCTGCATAAAATTCCGGGCTCCGCGGCATGAAAAGAAAAACCCTGTCACCCTTTTTGACACCATGTTCTTTAAGCACATTGGCAAATTGATTGCTTTCCTTGCGCAATTCATCAAATGTACGGGTTTCTTCCCGATCCGGAGAAGAATAAATCAATGCTGTTTTATTCTTTTTATCCGGATTTTCAGCATGACGATCGATAGATTCATAGGCAATATTGACCTTGCCTGATTCATTCCAGCTGAATTTTTCCTTCATATCGTCCCAAGAGAAATTTTCTTTCATTTTTTGATAGTCTTTCAGATTATAGTTGCCTTCTCTCGCAGGAACCTTTTGCATATCCATCCTAATCACCTCAAAAAAAGATTTGAAATCGGTTACATACCGAATAAAATAAAATTGTAAAATAGTTGGAACATTTACTGAAGTAATTCCTATTTTAGAACAGTTTGTGAACATTTTAAAGTGAAAAGCATATATGTTTATTTTTTGTGGTAAAACAGCATAGTTATCTCCTGATTTGGATGAGTTTGGCAAGCCGCTGTCTGAACATGTATTTCTATCGAGATTCGACAAATTTGCCCCTCGATTTTTTCAAACAAAAAAAGCAAGGATACAGAAACTGCATCTCTTGCTTTCAGCTTTTAAGCGCCCCCGGCAGGATTCGAACCTGCGGCACACGGTTTAGGAAACCGACAAGGGGCGCTTTAGCTGATTTCGTGACATTTTAAATCGCTGTTTTGAATAGGTTTCTATTTAAAATACAAGTTCAATATTTTAATTGGTTCCATTTAATTTCGCTTGATTCGACACCAGTTATGTCACCACTATGCAATTACCACAAGTGCACCGTAAGCGAATACACCAACAACGCCTAATTTCGCTAACTTAGAACTAAACATCGAAACAAGCGCATATACTGCAATTGATACACCTACCATAATCGGGAATGCCGTTATATAGTCTGCAGCTATGTCGGCAAATCCCGATTTTATTTTGTCTACAAAGAAATCCCACACCTTTAATATCGGGTTCTTTAATATATAATCGTGAAATTCCTGCATTATGAAGCCACCCCCGATACCGCATCCACTAATACATTTAGTATCATTGGAGAAATCATAACTATTAGATAGCCTAGTGCGGCTTTTTGCATCATGCTAAATCCTTTTTCACTGTTGCCGATCATCACGAATATAGCGCCACCTAATACAACTACCATAGCAACTGGATAAGCCATGCCCTGAATTAGATCAATGATTGGCGCAAAAGCCTGCATCATTTTACCTTTTATTTCTGCGCTTTCTGCATGCACTGCTGCAGGAACGAACGGGGCGACTGCTAGCGGGATTAATGAGATGGTGGGATGTTTTATCTTCGGTTCGTGCTGACGGTTCACAAACGATCTGAAATCATACGTTTTGGTTTTCATCGTTTCCCTCCTATTTAATATCAGTATCCAATAAAATTAAGCTGTCCAGACCTTCGCATAATTCCATGAGCCTATCACGCCTATATGGCGTTGTTGTAACCCAAATTACGCCTGGCATTCCTTTAAAAGCATTTCTTTCAATCAGTCGCCGGTACTTTTCGATTTTCTTTTCGTTCGCCTTCATCTTTTGCACGTGGTCTATTTCGACAAGGTAATGTCGATTCGTTATAAAATGTGCATCGGCGATAACGGAAATGGGATCCAAAGTTATTTTTACTTCATTTTCCCAATTCGCCGGCTGATCCAAATGGATGTACAAGTTATTTCGCATGATATAGTGTCTGGCTGTAGTCAGTTTTTTGCGCTCTTTATCACATGCAACAGCTTCTCTGCCTTTCTTATTTAAATAATAGATATTCACACCATCATCTTTAAAAGTGTGGAGATATGGCTCTAATTGTTTCATAACTCTGTAGGCATTACGGTTACCTTTTAAATCATGTAATTGCTGTAGCTGTTTCACGGTCAAATAGTCAAAGCGCTTCAAACTTAACAGTATTTGCTCTTGGCGCTCGCTTAACATTGGATTCCCCCTTTGCTTTTATTCGAATATGCGGCCCGATGATCTCGTCAATTTCTTTTTCTTCTATATAAGGTGTCTGTACGATATGGTTTTTCACCCTTCGGAAAATGGCCCGGCCTTCGATTTCTGGTAATTCTTCTGCCCCGCCTTCATCCAGGACAGCTCGACTTTGCGTATTCGTTTCTAATCGGAAGCATACCCTTGCTCCGATGTTCGCCCGAACCTGTGAAGGCAGCGTTTCATTCGTTGGGTACTGTGTGGCATATATCAATCGATAGCCCGCTGATCTGCCACGTCTGGCAATGTCCACCACAATATCCCTGCTATCTTCGTCTAAGTCTGCAGATTCATCTATAAATACAAAGTCTCTTTCTTGTTGTCCGGCACGCTTGACATCTTTTATCCCCTTTTCGAACAAATCATCAAGCTTCCTATTCATATCTTTTTGAATGTCCTCTAATACACGTTTAGCGCCTTTGGATTCCCTTGCGAAGTTTACACATTGTTTCATATCTTTAAATGGTCCTAGCTCATTACCGCCTTTTAAATCAATTAGATGCAACCGGAGGTGATTTGGTTGTTGTTTAACCAAGACAGATACTAACAGTTTAAGAAATTCTGATTTCCCGAATCCTGTAGCCCCAGCCACAATCATATGGGGGCGTTTTTCGAAGTCGTGTGTCAGTAAATCTTTGTAGGTATAGCCAATGGGTACAACCCACTTATTTTGCAGCATTACTTCATTAAATGGATACATCGTATCAAGCCCCTTTTCGTAAATTTTAAATCGTAACATGCCGTCATATTCCATTTCTATTTGCTTATCAAGCTTCACCCGATTATTAAAGATGTCCTTCACTTGTTTGATGACATCCCCTTTCCAATCGATATTTTTGAAGTTTTTCAGATTAATATCCGATTGGCTTTTGTTATTCAAGCCATCTATAAATAGTTGTTTATGCTCTTGGAATTGTTTAAAAGACAACCCTAACGGTATTTTGTAAATGTACTCTGTATAATCCTTCTTTTTAACTTTCCGGTAAATCCGGATAGTTCCCTCCTTCGTTTTGAGCCCTGCCGCATCAGCGATGGTTTTTATCTTCTCGTGATCATTGGAATTTTTATTCCGAAAGAAATAAGTTGAACCAGCTATAGCAGCCATGCTCGATGTAGTTAATATTTCGTAAATCATCCCGCACCTCCTTTTGGATATCTATTTATAGATAGTCCCTGCTAAAGTGTATTTAAGGACATGTGGTGGACATCGTGAGACTGTTTAGATTGATAGGATTATTAGTAATACAAACAGCGATACGCTTAGCGCATTTCCTTTTGTATAGTTCATTGTATTGTAGTGATTGATTGTCCTATGACTAATTAGTTCTTTTTTTATTGATTAATTCGTTTGCAGGAAATTGAAGTATATTTGAAGAAATAATATATAGGTGATAAAAATGGAATTGAAAAGCAGAATTAATTACTGGAAAGAACAAAGAGGGAGAACCACAAAATGGCTTGCAAAAGAATTGAACACATCTCCGGAAATCGTGTCCAGGTGGGCGAATAATAAAAGTATGCCCTCTGTAAAAAAGCTATTCATACTTGCAGACTTATTGGAATGTACAGCAGACGATCTATACGAAAGGGATTCGAATGATTAACTTTCCGGAAGAAGATGCAAAGATCCTGAAAAAGCATCTCTTTTTATCGAAAGCAATTGAACAAATCGAAGAAGATAAAGCACATTTCGAAGATGCTCCGCTTAAAATTAATGAGCTGTATGTCGAAATGCTGGACAGGATGTTGACCACTGCCAAGGATGAGCGCAGGGAATTAACTAAAACGATGCAGGATAACAACTTGAAGTATGTATTTCGGGATGAGGATAGACTGTTTACGGGATATGAGTTTTTCAGTAATGGTAAGCATAAGGAAGTAAGGTACTTTAATCCGATGATATTGAAGCATACGAAGGATATAGTTGCGGAATTGATGTATAAATATGGAGGAGGTGATAACATGAGCGATCCGAAACCACCAGTATTTTAAAACACAGCCCCCTGAGTGGGGGCTTGTGTTATTTCACTCTTAATTTCTGACCAGCATAAATTTTGTTCACGTTTGCGAGATTGTTCAATGACTTTATTTTCGCTGTAGTAGTACCATACTTAACGGCTAACACACTCACAGTGTCGCCACTCTTTACAGTGTGGTATTGCTTAGCTGGCGCTTTCTTGACCGTTCCTGTAAGCTTCAATTTGTCACCAGGATGAATGATATTTGGATTTTTAATGCTGTTCAGATTAGATAATTTATTAACAGTAGTACCGTATTTTTTAGCGATACCGGATAGGGTTTCGCCTTTCTTTACGGTATGAGTTGTTGCTTTGGCAGCTGGCTTTTTCTTTGCCGCTGGTTTAGCTATAGGTTTAGAAGCTGGCTTATTTGCTTTCTTCTCGTCTAGTGTAAAGAACTTACCGCCAACCTTATTCATATCCACTGGACCACTGATGCCGTTTACTTTGCCCTTATCGCTATGCTGCCATAGATAAATATCATTCAGTTTCACGTTTACTGGATCATTGGCATATCGAGCGTGCCAGTAAGCATATTTTTTAAGCAGCGCCTTGTCCACATTGTCAGCAAAGAACACACCGAAACTGTACAAACCAACGGAACCTACTTCTTTCTCCACATGCTCCATGAATGCTTTGGCAGCTTTATTCATGTTAGCATCAGAACCACAGTGGTTTTCCTCAAGGTCCAACATTGGTGGCATGTTGAATTTATAACCTTTGATGTGCTTCACGAACCATTTCGCTTCCTCGATGGCATCATTAACAGAAACGAATTTCGCATAGTGATAAAATCCCGCATGCAATCCGTTTGCGGTAGCCCCTTTAAAATTCGCATCCATCTTATTATCAACGAATGCAGAACCGGCAGCAGAGCCTTCTGTGGCTTTAATATAAGCACCTTGTATGCCGTCTTTGGCTACCTTAGACCAATCTATATTACCCTGCCAATGAGATACGTCTATGAGCTTCATTTGTATTCCTCCTTATAAATTAAAAGACATCCATATGGATGCCTTATTTCTGTTTTGGTTTTTGATATGTCAGCGCCTGCGTACTATCTCCCACACCATCTACAGTTGGGTCAGTTACAGCGTTATATATACTCACGGCAACCAATACAAGCACGTATGGGTTACTGACGGCATCTAACAATAGATTGCCTACAATCGGCCAAGACGTGAGGTCCTGGGCGGTAATCCCGGCATATGCCAGGATTGGTACAAAGATGGCTAGCACAAACTGTGCAATAAAATTCGGGTTTTTAAATCTGATTTTCCAATTGATTTTCATGTAATCATCCTCCTAGAAAAATTTATCTACAATAAAATAAACAACTCCACCAGCGCCTAACAAACTGCCGGAAACTTTCATAGCTAATTTCCAAGCATTATCCCGTGTGGATGTTCGTTTGTGAAAAAACTCATCCATCAATCGTTTGTCAATCACGTCAAGCTTTTGCTTTTGTTCGTCATTTCCTTTGTCAATTTTATCTTTAACTTCTCTAAACTCACCCTGCATATTTGACGTGAGAACCTCAAGAGTGGTTATTCGTTGCTCGTGGTTTTGCCAAATCGCCATGTCGTCCATCTCCTTGTCTTGTGACATGCTCGACCCCCTTACGTTCCGACGTTACTCGTATCTATATAAATAAGCCGTCACAGTGACCCATGACGGCTAGGGCAGTTGCGGCTGCCCTTTATTTCATTATAAAAATCTCATTTCACTTTTTCGGCGTACAGAGTACCTGTTGTTATTTTCATATCTGTTCCAAGTGTTTCGTTTGAATGATTGATTACAAATTTTGTATCTGTTCCACACGGTTCATCCTCCGGGTGTAATTCCTCTATTACCACATTACGAATATCGACTGTTCCATCTTCGCGAATTACCGTTTCCTTATTGTTACTTACTAGCATTGTTCCATCTCCTTTATTCTCATATAAAAAAGCACCATAGGGGGTGCTTAATAAAATTTAGTTATCGTTTAAGGTTTGTTAATATGACTATGATTTTCATTTGATACAAACGGCTCAACTAATTTAAGTTCTTTCATCAATTCATCCGAGGCATCTTTATTTATATAAAATAATTGATGAATTATATAGGATTGAGCCTCCTTGTTGTACTTTTCCAAGATTGAAACATTTCTTTTTGTGCCATTAAGTTTAGATATATAGTTGTTTTCTAAATCATTGAAAAACCAATCATAAATATTAATCCCAAAATCATTTGTGTGATTTTTCATTTCTATAATATCCTCAATAGTCTGAGTCATTATTAAATCCCCTCCTAATCTACTACATTCGACAAGAGGGGACCAAAGACCTGCTTTTATTTCTTTTTATTTTCTTTTTCCGCTTCCTCATCCAACCGCTTTACCTGTTCCTCTTTCATCTTGTCTAGTTCCTTATTTAGTTCTGCTAACTCGATGTCTTTTTGCTTTATCACAGCTTCATTGTATGCGATTGATCGTGACAATCCTGCTACTTGATTTGTTAAAGATTCCACCACGTCATTAAATTCGATTTTTTGTTCCATTAACTTACCCCCTCTAATTTATCAACCCTACTTAACACTTCTTGTTGGGATTTCAAAAGATACATAACGGCTTTGCTTATATCCGTACCCTCTCCGCTATGAATTGGAGATTCCTGCATAAGATAAAATGCCGGATTGCCATTCTCGGTACGCCTAGATATGTCCAAATCATATATAATCTTCGAAGCTTCATCTACTTGTGGGCGTAAAGACATTAAACTAAATGTTCCCGCTGCCGATGCGCCATTTTCTATTTTTCGGAATTCACTCCCCACAAAACCTCGATAGGTTATCTCTCCGCCTTGATTGTTTCCAAGTTCATTGGTAGCACGAACCCAACCTCCTTCATTCGTTGCAAAGAATATATCTTTTGATCCGGTTATAGCACGAATTCCCGATGCTCTAAAAACATCAGGATTCACCTCTATGCTTGTGCTGCCACCGCTGGTGTTGTTCCAATATGGCGCAGTGTTGGAATTACGTTTAGTAATGTTATTGACCTTGATGCTGCCCACATCAAACGTAGTGTCACCACCGCGGTTATAGTCTTTATCCACTACAGATAATGTTGCACCAGACTTGGAAAATCGCAATCCTACACCAGGCTGCGTTTCTCTTGATCCGAACATCAAGAAACCATCATTAGTTCCATCAATTCGGTTGAACCAGAAATTACTATTCCCAGATTCGTTCGACTTTGGCGTGATATAAACAACGGAATTCTTGCTATATATATCCACAGATTGATAAGAATCCAAAACAACGTGACTTAAATCAGATCGCAACGCAACCGCTCCGCCATAACTGGACATTGTTATACCGTGAGCACCACTAGGTGAATATGTGGTATCCCACCATTCAATTGTGCCGGATGAGCCTGGTTGATCTAAATATTCTCCTTCTCCATCCATAAAAGTAGAGTCACCGTTAGGCATGATGTATCGAGATAAACCTCTTTTTTCATCACGTAATCTGATATATCCGTTTTCGAGTTTTATACTCGCTTCGTTGGTTGATGTTTGGCCTTTCCAAGTACGGGTATACGTTCCTGACTGTTCAAGCAAATCCCCTGAAATATAAACGTAATTCTTACCACTCCCACCACGAATAGCCACTTGATCGGCATTTAGTATTCCAGCAGTGATAACATCCGCCACAATTCCGTCAGCAGTAGCAGCAACTGTAGCCGTTGCTCCACCGTCTGTAGAAATCATCCAACCAGCAGAGTTCAACCAAACTAGTTTGTTAGGGTCGTTCTTATCCTGCGCTATAATCCCTTGCACACCGTTTCCAGCATCTCCGAATATTAATTCTGTTTGTGCAGACTCCAACGCTTTAATAGCGTTCTGCTTCGCTTCTGGAAGTACGCTGAATGGAAGCTTTTTTCTTCCTGCAATTAAGTCGTTTATTTGTTTTGCGGCAGTGTTCATTTGTGATTGGTGGCGTTTTGTTAGCCCCTCACTACCAAAAGTGTTTGTAAGGTCTATCACTTTCCCACGCCAGTCCCTCGTCTTGGAATGAGCAACTACTCTTATTTCCTCATCAAGACCGATTCTTTCGTCAATCAAAAATACCCTATCCCCCAATTCAGATTGGGCAATAGGATAACCTTGTTCCTGTAAGTCTTGCAGGTCGGCTGTTAGGCTGATTTTCAATGATTCATCAACAAGTGCTTTTAACCTTGTATCCATTGTGTCTTTATCTTTAATATTGCCATCCGTTATTCTTGGAGCATGACGTATTCCTATAGTGGGTATTTTTGCAAGCGGTGAAGTGTATTCCCGAAAAAGTTTAGCACTCTGCCAATCTTCCCCGCCTTCTCCGTCACCGTAATCACCATAACCCCTAGCATACGTCCACATCTCATTAGCATCTATTTCCTGTACGATGTTAGAAGCGTTCAGCCGATATCTGTACATGAACTGTGTATCACGACCAATTTGGTTTTCAAGATACACAATTTTACCTGATATACGAAACTCGCATTTATACCGCTCTATAGCACGTTTGAAGGTTTCTAGTTTAGACTCGCCATCTCCAAATCCTTCCCACTCCACTGCATCGAACTGATCGGATAATACGAACGTAAATCCAGTATCAGCAAATATTTTTGTGAAAGCTTCCATTGCTGTCATGTGCTTGTCAATGCGTTCGTAAATCCTGTCATTATCCAAGACATCAAAAAACAGCGGGATTGCCTTAATCTCCGCTGTCATTAAATCGCCTTTACCTTGGCGTTTGCAATATATGATTTTTTGTTCAACGTTATCATGGTCAACCACATTCCACATTTCAGCTATATTCCCTATAAAAGGTTTATTAACCTTTGTGGCGTATATAGCAGCTGATAGCGACTGGTTGCCGTTTACTTCCCCTTCGTTCGTTGATGTGGCTTGTAAGGGGTATTCGTTGCCTTCTAGGTCTATGACGTGCATTTATTCACCTCCTCCGGTAATAGCGGATTTCTATGATACGCCTATTGTTATAACCGAAGATCTGTCAGTTTTTCCTCCCCATTTTAAAGTGAACTGTTGGCCACTCACATCAAAAGAAACACCAGATAGACTCCGATATGAACTTGGACTAGATGCTATTTTAATTTCTTGTGTATCTACAATGGACCAATTATCGCCCACGGTTGTAGAACCAGGGATTACAGTATAAGTAAGCACATTTTGTCCCCAATTATGAACGGTTACCTTAATAGGTGGATTCTTCCACCAGCTGTTATTGTTCTCGCGTAAATCAAGCATATTTCGAAGCATCACCCAATCCATTTTTGACTCTGTTGTCGGTGTGCTTCCAGAAGCAGTTGTTCCAATAACAAATTCATATCTGCCTTTTCTTTTGGCCTTGATAAAATTCAACAGGTTCTGCTTGGAAATGAAATTGAGAGAGTAAAAATGAATATACGAATCGTTTGATTTGTTCTCGAGCGTAATCGTATGCCATCCTTTTTTGGCAATGTGAAGCGCTTTGCCATTAATATCAGTGAATCCCATTTCGGAGTATCCAAATGGTCCATAGTCAGCGCTGTAAAACCAATTGGCATCTGTTCCTTTTATTTCAACATCCACCAAAGTGTTTCGGTTAGCCCTTTGACCATAGTTTAAATGATCTGACCAATAGTTCGATTGTTGCTGCATACCCAATCCAAAATCAAGTGTGCATTTTAACGTATTATTGTTACCCACGATGATGATGTTTGGCACTGCAATCAAGTCATCTGTTTCTGTATAAAACCCGAAAGTTATTTTGGCGCCAGCATGCAACATAGTCTTCGTTCCCCTACCGGCATCCATTTCCTCCGGCGTGGGGTAAGGCTGATCTCCGGACGATTCGCTTAGATATTCTATTGTTCCAGAACTGTAAACGACAGAATCAACCGCTCTTCTTCCAAGCAACTTGATACCGTCTGATGCTGTAATCGGGTTAATTATGGAACTTCCTGTCAATGCAGCAGCTATTCTGGATCCAATGTAGTCATAACCTTTTCCTGTAAAATGAACGTTACCAGAATGACTGTCATATATCATGTTTTCAGTGGTTTCAACCATATCCATCACAGGGATGTTGTATTCTTTCGCTAGTGAAATAACAACGTGTCTGTATGGTTGATACCCATAAGCTTTATCAGTTCCTGATTCTTCTATTAACGGTAAAGTAAGTAACATGACTGGATTCCCGCCAGATAGCTCTTTACCTATCAATCTTCGCATGTTGTTTGCAAATTGTTGCGGTGAAAAGGAATGGGAGTCGTTTGTTCCCAACATGATAATTGTCAAATCAGCCGGTTCAAAATCCCAATGCTCATATGATAAAACCGCTGTATCGGAAGGGAAACCTTTATTAACGACAGTTACGTTATTATTGTATATCGCCTGTAATTTTTCCTGAAGGGATTCCGGGTAAGTGGTACTTGCCCTGTAATCGGAAATAATATCGCCATTATCTGCTTCTCCAATGGGCTCCCTTTTATCAGCAGAATGATTATCCCATCCATAGGTAAGGGAATCACCCTTTGTGATAATCTTGATATCCTGCTTGCTATGCAGTTTTTTAATTAAATTCCCGAATTTCCCTGTCTGCAAGCCAAACGACGCTTGTTTTTGTAGAATATCCGCAGTTTCTAAAGATGAAGGGGTCCAATAACTCACCTGGGTTCCGTCCTCCAACTTCATCTTTATTGTCCCGCCAAACAGGTAATACTGTTGTGTATTAACCCTGACGTATTTGACATTGGCGGGAACAGAAAAGGTGAAAGGTGGTTCATCTGTTTTCAAGCCATATTTATCAACCAAGTTCTTTTCCCCATCATACAAAAATATCCTGCAATCTATCTCATTGCTTTTTTCTCCATCGATACTAAAAGTGTACTGTCCCTCTTGTACAGGTATAAAATCAGAGGAAGCGTCATGCGAATCACTTCCGGAGTTATCAACGTATTCGCCAGTAGACCAAGAAATATACCCTTCTTTAATGCGTTCGATTAGGTTTTCGCTTGGTTTTCGTAATACCTGTGCTGTAAGTCTTTTATCAACTTCATTAACCGGACCTGCATCAATCTGCTGTATTTCTTTCCAATCACCATCACTGAATCGATAAACCTTTCCTGTGTCTCTCGATTGTCGTGTCTCCCCTTGTTCAGCATCAGATGGTAAATCATCCATTGTCTCCACAGGTTCTTTCCATTCAAGCTTTGCGCTATCCACTATTTCGGCGTAAACTGCATCTGTGATAGAACCAGCTATGTCATTAACCTTTTCAAACAATGTTGTATAGTTGCTTTCATGAGCGTCCCTTTGCTCCCTATCCATCGCATTTCCTATATGTTTTTGTTCCATGCTGTCACCCCTTACAAATAATAAAAAGGCATATCGAATGAAACCTTCGCACTCGATGCGCCTTTTATCGTGAACTGATTCCATCCGGGAACCAATGTTATAAATTTTCTGTTCGTCTTTCTGAAGTACTGTAATCCGTTATTTGTGATATTCGGGCCATCTAATACGATAGTTTTATCACTGCCCACACCTTCATTGACACGAAACGTATCTCCGGTGGTTGTATTGGTTAATTCCAGATAACTAGACGATCCTAAAACATCACTGATGGTTATTTTTAATTCTTCTTCAAACGGATGATGCAATGGGACATTCCCAGCATTGTATATCCTGAATGATGTGCCGGTGTGCGTGTACTGGTGGGATTCATCTTCGTATAGTAATCCCATTCCATATGCCCATATACCAGAGTCATAGGTTAAGCCATTTTTATCAATGTCTGCTGTGGTGCCGATGGACTCGGCGAATGGTAAATTGGTTGTTTCAAATACTAATTCACCATCACCGTATTTGAGCATCTGTTCTAATTCGAAAGTGTTCTGCAATCGAACCAAATACCGTTTTCCGCCGACATACATGTTGCTGGATTCTTCACTGTTTTTCGCCGGTTCATGTAGATCAACAAATGAATAAGCCTGATATTTAGAACGTCGCAATTCCCTGATATAAAACGGACGCTTATCCAAAATTAAAGAGAACAGTTTATCGCGCAACAATGGGTAATCCATTAAATCGTACGCTTTCATCGTAAAGGGGACGGAAATTGTACGATTGCCAAACACAGCGCCGTAATCAATATTTCCATCCCCGCCGTCAACCTGTTGATATTCCGGACTGATCTCTATAGATGATACTTTGAAATCATGCGCAATGATGCCGTATTCCTCTAATGTGAAGGTTTCGCCGCTTGGCTTATATATTTGCGCGTCCATCGTCAAAACCTCCTTATCTGTGCATCTACCGCGTTATTTTCGTTAACATACGCTCTGACAGCTTCTTTGTTATCGTACACGTTTACCACGATAGGTTGCTTACCTACCGTTACATTGCTTTGTATATCACTTGTAATGCGCTTATTGGCCATTCTGTTTATACTTGCGACTTGCCCTCCAATGTCCGGCGAAGTTATATCTGGCAACGCAACTAAACGGTTCATTTGTTTTTGTACTTGGGGTAATGCGTGTCTAATACTGTCTCCAATAGTCCCTCCGAAATTAAGTCTATTTAAATCTCGTAACGGTCCCTCTTTAGCTGGGGAAAATGGCAAGAAATTACGTATCTTAGAAGTAACTGTTCCAATAGCTTCTTTTACCTTTCCAATGCCATCTTGAACACCATCGGCGATTGTCCCGGCTATATTACTGCCAGCACTAAAGAATCGGTCTTTCATAGCAGTTACTTTTTCTAAGGCACCCGACATCCCTTTTGACACTGCCCCCTTAACGCTTTCGAACTTCTCTGATACTGCACCTTTCATTTTTCCGAATTTATCTTTTACAGATGAAAGTATCTTTCCCGCAAATTCGACCGTTTTAGACTTCGCCTGTGACCATTTGTCGGATATTGTGCTTTTAATGGATGACATCTTTTCTGATACAGCAGATTTCGCCTGATTGAACTTATCAGCAGCCGCCGTCTTAATATTTGATACAGCCGTCACTGTTGCGTCTTTAGCTTGATTCCATTTATCAGACACGTATCCTTTCACTTGCCCCATAACGCTGCTAACTTTGTCTTTCATCGCGTTGAATTTATCAACTGCACCTTGATAAAGTTCAGATACTTTTTTGACCACGGCGTCTTTCATTTCACCGAATTTCTGTTTCACTCCGTTGTATAAATCGGTTGCTTTTTTGCCAGCATTAGTGAATAAGTCTCCAAAGAAACCAATTACTTTTTTAACCATATTCCATATAATCTTCGGTCCTTCGGTAAACAACTTAGTAAACCAATCGATTATGGCGTTTACTGTATCTGGTATAATAGAGTGACCAACCAGCACATCCCACAGATTTTTAAAGAACCCGATGATTGTCTCCACGAATGTACTAATAAAGTTAACAACACCATCCCACAATCCCTTAACAACAGATATCGAATCTTCCGTTGCTTGCTTCCAATAATCGAGCGCTCCGGAAAAATCGCCCGTAAACAATGCATAAATCGCTTTACCGACGTTAACGAACATGTCGATCAAGTCAAAAAATGCCTTTATTATAGGACCTACAGATGCTACAATTGCCGAAAACCAAGCACTCATCTCTCCAAACGCAACTATAAGTGAACCCATTATTACCGCTGCGACCATTTTTATAATCGGCCATAAACTTTCAAAAAGATTGCCTATTGATTCCATTATTGGACCGACCGAATCTAAAAGAGTTTGAAAAGAATTTTTCATACTATCAAAGATTGGTGAAAGGATCTCTTTGAACTTCTCAATTTTGTCTTTTAAACTGTCCCACAAATCTCCAACAGGCCCTATATATTCTTGTGCTGCATCATACCATCCTTTTATTTTGTTAATAACCGCGGGTATTCCCTTTGCTATTCCTGACAACACTGATTCAAACTTGTCCCCGAAGGACTTAACCATAGCACGCATATCTGGCAATCCATTACTTGTTAGCATGTCATCGATGCTTGTGATAATGTTGGCTACACCACGAGCAACTGCTGTTTTCATGTTAGCGAAGGTGCTTCCCCAGGTAGCCCCAGCATCTTTGGCTGCACCTTTAATCTTAATGACACCATTTGTGCCTTCCATCATGGCTGTTGATACTGTATCAATAAAATCATCGGCTGATATACTACCGTTCGACAACGCTTTTTGTACTTCATCCGCATTTTTGCCAGTTGCTTTGGCATACATGCCTACAGCATCAATGCCGGCATCAAATAGTCTGTTAAGCTGGTCCATGCCAACCGTGCCTTTGGTTTTCATCTTAGCCAGCGCATCCGTAACGTTAGCGAATTGCTCCTGCGAACCGTCACCATAGAAGGCTACGGCATCCCCCCAGGCTTCCACATACTTTGTCGCTTTATCTACGGTTGATCCGCGCGTAACAAAATTCTGCACAGCTTGTGCCGCGCCGTCTAGCGTATACCCCGTGCCTGTTACAATCTCGTTGGTTTTGTCCAGCGCTTTATTCGTTTCTGATGTACTTCCGGTGACAGCTTTCATAACTCGCTCGAATTGTTCAAACGTGTCAATGCGCTTGGTAGCGCCGGTGACCGACTCTCTAACCATGTCGAAACCTTTTTTGGCGACATAGAGGATACCAGCAGCCTTTAAAAATCCTTTAATGCCAGATGACGCCTTATCAACATGTCCTTTAAATCCGTCTACTTGGGTAGATGCATTTTTAAATGCAGATGCAAACTTATCGGCGCCAGTGGCTTTTAAATATGCTTCTACGGAATATGTTTCGGCAATAACGATTACCTCCCTTCACGATTTAATTTGGCGGCAATTCTTGCCATTCGTTTCATTCGTGGCGAAATAGACTTCTGTTTTGGTTTTTCAACTTGCTTCAGTGATTTTTCGTAATTAAAAAAGTCCTCGTATTTTTTGAATACAGGAACTTGTTTTTTACCAGATTCTTTTGTGGCAGTTACTTGGTGGTTCAACCATGCCTGCATATGCATTTCATGTTGTTTATCCACTTGTGACAGATTAAATGCCTGCATCTTCATTTCGTACTCATACAGACTCATATCCTCAATTTCGGATAAATGTTTATATCCCAAGTAGCGAAAACAGTTTAATATTATGCCTTCGTAGGTTTCTTTTGATTGGTTTTTGTATCGTTCGGGGCGTTTTTGAATGCTTTTTCCGTCTCCTGGACGACCGGAGACTTTCCCATTTCACTCTTAACCTGTTCAAACAACTTTTTGAGTCCGCCTTCTCTTTCGGCATAATCCTCAATCGCATCGTCTACATCGTCCTGGTGGTATTCGCTTTTGGTCGCTGCATCGATAATGTCAGAAAGGACAGATACATTTTTTTGTTCTAATCCCAAGAGTGCATTGACCACACCCATACCAAATTGCATGCCCTCATAATCGATCTTGTGCTTTTCATCCATGATACGGCAGAATTTCACACCAAATTTTAGTTTTACATCTTTACCATTGATTTTCATTTCCATGTACGTTTATCCCCTTTCAAATTAAAAAAGAGAAGGCATTTGCCCTCTCTTATTCTCCTTCTTGCTCTGTTTCTGGTTCTGAATTTGCTTTTACATCGCGAAATGCATATTGGACAGCTTCCTCTTGATCTGGTGTAAGAGTAGCAAACCCAAATTGCGGTACCAGGTCAATGGAATAGTCACCAGAATACGTTGCTTCGTCCTCGGCGCTTGCTTCTTCTTCCCATGAAGTGAGATACCCTTGCGCATACATGGCTGGATATTTTCCCTCTTCGTTCTTTACATCTTCATCCACCGTTACTTCCCACAGTTCCAGTTTTTCTCCATTGAGCATTGCCTGTAGCAACATATCAGCGACTGGATCATCTTTGGATTGTACAGCTTCAATGCCAGTTACTTCCCCTTCCAATTCACCTAATTTGACGATTTTACCGTCTTTTGTGGTGATGGAATCGGAATCCCTGGATAGGGAGAATGTATGGCCCGTCTGAAATGATAGCTTAGCAGCCTCTTTCTCTGATTCCTTCAACAAACGAAACAATAGAATTTTATTTTTTCCTTGCAACATACCTTTGCGTGCTTCTTCTGCCATGGTATTACCTCCTAATTGAATGTAAATTCAACTTCTAAAATGCCGTGTAGCAACGGATCTGCAGTGCTGTCATCAGTAATAGTCTGCGCTGTGATGTTCTTGCAAGTGACATAAAAGTTTTCAGTTCTTTTAAGTGACCTACAGGACACCTTCAACTTGTCCATCATTGTTGTTAATTCACGACGTTTTTTATAGTTATGATAGATGTGCACTGTTTGCTGAACATCACCATATATGATGGATTTGTTACGTCTGTCTTGATCAGATTGCTCTCCAACAAACACAAAAGGGTATGCAACCTTATTCGCTGGTAAATAGTCGAATGTTGCATACCCTAACTTAAGCGATGCAGCATAAACCGCATCGAATATCTGCTGTTGTGGTGATTTTAGATCAATTGGCATTTCATCACCTTATTTCATAAGTCGTTTCATATCTGTTACAAACTTTGATTTTTGTTCATGATAAGCTGGCCTAACATGTGGCTTACCACTTTGATAACGTGTTCCATATTCTTGGTAAGCTGCATATTCAGCTTCACTCGCCACTTGCGCGGTAAATCCATCATCTTGGGAATTGTATTTGATATTACGCTTTAAATTACCTGTATCGACTGGTGCATACCTTTGCGCGCTCCTTTGCATCTCTGACCCGTTCATCTTAACGACGTTTTTCACATCACCCAGATTGGCGTTTCGTTTCAATTTACCGATGAGTTGATCAGCGCCTTTAAGTTTCATGAAGAAACACCCTCCAAATAAAAAACGCCTTTTCTGTAATCAGATTGGCGTTTTACGTTGTATTTTTGTTCTTTGATTAGAACATAGTCAAATTCCTTGTTATAAGGGTGCTGTAGACGAGCAATCGTGACAACTCTATCAATCTGCCCAAACAACTCATTTGTCCTGTCTACACCCATTGTAGAAAGTTTACAAGGTTTTATATCAGTAGTTGGTTCACCCTCCACATACTCGCCTTTCACCGGATCGTAGTATGGTTCACCTTCATTGACAAAGGCAATTCTATCTGAAAATCTCATTAGATAAACATCACCTTTCCCCTTTTTGGTTCTGGTGGTGTTTCTTCGTAGTCATCAATGATCTCATCGTAGGGAGTGAAATCCTTATCCAATTCATAATAGGAAATCGTGTGTCCTTCTACAGATTCGGATTTAGCCCCTTCAGTTCCAATGCGGTTGTACCTTCTGATAGATATTTCTTCGATGATATAATCCAACTCACTCGGAACGGTCGTGATAGTCTTGTTCACTTTCTTTAATTTACCAAATAAATGACTTGTCACGTTTTCGATAATGATATTGAGGACTTTGTCTTGCTTGTCGTCCTCAATATCTAATAATGTTTTGATGCGATCTATCATCATTATTATTCAGCCCCTTCGAGAGCCTCTAATCGGGAAATGATATCGTTATATTGTTCCTCTGTTCCGAATCCATCGGCGCCAACTGGTCCTTGGTCACCTTTATCTCCTTTGGTGCCTTTAGCTCCTGTATCGCCTTTTGGACCTTGGGGACCTTCCACACCGTCAATCAATTCAGCAAAATCATCACCTGTAGGCTTTTTACCAGTGCTGAACATTTCTTTTAATTCTTCTTTCGTTTTAGCCATGCGTTATCAGCTCCTTATTGTATTTCGAATGTTTTTCCAATCTCCGCCTCGCCAATCGGCGGAACCTTAGGGAGTATCTTCCCCTGGCTCAAGTTTGGCGAACGCATCGTCCTTCAACACCATAAACGCAACGTCCATAGTCGCACGAATAGCAATCAACTCACGCTCGAACAAGTTTACTGGGTTTCCGTCCTCACCTGTAATAGAGGAAAGTTGCGCTTCTTCGGAAATAGCATAGTTCAGGTTATAAGGTATGCCGTATCGAGCGAAGTCAAAGTCGCCACCGAACAGTTCGCCTTTCTTCAATTCGCTAGACTTCAAGTTCGCGATTGGGATACCGTCTAACGTGTTGGCATTACGATCGTACAAAGGGACGCTCATATTTCCTGATGTTTCAACAATGCCACGGAATGCAGAATTGTTGTTTTTCCGGGAAATAAACGCATTAGGATCATGGTCTGCATCGTTTAGAAGTCCATACAAGTCCATGAGAGTTTCATAAGACAACTCTCCCTCGACCACGTGGTTTGAATCTGTTACAGACTTTGCAACAGACTGACTAAATGGATTGTCTACACCCAAAATAGTTGCTTCGTCAAACTTCTTGTAGAACGCTTCCGCAATTAACGGACGCACCTCCGAAAAGAAGTTTGTTACGCTGTACTGCAAGAATTCACGAGAAACAGGTACAATGACACCTAGTTTCTTGGCTTCCATTTCAGCAGTGAGCCATTGTGGTTTGCTTGTCTTGATGATTTCACCCTCACCAACCCAGTAAGCGCCCACGCCTTCTGCTAGGTAGTTGAATGTTTTCTTTTGTTTTGTCATTTCCTCGTACTTGGCCAGTTGCATCATGACCGAATTAGAGATTGTTTCTTTCAAAATTAATGTTCCTTGTTCCTCTGGAATCTTACCTGATCTTGCATCCTGCAATAATACGTTATCTGGATTAAATTCAGAAAAGTGTTGGATGTTCAGTTTCAACAATTCCGGTTTGTTTTTCATGTAAATTCCTCCTATTTTATCAATCTGTTTTGTGCTGCGATTTCTTTTACTGATGGTACTTTATTCACACCTGAACCACCGCCTATTTTCGGCGTGTCCTGACGTAATTTCTCCTTAACAGCTTCATTGACAGCCTTGTCAAACGCATCTTTGAAAGTGTTGATATTCTCAAGCGTGTTTTCAGCGTTGTCTGCCAACAGGAAGTCAGCGAAGTCAGCAGGCAAACCTTTATCATTCAAATCCGACACGGCATCTGCACGCAATTCTTTACGTTCGATCTCCGCCAGTCTGTCGTTTAGTTCCTTTTCACGCTTGGTCATCTGTTCTTCTTTACGTTCCTTTTCAGACAGCTTAGATAGGCGCTCTTTTTCGGCTATGGCATCATCGATGGCTTTTTGTTGCTGTTTTTGCCATTCTTTTTCCTTCTTTTCAAGGGCGCTGTTTAATTTGCGATCTGCTTCTGATTCAATCTTCTTTTTTAACTCATCAGCAGTTAATTCAATCTTTTCTGGTGAGTCATCTCCTTTATCTTCACCGCTATCACCTGGTGGGTTCTGTGGATCCTCGTCACCTTCAGCAAAGAACTGCAAATTCAATTTCAATGGGTCAGCTTGTTTTTTGAAAAAATCATTGCTTAATACATTTATTGGTTTTGACATTTCATTTCCTCCGATTCCCACACACGCATTCTCGCTTTCTATTTCATGGCATGAAAAAAAGCCCCATAAACGCTATTTAAGCCCTTATACGACTAATTGAATGCAATTACTCTATTAAGCTGTTAAATGCCCATGCACGATTGATTTTAGATATAATAAATAGCCCTGTTTATGGCGTCTGTTGGCTAAAGACAAATATTACTCTTCCTTCTTCCATATCGAGTTTTTATCGTTTTTATCTAGTGACCATCTTTCTGTTATTTCGAATCGATTACCTTTCAATTCCAAAACATTTACATACAACTCTTCTATATATTCAGAGGCACTTTCCACCTCCTTCTTCGCAATTTCAAAGTCATTGTAAATGCCTACTTCTTGAATTGGATTGTAATAATCTCCACCATTAATATAAGCTTCATAAATAATCATAACGCACCACCTAAACAGATTACCCGTAACCCAGGGGCGGGAGATAATGGATCACCTTACCTTTCTGCTGAAACCAGCCCAAAAGCAATGCTTTCAATACAACCATTCACAATCCCCTCGCTCTCAATTCAGCATCCCAAGCTTCACGATCAACATAAGCCGCTTGACTGCAGCGACAATTTGGATGCATGGGAAATGCATTTACACCTGGTTCAGCATCTGACAACTTAAATATCTTACCATCCAGCGCACTACAGACATCACACGCTGTCGGTTCTGCGATATATTCATATCTTTCTATGTCAGCTTGCTTCATGCTGTCTTGAAATACATCTTGTTGCACCCTTGCCATTTCAGTTCTTAGCAATCTTTCGGAGTTATAAACACTAGTGTTGAATGTCTTACGCAAGTCTCTGGCCAATTCCCGAGGGTTCTTACCTTGAACAATACCTCGGTTCAGTAGCTTATCCAATTCAGCACGTAAAGCCGCCTGATTAGACCATAGTCTATCAGACCATGTTGCTGATAGGAAAGAAGCGTTCACGATAGTAGCGATGCTCATTTCGTTGTAATTAAGCGACTCACCAAGAATGCCAGCCTGCCTTTGGTATTCGCTCCTGGCCTGTTTGGTCAATTCCTGCAGCAATATACGTTCTTCATCACTAACGGCAGCCATTAACTCCAACTCGATGTTTAGACGAAGCAGTTGCAGTCTGTTAATCTTCATGGTGGCATTGTACAGACGCATTTCCTCATTGGCTCGCTTGGTGAATTTCTTTTGCTTGACATACCTCTTTGCTTTCTTGCTGTATTTGTCAATATCAAGCTTGCCGACACGTTTTCTGGCTTCACTCATGCTTATACCTTCGTTTTCAGAATAACGTCCGTAAAACGCTTCTATCTGCGTTTGGATTTCCTCCATAGCATCCATGTATTTCTGGCGAATGCGCTTCGCTATGGCTGCATCGTTTTTAAGTTGTTTGGCTATGTGGTCTTGTTCTCGCTTTTTCCAATAGCTATTCGTCATTGTTGTTTCTCCATCTATCATCAAAAACCAGTTGTTTCCCTACGTCTATAAGTCCGATAACTTCAACAGGATCCCCATCGGTAGTTATCACTGACACGGTACCATCATTTTGCTTTACAAAAGAGACAGCGATTTTGGCTCCTCTATCCAAAAAATCGTTCACACCTTCCTTGAAATCAAGCAAATCAGGTTCAGTCGAAGGTAGGGTCTCTTTATTTTGACTCATTCTCCTCCTCGGCATCCTCTGTCACCTCCTGCGCATTCTTTGGAAATCCATACAATTCTTGGTTTAACTTATTTTCTTCTTCGATCTGTTCCATTTCCTCATCGGGATTTTCGACAAATGATAATTGAGATAGCATGGTTCTTAGTGATAATTGGCCGCCCATCTTGCTAAACCAATCAATCTCTTTGTCTACTGCTTTTGGTAAGTTTTCAGTAAACGATATTGATAGATCATTGACATCGAATTCACCCTCGGATGCCATGCTCATTATGTTGTTTATTAATCGATACCGGTCACGTAACGACTTTTTAAACAGTCTTTCTTTTATTGCCCTCATTTGTTCTAAGGCAAACAGCTTCATTTTGAGCGCTTCACCAGACTGTGGGCTAGATCCTTTTTTATCATCAAGCAAGTTCGGTATAGATGTGAATAGGAGGATGTTATTGAATACCCTGTCCTTATATGCTTCAGTTCCTTGAACATCATATTTTTTATAAATGTAATCAGCATCTACATCAGAGAAACGTCCGTCTGTGCTTTGTTCCGACTGCAACATAATAATGTTGGCTTCTTTCATCTTCTTGGCTTCTTCCACATCTAAATCAAGACTTCCTTTTATTTTCAGCATTGCATCATTCAAATCTGACATGTAATTTGCTGTGTCGGATTGCGCTGCATCGTATAAATCGATCAAGTTCATCGCATTCTCGAAGTCACCCTGTCTGAATGAGTTATTATCATATTCAATAATTGGAACACCTTTGAAATAATGCGGTTTTCTGTCATCTTCCGTCAAATTGAAAGCATCATCCATTTTGTATGTGACGATTTCGTTGTCTGTATACACATAAACAGTCACATCATCTTGGAATCTATTCCCAATATACCGAACACCCACTATAGGGTTCATTTCCACCGTATCGTCGTATATGACGAACGTTTCCAACACGTTCAGGATGGTGAATCGGGTGTCATCCTGTTTATTTCGGTACAACAGTTCGTATGCCCTGCCGTATATTGATTGGTCCAGCACCAAATCAGAATTATGTTCATCTGCATCGTTTTCACGGTTCATATCACGTATTTTCTCGTTTATCGCATCACCCTTGGTGTATGTCGTTTTCAACGGGACACCAACCATATAACCTTGTATAAACTGGCTCACATATTTAGCGAAGTTATGTGTTGCTCTGTGGTCCGCAAGGTGATCCTCTTTTCTTCGTTTGTTACGTAATATCGTGCTGTTATTTCCTTTGTAGTATTCTTGCAATTCCTGTAATCTAGGTCGCTGGTGCTGTCGGTGGTGCTGTATCATCTCGCTCAAATCATCAAGATTATTTACAAGATTATCAGAACTTGAATAGGTATAATGCGTGTTCGCTTCATCAGAGAAGCGCTGTTTTGTGTTAGATTCATAGTTGTAGTGTGCTGTTTCAAACTCATTTACTTGTGCCATATGTCCTCCTTCCTACAATCCTAGAGACTGCAACGCTTTGTATTTGTAATAAAAAAACACCTACTGAATGTAGATGTTAAGAATCAATCATATTTTTTAACTGCGGTAATCTGGGGAAGTGTTTATTTGAACAAGACTTACTGCAACATTGCGTTTTTCTGTACTTGTTAATTGTGAACTTTTCACCACATTCAACGCACACCCTTACTTCATCATCTATACCACTTTCTCTTCGCCAAGCAGCCTTGCATTTGTTAGAACAAAACCTCGTGCGCTTTATGTTACTGAATCTCTCTCCGCAATGTTCACACGTCAAAACCACTTTTTCATGCAATTTATCTTTAGTCGCCTTATATTGTTTCTTGTGCCACGCGATTCCCTCAGCTGAACCATGCCACTCACTAGCTTTAGGTCGGGCAACTTCATCTAGGTTTTTTATCATGTTGTCGTAGTCGGTGATTGCCCTTATTTCTCCATGGTAGCTATGATGTTTCCCTGCTTCCACTAATTCAAGGTTTTCTATCCTGTTATCGCTCTTATCATGGTTAATGTGATGTATATGAAAACCTTTTGGTATAGCGCCCTTCTCTTTCTCCCACACATATCTGTGAATCCTTTTTCCTATCGAAGAGTTGAGATAATAACCTGTATCTTCATCCCTCGTGAACTTCAATCCATTATAGTAAAGATACTTCACAAACACCACTCCCTATACTCTAAAGTATAACGTAATGCGTCTATGAAGTCAATGTATAAAACTCTTATAAACCGAGTGATTGGAGGGCTTTATACTTATCCTTTTTATCCTTACCTTTTCCTAAATGATACCTTTCACAACTATAGCGTAGGGCATCGATCAGATGGTTATTTTCGTCTATCGGTTCATTCAACCATTTCCCTTCTTTGTCTTGCTTGAAGGTGTACGTATTGAATTCCTCAATAGTGTGTTCGCAAGTCGGGTGGATGTATATTTTAAATCCCTGCAAGAAGTTTATTCCGTGCATAATACTGTCCTTTCCTTTAACGGACTTGTGAAGCCTTTTAACACCCTTAGATACCAATTCCTTGATTAGCCTTGGTTCTGCACTATCTCCCGTTATAGATGTTTTAAGCAACTCTTTTTCAGAAAGCATGGTGTAGATATCTTGCGTTGTCATAGCTTTTTCGTAATGCTCGTCATATATCCATATTTCTTTATTAGCCAGATCCACAATAGACCCAACAAGCGTTGTCGGGTCATTCGTGAAGCCGTAATCCATACCGTGCGTAGTTTCCTGTATCTGTTTGATTTTATCCAACGGATTAAACTCTTTAACCTCAAAATTCTCAAATACAAGACCTTCCGCAACGCCCCAATCACCGTCACAAACGATTCTGGCACGCCTTGGATTGGTTCGGTACAAATCCTCATACCTGGCACGGTCTACATCGTCAAGCCATTCATTACATCTGAATGTGGTTGTATAAGCAAATGTGTCTTTTTCACGGGTTTCCTCATCGAAGAACATCGGTTTGAGCCAGTGACGCTCCGACCACGGGTTAAAGGTGACAGTTATTTGCTTGAAAAATTCCGGGTCATCATAGGTACCGCGAATTGATTCAACAACCGTCCTAAACTTGTCCGGATTCTCAATCTGATATGCTTCCTCTGCCCACAACCAACACAAGATACCGACATCCACCGTAATCGATGTGATTTTTAATTCATCATCCAGGCCACGAAATAATATTTTTTGTCCAGTTGGTAGATAGGTGATTTCCGGCATACTTTCATTAAACTTAAAAAGGTGACTAACTTTTAATTTGTTAGCCGCCCATTTGAGATCCGTATATGTGGATTGTTTGTTTGTATTGGAGTACCGTCTAATGACAAGTAAATTGGCCCATGGGTACTTCATAATGCGATAAATGAAATTCTGTGCTGTGTTCTTGGATTTCTTGCTACCCCTGCTGCCTTTAACGACTCTATAAAACTGCTTATTATGCCAGAAACGGTTATAGCCACCGCCTATTTCTTTAGCAATTGATATTTGCGGTTGCTTAGTCATCGTCATCAGGTATGTCATCCACGAATACCGGTGTAATGTTCTCGACTTGCTGTTTTTCAGTCCACATGGCATAGCGTTTACCTAGCAGATCAAGTGCTTTGATGGCATCTTTATTTTGAGTAGGCACTTCTACAATCTCCGGTTTCTTTTCTATCCCAAGAAAATTTCCATCATCGTCAAACCTCGGCTTTTCAGTCAACACTACTTGATAATCGGTCGCTTGGCGTCTCGCTTGTTCTGATAGTAGAATGAGTATTTCATCTTGCTTCATAATCAACTCTTCTTTTTTCTCATCCAAGCGTTTTTCAATAGCCTGTTGAATGACAGCTTTTGTCAACAGACGCTGTCCTTGCTGTCTTGCTGTTTTTTTGCTATAACCAGCTCTTATAGCTGCTTGAGTAGCATTCATATCAATAATGTATTCATCCACGAAAATCTGCTGTTTTGCACTAAATTTGTCCATTATCGCATCACCATTCCTCCCCACTACATAATATTTATAGTGCTTATTCTTAATAGACCTTACGGTCTTAAATACATACTAAATAAAAAGCACCAACTCTTATCGAGTCAGCGCTTATCCTGGGGAATTTTACCTCGCCGTCCTCCCTTCCAGTCTATCATGCCGATTTTTTATCTATCAAATCATGCAAGAAATGGCATTTTTGGCATATTTGGCACAGCATACTGTCCTTTAACTCCCTTATTTTGTTTCTGTTCACTCCCAGATGATCAGCGATGGAACGATAACTCATCCCTTCCATCATGCAATCTAGTATAATTTGCTGTTGCTCATCCTCTAAATAGTCCCCGATAGATTCTATAGCGTTTACATGGTGGTAATATTCTTCCCAGCGTTTATACAGCCGTTGTTCCCTTCTGTCCATTGCATCGATCTCGGCTGCGCTCTTAATGCTAACATTCGCTTTCGGCATGGCAGCTTCTTCTCCATACTGTTGTACTAGTCCGAATGATGAGCCTCTGGAAAACCCGCCCCATAAAATACCACTAATCCTGTTCATTTCTTTTTGCCGCCAATGGTACTCATAGATTAAATTTTCAACTGCCTTTTCGTCCATCAATACCGCCCCCTTATGATATTAAAGCCAGACTGTTGCTGCGATGAATGCCGTCATGCTGCAGACGCAAACCCATGCCATGTTGCTTGCCTGTTTCCTATCTTTTTCTCCGATTGCTCCCAGTGCTGTTATCGCCATGATGATGATTAAAAGCACCTGAAAGGCTGTCACCATTATTTGACCTCCCTACATTCGTTTTTCTAACAATCTTTGGTTATCCTGTAGAGCTTTTCAGTGCGTTCTTGTGCTTGAAATGTTCTTTGCATCCAGGTGTCTAACTTGTTATTCAATAGCTCATTCTTGTCTATCAATTCCTGTTTTTTCCGTTCCTGTTCTCCCAAATAAACACATATACTGTCAAAAATCATTTTGACTCCCATACTAGCTTCTTGTCTTTCAAGCTCTTTTTTCCACATAATGATTTTCCTTTGCAAATCGTCCACTATTTGACCTCCCACCCTTTTCGTGTCTTTTTCGCAATAACCAGTTCTTTGCCCGATTGAATTTCAAACAGCTTGCGCCTTAATGTAAAATCCCTGCTTGTTGGTCCGCCCTTAACATCAATAATTTCTTCATGACCATCGATATAAGTAACTTTGAAATCCGCTGTATACTTTGCCCCTTGCTTTGTCCTTGTTCCATATCCCTTGCATAACGTGCATTTATTAAAGTTTCCAGTGCGTTGGTTATATATCTGCCCTCTACCATCACATCGACCGCATTCGACCTTGTACGGGTCTATGATCGTGTATTCCGGCTGTAATTCTATGTCTTTGACCAGCTTGTCATTTTTGAGGATGAGAAAGTATTCATATTCTGCTTTGGAATCAAATTCGTTGCCCTGAAAGGCTATTTTTCTAGCATTATATTTCTTCCGCCGTCTTGGCATCATTTCCCCTCCAGTTCGAAATGGAATTTCCTTTCAGGTAAATCCAGACGACTACCGTCATATGTGAAATAATTTACGTTGCAAAGATGATTGTCATATAAGAAACTGTTCCTATTATTTTGTTGAATGTTACCTCCGTTCGCTAACATCCCAATCATTACTGACTTTTTTCTCTTTCTTAGATACCAGATTGCTAATTTGCTTAACATCATTTCCCCTCCAATTCAATCTCCCTCTTTATATACCAAATTGCTTTTTCAAGATCAGTGACAGCGTCCCCTTTTTTCCCAGCACGCATAATGTACTTAACTGCATTCCCTCGGTTAAAGGCAGCAGAGCCAGATAATCCATCTACTGCTTGATCTATGATGTCGATTACTTCTGTCTTGCCTTGGTAGTGTGATGGATGGTTGACGGATTTGAAGTGCTCGTTTATCACTTCGCTTCTCGTCTTAGGTTTTTCTATGTGGTTCATGACTTGTCCTCCTTATTCAAAATGCACATTTGTTCGTCATACCTGCCCTGCTTATATCCATCGAAATAAGCTCGCTTCACATCTTGCCTAAGCTGTTCAATCTTTTCTCTGCGTTCCTTAAGTTCCTTTTTCATATAATCATTTTCTTGGACTAACAATTCCTTATCGTTTGGTGTCATCTCCCATCCTCCTTCCACATATGGCACACATACTGCTGTGTGATGCTATCCCCTGCATATTCGGTGAATTTCCCACGCTGTCTGAAATGCTTAGCTCGTTTTTCTTCGTAACGTATTTTACCAGCCTTCCATCCTTCTGCCTTTTTCTTGCGGATATGGTAGACTAATTCGAATTTGGTTTGGCCTGTTACTTTGGTGGTGGGTTTAGTCATCGGCATCACTTAAAGAAATATCCACTTTGCCAGAGCCATCCATATTCACCACGCCTTTAATCCGTTTGTTAAATTCCTCCCCTTTGGAATCATCTCCATCAAAACCATCAGGAAATATTTCGTTTGTCATTTCCGCAATTTGTATTAACATATCCATACTGTCTACATCCTCTTGTGTCAGAAGATTTGCGCCGCATTTAGGACAAGGTTTATTCAACCATTGGTCGTATTCCTCGAACTTTACACCCATATTTTTGTAATCGCAGTTGTCACATTTGATACCCTTTATGTTTAATTCCATCGCTTTCGCCATACCCCATTCCTCCCTTGTGGTTTATAAATCGTTATAATACTTTTTCGACATTCGCTTACCGTACACAAGCTTAGTTGCTTCATAAGTTAGGTGAAAATTAGCTTTGTCTTCTGACCATGATTTACTCTTTGTTGCAAATCCTTTATCGACTAAGTCGTTCCAATTTTTGTCATCGGCACTACAATTGAAATAATTCCTATAAGGTCTTGCTTTCCTCGGCATACCTAAAGCATGCTCCATCTCTTCTAGTTGTTCATATGAAACATTATCCAAATTTAATTTTTTTGCGTTTTCCACCCTCTACACCTCCACCCTTATCCCATGTTTATTTACATTCGGTTCCTCAAAACGATATCCAGCCTGTTTAAGGTCTTTTATCTCTTGATTCGATAATTCACCCACGATGACTAACGTTTGCCCCTCTATGCGCTTGTATAGGGTTTTAATCATAGGTCTGCTTCTTTCACGAATACCCCGTTCACCATTTGGCCCTTCCTGTCTGCGATTTCTGTATATGCTTGGTTTAAACATTCGTATAAATCCATGTCGTTTTGTCTAGCCAAGATAATAAGCGTTACCACTACATCGCCAATCCCATCACGTAGTAAATCCACATCACCTCTTGCTAACGCTGCAGCTACCTCGCCCACTTCCTCTGTAACTTTCAGAAATTGCTTACTCGAATCTGCCTTGTCCAATCCTTTATTTTTTGCCCATTCCTCAACTAATTTGATTAATTCGTTCATATTCTGTTTTCCTCCCTTTATCTATTAGCGTTCAACAACTCATTTATCTGTTTCAATAATTTACTTGCAGCAGCATGATCTCCCTGGTTGAGTGCTTCACGTGCTTTGGTGATGAGATGTGTTAGATTCATAGATATTCACCTAACTTATTCGCTTCCTGTATTCTTCTAAGCCTATTTCTTTGACGATTACCGCTGACATTTTCCCCGGATGGTCCCTCCAGTAATAGACCGTTTTCCTACTTATGTTGAAATGCTCCACACATTCTTTAACCGTTCCGGTAAATACGTGTTTTCCGTTATCGTAAATGTCATATACAGCTATCGTGCGAGCTTTTACTTGTTTTTTAACTCTTACACCTTCAAGTTGTCTTTCAAGCCTGTAATTGCGCTCTTTTAGGCTTTCATTCTCTTTCACAAGTGTTTGATTTGATTTCCGAAGCTTCCGTCGCAGTTCATTATTCTCTACCTGCAATACACTGTTCCGATGTTCCAGCTGACGTAATTCGCTGATGGATGGTATGTGGGTTTCTTCTTCATACACTGTCATGGGAATCACCTCGTAAGGATTGGCGTGCTTTTTCTCCGGCGTCCAAATAAATATCTCCTTCAATCCATTCCGTTCGATTAGCATAAAACTCCAAAGCCTGTTTGTATTCAATACTTTTTATTTCTGCTGTTCTTAACTGAATTGAAATTACAGCATTTTCCTTTTCCAATTTCTCCACACGATTAGCCTGTTGGATAAGCCATAACGCATCTCCATGAAGTAATTTTGTCATATCAGATTTTCTGTTGATGAATATATCCTTTTCTATCTCTTCCAACCGTTCCTTATCGTCCATCACTCATCACCTCGTAATGATTGACGTGCCTTCTTGCCTTTATCTTTTTCTATCTCGGTTTGGCTGTTGACCATAGAGTTCCATAATACATAATTACCTTCATCCGCATAAAACTCCAAAGCCTGTTTGTAGCGTTGGTTTTCTTTGGTTGTCATATCGCTTGCTTTAACAGAAATGTTATGCAAATTTTTTAGCGCAATGTATTCTTGCATTATCCCGTCCACACGTTCCTGCAGCTTTATCTTTTCTTCTGCTTTGGTGATTAAATAACCAGAATACATTGCAATAAAATCATATGATAGTTTTTCTTTATCAGATTGTTCTTTTTGCCATGCTATTTTATTCAATTTCTGGCGCATTTCTTGGATACTTTCCTTTTCATTCACTATTCATCACCTCGCAATAATTCTGGGTTTTCGTGTACGTTGCCGATAATCTTAATCTCATCAGCACAAGTTAGATATTGAAAGTTACTTCCATAATTTTCTTGTCCGTTCGTTGCTTTGAAATCTAATTCTGATAAGTCATAAACAACTACCCCTGTAAATCCTTCTCCGTCATATGGAGCTTCTACAACATCCCCCTCATAAATCTCCTTGCCATGCTTGTCTTTTAAGCCTGTGTATTGACTGACCGTATGAGTTCTAACAACTATAGGTTTTCCATTCTCATATATAACTGGATATTCTTGTCCATTTTCTTTAACTAGTGCATAGTGTCCGTACGCCCAACCGCTTGATATTGCAATCTTTCCCCTAAACTTTATCTCACGCATGCTCATCACCTCTATCTAGACGGGATTCAGCGAAGCACAGCACCTTGAACTGTTCAACCACATTGTCACGAAACTCCCATTCTCCATCTTTAAAAATAACTATCGTCTCACGTTTGCTATCAATATGAACTTTGTCCACAACAGTGGCATACTGTTCTGATTCGTCATATATGACATCATTTTCTTTAAGCTCCCAAGTGTTTCTGTTATTTTCACTCCAAAATCTCCGCTCTTTTTCAGCAGCTATTTCTGATGGTGTGGCGTGACGAATTGAAGGAAAATAAAATCTTTGATTACATACAGCTACTTGGTAATCTGTTAAAACCGAATCATCTTCAACCTCAACGATTTTTGCTATTATTGTTGTTCCGTCCGACCTTTTATACGCAATCCATTCTCCACATTGGTACTCTGGTTCCACTTCATAGCCGTCACTCAAGGCAGCTATTAAATCTCTATTGAGCATTCCTTTCAATTTTGGTTCCAAGTGTTCTTTGAAATATTCAATTGCATCAGCTTGCTCTTGAGTAATTTTCACTTTTTCCATCCTAATCCCTCCATTTTTTTAAAACATCTTCTCCGCCGGTGTATCGATATTCCGTTCCAGCAACGCATCCATACATGATTGACATAAGCTCGCTCTATCGTTCCATGCTTTATCCCCGCATTTGATGCAGTTCATATGGTTTCCTCCTTTAAGAGTGCTGCAAATGGTCTCATGGGCTTTCCTTTCTTCACCTGATGCAGTAGCGCTATGATGATTTCAAACTTATTCCGTTTCACTTTTTTAGCAATCTTACGGTAATCCCATCCAGCATTGTGTAGTGCAGTAATCTCGTTCAATTCCTTCTTATCCATAGAAAAATCCAGGTCCTCAAGTAAAATCACATTGTTTTTATATTGAAAACTCGGGTTTCCGAACCTCGGATCAGCTAGGCTCATGCGCTCACCTTTTTCTCCATCAATCTGTCAAGGTCAGAAAACACCTTCTGTTGCGCTTGTTTCTTATTGAAATCGCATTTCGGATCCGGGCAGGGGATGAATTTATATCCCCACGACTGTTTCACTACTAGCCCACCCTCGCCGTTGCATGTTTTACACATTGGATTTATCCCCTTTTTAATTAAACTTTTCTCGTATTTCGCGTTTAATTATTTCTTGTACTTCTTCTTCATTTGGAGTCACTAATTTAACTGTTTCTTCAATCTTCATTTCCATTTTCTTGAATAGTTCCTCATCAACATATTTTCTTGCTTTATCAGCAATCCAATGCTCTGCTCTAGTTGTCCTTGTACCGCCAGATGCAGATGGCCTATACTTCTCAGATAATTTACTAGAGCTTTTAGAAAACTCATAACAAGGTTCATCTAAATAATCTTGTAAAACTCTTTTGATGTACTTATCGACCTCACTTCTTGGAGGTTTGCTGCTGTGGTATGACTGATATTCTTCTCCTACAACCGCATTATTTAGATAACTATCAACGATTGGAGAAATAATTTTCTTAACTTCTTCCTTGACCATCTGCTGTGCTTGTTCTCTCACCATTATTTCTATTTCTTCTGAAGCAATTCTCGTTACTAATTTTTCCAGTTCATAATTTAGATCATTTTTATTAATTTCCAATGCTATATTTGCTTTCACACCGCATCCCCCTCTATAACCTCATCAATAGTTACTTGGTTTTCTTGATCTTCGAATGCTTTCATGAGTTTTTCATAGCAGACTGGCCCGTAACCGCGTTCGATACTCTTCTTGTCCTTTAACTTTCTGCCACAGGTGATACATTCTGTATAATTCATTAAAACTTCACCTTCCTCCTGTAATCTTCACCATTCATAACAATTACTTTTGTGTTTTCAAGAAGCCTGGAGAAGTTTCGCTCATTGAAACGTTCCCGCAATTGCTCACTGTTTAAATTTGTGGTATATATTGTTGCTTTTCCAGACCGATCATCCAGTATTTCAAATACCTTAGATATCGCCCAATCGGTGTTATGCTCTGCTCCTAGATCATCCAATACTAGAAGATCCACTCGCTTAATCACTTCCAGCAGTTCATCCTCTGTAACTCCTTTGTTGTTGTACGTTTCTTTGATTTTTGTCAGCAACTTTGGCAATGAAAGGAATAAGCATTCTTTCCCTTGTTCCATCAGTTTTTTGGTAACAGCAACCGACAAATGGCTTTTTCCGGTTCCGTAACCACCATGCAGCAACAGATTCTCTTTACCGTCAAAGTTGTCTATGTAGCTCTCGATGTCTCGCTTGGCTTTTGCTAGTTCTTTGCTGGTAGGTTCATAGTTTTCCAGTGTTGCTTCTTGCAGCGCACCATTCAGCAGCGAGTAGTAATCAAACAGTTGTTTCATTTTGTCGTTTTGAAGCTGTTTACGTTGTTTCTTCGCTTCTTCTGCTAGTTTTATATCTGCACAGACGCAACCATAGTTAGCAACGACTGTTTCGCCCTTTCTAGGGCCCATAGGGATGACTAACTCTTTTTGCGTGACTGTCATATTGCAATCTGGACAAACATATTCTTTGATAAATCGCTCTTTCGGCTTGGTTATTTGATTGATCATATCCACAGATTTCATAGCGAACCCCCTAGAATCCGTAATCAATGTTGTCGTACCGTGATTCTGCTCTTGACTTGGTTTTCGGCTTAAATGGTATAGTGTTGTCCTTGATGGTCATCCGGCTTTTAGCTTCTTCCTCACTGGTGTTTCTCATGATGCCGATTGTGTATTCTTCTTTTTTGCCAACGTGTAAATCAATATGAGATTTCAAAGCATACTCAATAACAACCGGATTGTATTTCTCCCATTTCTTCATGGTGTTGTAAATAACACTCTTGGAGACTTGACCTGTTTTTCGTGTTTCTCTTATGGCATCCCAGTAACGCTTGTTCAATTGATTGAAATTATTTATGGAAGAAAAGACCGGCAACAAATCTTTGATTTTTGACGTATAGTCTTTATTCTTCTTATCATTATTTTCATTCTTTACATTCTTGTTTGTGGACATCTGATGGTCATCTGATGGACAACTGATGGACATTTGTTGGTCACTATCCTGATACTCTGACCACTTACATATTGATATGACGCTGTATTTATTTGTTTTATTGATGGTCAACATTTGCCACTTTTCTAGATTTCCGATGTACCGATACCATGTCTTTTCTGAAAGTCTTTGTTTAGGTTTGGTGCCCTTATTCAAATCATCTGCAAGAGATTCTCTGCCTGTGACGAACTGCCCGGGTTCAAGGGTGATGACTTGATTACCAAAAATTAATTCTCTTTGTTTATGAGTGGCTTTCATTAAACAGTACATCCATAACTTGAGGTAATTTGGATCACTCCAAACAGGACTGTCCATCAATTTTCTGTATAACTTGATATATCCTTGCACCATCATCACCCTCTCACCTTTTATCTAGGAATCTCGCAAACTGCAATCCGACCTTTTACTTTCAAAACCGTATATCCTTCATAACGACGCATATACTGTAGAATAAGCTGTTTTAAATCTTCTTTATCATGTGCGGTTTCCCAGATCCAATCCGGGAGCCGCACATTTGACTGATTATGCATCTTCAAAAGTCAATTCTTCGGCAATTTCTTCATTCGACTTTGTGTTGGTTTCTTGGTGTTCTTCTAATTCTGTGAAATCCGCATCAATGATCACGCCGCCGTCTTTATCGTCAAAATCCTGCACAACAGCATTTTCATCAGTAATAACAGCTGTCTGCATATCAATGGATAAGATGCCCCATTTGTTCAACATGTTACGGATAACAGTCTTTTTAGCCATGGCATCCCAGTCGTTTTTCCATCCGAATGCCGACTTGCTGAATTTTTGTTTATGCTTCTCAATCTGTTCCTTTGACCAATAAACCGTCTTTCTGAATCCGTTGATCAGTTCAAAATATCCGGTATAACCAATCACCTTGTCCGACTCTTTGCAATCAAAATCAAGCTCAATTTCTTCTGTAAGCCTATTGAAAGATTGAAGCTCCCCTTCATACACCTCGATGACGTTAATGTTTTTGTACTGTCCTGTGCGCAATGCCAATTGAATGTAACCTTTGTAACCAAGTTGGAATTGTGCTTTGCCGCCGTATGGAACCACCCAGGCATAGCCAAGATTTTTGTCAATCGGCAGATCTAAAGTCGCCGCAATCATAGCTGATGAAATAACACTCATAGGCTCTGCTTTTTGCAGCATTTTTTCACTGTTGTATAAGCTTAAAATGGATGCAGTGAATTGATTCGCACGCTTGCCCAAAACCTCTTCAAATCGTTTCATTACAGCCGGGCTAGCAAGCAATCCTTTCATCGTAGTTCCTTGTGTAGATGGTGCGTTGTTGCTTTTACCTTTATTTGCAATTTGGTTTTTTAAAGTATTATTTGTCGCCATATTATCCAATCTCCTTTATATTGAATCTGCGTGATGTAGAAGCTTTTAAAACACTTTCGTATACATCGGGATATTTACTTTTCAAAAGCTTGCTATCGACTCTATTAGAGGTTACTGGCTTCCAATCAACTTGATAGTTATTGATAAAACCAGTTTCAGCTTCTTTTAATTCATGTTTCAGTTTGTTCTCTGTTTCCTTAGCAAGTGTCTGCAGCTGTTTGATGTTTTCTTTTAATTCCAAGTAATTATCAATGCTCTTTTTGTAATCAGAGCCAAGGTCCACTGTTTTTCCTTTTTCCGTTTCAGGGTAACTCTCCTTCAAGAACTTCTCTGCAGCACTAGATCCATCCAACGCAGGCGGTACATTTCCAAGCACATGATGATTCCAGAAATGGATTTCCGCATCGAAAATCATTTTGATCAGTTCGTCATCTCTTTCAATGTCTTTCCATACAAAACGTTGACCGCCAATCAAAACAGCGATATAGGCGTGAACATATCCGGTAACACCAAGGTAATGCTGTACCTGGACAAGATAATTCTCCGGGATCTCGTCACTTTCCCAATCCTTCGCAAGATAAGCGCTCGCAGTTTTGCATTCCAATATTGCGTTTTCGCCAACGACTTTGCGGTCAATATTTGCTTTAATGAACGGATGCTCTGGATGCTGTAGCATGAAGTTATTACGGCGCACTTTCTTTCCGGACCTCACTTCGAATTCTTTGGCAACCATGTCCTCGAATATGTTTCCAAAATATGCAGCTTCACTCGTTTGATCTTCCAATGTGGTTTGTCCTGTCTTGTCCAACCACAATTCAAAAGGCGTTTTATACTTATTCAATCCAAGAATGATAGAAGCATCACTGCCGCCGATGCCCTTAGTGCGTTCCTGCAGCCATTCCTGGTGTGTCATATCGACTGTATTTTTAACCATGATTTTCCTCCCCTTGCCCTTATCCGTTGGATAGGCTATAATAAGAGCACGATATTTAATTTGAAAGACCTTCAAACATCCTGCGCCAAGGATGTTTTTTTATTGCGCAATTCGATAACTGGCACCGTGACGTTCCAATATTTCAATTGCTTCTGCTGGTAACTCATCAACCAGATAAAAATCATCATCCAGCATCAGAATTTGATCACCTGGCCAAACTTCATTTTCGAATGGATCTTTGCCATATGCTTCTCGTTTGGCGCTGTATGGAATGCCCGTCCTTTCCATGCGTGTGATCATTGGATGCTCTAAATCCAGCATGTGTATTCCTCCTTTCATTTATTAGGGTCAGCCGACCCTTCACAGGCAAGAATTGTGATATGGTAGAGTTATTTTCTTGCCCATGAAGGAAGGGCTGACAAGGCCCGACCTTACAATATATAGAGTGGTTATTGCGCTCTTTAAGCGCCTTGCATTTTTACCTCCTTTTTGGTAAAATAGAATTACTATGATGTTTGTTTAGCGCCTTCCGTTGCTGCGGTGGGCGTTTTCTATTTCCATTTCAATCTCTGAGTTGTTCTGTTCATAAATCTCTACATCTTTTGCAACGCTCTGCAATTGGCTTTCATCAGCTTCATACAGCAAATCCCACAAGATTGTGTTTTTCTGCGAACATTCAAGTTTTCTAATTCTTGATATTAGTTCTCTTACTTCCATGCGCTTCACCCCTTCCTATGCGTTTGTTAAAGAAAAATATAGAAATACTAGACTGATTCCGAATACGATCGGATAAAACCATTTGGCCCAAGTCGGTTCATTTTCCATTGATAAGCCCCCTGACTACTTCCACATGGATTCCCATAGCTTCCATTCGGTTTAATAGATTTCCAGCGCGATCATACTGTTTCTTTTTGTAAGCAAGTTGAGATAGTTCGTGAAGCGACAACAGCATATCCTGTGAACGATGTTTCGCCAGTTCGAATTCGCCTTGTTTGATGTGATTTGTAACCGATTTGACAAGAGCTTGCAGACATTCTTGCTCTTTATACGCTTGGTTTAGATCCTGCTCTAAAAAGTGTGTATGTGAAACGATCATATAAATAACCCTCCTATTATGGTTCCGACTAGTGTTGTTGCTGTGTCCATTAGTTGTTGCATGATTGTGATTCCGTCCATGCCACAAAGCAATGCTATTAGTACCTCTTGCGCATTTGTGATGTTGCACCACCTAATTAAATCCGCAGCTTTCAATTCGTACTTATTGCTTTCGAGTCGGGATACGTTGCTAATTGACATATGTAGTTCGAGAGCCATATCTTCTTGGCTCATCCCGGCTTTTTTACGTGTCTTGCGTAAAATAGAACCGAATTCCATTCCGTTCACCCCCTTACTTTTGCTTTGTGAGCAAATTTGCTACTGCAGCAATGATTTTTGCTTTCGGGGCAAAGACTTTTCTTGTTGTTTTTCGTAAGATGTAATTACCGACCCCCTTATCGGTATTAGATAGCTTTAGAAGCTTGATTCATCCATTGCATTAAAGCCTGATACGGGATTCTTATCCTGTTGCCATCTCTAATATGTGGGAATCCCGTATGCTCTGCCTGTTGAATCATTTCGTAAGTTTTCGTTACGCCAAACCCTAGTATTTTGGCAGCTTCCTTGACTGATAGCGTTTTAGGTGCTTCCGGTTCTGAACAGGATTGGATCAGTGCTTTTATGTCCTGGAAGTGCTTCTCGTTTTCCTCACGGATGATTTGGCGAATGGTTTCTTCCATGGACATTTAAAACACATCCCTTGGAACAATGTAGTTGAGTGCATTCAATAATGCGTGTGCTTCTTCTGCACCCAAATATATTTCTGTGGTGCTCACTGGTTCGATAACTTCGTTGTCTATAGATGATTTGCTTTCATTTTTTGCCATTTCACTGATGCAAATAATGACTTGATCATCACCGTTATTTTCTAAAGTGATGTCTGCGCCGCAATTGCTGAAAAATAAGTTTAGTTTTGTATAGTTCATTTATATGGCCTCTCTTTCTGATTGGTTTAGCATTTTGTCGGCAACACGGATTCCGTCTTCCAATCTGTTTGTAAGTGAAAGATATTGTGGAGCTGTCAAGCTTTTTAAACCATGTTTTAAAGCGTGGTTTTGTACCAACATCTTCAAATTTGTTCTGTATGCTGTATTAAATGATTTTCTGAAATCACGCCAAGCCTGTGGGAAAGATACACCATTTTGAGCAGCATATTTCTGGACCATTTTGTTGAGTCTTTGTTGCAAGTCACCGATTGTATCAAGGTTGTCAAAGGTATCCATTCGTTGTTTTAATGCTTGGTTATCTTGCTTGATCTGCTTTATCTCTTTTTCTTGATTTACGAATTGTTCAGCAAACATCAACATCATTTCAGCTTGTGTTTGCGGTTGTTTAACTCTGGATTGCTTTTCTACCTGGATGAAATATTTTCTGATTGCTCTACCCTGCTCGTTATTTTCAACCATCGCAATTTCTTTTGCGGTATCGAGCATTAGTAAATATTCTGTTGATGGTCGGCCGCCTGTACTTTTTCCTAAACTTATGAAAAAGTCCTCCGACTCAACAAAACCGTAATTTACAATTTTTCTTTGGATCCAGTCAGTGAATTTTTGTTTACTTAATAACTGTTGATGTAGTTCCCTAGCATTCACCAATCTTTCTCCGGTTTCGCTTTCGTAAACTGGCAGCATTTCATCAGCAATTACTTTTAATTGATTCATAGACTTACCTCCTTGTATTCGCTTTTGCATCACACCCGAATTTCAGCACCTAAAGTCATGGCGATTGGCTATTGCTGCTGCTCGCTATCTCATTTGATAGGTCTTGGCACGCTCCGCTCGTTTAGATGTTGAAATTCGGATGTGAAAAAGCTTTGGTTAGATGACTTCTTTCGTGTTAACAGATGACACAGATGTGTTAAAAAAAATATCTCCAATTGGTAAGTTAAAAAAATTAGACGTTTCTGTAATTATTCTTGCGCTAGGGTTATATTTCATGTTTTCGATTTTAGAAAGCGAAGTCCTTTCAATCCCGAGATAGTCTGCTAACGCTTGTTGACTGATACCTTTCTCTTTCCTTAGCTGTTTAATCTTGTTGAAAATTATAGTCATAACCAGACCTCCTTCCGAATACACTTTACTGTGTTGTGTTGTGTTCTGACACCAATATAACTTGTTTTGTGTCACTTGTCAACACTTTTGTGAAAAACATTTATTTTTGTGTTGTGTTACGATACAATCGTGTTATATAAAGAATCGTGGTGATTTATATATGATAGAAGAAAACAAAATCGGTGAATATCTAAGGAGCTATAGAAAAGACAACGATATTACTCTTCGAGAACTATCTAAAAAAACTGGTATTAGCTTCTCGCATTTGAGTAAAATTGAACGTGGGGAACACACACCAACTAAAACAACTTTATCAATTTTAGCTGACGCTTTGCTATTAGACAAAAGCGAATTGTATGTCAAAGCCGGCTATGCTCCTTTGAAAAAAGGTGTAGGTTTAGAAGCGTTCTTCTCTCCTGCAGATCCCAAGGAAGAAGAAAAGTTGAATGTTATTAAAAAAATATCTGAAGAATTTCCAGATGCAGATTTAATGTTCCACGACCTGGCAAGCCTGGATGCGGAACAACTAGAAGATGTGTATGAATTTATAAAGTTTAAATCACAACAAAAGAAATAAATATACGATCCGTTCTGGTCGTTTTATTTATAGATATTATATAGTTCTATTTTACTAAATTTAGGGGGGAAATTATGGCTAAAGAAAAAGTAAAAAAACCACTTTACAAAAAATGGTGGTTTTGGGTGGTCGCAGCGATTGTAGTCATTGTTATTGTTAATGGAATAAATGGCGATAGCATCGAAAACAAAAAAGATGACAATGTTAATACGAAACAGGATGACAGCAAAAATACCAAAAATAAGGTAGATAAAAAAGAAAAGAAGAATGATACACCAAAATTCACCAAAGATGACATGAATGGACTGAAAGAATCTTGGACGCGAATCATGGACGAATCAAACAATACAATCCATAAGATAGAATTTGAAGATGATAAAAGATATGATCTTGTAGACGTATTTGTTGATGATAGTTTTAAGGCGCTAAATAAAAGCGAAAAACAAGAATTTGTTGATAGGTTTGGCGGTAAAGTAATGGGAAATGTCCGTTCTAGGATTTATCATAGTGATACATCTGATAAAATTTGGGTATATTTCAAATACACGGATGGAAAAATGGCGGCCGAGCCAAAAACATTGGATAAAGGATGGAAAATCAAGTAGTAATATATGGTGTGCATTAATATGTACACCATATATTATACAATTAAAAAGAACATATATTCTGTTTAGGTGGTGATGTTGTGCATTATACACATTTAGAAGATTACATTTGCGATTTGTACAAGTCATTGTCCATTGATAAACCTGAACAATTATCCATACCAGAAATCGCAAAAAAGTTAAAAATTGAAGTGTTCTATCGCAAGGCCGCAATACGATTAGATGACAGTATTACTCTCGTACGATCAACAAAACAAAAAGAGTGGCAAGAATTTGGACACGAACTAGCCCATCACCTTAGGCACTGCGGTCAACAATTGAATATGCATCCTTTATTCCGACAGTTACAAGAATATCAGGCAACGTATTTCGCTTATCATTTCTGTGTACCAACTTTCATGTTGCAACAATTAATTGGGATAAGTGTTAAACAAATTATGAATTTATTCAATGTTGAATATGAATTCGCTGTCAGACGGCTAGAAATCTATCAAAATAATAAACTAGGAGGACTAATTTATGGACAAGCATCAGCCTATTAATTTAATCGAAGTGAAAAAGACAAAACAGGTTCCGGTATTCTCTAAAATCAAAATGATCGATGGAAAGGTGGTGGGGCTATTAGAGGGATACAAGGAATTGCCAGTTGAACTATTACCAGCGGAAGGAGAAGTCAACTAATGCAAGGATCAGTAAAAAAGCGCGGGAATATGTGGTCGTTTGTCATCGACATCGGTCGAGATCCCGTCACGAAAAAACGGAAAAGAAAGCGTGTTTCTGGATTTACCAGCGAAAAAAAGGCAAGAAAAGCCATGATAGACATGATTGCCGATTTGAATAAAGGGACGTATGTAGAACCGACTACCTTGAAGCTTGCGGACTATCTTGAGGATTGGCTTGAATTCAAGGAAAAACGGGTAGCACACGCTACATACTTGCATTATGAGGGGTATATCAATAATCATGTCAAACCGGCGCTGGGCAATACTAAGGTTGCTGATTTAACCACACGACAAGTGGAACAATTTTATGATTCTCTATTGGAAAACAAAACTTTGTCAGCCCGATCCATACACCATATACATCGAATACTGTCAAATGCCATAGGACGAGGGGCAAGGATTGGTGAAATTCCTCGAGACATTATGAAAGCTGTATCACCTGTAAAGGTGCCTAAAAATGAAATGAAATATTGGAACATGGACAGTGTTAATAAATTCTTAAAAGCAACCATACAAGAATTTCATTACATTACCTGGTATCTAGCATTGTTCACCGGGATGCGGCAAGGTGAGATATTAGGGTTGAAATGGGATTGTGTGGATATGGATAACAAAGTGATTTATGTACGCCGTGCATTGAAACGAGAAAAGGGAAAATATGAAATATCCGAATTAAAAAACGACCCAAGTTATCGCTCTATATCCATATCGGATAGTGACATATTCGCTTTAAAAACACATCAGAAAAAACAAGGTAAGATAAAGCTAAAAATGGGCAATGATTATGCGGATCAGAATTTAGTTATCGCAGGAAGTACAGGTTCTTTTGTTACACCTAACAATTTAGGGCGGGCATATCGGCGCTGTCTCGGGAATGTGGAAGTGGAAAAGATTCGTTTTCATGATCTTCGGCATACCCATGCATCTATGCTATTTGCCTTGAAAGAACATCCCAAGGTCGTGCAAGAAAGATTAGGTCACTCTTCTATTCAAGTAACAATGGATAAATACTCACACATGGTACCGAATATGCAAGAAGCAGCAGCTGCAAGTTTGGAATCTGCATTCAAAAAAGAACAAGAAAAACAAGAACAAGATTTCGCTTTAACAGACTAAAGGACACCAATTTGGCACCACTTCTGTTAAATGCACAAAACACCCAAGGAATGAAATAACTCCCAAACCCTTGATGTGACTACATTTGTTATAGCGCCCCCGGCAGGATTCGAACCTGCGGCACACGGTTTAGGAAACCGATGCTCTATCCCCTGAGCTACGGGGGCATTATATATAAGTGCAACAATCCTATTATACAATATATGGCATAAATCTCAAGCATTTTCATTTTTCGGCAATGGTACTATTGTCCCCAATATGATAAAATAATGATTGACTAGTTAAGGACAGGAAATGGAGGAAGACTCATGGCTGAGGTACCTTTCATTGCTATTGAGGGACCAATCGGAGTTGGAAAAACCTCACTTGCGAAAAAGCTGTCCGCCCGGCTGCAATTTCATTTGCTGAAAGAAATCGTCGAAGAGAATCCTTTTCTTGGGAAATTTTACGACGATATTGCCGAGTGGAGTTTCCAAACCGAAATGTTTTTCTTATGCAATCGATTCAAACAACTGGAAGATATCGATAAAAAATATTTAAAGCAGCAAAAACCGGTAATTGCTGATTATCATATATCCAAAAATATGATTTTTGCTTCGCGGACACTGCCTGAAGATAAATTGGAGAAATACCGGCAGATCTATGCTATTTTGACAGAAGATATGCCGCTGCCTAATATGTTGATTTATCTGCATGCCAGTTTGGATACACTTCTGGAACGCATCGCCTGCCGCGGGCGTGACATTGAACAAAATATCCAGCCCTCCTATCTGATGCAGCTTGCAGCTGATTATGCAACGTTTATGGATGAATTCGAAAAAATGCATCCAGAAATACCAGTGATTCGTATTGATGGCGACCATTGCGATTTCGTCCAGCATCAGGATGATCTGGAGCAGATCTTCAATCAGGTCATCGCCCATCTAAACAAACCAGCTGCGACGTTCGAGTCCTAATAACATATATTTAAAGGGGAATTAATCCAATGAATCTCAGGGAAAAATACAATATTCCGCATGATAGCATCATCACCATCGCAGGAACTGTTGGTGTAGGGAAATCGACGATGACCCAAAGTCTTGCAAATGCATTGAAATTCAAAACTTCTTTTGAAAAAGTAGCTGCCAATCCATACCTGGAAAACTTCTATGCAGATTTTGAACGCTGGAGCTTCCATTTGCAAATTTATTTTCTAGCCGAGCGCTTCAAAGAGCAAAAGAAGATATTCGAGTATGGCGGGGGCTTTGTCCAGGACCGCTCCATCTATGAAGACACTGGTATTTTTGCCAGGATGCATTTTGAAAATGGCACCATGTCACCGGTTGATTATGAAACCTATAAGAATCTGTTTGACGCCATGGTGATGACACCTTATTTCCCGCATCCCGATCTGCTGATTTACCTGGAAGGCAGCCTGGATGAAGTCATCAGCCGCATCCAAACGCGCGGCAGAGAGATGGAAAAGGCCACGCCGCTTTCCTATTGGGAAGAGATGTACCGGCGCTATGAGGAATGGATTGATAATTTCAACGCCTGTCCCGTTCTCAGACTCAACATAGCTGATTATGATTTAATGAATGAAAAAAATTCCATCGAACCGATCCTTGATAAAATCGGTACGGCTATCCAGCATTCCCGGCGCTGGACTTCAAGGCAATTGATTAAATGAAGGAAAAAACGAGAACACTGTCAGATGTTCTCGTTTTTTATTTACCAGTACGGCTGTTGTTTGGTATATAGCTTCATAAAACATGGTCTGATAAAGGTGAACAACACAAAATAAATGATCACTATAGGAAGGACCCACGCAATAGGAATATCAAAAAAGCTGTTTGCTAAAATGAATAACAATACAAGGATCAATGAATATATTCCGCCTTGCTTCTGGTTGCCCTCATAATTCTCTTTCCTGCAAAAAGGGCATATTTTCGTCAGCCGAAAAGATTGTTTAAATGCCTGCCAATAGGTCCATTCACGATGACAATGGCTGCATGTCGGCATGTATTCGCCCCCTGACATCAGTTTTGCTTGCCCAGCTCTATCGAGCGTTTCCTGGCATTTTCAACACAGGCCATCACTGTTTCATAGAAATGATTTTCTGAGAGTGTTTTAATGCCGGCTTCTGTCGTTCCTTTTTTGCTGGTGATTTTCTCCCGAAGCATATCGGCACTTTCCCCTGTTTTTTGCAGCATCTCCCCGGCACCAAGAACCGTCTGAACAATCAGCTGTTTGGCAACCTTTTCTGGCAATCCTGCTCGAACAGCCGCTTTTTCCATTGCTTCAACCAAATAATAAATATAGGCTGGACCACTCCCAGAAACAGCTGTGACCGCATGCATATCTGCTTCAGCAACAATTTCTGCAGTTCCAATCGTTTCAAATAACTTTTTAGCCCTTTGCATATCCGCCGTCAGGGCAAATTCTCCCGCGGCAAGTGCTGTAGCTGACATACCGATGGATGCAGAAGTATTTGGCATAGCACGGACAACAGCTACCTTCTTATCGAGCAGTGTACTAATAAAGTCTGTCGAAATCCCTGCTACAACGGAAATAATGAGCTGGTTTGGCTTAACAAATGGTTTGATGCCCATAATCGCTTGCTTGATATCATATGGTTTGGTTGCAAGTACAACAATGGCAGCATCTTGCATGATATTGTCTTTACTTTGTCCAGTTTGCACATGGTAGGTTCCTTTTAAATATGCAAGCCGATCTTCGTTTTCCTTATTTGTTACCAAAATTTGTTCATTGCTGCACACACCCATTTCCAAAATCCCGGATATGATTGCCTCAGCCATCGATCCCGCACCAATAAATGCGATTTTGTCAGCCATTCGCCACCCTCATTTCAATCAAAATAATTGTATTCTAGCATAAATTTTCAAATCAGAATTGTCAAATATAAAAACAGTATATCATATTTTCATTTGGTGTCTGTAAGGCTTTCTAATATAATGTATGTAATACAATATGCTTTTATCAGAAATGAGGCATTCAAATGAAAGAACAACGATTAAAACATATGAAGCAAGCCCGCAATGATTTGACACGCTTTATGATGACATATAAATTCGGGTTGGATGAAATGAATACAAAGCTAATGATTTTAAAAGAGGAATTTCAGCATTTTCACGATTATAATCCAATTGAACATATCAAATCACGGATTAAATCCCCAGAGAGCATTTTAAAAAAATTGACCCGGAAAAACTTACCTGTCACTCTTGATGCTATCAAAGAAAATATTCAAGACATCGTCGGTTTCCGTATTGTCTGTTCCTTCACCTCGGATATTTACCGGCTGAGCGAGATGATCCAACAACAAAAGGATGTAACGCTTGTAACCTGTAAGGATTATATCAAACATCCAAAGCCGAATGGTTATCAAAGCCTGCACCTGATTCTTACAGTACCGGTTTTCATGTCAGATAGAGAAGAACAGGTTCATGTAGAACTGCAGATCCGGACAGTGGCAATGGATTTTTGGGCAAGCTTGGAGCATAAGATCTACTATAAATATAATAAAAATATACCTGAAAACCTGATTGAAGAATTGAGAGATACGGCTGCCGTCGCCAATAATCTGGATGAACGTATGGAAAAACTTCATCGTGAAGTCCAGCATATCAAGGAACTGCAAGTAGAAGCAGAGGATGATTTGAATTTGTTGCAAATCAACAACGAACGATTCCATTTGCCGATGAATATGCTGAACTCCTTCATGGGCAGGGAAGAGGACGAATGAATCTATCAAACTGCCACTTTTCTCCTGTGCCCAGGCACATTGTACATGGTCGGATGAAAACGGCAGATTTTTGCCTTTTCACAAAAAACAACGCCGCTGACAGATAGACAGCGGCGTTGTTTTTATCTCCAAATTTTATGCGCTTTTCATTTGAATGGAGGAGGTAGAGGGATTCGAACCCCCGCGGGCTTTGACACCCCTGTCGGTTTTCAAGACCGATCCCTTCAGCCAGACTTGGGTATACCTCCGTTTACAGCAACATCAATAAATATACCTTAATTTAAAAACAATGTCAAGCGAAAAACAGGTAAAAAATCGAAGACACTGCTCCCTAAAATCATGGAGAAATTTTTGCCAAAAGTTTTCAAAAGGAAGGATAAAACCTTGTTAAAGAAAGGAGGGATTCTTGATAGGAACCCCTCTCCAACTTGGATTTTCTACTGTAAAGTATTTATAGCAAATAGCTAAAACATTCCATGCAACATTTTTATTTATTCTATCATTCGCATAGCAATTGGCGTAATCTTCCCTGCTATGTTCTAAATAAACGTCCGGCTTATTTCATGACTTCAACACCGCCCATATATCCACGAAGCACGTCAGGTACAATCACAGACCCATCTTCCTGCTGGTAGTTCTCAAGTATAGCCGCAACAGTACGTCCTAACGCAAGCCCTGAACCATTCAACGTATGCACGAATTCCGGCTTGGCATTTGTTTCCCGCCGGAAACGGATACCGGCACGTCTAGCCTGGAAATCTTCAAAATTGGAACAAGAAGAAATTTCACGGTATGCGCGCTGTGCAGGAATCCAAACTTCAATATCGTATTTTTTAGCGGCTGTAAAACCTAAGTCACCCGTACACATACTCATGACACGATAAGGCAATTTCAAAAGTTGCAACACCTTTTCAGCATGGCCTGTCAGTTCTTCCAATGTGGCATAAGAATCCTCCGGTTTCACGAAGTGTACAAGCTCTACTTTGTTGAATTGGTGCTGACGGATCAATCCACGCGTATCCCTGCCGGCGGAACCAGCTTCTGACCGGAAGCAGGCACTGAATGCTGCGTATTTTTTAGGTAACTCTTCTGATTTTAAGATTTCATCACGATGATAATTTGTCACTGGCACCTCAGCCGTCGGAATGAGAAAATAATCCCAGTCAGCCAATTTGAACGCATCTTCTTCAAATTTCGGCAACTGCCCAGTACCAGTCATACTTGTACGATTGACAATATAAGGAGGAAGCATTTCAACATAACCATGTTCATCGGCATGCAGATCCATCATAAAATTGAGCAACGCACGCTCCAGTCTTGCTCCTAATCCTTTGTAATAGACAAACCGGCTGCCCGTAGCTTTTGCTGCTCTCTCAAAATCGAGCACATCCAAATTTGTTGCAATGTCCCAATGTGCCTGTGCCTCAAAATCAAATGCAGGAAGCTGCCCCCATTTGCGGATCTCCACGTTGTCGTCTTCATCCTCGCCTACTGGCACACTTTCATGTGGTATATTCGGAATGGACAACAGTATATGATCCAACTGTTCTTCAATCCCTTTCAATTCCTTATCCAATTCAGCAATCTGGTCACCGACTTCGCGCATTTCTTTAATGACCGGATCGGCATCTTTTCCAGCTTTTTTCAGCTGAGGTATTTGCTTGGAAGCCTCATTCCGTTTAGCCTTCAATGCTTCTGTTTCATTGATTAGTTCACGCCGTTTGACATCCAGTTCACCAAACCGGTTCAGCTCAGATAAATCCTCCCCGCGGTGCTGTAATTTTTGTTGCACTTCCTCAAAATGATTACGCAAATATTTCATATCCAGCATGCCATATGCCCTCCTAATGGTATATTGATTATTATTAAAGCTGTTTTCGCATATTGCTTCTGCATCGCAGATCATATACAGAATACAGCCATCATAAAAAACTCCCATCCCTAAAATAGGGACGAGAGTTTGTATTCCCGCGTTGCCACCCTGATTGAAGATATGATATCTTCCGGCTCCATGCAAGTCAACGGTTTGCGGCCGGGTTTTGTTCACTGGCGCATGCCATTTTCCAAAACCAGCTCAAGGATGGATTCAATGTCATTCTTTATCGGTTTCCACCACCCACCGACTCTCTTTAAAAGAGATGACAAATACTATTTCCTATCGTCACTTTTCACTTAATTATGCTCTATCCTAAACATCATTTTACCATAATGCAAGCAAAATCACTACATCAAGATGAGCCCGCGCATTTAAATGGTCAGCTAAACCAACCTTTCACCATGTCTACTGCGGAGGAGAACAGGTTAGTGAAAAAGTCGCCAAGCGCACCAAGTGCCAGCATAAACCAATTACTTTTGTCCACGCTTTTCGTAGCCACTAAATCGATTTGACTGCCTGTTTTGCCATTAATATAACCAAGGTCTTTGCCTTTATACACGATTTCAGCAGTTCCGAGCTTCTCGCCTTTTTTCACCGGAGCAACCAATTGGCCATCCTCATTCAGTTTGCTTTTATCAATATGATATGTGATTTTGTATTTCTTTTCTTCCCCTTTTTTCAATAACACTTTAAAGTCGTTGTTGGTTGCAATATCGACAGTATCTTCCTTACCCTTCACTACTGGAAGAGTCTTCTTGCCCTTCAACTGATAACCTGTAGGAAACAGATTTTTCTGTCCAAATTGGCTGTAGCCATAATCCAGCAATTTCGCTGTTTCCTTAAAACGTGTATCTTCACTGTTGGTTTTCATCACGACAGAAATCAATCGATGACCATCACGTTCTGCAGTTGCAGTGAAACAATAGCCTGCCAGATCTGTATGGCCAGTTTTCAAACCATCTACACCTTCGTAATAATATTGGTCAAAATTAACTGTATGATGCGGCAGCATCCAGTTCCAGTTTGTTATCGTCTGCTTATCAAATTTCGCCTTTGGCATGCTGGAATATTCCAGCGCTTCAGGGAAATCGTTCACTAAGTGGTATGCAAGCAATGCAGCAGATCTCGCAGACAGCATATCCACACCGTCAGGATCTGTCCCTTTAGGGTAATTTTTACCCAATGACTCATTATCAAGTCCAGAAGAATTGACGAATTTGTAATCAGGCAGTTTCATTTCTTTTGCCTTTTTGTTCATCATCTTGACAAAATTGCCTTCAGATCCGGCCACCAATTCTGCCAATGCGATGGTTGTCCCATTATCGGAGTTGATCGCCATCGCTTTATACAGTTCTTTTACTGTATAATTTTTATCTTGGGTAAGTCCGACTCCTGAAAAGGTCGCATTTCCCGAGATACTATACGCATAATCACTGATTTGTGTGGTTGTATCCCAGCTGATATCGCCTTTTTTAATTGCTTCCAACACGATGTATTCAGTCATCATTTTAGTCATGCTGGCAGGAGGAAGTGCTTGATCTGCATTCTTTTCATACAGAATTTTACCGGAATCAGCATCAACGAGAATTGCTGATTTGGCTTTTAAATTTACTGTTGATGCAGCATCAGCAGGTTTTGGGGATGCGGCAATAAAAGAAACGAACAAGGCGAAAATCATCGTCATGATCGATATTTTTCCAATGTATTTGTGTTTCAACTTTCTCTACTCCTCTTTTGGTTATTTCTTATCTTGTTGTCTTTATTGTTAAATCTGGCTTTCCCAATGGAAACCCAAAAGAATTTTCAAACTCCTACAAAATACCATTCCATAAAATAGAAAGCTATGTTTATATCTATTCGGATGAAGCGAAGATTTTAAGTCATTTATTTTACAAAAAGATTAACCTGTCATATTTTTTTCACACTGCTTCGCCGCTCTCTCTATTTTGGGCAGCTTTCCACCGTGGAAGCATTTTTCATTCTTACTTGCTTCTCCCACGATTTTATCAAGGATAAATTCACCTCTGTTATTCTACCATAAAAGCCTATTAAAAAATAGCCGGTATCTTTTCGTAAATATTACTTGGATAAGAGATTGTCTATCGTGATGTGGAAAGTTATATGGCCTTGAAAGATAGCAAGAAATCAACTGGAGTTTTCAAGAAAGATGGTGAAATCCGTCATTGCCTATTTGAAAGGGCAATGACAGATTATGACAATTTAATGAACAGAATAATTCGGAGCTTCTTTTGTAATCTGTACATCATGTGGATGGCTTTCTCGTAAGCCTGCATTGGTGATGCGGACAAACTGACTGTCATTCCGCAATTGATCTAAACTGTTAGCACCGCAGTACCCCATGCCTGAACGAAGCCCGCCGACAAGCTGGTGCAATGTGTCTGCAAGTGGCCCCTTATAAGCGACACGTCCCTCAATACCTTCAGGAACAAGTTTTTTCGTTTCTGTTTCATCCTGGAAATAACGATCTTTGGAACCTGCTTGCATCGCAGCAAGTGAACCCATGCCACGATAAACTTTATATCTTCTGCCTTGATAGATTTCCGTTTCGCCCGGGCTTTCGGTAACACCGGCAAACATGCTCCCAAGCATCACAGCATGGCCACCTGCTGCCAAAGCTTTCACGACATCTCCTGAAAATTTGATGCCGCCATCCGCAATAATTGCTTTGCCATGTTTTTCTGCTTCCGTCGCACAGTCATGGATGGCAGTGATTTGTGGTACGCCGACACCTGCCACCACTCTCGTTGTACAGATGGATCCAGGCCCGATGCCAACTTTAACGATGGTTGCTCCGGCTTCTATCAATGCTTTTGTCGCTTCAGCAGTTGCTACGTTACCGGCAATGATATCCAAATCAGGGAACGCACTGCGAACCTCGCGAAGCTGACGCAGCACCCCTTTGGAATGGCCGTGAGCAGTATCGATCACGATAACATCCACACCAGCCTTGACAAGCTTGTCCACCCGCGTCATTGTGTCTGCGGTGACGCCTACAGCCGCTCCCGCCAGCAGCCGTCCTTGTGTATCTTTGGAGGAGTTTGGAAACTCGATAACTTTCTCAATATCTTTAATGGTGATTAAACCTTTTAAAGTATTGTTTTCATCGACAATAGGGAGTTTTTCAATTTTATGCTGCTGCAGGAGTTCTTCAGCTTCCTGCAATGTAGTCCCTACGGGTGCAGTGACGAGTTGTTCGCTCGTCATCACTTCGACGATGGGGATGGAATAATCTTGGATAAAACGCAAATCCCGATTGGTAAGTATGCCAACCAGCTTTTGTTCTTCAATATTGTTGACAATTGGAACCCCTGAGATGCGAAATTTTCCCATCAAATGCTCAGCATCGTACACTTGGTGTTCAGGAGTCAGGAAGAAAGGATTCGTAATCACTCCGCTTTCTGAGCGTTTCACCTTTTCCACTTCTTCTGCCTGCTCTTCAATCGACATATTCTTGTGAATGATGCCAATGCCGCCCTGTCTCGCCATTGCGATCGCCATTCTGGAATCTGTCACTGTATCCATCCCTGCACTGATCAGTGGTACATTCAATTTCAGCTTATCCGACAATTTGGTCGAGATATCTACTTCTCTTGGCAGCACATCTGATTCAGCAGGTATCAACAGGACGTCATCGAATGTCAGACCTTCTTTTGCAAACTTATCCTCTCGCATGATGCTTCCTCCTTCTTTCAAAAGGCGACAGTTTTTGTGCCCGAAGATAGTGGCTGCCTGCCGCTTTTTGGATAATTGTCCCGATAACAGGTAATGCTAAAAAACATGTTATATATGATTCATTTTAAATTACAATACGTCATTAGCGGATGTTTTTCAATATGTGGAAGCGATTATTGACGAAATAATTACATTCGCAATTTTTCAGTAAATAGAGTTTTAAAGGTGGTTGGTGATGAAGCAGGAAGAAATCATATCATTTTATTCGTATTTACAATCTCAGAAAACAGCACAGGACTATTTAAAGCAATGTTACGAAAAAATTCCTGGTGTAGACGCAGAGAAGAAAAGTTACGAGAACGCAAACACATTCTTATATTATCTTGCACATGGCAGGCAATTTTATGAAAATGGAAAAAATCTTGATTTACTGCTACAGCCGCTTTTGTACTTTTATGGCATGGTGCATTTGCTGAAAGCATGCCTGCTGACAGAAAGGCCTGAGTATCCTGAATCGACATCCGTATTGGCTCACGGTGTTTCGGCACGTAAGCGAAAAAAGAGAAATTACATTTTTAGCGAGGATGAAGTCAGAATACAGCATAACGGGCTGCTTCCTTATTTCACCAAGCATTTATTTCACTTGAAATATCTGCCATTTGAAAAAATCGACATGTCTCGGTTGCTTCGATTGATTCCGGAAATAAGCCCTCTATTCAGCTGGCATCAGCAGCAACCCCCCCTTATATGTATTGGCAGCCAAGGGGATCCCAACTTACGTTTTCCACTGATGCTTCTTGACAGGTATCACCTTACCAAACAGGCCTTTGTGCAAAGGATAAAGGGATATGTAGCCAGAAACAGTATCCATAGCAGCTACGAGGATGTTTCCACATTGTATATGGAGGTCACTGCCCCGGTTGACGAAGCACACAGCCCATTCTTCCTGGACAGCACACAAAACATTTATTTTCCTGCTGATCGCAAGCAATGCCTGTCTCTTCCTGAAGCTGTCGTACATTACCTGCTTTTGTACAATTTAAGTATGCTCAGCAGATATGAGGCAGAATGGTGGGGGGAACTGCTCGTCACAAAATCGGATGTCGATTTTCCGCTCATATCCCAGTTTTTAAAAGTGACCGCAGATAAAATGCCGTTGTACTTGGGAAATGAATTGTATAAACGCTTCATTCATTAGCGGTCAGTTTTTGCTCAATCCAAATAGATGACCGATCCTTTAAAGAGATGATTTCTTCGTTATCAGTAACACTCACGATTGGCCTGATTGGAGCGTTTGGCTCTTTGAACATCACCTTTGCGCGCTTACCATTGGACAGCAAAACCATGGAGCCAACTGATAAATCAGGAAAGCTTTGCATCATTTTCTTCATAATGCCCGGGTCGAGTCTTGTAAATTCATCCTGCTTCATGTCCTCCATGAGTTTATAAGGGGAGCGATCAGGATAGTTGCATCTCAAATTGTAATACGTATCGCAAACAGCAATAATTTTGCTGTAAAGATGCAGCTTATCCGCTGTCAATCCAATTGGGTAACCGCTTCCATCAATACGCTCATGATGCTGCAATACAGCTAATTTACTTAAACGGTGAAGCCCTGGTACTTTTTCTATCATACGGTAGGAATACACTGGGTGTTGGCGCAATAGTGATTCCCCACCCTGTCTTCTTTTAGCGCCATAAGTAGAAAGATTCTCCGGCATTTTTGCCAGCCCTGCATCACATAACAGTCCTGCCATGCCTATCTGTTGGATATCTTTTTTGTCCAGCCCCATTTTTTTACTCAGATATGCTGACATGATGCAAATAGCAATTGGCTGGTGATTTAGCAGTCTACCTTCCGCTGACAATGTGGGCAAAGTGTTCATTATCCCTTTAAATTCATCGACTCTATCCATCAGCATATTAGCCAATTTTCGTATTTCCAGCATATTAACCGGGTTATTAGCTTGCCACGCTTCAAATAAACGACAGTAATATTCTCCAGCATATTGATAGAGCCCAGCAGCATTTAGTTTTGCTGTATCCAACTCATCTTTATCCTGTTTGTGCTGAATGGAAGCTTTTTCTTCTTTCGTGACAGCATCATTTATAAGTGGCATGAACGGTTTGCCATCAGCAAGTGTACGGTACACATCCACTTCCTCAATTAAAAACGCACGTAAAAATGCAATATGTTCCCGGTTAATTGCTATTTTTTCCTGGACAATCGGTTGTCCTGTTTTCCCTTTCACGGGCCTTAGTAACATGCAACCCGGCACCAGCTGTGAACTATGTACACGCAACCCTCATCCCCCCATATATCAGACAAACTAGTACTTAAGTACCATAATAATATAGTTTTGAATTTTTCGCAAGTTGGGATGGTGCTATATGGAGCCAATCTTATTTGTGTCGTATAAGCAGTTAAAAAACCGGGGAAATCCTTCATCGGGAAAGAAAAAAGCAGCGGTCCATTTCCGCTGCTTTTTTATCAGTCTTCTTGTTCATTATCCGAGGAATGATTGGCAGTTTCATCCACTGCTTCTATTTCCTCTTCGTCTTCTTTCTCTATTTTCGCTACGGTAGCCACTTCTTCCTCTTCCTGAAGCCTGATAAGGCGCACACCTTGTGTATTCCTCCCAGTCTGGGAAATTTCTTCGACAGGAATCCGGATCAGTACACCGGCAATGGTGATCAACATAATATCCTCTTCGCCAGTAACTGCCTTGACTGCGACAACATGGCCAGTATCCTCACTCAATTTACAAGTAAAAATACCTTTTCCTCCACGTTTTGTAATCCGGTATTGGTCCTCCGGCGTCCGCTTACCGACACCTTTATTGGTGACATGCAGGATCTGCAGTCCTGGTTTAAGGATTTCCATAGAGACAACCTCATCGTCTTCCCGAAGAGATATCCCTCTTACACCTGCAGCTGTACGTCCCATCGAACGCAGTTCCACTTCAGGAAAGCGGATTAAATAGCCTTGTTTCGTCGCGATCATAATATCTTTGTTACCGTCTGTTAATCTGACAGATATCAATTCGTCTTCATCGCGCAATCCGACAGCAATTAGTCCACCTTTGCGTATGTTGGCAAATTGCGCAAGCGTCGTCCGCTTGGAAACACCGTGTCTAGTAGTGAAGCATAGATACCAGTCATTTGAAAACTCATCAATGGAAATGACTGCGTTGATCCATTCACCGCTCTCAATTTGCAATACGTTGATGATCGGAAGTCCCTTCGCAGTTCTGCTGAATTCAGGGATTTCATATCCTTTGACCTTATACACTTTGCCCTTGTTGGTAAAGAACAATAATGTATCATGGGTGGAGGTTGATATCAGATGTTCCACAAAATCGTCCTCGTTTGTGCCCATGCCTTGTATTCCCCGGCCGCCTCTGCGCTGTGTACGGTACGTAGAGGCTGGCAGACGCTTGATATATCCCTGGTGTGTCAAAGTGACGACGATATTTTCTTCCGGTATCAAGTCTTCGTCTTCAAAAAAGTCACTGCCGCCAATGGTGATTTCCGTACGGCGTTCATCACCATATTTTTCTTTGATTTCAGTGAGTTCCTCACGTATGATTTCAAGCACTTTTTCTTCATCTGCCAAGATTGCTTTCAATTCTTCAATCAATGCCTGGAGTTCCTTGTATTCATTCTCGATTTTCTCGCGTTCCAAACCTGTTAAGCGCTGCAGACGCATGTCAAGAATTGCCTGTGCCTGTTTTTCAGACAAATTGAAGCGCTCCATTAAACCATTTCTGGCAATATCGGCTGTTTTAGAATTACGAATCAACGAAATGACCTCATCCAAATGATCCAGGGCGATACGCAAACCTTCCAAAATATGGGCCCGTGCCTCAGCTTTGCGCAGTTCGAATGCTGTACGACGCTTGATGATGATAACCTGGTGATCCAGATAATATTGCAAAGCCTCTTTGATATTCAGGACCTTCGGCTTGCCGTTTACTAAGGCCAGCATATTGACTCCGAAAGTCGTCTGCAAAGCTGTAAATTTATATAAATTATTCACGACAACATTGGCATTTGCATCGCGGCGAAGTTCCATCACGACACGCATGCCGTTCCTGTCTGATTCATCACGTAAGTCAGTAATACCTTCAATTCGTTTTTCACGTACATGTTCAGCGATCTTTTCAATCAGCTTTGCCTTGTTAACCTGGTATGGCAATTCTGTCACGATAATTTTTGACTTGCCGTTATTCTGTTCCTGAATTTCCACTTTTGCGCGGATAGTCAATGACCCTTTGCCAGTTTCATAGGCCTTGCGTATACCGCTTCTGCCCATGATTTGTCCAGCCGTTGGAAAGTCAGGACCTGGCAGATGATTTTCCATGATATCATCTATGGTGATCTCCGGATCTTTACTGACGGCCAGAACCGCATCAATTGTCTCACCCAGATTGTGGGGAGGGATATTGGTTGCCATACCGACAGCAATACCTGAAGCTCCGTTAACCAGCAGGTTTGGAAACCGCGCCGGAAACACAGCAGGCTCACGCTCTGAACCATCGTAGTTATCTTGGTAGTCGATAGTGTCCTTATTAATATCTCGCAGCAATTCCATAGAAATCTTAGACATTCTTGCTTCCGTATAACGCATTGCCGCTGCTGAGTCGCCATCTACTGAACCGAAGTTGCCGTGTCCGTCCACAAGCATATAGCGATAGCTGAAATTTTGGGCCATACGAACCATTGCCTCATATACAGCTGAATCGCCATGTGGATGGTATTTACCGATGACTTCTCCGACAATTCTCGCAGATTTCTTATATGCTTTATCAGAATGCATTCCTAAATCATTCATTGCATATAGAATCCTGCGGTGTACTGGTTTCATGCCGTCGCGTACATCCGGCAGCGCCCTCGATACGATAACACTCATTGCATAGTCAAGAAAAGACGTTCGTATTTCCTGGCTTATATTTATTTCCTGAACACTTGGACGATCTAAATCCGCCATTATTCAAAACCTCCATTACCTATCGCCCTTTCACCCCAGCGCTCAATATTGCCGGGTTTTCAAAAAGACAATCTGCATCATTTGCGTTTACCCTAGATACCATGCCGTACCAAATGTTTAAATATCCAGGTTTTTAACGTACTGGGCATTTTCCTGGATGAAATTCCTTCTCGGCTCCACTTTATCGCCCATTAGAATATCGAATACATGGTCGGCGTCGATTGCATCGACCAGTTCCACTTGCAGCAGTGTTCTGCTGTCAGGCGCCATTGTCGTTTCCCATAGCTGTTCCGCATTCATTTCACCAAGCCCCTTGTAACGCTGCAGACCCGGTTTTGGCGCTTTTGGAATCTCAGCCAGGATACGATCTAGTTCTTTGTCGTCGTATGCATAATGAACCACTTTCCCCTGCTGAACTTTATAAAGCGGCGGCTGTGCAATATATACATAGCCATATTCGATCAGCGGACGCATATAGCGGTAGAAAAATGTCAATAATAATGTCCGGATATGCGCACCATCGACATCAGCATCTGTCATAATGACAATTTTATGGTATCTTGCTTTGGAAATATCAAATTCTTCGCCGATGCCTGTGCCTAGTGCTGTAATGATGGTACGGATTTCGTTGTTGGAAAGGATCTTATCCAAACGAGCCTTTTCAACGTTCAAAATTTTACCGCGCAACGGCAAAATTGCTTGGAAGTGTCTATCACGGCCTTGCTTGGCAGATCCACCTGCAGAATCACCCTCAACAATGTATAATTCACTGATTTCTGCATTGCGTGAAGAGCAATCTGCCAATTTACCTGGAAGACTGGATACTTCCAGAGCACTTTTCCTTCTTGTCAAATCACGGGCTTTTTTGGCAGCAGCCCTTGCGCGTGATGCCATTAGACCTTTATCGACAATGATTCTGCCAACAGTTGGATTTTCAAATAAAAACTTGGAAAATGCTTCACTAAACAATGCGTCTGTGATAGTCCGGACTTCACTGTTTCCGAGTTTTGTTTTTGTCTGTCCCTCAAACTGTGGATCGGGATGTTTGATGGATACAATCGCTGTGATCCCTTCCCGGACATCATCACCTGACAGATTCGTATCATTATCTTTTAGCAGATTGCTCTTGCGGGCATAATCGTTGATGACCCTAGTCAGTGCAGTTTTAAAACCGGACTCATGTGTCCCGCCTTCATATGTGTGAATATTGTTGGCGAAAGAGTAAATGTTGCTTGTGAATCCATCATTGTATTGGACAGCGACATCGACAGTGATGCCCTCAGCGTTTCCTTCAGCAAAAAACGGCTCATGCAACACTTCTTTATTCCGGTTGATGTATGCGACATATTCGCTAATGCCGCCCTCATAATGAAATTCTTCCGGCTCTTTTCCAGAACGTTTGTCTTCAAAGGTTATACGGATACCTTTATTTAAGAATGCCAGCTCCCGTATACGTTGACTTAATGTGTCGTCATCAAAGACAGTCGTTTCTGTGAAAATGTCCGGATCAGGCTTGAAATGAGTTTTTGTTCCGGTGATGTCCGTCTCGCCAATCACTTTAATTTCGTTTTGTGGGACACCGCGCTCAAATCCTAAGAAATGAATTTTCCCGTCTCTATGCACATATACTTCCAAATTGCTGGAAAGTGCATTGACGACTGATGCACCGACACCATGCAAGCCCCCGGAAACCTTATAACCGCCTCCGCCGAATTTTCCGCCCGCATGCAACACAGTCATAATGACTTCAACAGCAGGTTTACCTGTCTTTTTCTGGATATCAACAGGAATCCCGCGTCCATTATCTGTAATAGTGACGCTATTGTCTTCTTCAATTGTGATTGTTATATGATCACAGTAGCCAGCCAGCGCTTCGTCAATACTGTTGTCGACAATTTCCCATACTAAATGGTGCAATCCACGTTCACTGGTCGACCCAATATACATTCCCGGTCTTTTACGGACTGCTTCCAGACCCTCCAAAACTTGTATTTGATCGGCGTTATATGTCTCTTGATTTAATTTTTCTTCCATGTTTTACACCTACATTTCTAATAGAGGTTGCCCAAAAAGGGGAAAATAAACTGCACACAAGGATTTGATAAAAACCTTTATACCATGTTCCTTTTCGCTCCTTCTTGCACACACACTTATATGATCATTCAAGCTCCAGGTCATCGGAATAATCTTCCACATTACTGATTGTTGAGGTAATGCTTGCCCGCTTTTTCAGGGTTGATACAGAAAGCGTGCTATAATAAATTTTTTCATCCGTGATGACAGCTGATTTACTTTGTTCCTTATTGCCAACAACCTTGTCCGAATTGCCAGCCATCATCTCTTCCGTAATCCGAGAAGATGAAATGATACTTGCATCGATGATGGTGACAATCTGATTTGCACGTATCACGTTTCCATTTCCGATATGAATAAACATCCTTCGTCTCCCTTCATGATTCGACTTTTCCGTTTGTGACGCGAAAGATTTCCGCCTGGTCGAGTGTTTCATGATGAATGCCATCAACGCTTGTTGTGGAGACAAAAGTTTGCACTTTTCCTTGGATGGTATTCAATAAATGGGACTGCCGATAATCATCAAGCTCGCTTAACACATCATCCAACAGCAAAATTGGATATTCACCAACTTCATTGGAAATGAGTTCCAGTTCTGCCAGTTTAACTGATAATGCGGTGGTTCGCTGCTGTCCCTGTGATCCGTAAACCTGTACGTCCCGGCCATTGACTTCGAAGCTGAGATCATCACGGTGCGGACCGAGCAGCGTTGTGCCTCTTTCAATCTCTTTAGCCTCAAGTTGGCGGAACTTATCCAGGTATGCTACTTCCATTTTCTCCTTCTCAGGCTCATCTAATACTTCAATAGAGGGCTGATACTTCATATCCAGTGTTTCTATGCCCCGGCTTATTCCAGAATGAATCGGCTGAGCCAAGTTTTTAAGCATGTGAAGGAATTGATACCGGCGCTCCAAAATCTCTGCTGCATGTGATACAAGCTGTTCTGTCAGTACTTGCAGCATGACTTTGTCATCTATTTGCCTGCGTTGCATCTGCTTGAGCAGATGATTGCGTTGCTTGAGGATTTTTTGGTACTGTCCAAGATGATGAATATACTTCGGCTGAATCTGGCCGAGCTCCATATCGATAAAACGTCTGCGCAATTGCGGAGCACCTTTGACAAGAGCAAGATCTTCCGGTGCGAACATGACGACATTGAGCATACCGATATAATCACTGAGACGCTTTTGTTCAATCCGGTTGAGCTTGGCCTTTTTCCCTTTGGAAGAAACAATGATTTCCATAGGGAACGATCGGCCCCGTTTATGGATACGGCCTGACACTTTGGCAAATTCCTGATCCCACTGAATCAGTTCTTTTTCATGGGCAGTACGATGGGATTTAGTAAAGGCAAGTAAGTAGATCGCTTCCATCAGGTTTGTTTTGCCTTGCGCGTTTTCCCCGATAATTACATTAATTTTATTATGGAAACTGATGTCCAAACCGGAGTAATTGCGATAATTTTTCAATTGTAGCTGTTCAATATGCATGCAAATTCCTCTTTCGTCGTACATCAGACAACACGCGAGTAGCAAAACATCCGCACAATCTTGTTATATTTTTAAGCGAATCAAAAGGAGATTGGCAAAAGGGAAATAACGGCATACTTCCCCGTGCATTAGTGAAAGAAATCATTCAGGCAAAATGTATCGAATGCCATATATGTTGCGTTTATTTTCAAACCAAAAGGGGAAATAACGTATCATACATCAGCTTTTTTTTGCAACAATATAAGTGCCGATCCCTTCAGCCTTTACGATGTCGCCAGGATAGAGTTTCCTGCCGCGCCGATGCTCGAGCTCTCCGTTGACGAACACACCTTGTTCCTGCAAGAATGACTTGACCATTCCGCCTGATTCGAGGACATTAGCCAATTTCAAAAATTGGCCAAGCGGAATAAAGTCCGTTTTAATTTCCAGTTTTTCTTCCAATTCACTCACCAAATTTTCCATTCATTATTTAAATCATCTTATATATCTATTTTACTAAAGTTTTGAGGTTTAGGAAAGGATTGACCCTTTTTTTATCAAAAACGGCTCTAAATACGCTTAAAATTAATATTTTCATTTAGGGACTGGAAATATTTTCTTTTCCACAACCTCTACTCTCCTGTGCATCCAGAACGGATTGTTGCAAAATGAAACAAAAAAACCGGCGCAAAGGCCGGCAGCCGCATTTTCGTATTTTAATATGTGCGGACTGGCAAAATGAGCTGAAGGATTTTTTCTTCATTGGTCGGACGAATAATAAATGGACGCATCGCCCCTGTAAAATCGATTTTGATATCTTCCACTTCAATAGCTTTTAATGCGTCCAGCATATATTTGGAGCTAAAGGATATTTTCAATTCTTCTCCTTCAATAGCTGTCACCGAAACTTCTTCTGTCACATTCCCGATTTCCGGAGAATTACTGGAGATTTCCAAAGAATCTTGTCCACATGTGGATAATTTGACAACATTATTCCGCTCCTCTTTTGCCAACAAGGATGCCCTGTCAATCGTATGAATCAAATCTTTCGTTTTTGCGTGAATGACAGTTTTGACCTGGTCTGGAATCAGGCGTGAAGTTTGCGGATAATTGCCATCCAGTAATCTGGATAAAAAGTTCAAATGCTTTGTCTTAAACAAGATTTGATTATTCGTCACACTAATTTCCACATTTTCTTCGCTGTCGTCAAGAATTTTGTATAATTCATTAATGCTTTTGCCTGGTATGACGATATTCGAAAACTGCATGCCAGTTGCTTCGACAGGAAGGTCCTTAGAAGCGAGACGATGACTGTCTGTTGCTGTGAAATTTAAATTATTATTTTCTAACGTGACATTCACACCAGTCAAAATCGGGCGGGTTTCCATTGTGGAAACTGCGAAACTGGTTTGCTTGATCATCGTTTTTAAAAGTGCAATAGGCATATCAAAACTTTGATCTGTTTGTACAATAGGCAGTTGTGGATATTCTTCTGCATCTTGGCCATTTAGATTGAACTCTGCTCTACCAGAACGGATGGTAACTTTCATATTGTCATCCGCTTCAAATGCAACTTTGTTTTCCGGAAGTTTTCGGACGATGTCCGGAAAATAGCGTGCATGAAGTACGATGGAACCAGGTTCTATGTCTTCTACATAAACATTTCCATCCGATTCCGCTGGTATATAGGATTCTATCGATATATCAGAATCACTACCTGTCAGCAGGATGCCGTGTTCCCTGGCTTCAATTTTCATACCAGTAAGGATCGGTATAGCTGTACGGGAAGAGATTGCTTTCATTACATCCTGCACGCTTGAAATAAGTAAGGATTGTTCAATCGTGAATTTCATTTTTGGTTCCTCCTATTGGCTGAAAAGTTCAGACGCTGATCATACATATATATTTATTATTTTTATAAAAATATAGTAATACAAGTAATAAGGGCTGTTGATTTGTGGATATATGACAATAACCTTTGCTGACACAGTTATCCCCATGTTGATAAACTGTTTATAAGTTGGAATTGTTATCCAGCCTATTCACAAGGGTTGAACTTAAAGAGATTTTATTTGTTCTCTTAAATCATCAATTTCTTTTTGAAATAAAGTGTCAGCGTCTATCATTTTAGCTATTTTTTCATGTGCGTGAATGACTGTCGTATGATCACGTCCGCCAAATTCTTCACCTATTTTCGGCAGGGAATTATCCGTCATTTCTCTGGAAAGATACATTGCGATCTGACGTGGAAATGCAATGGATTTCGTCCGTTTTTTGGCAATGAAGTCATCCATCCGGATTTGATAGTTCTGTCCGACAACTTCCATGATTTTTTTGATGGTGATGACATTCGGCCGATTGCTTGGAATGATGTCTTTTAATGCGTCCGCTGCCAAGGCTGCATCAATGTCCTGATTGACAAGTGATGAATATGCGACCACACGAATCAGTGCGCCTTCGAGTTCACGTATGTTTGTGTCGATTTGGTTTGCAATATAAAGCATGACCTCATTCGGGATGTCAAGTCCTTCAGATTTCGCTTTTTTATTTAATATAGCAATTCTTGTCTCCAAATCAGGCGGGGTGATGTCCGTGATTAACCCCCACTCAAATCGGGAACGCAGCCGATCCTCCAAAGTTGGTATTTCCTTAGGCGGCCGGTCACTTGAAATGATAATCTGTTTATTTTCTTCATGCAGTGCATTAAATGTGTGAAAAAATTCCTCTTGTGTCGATTCCTTTCCGGCAATGAACTGAATATCATCAATCAGCAAAATATCGACGCTGCGGTATTTATTGCGAAAGTTTGTCGTTTTATTTTCCATGATGGCATTGATAAATTCATTGGTGAATTTCTCTGATGTCAGGTAGACTACCTTGGCATTGGGATTATGATCTCGGACATAATGGCCGATAGCATGCATCAAATGAGTTTTTCCCAATCCAACTCCGCCATAAATGAATAACGGGTTATAGGCCTTGGCTGGTGCTTCAGCGACAGCTAAGGATGCTGCATGGGCAAAGCGATTGCCGGATCCGATGACAAAGGAATCAAATACATATTTTGGATTCAGCATGGTTTTTTGCAGCTCTTGAATATCTTCAGCCGGCTTTTCCTTTTTTTCGACAGGTTTGATATGTTCGCTTTCGGCCTGGGAATCAGGAATGATGAACTTGATTGTCAGCTTGGACCCGGTTATTTCTTCCACAATATCCGCGATTAATTGCGTGTACTGTTCTTCCAGCCAATCCCTGGCAAACTCATTCGGGGCGGATATGACCAATGTTTTTCCTTCAAGTGTGGCGGCCTGGGTATTCTTCAGCCAGGTATCAAAACTTGGTTTGCTGACTTTTTCCTGTATCTTTTCTAGAGCGATTGCCCAAAGCTCATCAATATTTTCCAAAGGGGAGTCCACTCCTTTCTACTAATTTTAAATGACTGCATGAAGCGTATTTTTTTTGGCAGAATTCACCCATTATCAACTGCTTGGCAGTAGGAACATTGCAACTATGGATTTCACTGCAGGCTTGCTGAATGATAGGTTTTCCAGCATAGAGCGGCAGAACATCATCCGCGATTTGTACAAGCCAAACTGAGGCATTCCCCGCGATCATATAATTGGGAAATGCTGTATTTTCTTGGATGAAATGACAAAAATATCGCATCATCCGAAGAAAATAGCATATGAATAAAAAAGATGCGAGTGATGCATTTTTCGGTTTATATGCAGGGATTATGCGAGTGTTAAATAAGTGGATCTTGCATAAAACGATAGCAATTATCGATTTGCCAGTCCATCGAATATTTATTTAAGGACTTGTGGATGGAAATAACGATTGCAACAAAGATCGTACCGGTTATAAGCATTGTACACACGCTTGTTGATAACTCGGCTAACAATACTGTGAACAAATGTCCACAGATTATCCACAGATTGTGCATAAGTTCATAAGCAATTATTTTTATTCACAAGTTAAAACACAATAATCATACCAAAAAAAAATAGATAGTGCAATGGCTTTTAGACACTTATCCACATGTTCCGACAACTGTAGACAAAATCAGTCCACAAGCGTGTATATTGTGGTTATCTTGTCGATAATTGTTGCAGAGTATAAAATGGGCCATTCAATTGTTTCACATAGTGGTGTGGATAAAAAATATCCTTTCTAGTAATAGATTTTTGGTAGTATTATTAGGGAGAGACTGAACTGTTATACATCAGTTTGCCATAAGCATGTGGTGATAAGTTAGTAACAAGATGCAATGGAAAATGATACGGAGAAACAAAGGTTTGAATATGGTTATAGAATAAAAATGCTTTTCTAGTTGTTATTGACAGATTGCAGGTATGTTGAGTATAATTACAAAGACTGTCTAGAGATTTTTAATCTGGAATCGATTCAGATCCCTCAGGGAGGTGCAAAAATAGAATGAAAAGAACATTTCAGCCAAACAACCGCAAAAGAAAAAAGGTTCATGGTTTTCGTGCACGTATGAGCACTAAGAATGGTCGTAAAGTGTTGGCTCGCCGACGTCAAAAAGGAAGAAAAGTATTATCAGCATAGACCACTGCATATTTGTCAGTGGTTTTTTTTCTATGGAAGAAAAACTGCTAAGGGGTACAAGTCTCCTTTGAAAGTGTCTTCCATGGGTATACATAAGCTGAAGCGTGGATGCAGCATCAGCAGCATGAGAATTGGACAGGCAGATGTAAGGTGATGGCATTGAAGAAAGCATATCGAGTAAAAGATAATCGGGATTTTCAAAAGATATTCAAAAAGAGGAATTCGTTCGCCAACAGACAGTTGGTCATTTACCATGTAGAAAAACCGGAGCAGAAGCACTTTCGTGTAGGTTTGTCTGTTGGAAAAAAAATCGGCAATGCCGTTACCCGCAATCGCATCAAAAGATATTTACGGCAGGCGTTTCTGGAGTTGGAAGAGCAAATCAGACCTGAAATCGACATGATTATCATTGCGCGTCAGCCAACGAAAGATATGGGATTGCAAGAAATGAAAAAGAGTCTGGTGCATTTATTGAAAAAACAGCAATTGCTGAAAAGATGAAGGTGCCTTTGATTTCGCATATACCAAATCACTGCTTCATGAGAATGGGGGAAAAGCGACTTGCGTAAAAAAATGTTATTGAGTTTGGGATTGATTGGTTTGATTTTTTTCTTAAGCGGATGTACGTCGTACAATGAGCCGATCAATGCTGAAAGCACAGGGATATGGAGTAAATATTTTGTTTATCCATTATCGCTGACGATCACATATTTCGCGAAAGTGCTTGGAAACAGCTATGGATTAGGAATTATAATCGTCACTTTTATTATCCGTTTAATTTTATTGCCGCTTAATATCAAGCAATTAAAAAGCTCACAGGCTATGCAGGAAGTTCAGCCTGAACTGAAGAAATTGCAGCAAAAATATAGTTCCAAGGATGCCAATACACAACGTAAATTGCAGGAAGAAACGATGGCCTTATTCCAAAAACATGGTGTCAACCCGCTGTCTGGTTGTCTTCCAGTACTAGTTCAGATGCCATTTTTGATTGCTATTTATCACGCTATCATGCGTACAACGGCTATCAAAGAACAGAGCTTTTTATGGTTTCAGCTTGGACAGCCGGATCCTTATTTCATCTTGCCAATCATTGCGGCTGCTGCAACCTTCCTGCAGCAGAAATTAATGATGGCAGGAAGTGCAGCGGGACAAAACCCGCAGATGGCGGTCATGATGTATATGATGCCGATCATGATCGGTGTGTTTGCTCTTTTCTTTCCATCCGCACTTCCGCTATACTGGATTGTAGGTAACGTTTTCATGATTGCACAAGCTTTACTCATCCGTAAGCCAAAGATCACAGAAAATGCGAATCCGGGAGGTAGCAAAAAGTGAGGCAAATAACTGCCAGCGGACAATCAGTCGAAGAAGCGGTCCTATCAGCGTTAGCGCAGTTGAACACATCAAAGGACCAAGTCGAAATTGAAATTATTGATGAAGGCAGGAAAGGACTTTTGGGTGTATTTGGCACCAAACCAGCTGTTGTTAAAGTGACGGTTGCCAAGAATGTCATTCAGGAAGCAGAACGTTTCATCAAGGATATTGCCGATAAGATGGGAATTGATGTAGAAATTGCAACTGATGTCAATGAAAACCAGGTCACTTTTGATCTGCAGGGAGAAAAAATCGCCTTGCTGATAGGAAAACGCGGACAAACATTGAACGCCTTGCAATATTTGGTTCAGTTATATGTAAACAAGGAAAAGAAAAAGTATTATTCTGTGATGCTCGATGCCCAAGGCTATAGGCAGCGCAGGCAAGAAACGTTAGAAATACTTGCAGCACGCATGGCTGAAAAATCTGTGCGCAACAAAACAAAAGTGGCGTTGGAGCCAATGCCGGCTTTTGAGCGCAAGATCATTCATACTGCTTTACAGCGTGATGATCGCGTTTCCACATACTCTGACAGCGTAGATCCGCATCGCCATATTGTCATTGTGGCTAAAGGATAAATGAAAAGAAATGCTAAGTCCTGGATTTTCCAGGGCTTTTTTTGTGCGGGCATGCATCCAAACTGGTGTCTCTCATCATGGATGTTTGCAAAAGAAAGTGGCAGCTTGCTTTAATGAATGCATTTACTTGCTGGAATAAATGGAAGATGAAGTGTCTGCCGACTTGTCCACATGTGCATAACTTGATAATATAGCGAGCGGTACATCTTAAGGATTTTATTGTGGACAAGTTTATTTTTATAATGATTTATGGTATTCTATTATGTTAGTGATGTTTTTAGCGGATGGAGAAGTATCATGATCTTTTTTTTGCTGCAAAAACACAGCTATGGCATATACGGATAGGAATGAGCATATGCCAAGGTTCCAATGAAAAACAAGACTAAACTTGATATAGATGAAAGAGAAATGAGCAGGATAGGAGGTGCCAGTATGGCGATGGAGATGGACACGATTGCAGCGATATCTACTCCAGTTGGCGAAGGTGCTATTTCAATTGTGCGTTTGAGTGGTAAGGATGCTATCCATATAGCTGCGGGTATTTTTGAGGGGAGAGATTTATCTTCTGTTTCGTCTCATACCATTCATTACGGGAAAATTTTGGATCCGCAAACAGAAGAAATTGCGGAAGAAGTGATGGTTTCTGTGATGAAAGCACCCAAAACATTCACCAGAGAAGATATTGTCGAAATCAATTGTCATGGCGGATTAGTTTCTGTCAATCGCGTGTTGGAAATTGTCTTGGCAATGGGTGCCCGGATTGCAGAACCAGGTGAATTCACAAAACGTGCATTTTTAAATGGACGAATTGATTTATCCCAGGCAGAGGCAGTCATGGATTTAATCCGGGCAAAAACGGACAAGGCGATGAATGTCGCTTTAAAACAAATGGATGGACGTTTGTCGCGTATGATTGAAAAGTACCGTCAAAGCTTGTTGGAAACCATTGCACATGTCGAGGTGAATATTGATTACCCTGAATATGATGATGTGGAAGAAATGTCTCATGATATGATGCGAGAAAAAACAAAGCAGGTGCATACAGAATTAGAGGAATTATTACAGGTTGCAAAACAGGGGAAAATCTTGCGTGAAGGCCTGTCTACAGCCATCATAGGTCGACCAAATGTGGGAAAATCCTCCCTTATGAACACATTGGTCCAAGAAAACAAAGCGATTGTGACGGAAATTCCAGGTACGACTCGTGATATTATCGAAGAATACGTCAATGTCCGCGGTGTGCCGCTGAGACTTGTCGATACGGCGGGTATTCGCGACACAGAGGATATTGTCGAAAAAATTGGTGTCGAACGCTCTCGTCAGGTACTAAAAGAAGCTGATTTGATATTATTCGTTCTGAATTACAATGAGGAATTGACTGCAGAAGATATCCAGCTCTTTGAAGCAATTGCAGGTCTGGAATTCATCATTATTGTCAATAAAACGGATTTGGATAGAAAGCTGGATTTGCAAAAAGTAACACAATTGGCAGAAGGAAAGCCGGTTATCACTACTTCTCTCGTTGCAGAAAAAGGTGTTGACGAACTTGAAAATGCAATTGCAGAAACTTTCTTTTCCGGTGATTTAGACCAAGGAGATCTGACATACGTTTCCAATATCCGCCATATTCAATTATTAAAAAAGGCGAAGCAGTCATTAGAGGACGCCATGGCAGCTTTAGAAATGAATATGCCTTTGGATCTGGTACAAATAGATGTAACACGAACTTGGGAGTTTTTAGGCGAAATAATCGGAGATACAGCGAGTGACAGCTTGATCGATCAATTATTTTCCCAATTCTGCCTAGGAAAATAATAAGCTTTTAAATAGAAAGGATGATAAACAATGGTGTATGATGCAGGTCATTATGATGTCATTGTAATCGGAGCCGGTCATGCCGGTTGTGAGGCAGCGCTTGCTTCAGCGGGTATGGGCGCGAAAACCTTAATGTTGTCATTGAATTTGGATATGGTCGCATTCATGCCGTGCAATCCGTCGATCGGTGGTCCTGCGAAAGGGATCGTCGTCCGTGAAGTAGATGCGCTTGGCGGGGTGATGGCAAAGGTAATAGATAAGACTTATATACAAATGCGTATGCTTAACACTGGAAAAGGTCCTGCTGTCCAGGCGTTGAGGGCACAGGCTGATAAACCGATGTATATTAAAGAAATGAAGCAAATTCTGGAAAATGAAAAGAACATCACGCTCAGACAGGGCATGGTGAATGAATTGATTGTAGAAGATGGTATTTGTAAAGGAGTCGTTACGGAAACGAATGCTGCTTACCATGCAAAAACGGTCATCATCACAACAGGCACATTCATGCGTGGAAAAGTGCTGATGGGCGATTTGGAATATGAGAGCGGACCGAATAACCAGCGTGCTTCCATTAAATTATCAGAAAACCTGGAGAAACTTGGATTTGAATTGACACGTTTCAAAACGGGTACACCGCCGCGGGTCAATGGCCACACTATCGACTATTCCAAAACGGAAATCCAGCCTGGGGATGACAATCCGCGTGCGTTCTCTTATGAAACAGTCGATTTCATCACAGATCAAATTCCGTGCTGGCTTACGTATACTAACGAGGGAACCCACGGTATCATAAATGAAAACTTGACGCTATCTTCCATGTACTCGGGTGCCAAAAGGGGCACGGGACCACGATATTGTCCATCTATTGAAGATAAAGTTGTCCGTTTCCATGACAAACCGCGTCACCAGATTTTTCTGGAACCAGAGGGCCGGGATACGGAGGAAGTTTATGTGCAGGGATTGTCAACGTCCATGCCTGAATCTGTACAGCATAAAATGGTGAAATCTGTCGCTGGATTGGAACATGCAGAAATCATGCGCCCGGGTTATGCCATTGAATATGACGCCATCGTACCGACTCAATTATGGCCGACACTGGAAACAAAAACGGTTTCTGGTTTGTATACCGCAGGTCAGATTAATGGTACATCCGGCTATGAAGAAGCGGCAGCTCAAGGAATTATGGCGGGAATCAACGCAGCATGCAAGGTGCTTGGCAAAGAACCAGTCATCCTTGACCGCTCTCAGGCTTATATCGGTGTGCTGATTGATGATTTAGTCACAAAAGGTACGCAGGAACCATATCGTTTATTGACATCACGCGCAGAATATCGTCTGCTTTTGCGTCACGATAACGCCGATTGGCGTTTAAGCGAGCTGGGACATGAATTAGGTTTGATTTCTGACGAACGTTACAATAAGTTCTTGCAGAAAAAAGAACAGGTGGAGGCTGAAATTAAACATTTGCGCAAAATAACGGTTAAACCGACAGAAGAAGTGCAAAATATGTTGAAAGAAGTACATGGCTCTCCATTAAAAGAGGCTGTAAAAGCAGCCGACTTGCTGAAAAGGCCAGAAGTGCATATTGGACAGCTCAGCCGGATTGTCCCGCTATCGGAAGTATTGTCTGATGATGTGAAAGAACAGGTTGAAATTCATATCAAATATGAAGGTTATATTAAGAAGGCAAGTGATCAAGTCGAACGTATGCTGAAAATGGAAGACAAAAAAATCCCTGAGAATATCGATTATGATGATATTAGCGGTATTGCAACAGAAGCTAAAGAAAAACTGAAGAAAGTACGTCCGTTATCTGTCGGCCAGGCTTCCCGTATTTCCGGTGTAAATCCTTCCGATATATCCATCTTGCTTGTTTACATCGAGCATGGTAAGATTGCAAAAGTCGCCAATTGACAAGGAAAGCACAAGTGCGCTGAACTAAGCTTCGTTTATTTGCTTAAGCTTGTAGGATTTCCTTGCACTCGCAGGTTCCATATCTGTTAGTGAGAGGATGGTATAGGCTTTTAAATTATATGATTGCAGAAGGTTTTTACGGGCTGTGTGCATTTTGCAGTACACAGCCCGTCCTTTTTAAATATGTCTTTAAAAGTTTAATCAGAAACTTGCGAATCAATTATTATCTTGGATGAGGAGAAAAGCTATGACCCCCATACAATTTGCTGACCAGCTATATGAAAAAGGCATTACATTGAATAAGGAGCAGCTTGAACAATTTGCCGCGTACTATCGAATCTTAGTCGAGTGGAACGAAAAAATGAATTTAACAGCGATCACTGCTGTTGAAGAGGTCTATTTAAAACATTTTTATGATTCGATCACAGCAGCTCTTTATGCGGACTTCAGTCGTCCAGCACGTATTTGTGATGTTGGAGCTGGCGCTGGTTTTCCAAGTATTCCTTTAAAAATTTGTTTTCCGGAGCTTCAAGTCACCATTGTGGATTCATTAAAAAAAAGAATAGGGTTCTTGAATCATTTATCAATGGAATTAGGTTTGAGCGGAGTAGCATTTTATCATGACCGCGCTGAAAACTTTGGGAAAAAAGCGGATTTCAGAGAGAAATTTGATATTGTTACAGCGAGGGCAGTTGCAAGAATGTCTGTGTTGAGCGAACTATGCCTCCCTTTATGTAAAAAAGGCGGTATATTCATTGCGATGAAGGGTGCTCAGGCCAACGAAGAATTGCAGGAAGGGAAAACTGCAATCGAGGTATGCGGCGGAGAAATACAGGATGTGCATCATTTTCATTTGCCAAATGAAAATAGCGAGCGCAGCATCATGCTGATTGAAAAAAAACGAAAGACGCCCAAAAAATATCCCCGGAAAGCCGGCACACCAAATAAAGATCCGATTGTGTAAACCGTATCAAGTTGGCATGCTGCCACAGGAATAACATATCTTTATCTATTTAAATATGATAAAATGAAGTTAGCTGACTAGTATCGGCGTTGTGTAAATGGTAGAATAAGTATACTTGTGACGATGCTTACAAGTTACAAATTGTTCCACGTGGAACATTGTGATTTTTTTACGTACTATTTCTCGAATAGTCTTTACATATACAGCATGCACATTGTTTTTAAAAAGGTGGTGTCAAGTGTGTTGCAACCTTTTAATCGTATTTTTGGATTAGGGGATAAAGGAGAGCCGGAAAAAATGGAAGAGGACTATCGTCCTGATGAAGTTGTTCAATTGCCGGTCGAAGAAATCCAACCCAACCAATATCAGCCAAGGGCGCTTTTTAATGAAGAAAAAATTGCCGAACTTGCGCAGACAATCAATACGCATGGTATCATCCAACCGATTGTGGTCAGAAGAATGGAAGACCAGGAGCATGGCTATGAATTGATTGCTGGAGAGCGTCGCTGGCGTGCCGTTCAATTGCTGGAGTGGAAAGAAATCCCCGCAATCATCAGAGAAATGTCTGACACACAAACGGCGTCGGTTGCACTAATAGAAAACTTGCAGCGTGAAGAGCTGACTGTGATTGAAGAGGCGACAGCATATGCCAAATTGCTGGAGCTGCATCAATTGACACAAGAAGCACTTGCTCAGCGTCTGGGCAAAAACCAATCCACGATTGCAAACAAACTCCGGTTATTGAAACTGCCGGAGCCTGTTCAGGAAGCATTGCTTCAAAAACAGATTACAGAACGTCACGCAAGAGCGTTGATCAAGCTCAAGGACGTTGAAAAGCAAGTGAAGCTGCTGGAAATGATTTTGGAAAATGATTTGAATGTTAAACAGACAGAAGAAAAAATCACCCAGCTCAATGAGCCGAAAGAGAAAAAGATAAAGAAGAAACCGCGGTTGAAAGGTGTTAATAAAGATATCAGAATTGCAATGAACACCATTCGACAATCATTAAATATGGTTTCCGATACTGGAATTGAAGTGGAAGCAGATGAACAGGATATGGACGACTACTATCAATTCACAATAAAAATACCAAAAAAGAAATAATCTAATTTATATTATTGCCTAATGCCCTGTCTGATCGAGGACGGGGCTTGTTTTATGGCAATATATAAATTGATTTACGCTCTCATAACCAGAATTATTTTTTTCAATAAGAATATTATTCGGTTTTGGGCTAAAAAAAATGATATGATAATAGATATACAGATTGGTTTCAATCAATCTAATAAATCTTCGCAGATATTTAACAGGCAGGTGTAACCATGGGAAAGATCATTTCCATTGCAAATCAAAAGGGCGGCGTAGGTAAAACAACGTCATCCGTTAATTTAAGCGCAAGTCTTGCCCATTCGGGAAAAAAGGTATTGTTGGTTGATACGGACCCGCAGGGAAATGCGACCAGCGGCCTTGGCATCAATAAAGGTGATGTCAACCAGTGTATCTACAATATTCTTGTTGAAGATGCGACTGCCGCCGATGCGCTTGTCACTACAAATACACATAATCTTGACATCATACCGGCAACAATCCAGCTTGCCGGAGCAGAAATTGAATTGGTACCGACGATTTCCAGAGAAATTCGTCTGAAAAAAGCATTAGATGAAGTAAAGGATGTATACGATTATATTATCATTGACTGTCCGCCGTCGCTCGGATTACTTACAATCAATGCGTTGACAGCTTCAGATACAGTTATCATTCCAGTGCAGTGTGAATACTATGCGCTGGAAGGTCTCAGCCAGCTACTCAACACGATCCGCCTCGTGCAGAAGCACTTAAATAAGCAGCTGATGATTGAAGGTGTCCTGCTGACGATGTTGGATGCGAGGACAAACCTTGGTATTCAAGTCATTGAAGAGGTAAAAAAATACTTTCAAGATAAAGTGTACCGTTCCGTCATTCCGAGAAATGTACGGTTGGGAGAAGCGCCAAGCCATGGCCAGCCAATCATCACCTACGATCCAAAGTCGCGCGGAGCAGAAGTTTATCTTGAACTGGCGAAGGAAGTGATGGAAAATGACACGAAGGTTAGGTAAAGGTCTCGAAGCATTTTTTCCTGATATGGAGATCAGTGAAAATGATGTCTTGAAAGAAATCCCAGTGAAAGAATGCCGGGTCAATCCGTACCAGCCAAGGAAAACATTCCATGCTGATGCCATTGAGGAATTAAAAGAATCTATTCTTGAATATGGCATCATTCAGCCATTGATCGTACGTAAAAGTATCAAAGGCTATGAAATTGTGGTGGGAGAAAGGCGTTTTCGTGCTGCGAAAGAAGCTGGCTTAGAAACGATTCCTGCCATCATCAAAGAACTGACAGATGAAAGAATGATGGAGCTTGCTTTGCTGGAAAATTTGCAAAGAGAAGATTTGACACCGATTGAAGAAGCACAAGCTTACTCCAAATTGATTGAAGAACTGAAAATCACTCAAGATGTCTTGTCTAACCGAATTGGAAAAAGCCGCTCGCATATCGCGAATCTGATGCGATTGCTTTTGCTGCCGGAACAAGTGGTTGCATGCATCAATAACGGTGAGCTCTCCATGGGACATGGACGAGCTTTACTTGGCTTAAAAAATAAACAGAACATGATACCACTTGTCAATAAAATACGTAAAGAGCATTTGAATGTCAGACAGGTAGAGAAATTAATCATGCAGATGAATGAGAAAAAGCCTGTACAGAAACAAAAGCCAAAAAAAGATGTATTTCTGCAAGAACAAGAAACCGTGTTGCGTGATAAATTTGGCACAGCTGTTTCCATTCAACGTGGTAAAAGAAAAGGAAAAATAGAAATCGAATTTTATTCTACAGAAGATTTGAACAGGATACTGGAAGCAATGGGGGAATAGCAACAGCTAAGAATTCTGGTGAAATCTATACAAATCGCATAATGAGAGGAAGCCAAGTCAAAAACTGGCTTCCATTTTTAATAGACTCTGTCAGTGTAAGCACAAAATTTCAAACCTCAAAAGCTATACAAACTAAATTGATCTTCATTTGAATGGTAGCAAGCGTGCATGGCTATTATTCATTTCTTCGACAATTGAGAGAAACTGAACCTCCTGCGAGTACGTGAAGTTCCATCAGTGGAAAATCATGCGGGTTATATGGAAGGAGCGGGATTAATGGTCTTTTTAAGTGTGTTTTTTGTGTTGATTATCGCAGGTTATCCTTTATGGGATCACTTTTACATGAAAAAGGTGAATGCCGGAACTGTAAAAAAAAGCCGTATGTATGTAGAAATCATGCTGGTGCAATGGATAGCACTTTTGGTTGTTTGGGCATATTGGCTGATAATAGGAAGGGACTTTCATATATGGTTTGTTTTTGACCAGCCTATAGTGGATTTTGGCCCCTCATTTTGGATACCCTTCTGCTTAGGGGTGATTATCGTCATTGGTATGATTGTTGGTCTCTCTCTTTTCTCAAAGAAACGAAATACATACAAAAAAAGTCATCCGATTCAAACTGGCGAAATCGAATTTTTATTTCCTAGTTCACCTACAGAACGTTTGCTATTCTTTTTTGTAGCTGTCACAGCTGGAATTTGTGAAGAAATCATTTTCAGGGGCGTATTTTATTTTTATCTAAGCAATCTCCCTTTCAGTCTTACCGTATGGGAGATTGGCATCATTTCAAGCACATTGTTTGGGCTCGTGCATCTTTATCAAGGATGGAAAGGTGTTCTGGCTACAGCCTATGTGGGAGCTGTGCTGTATGCAATTTTCACAATTACAGGTTATTTATGGCCCGCAATCGTCTTTCATATCCTTCTTGACGTCAAATTAATATTTTTACCTGGGAAAAAGGAAGAACAAAGGGCATAACTTGTTAAGAAAATAGTTTTAAAAGAGGAGATGTGTCCAAGTGATTTATTTTGATCAAGCTGCAACGAGCTACCCGAAGCCTCCTGAAGTAATTCACGCAGTCACAAATCAAATGACTGGACTTGGTGCCAATCCAGGGCGGGGAAATTATAAAATGGCGAATAACAGTGCTGAGCTAGTACAAAAAACACGTGAAAAGGCTGCTGTTCTGTTTGGCTGCTCAGATCCTAAGAAGGTAATTTTTTGTCAAAATGCAACAATGGCACTGAATACAGCTATTCAAGGTTTCCCTTGGAAAGCAGGAGATCATGTCATTACGACAGATGTGGAGCATAATTCTATTCGACGGCCACTCCATTATATCAGCAAAACAAGGGACGTTTCACTAACAGCCATTTCTTGGGAGAACCAAAAGGATAGATTTCTGGAACATATCAGAAATGCGATCAGGCCACAAACAAAAATGCTTGCAGTAACACATGCCTCCAATGTAACAGGCGCTATATTGCCACTGCCTGAACTGCTTCATATCGCAAAAGAATTTCAGCTGACAATGCTTGTCGATGCATCACAAACGGCAGGACATATGCCAATCACGATGCAAGAAGGCATTCATATGCTTGCTATGCCTGGCCACAAAGGGTTGCTTGGTCCGCAGGGGACAGGAATGCTTTTCCTTGAAGGGAATATAAATTTGCAGCCTTTGATGTATGGTGGGACCGGTGTTCATTCTTTGGAGGATCTCCAACCAAAACAGCTTCCAGAACGATTGGAGAGTGGAACATTGAATATGCCAGGCATTGCTGGTCTGTCTGCGGCATTAGATTTGTTGAAAATACGTGAAAAAGAAAATGTTCCACGTGAAACATTGTTGATAAAGCGGCTGCTGGAAGGCTTGAAACAGATTAACCATGTTGAATTATATGGCCCGAATCCTAAGGAACCGAGAATGCCAATTGTGGCTTTCAATATAGCTGACGCACCATCACAGGAAATAGCGATGATACTGGATTCCCATTATCAGATCGCTGTGCGTGCAGGGCTCCACTGCAGTCCGGATGCACATGAAGCAGTGGGAACTTTGGAACAGGGGATGGTTCGCGCAAGCTTGGGATACTATAATACAGAAGAAGAAGTGGATCAGTTTATCAGTGCCATAGCAGAAATAGCTGCGGCATATCAGAATTTGTAACAACATCGAAGTGCGAGGTAATGTTAATGGTTTTATTAGGTACATTGGTAGATGGCGCTGGTATTATAGTTGGAAGTACATTAGGATTGTTTCTAACGAAAATTCCCGAGAGATTCAAGGAAACTGTCATGCATGGCATAGGGTTGACTATCATTTTGATTGGCTTGCAGATGGCACTGACTACTAATATGTTGGTCATTGTCTTATTAAGTCTGCTTTCCGGAGCGATCATTGGAGAATTTTGTCAACTGGAAGAGAAATTGAACGGACTGGGGAATTGGATTGGCAGTAAATTCACTACGCCGCAAGGGACGGGTATTAGTGTTTCGCAAGGGTTTGTTACTGCATCACTTATTTTTGTCATTGGTGCGATGGGGATTGTAGGCGCTTTGGACAGTGGTTTGCGCGGAGATCACAGTGTATTGATTACCAAAGGAATCATAGATGGATTTACTGCACTGGTCCTGACTTCAACATTGGGATATGGTGTGCTTTTTTCCGTTATCCCAGTTGTTTTATATCAAGGTGTCATCGCATTGCTGGCTACGCAAATCAATCGGCTTGTACCGCAGACATTTTTGGATGGAATGATTGTACAGTTAACTGCAGTAGGCGGCTTACTGATTTTAGCTATTGGCCTGAATATCCTGAAACTGACAAAAATACGGATTGGCAATCTATTGCCGGCAATCGTCACTGTTATCATCATTTTTTATGTCAATCAAATATGGGCAGGATAAGGAGGCTTCCCAGCAATCTGAAATTCTGAAATCATGTTTAAAAATGAGGTCATCCATTATCCGATGGCCTCATTTTTATATACTATTTCTTAATGGTTCATTTCTATATCAGTGGCTTTAATATACGTCATTATCGGAAGTAAAGATAATCAAGCCAGCTGTGCGTAGGCAGCTTCAAAAAAACTGATAGTTAACCAAAAAACCAAAAGCAAGATTGGAAATTAGTTGAATGCTACACGTACAGACTGAATTTCTTTATCTGTTTTACTCTGCAAAAATTGCGTGAATATAGCGTGTTGAAATGAAGCATTTACCAATGAGTAAAGCAAAGATAAAAGATGGCTTATATCATCGTTTTTCTGCGTGCCGGTATGATAATTGCCGGGCGGAAGGTTTGATAAGACATTTGTTCATCTAATCCGTGTAAAATGCTGGCAATCTGTTTTGCCATATCAACCACGATGGACAGACGCGTGTTTTGCAGGACAGCATGCTCCATGAATCCGCCGACATTGACGACCCCGGTAATATGCAAATTACCAATCTCAGGAAGCGGCTTATTTAATGCGGCACCCGGTTTAATGGCTCCGGTTCCGGTAATTAATTGGCCGATGGAATCCTTTTTGCCAAGACAAGCATCTACTGCGATCATATAGGGGTCACGGTGGAATTTTCGTATATCACTGAGCCGGTCATGCAAATTTGTCGCATGGATGGGGTTATCAAGTGTACCATATACAGTCATATGTCTCATTTTCATCTCTGAAAGATAAGTGCCGACAAGTGGACCAAGTGCATCACCGGTAGAACGGTCCGTTCCGATACAGGCGACGACGTAATCCTGTGGGGAAACAGGTGTCCAGGAAATAATTTTCTCCAGTATCGTTTCTCTTGCATGCGGGCTGTTATATAGTAATCGCAGACTATCTTGGTTATTTTTAAAACGGTTCATCAGATTCATAGCTTATCCTCCGCAATCATATTGATATTAGTATACGGATTGCTGTTTCTTTTTATACATGGCAGCTCGACGGCAATCAAAAATTTATTGATGGGTTTCGAATACATTGCAGGAGGAAATGGAATGCTGAGATCGGCTATGAAATGGATGTTTTTGATCATCGGAACAACTATTGGTGCAGGATATGCTTCCGGAAGAGAGTTATGGGAGTTTTTCGGTCATGAAAGTGGACTGGCAATCGTTCTCTTCGTCATTTTTTTCTCTATTTCCATATATGCTATCATGCATGTAAGTTATCAATACCAGTCTACAGAATATCGGCCTGTCCTAAAGGAGATTGTAGGAAAAAAGCTTGCCGGTATATATGATGCCATGATCTTTATTTATCTCTATACTACAACAGTAGTGATGATTTCAGGCAGCGGTGCGACTGGACAAGCGTTTAATCTATCCTATTGGTGGGGTATAGGTATTATGGTCGTTGTGCTGATTGTTTTGTTTGCCAAAGGGATTGGCGGGCTGCTGGCAGTGAATGAACTCATTTTACCGGTGCTCTTGATAGGACTTGTATTTGTATTGCTGCGTTTTACATTCGATCAGGATTTACAGTTATTTTCCCATTGGCATGAACAGCGCAACTGGATGGCTGCTTTCCCGTTCACAGCGTTGAATGTCCTGCCATTAATTGCTGTAGTTGGGGCGATCGGAAATAAAATCAGCTCTAAACAAGAAATTTGGATTGCCAGTATCGGCAGTGGCGTAATTCTTGGAGTTGTATCGTATCTCTATAATAATAGTTTAATCCAGATTGCAGATGAACTGTTGGTGTATGAAATTCCTTTGTTTGCCATCTTGAAACATTACTCTTTCAAGATGCTTGTTTTCATGTCATTCATGTTGTGGTTTGCCATTTTTACCACCGCAGCAGCAGGGGTTCTCGGAATTGTAAGCCGTATAAAAAGTTATTTCAATCTGCCGCTTTGGCTATTGGTAACATTGCTGCTCATATCCATGCTTCCCTTGACACTGGTGGGGTTTTCCAGCTTGATCAGCTTCACTTATCCGTTATACGGCATATTGAATCTATATGTGCTGACACGTCTTTTACTCTTTCCGGTATGGCGCAGCAGCAAAAATGAAAAATGATGCCGTAAAAGAGTATCATAATACTTTATAGATATGAACGATTATATACCCGACCTTTACAAGAGAGCAACGTGTAAAGCAGGAGGATGCAGGGCCCGTAAATTCCTGATTTGTTCAATAATATATAATAGAGACGAGTGAAAAACCTTATTGAAAGAAGTTTCTCTTTATATCGTTTCGGGAATGTTGTAAAATCTAAACAATAGTTGTTGGTGTACTGGAGGTTTTAGTTTGGAAAAGGAAGTAAATAAATTATGGGACTTTTTCGCAGCGCCTGAATTATGGATATCACTTGGTCGTGGCGCATTGAAAATCGTAATTATTATCGTCCTGGCATCTGTCGTTGTAAAAATAACTAAAAATGTTGTCGACAGGTCCTTTGGAAAGCGTCATAAAGCGATTGTGCGCATTTCAGAACGCCGGGAAGCGACAATGAAAAAATTAATCAAAAACGTTGTTGCATATGTCGTTTATTTCACAGCCATCCTCATGGTGTTACAAGTATTCACCATTAACATTGGCGCACTTTTAGCGGGTGCAGGTGTCGCTGGTCTGGCTATCGGGTTTGGTGCACAGAATCTTGTCCGTGATATCATTTCCGGTTTCTTTATCATCTTTGAAGACCAATTTTCCGTTGGAGATTATGTGAATGTGTCCGGAGTGGAAGGCACTGTGGAAGAAATCGGATTACGGACGACAAAAGTCCTTAGCTGGACAGGGGAAATCAACGTCATCCCGAATGGAAATATCACCCAGGTCATCAATTATTCCGTTCATAATGGACTGGCTGTAGTCGACATCAATGTACCGTACGAAGCCGATGTGTTTAAGGCAGAAAAAGTGATTGAGGAAATCGTTGCGTCATTGCCGGATAAATATGAGGAAATCATCAGTGTCCCAAGCATCATCGGTGTACAGACACTAGAGGACTCCTATTTTGTCATCCGCGTGACTGCGGAAACTTTGCCGGTCTATCAATGGGCTGGAGCACGTATGATCCGCAAGGAAGTCAAGCAGGGCTTGTATAATGCGGGTATCGATATCCCTTCACCGCGTGTTGTTTTGTATTCCAGGGAAGCTGATGGCGTAGGGATGATCAATAAACACGAAAGGGATCGTTAAGGTAAAGGAGAAGCGAATATGGCAGACAAGGAATTTGCATTAAATGACGAGGTGCAAATGAAAAAACCTCATCCTTGTGGTGAAAACCGCTGGAAAATCATCCGTATGGGAATGGATATACGTATTAAATGTCTCGGGTGCGGACACAGTGTTATGCTGCCGCGCAGGGAATTCACCAAGAAACTGAAGAAAGTTTATTAAGCATTATCACAATCAATGCACACTTTTGTAAAAATAGTATAAATGGACTATTGTTTTAAAAAATGATATGATTATGATGCAAGTATAGAGAAATAGACAATGTAATAGGGTAAACATGAAAAATAGGCGCTGATTCAGTGCCTATTTTTCGTTTTTCGTTACTTGTCTTATGTTTTCGTTAACTCTATAATGATGTTAGTGACACAGAGCTCATATGAGTGGCAACCCTTAAGGAGTGAAAAAATCACATGTCTTTGACAGCAGGAATAGTTGGACTTCCCAATGTGGGGAAATCCACGCTTTTCAATGCGATTACCCAGGCTGGTGCTGAATCAGCAAACTACCCATTTTGTACAATTGACCCGAATGTGGGTATTGTGGAAGTACCTGATGATCGCTTAGATAAATTAACTGAATTGGTTCATCCGAAAAAAACGATACCAACAGCGTTCGAGTTCACTGATATCGCCGGTATTGTTAAAGGTGCCAGCAAAGGTGAGGGGCTAGGCAACCAATTTTTGTCCCATATCCGCCAAGTTGACGCTATTTGTCAAGTTGTGCGCTGTTTTTCAGATGAGAATATTACCCACGTTTCCGGAAAAATCGATCCGGTCGATGATATTGAAATTATTAATCTGGAACTGATTTTGGCAGATCTGGAAACGATCAATAAACGAATTCAACGTGTGGAAAAGCTTGCCAGACAGAAGGATAAAGAAGCTGTCGCAGAATTTACCGTGCTGGAAAAACTGAAGGATGCGCTGGAAGCCGAAAAACCGGCGCGTGCAGTTGAATTTTCCGAAGAACAGAGAAAGATCGTGAAGGGATTGCATTTGCTGACTGCCAAACCGATGCTTTATGTGGCTAATGTCAGTGAAGATGAAATTGCAGATCCAGAGACTAATGACAATGTAAAGAAAGTACAGGCATATGCAGCCGGGGAAAATTCTGAAGTTATTGTCATCTGTGCTAAAATCGAAGCAGAAATTGCTGAACTTGATGCGGAAGAGAAAGAAATGTTCTTGGAAGAGCTTGGTATCGCAGAGTCTGGACTCGATCAACTGATTAAAGCATCTTATCATCTTCTTGGTCTTGCTACTTATTTCACAGCAGGAGAACAAGAAGTACGTGCATGGACGTTTAAAAAAGGCATTAAGGCACCACAGGCAGCAGGTATCATCCATACAGACTTCGAACGGGGATTCATCCGTGCGGAGACAGTTTCCTATGAGGATCTTATCGAGGCAGGATCGATGATGCATGCCAGAGAAAAAGGCAAAGTAAGATTGGAAGGAAAAGAGTATATCGTTCAAGATGGCGATGTCATGCATTTCCGTTTTAATGTTTAAGAAGGATGCCAGAGAGATAACTGGCGGCTAGCATAACCGCAAGTTAATTAAAAATCACGTAAAGTAGACAGGATCCCTTTAAACAACTTGTCATCCAGTAAATTATTTGCTATAATATACTATCGTGAGTAATGAAACTAAATTACTCCTTGCTCTTATGAAACATAAGGGCCGCTAAGACCAGAAGGAGGTGCTACGGATGAGAAAATATGAAATCATGTACATCATCCGCCCAGACATGGAGGAAGAAGCGCAGACAAGCTTGATGGAGCGTTTCAACAAAATCCTGACTGATAATGGGGCGGAGATTGAAAAAGTTGATGATAAAGGCAAGCGTCGTCTTGCATATGAAATCAACAAATACCGTGATGGACATTATGTTGTTATCAATTTCAGCGGTGATGAAGCAGCTGTCAACGAATTTGACCGCCAGGCTAAATTCTCTGAAGACATCATTCGCCATATTGCGGTACGTGATGATGAACAATAATAAGGGGTGGTTCTGATGTTAAATCGTGTCGTACTTGTCGGCAGGTTGACAAAGGATCCTGATCTGCGTTATACACCAAGCGGTGTCGCTGTTGCTAATTTCACGGTTGCATGTAATAGACCTTTTACCAATCAGCAGGGAAATCGGGAAGCTGATTTCATCAATTGCGTCATTTGGCGCAGACCAGCTGAAAACCTTGCCAACTATATGAAAAAAGGCGGTTTAATCGGCGTAGACGGCCGTATTCAAACACGTAATTTTGATGGGCAAGACGGCAAAAGAGTCTATGTGACTGAAGTCGTTGCAGACAGTGTGCAGTTTTTGGAAAGTAAGGGAGCTGGGCAATCACAAGGCGGTCCGCAGGGCGGCTTTGGAAATGATTTCGGCTCAAACTCAAACTATGATCAAAATCGCAATCAGAACAATCAAATGAACCCGAATCGAAATCAGAGTCCGATGGATGATCCATTCAAGGATAGTGGAGAGCCAATTGATATTTCAGACGATGATTTACCGTTTTAGAATAAAGGCATAGGCGCCCAATACCAGCATACCCCATATCGGGTCAAAGTGTGCGAAGTGGCGGGCTCAGAAGCCTGAATATAGCTGTTGCTGCGGAGGCAGGCAACTTAAATCAAAATGGAAATGGAGGGATACACATGGCTCGTCGCGGTGGACGTGCAAAACGTCGTAAGGTATGCTATTTCACTGCAAATGGCATCACTCATATTGATTATAAAGATGTTGAATTGCTGAAGCGTTTCGTATCCGATCGTGGAAAGATTCTTCCTCGTCGTGTAACAGGAACTTCAGCAAAATATCAGCGTAAATTGACTAGAGCAATCAAACGCGCACGCCAAATGGCTTTGCTGCCGTTTGTCGCTGAATAAGGCATACAGATAATACCGGCTATGCTTCAGTTCATCTGGAAGATGATCTGGGGCATAACCGGTATTTTGTATTCATGGACAAGAAGTATAGCATACACTCCTTCCCTCCTACTCGAAATAAAACGAGACATAGCCCCTGGCGCAGGGTATATGCCTCGTTTTTTCAGAAGCCGAAGGGATCGGCTTAAACAGTATTTTCTATCCCACGAACTGCAGCTAAGTGTATAGACAGTGAACATGCGTATTATGTGAACCTTCCCTCCTGCATGTACAGGATCCGGTCCCCAAGCTTTTCGGCTTCTTGATGACTATGAGTCACCATGATAATTGGTATATGCCATAGCCGATGCAGCCGGATCAGTTCAGCATGGCTTTTCTGTTTTGTTTCATCATCCAGTGCCGAAAATGGCTCGTCCAGCAAAAGCAGTTTTGGTTCAGTTGCAAGGGCACGGGCGAGAGCGACACGCTGTTTTTCCCCGCCAGAGATTTCTCCAGGATAATGGTCTTGCAGATGACGTATATGTAACTCTGCCATCAGTTGATCCGCTAACGTTTGTTTCTTCATACCATAAGCTATATTTTTCCTTACAGTCATGTGTGGGAATAACGCATAATCCTGGAATAAATAGCCGATATGACGATACTGGGGAGCGATATTCACTTTTTTGGAGGTGAACAAATCCATGCCATTCAAGGAGATGTGTCCATCATCTGGTTTGGACAGCCCGGCAAGACAGTTTAGAATTGTCGTTTTACCTGAACCGGAGGGACCGAACAGTACCACTATCTCGTCTCTGACAGTAAAATTGACATCCAGCTTAAAATGAGAAAGCTGTTTTCGTATGTTTGCACCAAGCAAGTGCACACCCCTCTCTTTATCGCAAGTGGGCTTGCCCCATTGCTTTATCACTGTATTACATTAATGCATTATCATGGTGGGGCCCCGCTGTTCTATCGTTTCTTCCATTTATCTGGGCGAGGACCTGCTCCTCTATGGTGACGCATCAGGCTGCGGCGTGACCACCAGTTGAGCCAAAGGATGGCGGAGAATCCAAGGGCGATGATAATGACGACCCAGAATGTGGCCATTTGCATATCGCCGGATTCAACGGCGAAATAAATAGCGAGCGGGATAGTGTCCGTAACATTCGGGATATAGCCGGCAAGCATCAGGGTTGCACCAAATTCCCCCAATGCTCTGGCAAACGTCAAGACAAGTCCTGCTAAAAGCCCGGGCCATGCCAACGGGAAAGAAATCGTCCAGAATACTCTCCATTTGGAAGCTCCCATTGTATAAGCTGCTGATTCCACATTTGCGTCAAATTTTTCAAATGCCGCTGCAGCACTCTGATACATCAGTGGAAAGGCAACAACAATTGCTGCGATCAACACAGCCCACCAGGAAAAAACTATTTGAAAATCAAACCATTGCAACAATAGTTTGCCGATAGGGCCGTTCTTGCCAAAAAAATACAGAAGCGCAAAGCCGACAACTGTGGGCGGCAGCACGAGTGGCAGCATAATGATGGCTTCTATAATACCTTTTCCGAAAAAAGAATTTCTTGCTAAAAGCCGTGCCAGAAAAACGCCAATGATGAAAACAATTACTGTGGCAATTCCAGCTGTCTCAAATGATAACCATAAAGGATGCCAATTGATCTCATTCATGTGGACTCACCTTACTCATTTTTGAAAACCATACGCTTCCAGAATTTTTTGTGCCTCATCTGACTGCAAGTATGTCATGAATTCTTTTGCTTCTTTCTTATGCTTTGACTCAGATGTCACCGCCCCTGGATAAATGATTGGATCGTGCAAATCCTGGTCTGCTGTTGCAAGAATCTTAATTTTATCGGAAATTTTTGCGTCACTTTCATATACAAATCCGATGTCTGTGTTTCCGGTTTCTACATAAGAAAGAACTTGGCGAACATCTTTGGCCTGGACTACTTTTGGGGATAATGTATCCCAAAGATGCGAGTTTTCCAATGTTTGTTTGGTATATTTCCCGGCAGGTACGCTTTCCGGGTTTCCAATGGCGACCTGATCGATTTTTTTCGGATCGATATCTGCTATGGATGATATGTCGTAATCACTATCTTTGCCGGTAATCATCACGATCCGGTTGCCTGTGATGTCTTTACGCGTATCGGAAATGATATCCTGGTCTTTTTCCAGGGTATCCATCCAATCCTCGTTTGCAGAAATAAATATATCTGCTGGGGCCCCCTGCTGTATTTGCTGGGCAAGGGTTCCTGAGCCCGCCAGATTAAATTTCAAGTCTACTGCATGATCCTTTTCATACTGTTTTTTCATCTTCTCCAATGCATCTGTCAAGCTGACTGCTGCTGATACAGTGAGAGGAACTTTTTCATTATTGCTGCTACTGGTTTCAGTTGAAGTATTGTCTTTATTACTACTACAACCGGAAACAATTAATGGTACAATAAGCAGTAATAATAATATGAGTCTTTTCATATGTATAACCCCTTTACAATAAGTTATATTTAATTATATCTAATTATAACTAAATATAACTAGTTATCAAGTAATACTGAAAATGAGGTGAAAAAGTGGCGGCAAATATATCATATACAACTGATGAGCTTGCACAAATGCTCAAAGTATCCAAGCTGACCATTTATGATTTGATTAAAAAAGGAGAATTGCAGGCATATAGGGTTGGCAGGCAAATGCGCGTTGATGCTGGTGAACTGGAAGATTACAAGGTTCGAAGTAAAGAAACTCCCCAGGAAATCAAGACAGCGGATGGGGGACAAGAAGATAAAAACAATACAAGCCAAATTGTAATCAGCGGGCAAGATGGCAGTCTGGATATATTGGCAAGACATCTGGAAAAGGATACCGTATATCGGCCGCTTCGCTCTTATACTGGCAGTTTGGACAGCCTGATCGCCATGTATAAGGGAGAGACGCACATTGTCAGTACACATCTTTTTGACGGGGAAACACTGCAATACAATATTCCATATGTACGAAAGCTCTTAGTCAGCAAACCTTTCATAGTCGTACGGTTCCTCCAGCGGGAAATCGGTTTTTATACGGCTATAGGAAACCCGAAAAACATCCAAGACTGGGCGGATCTGGCACGAAAAGACGTCATGCTTGTCAATCGTGAACCGGGCGCCGGAGCGAGGGTGCTGCTGGATGAAAAGCTTCGGCTGGCTGGTATCAATCGCCGACAGGTACACGGCTACGATAATGAGCAAATGAGTCATCAGGATGTGGCTGCTGCAGTAGCAGCTGGAAAAAGTGATGTTGGCATCGGCATCAAACAGGTGGCAACATCAGCCAATATCCAGTTTGTGCCGCTGCTGACAGAAAACTATGATTTGGTCATGCTGGCGGACAAATTCCACCTGCCGTTGGCTGATAAAGTGCTGGAACTGCTGCAGCAGGCTGACTTTCGCGAGCGCCTGGCATCACTCGGCTACCAGATAAAAGATATTGGAAAAATCATTTGGCAGCAGTAGCCTTGTTTCGACGTTTCGGAAACACGGTAATATTCTTGATCATAAACAACAGACTGATCGGGATGAAAAGCCAAAGCCATTTTTCATTGATAGGATAAGTCAAGGCAATAATGGTATACAGTAGAAAAGGGATGGTCGTTGTGGCTGCGGTAAGCTTCCACAATAGAGAATACTTCACTTTCCTGTGCAGCAGCTTGCAAATTCCTGTTGCTGCATAGGCGATGCCTGATAATAATAAACAAATGATGATTACTAACGGCAAATAAGAAAAAATCAGGAAATATACAAGTTGAAAGGCAAGATGAATCTGTGCCATTTTCTCAAAGGGATCGGCGCGGACCCCAATAAAAGCCGGAATGGAGACAATTGCCAGCAAGAGAAGCATATAAATCAACATCATATCCATACCGGTCCGATTTAAACGGAACATTGCCTGTTTGTTCGGCAGTCTCAGGCTGTCTGTCCATATTTTCCATAAAGTCATTCCAATCACCTGCTCATTAAAATACTACTTGTCTTTCTTATTATATAGGAGTTGGCTGGCAGAAGGCAGTATATTGCGTTGTTATCCCACAACAATGCAGTCTCTTTGGAACAGTGCCCCAACCATAAATTGGCACATTCCATTTATGATCATATCACTTTGTATATCACAGAATATTCCTAAAAACAAAGTGTCACCTGCTTCCATTTGCTTTAATGTGCATGTTAGAAGCTATTTGACCAGCCCTTTGCGTTTCCAAAAAGCTCAGTAGTCGTGTTATCATATGATATATATGTAATTGTAAATCAATCAGAGGTGTAGCAATGAATCAAACGAAAAAACTTACGGATGGGGCAATGATGACCGTCATGTATCTGGTACTGCTGGTCGCATCTTTTTTCATCCCCTATCTGGCGTTCGTCATCTATTTTTTATTGCCAGTTCCATTCATTATATATGCATACAGATATGACTGGAAGCCGGCCATTATCATGTTTGCCGCAGCAGCAATTCTTGCAAGTTTGTTTGCCACAGTATTCAGCCTTCCGATGACGATCACTACTGCACTTGGCGGGGTCATGATCGGTACAGCAATGCATCGTAAAACACCGGGATTTGAGACGTTGGCACGTGGAACCGTTGGATTTGTTATCGGTTTGCTGATGGCCTTCATGTTTGTCCAGACGATTTCCGGAGTGAATTTCAGCAAAGAATTTGATCAAGTACTGGAAGAATCGATCTCGAATGCACAGCAGTTTGCCGGAAAAATGGGCGGAGCATCCAGCGAAATGGATAAACAATTAGATTTATTGAAACAGCAATTCGAGGCATTTAAACTGCTTGTCCCTGCCATGCTTGTCATCGTTGGGCTATTTTATGCATGGATCAGCCAATTGCTGGGATATAAAATAATCAATCGAGTGGAACGGAAACAATTTCGCTTTCCGCCATTTCGCCAAATGAGATTCCCGGTTGCCATTGTCTGGATTTATTTTTTTGCTTTGGTGATTACGCTTTTCGGACCCGGCAAGCAAACCATTTTATACATCGGTGTTCAGAATGTCCTGTTTCTTGCGGGGACATTGATGGTTCTTCAGGGACTGTCCTTTGTGTTCTTTTACGCACATGAGAAAAAAATGCCAAAAGCACTGCCAATAATTGTTATCATATTGACCGTATTCTTCTCCACATTACTCCTTCCATTGGTGAGAATCCTTGGTATAATTGATATAGGATTCAATCTGCGGAATATGATGGAGAAAAAGAAGTGATTGAACATCCCTGGCGGCATTGGGCAGGCAGGAGAACAAGGAGTTATTTCCTGTACGCATGAGCAGCTGCAGGCGCTTTCGACAGCTCGGACTGACGCATGGCCAACAGATCGATTTGTCAGCGATAAGAGCAAATGATACCATAGTTTTTTAAGGTATCAACACAGGAGCTGAAAACAATTATGCCGGATTTTCAAAATAGACCAGGACTAGGCAAACATTTATGGACGATTTACGCGTTGTCCATCATGTTATTGCTTGTTATCTGGTATTATCAATGGATACTTGGCTTGGTAATGACACTTTTATTGTCTGTGTCATTCTATCTGAGTGTCCGGACGGAGCAAATCAAGAAAAATGAAACAGAGAGATATATTACGACATTATCCCACCGTGTCAAGAAAGTCGGAGAAGAGGCATTATTGGAAATGCCGATCGGGATCATCCTTTTCAGTGATGAATATCAGATCGAATGGACAAATAATTACTTGAACAGATTTTTTCCTGAAGAAGAAACATTAGTGAAAAAATCGCTCAATTTCATTTCGGAAGATCTTATACCTGCCATTAATGAGAACAAAAGCGAAGTTTGGGTGATGCTTGATGGATATGCATTTGAAACAAGCATCAATAAAGAAGAACGGTTGCTATATTTCTTTGACCGTACCGAGCAGGCGGAGATCCAAGAAAGATATGAAAATGAGAAAACGGTGCTGGCGTTCATATATTTGGATAATTATGATGAAGTAACACAAAATCTCGATGATACAACAAAAAGCCAGCTGAACACAGAAGTCACTTCCGTGCTGAACAACTGGGCAATGAAAAATGGTCTTTATTTAAAGCGTACATCACAGGAAAGATTCATGGCTGTCGGTTCGATTGAAATTTTACAGCAGTTGGAAAAAGACAAATTCAACATTCTTGATACAGTCAGAGAGATCCACACGGATCAGAATATCCCGCTTACCATCAGTATCGGGTTAGGTGTCGGAAGCAACTCTTTGCCAGTCCTTGGAGAATTGGCACAGTCCAGTCTTGATTTAGCCCTTGGGCGTGGCGGCGATCAAACAGCGATTAAAGACGATACCGGAAAAGTACGGTTTTATGGCGGGAAAACGAACCCGATGGAAAAACGTACAAGAGTCAGGGCAAGAGTTATTTCCCATGCATTGATCGGTCTGGTGCAAGCTAGTGATAAAGTAATCATTATGGGTCATAAATCTCCGGATATGGATGCAATCGGCGCTGCCATCGGCATATTGAACATTGCTGAGCTCAACGGTGTCGACGGGTTTATCGTCTTCGACAAAGATGATGTCAATGACGGGCTATACCGTATGATGGAAGCAGTCAAACAGGATAAGGAACTGTGGAATAATTTTATCAGCCCGGATGAAGCGGAAGAAATCATCACAAGAAAAAGCTTGATTGTGGTAGTTGATTGCAACAAGCCATCCATGGTCGCTGATTCACGACTGCTTGGCAAAACGGAATATAAAATCGTGATCGACCACCATCGGCGCGGGGAGGATTTCATAGAGAATCCGACCCTCGTATATATGGAACCATACGCGTCATCGACAGCCGAGCTGGTGACAGAACTGCTTGAATACCAGCCAAAGGGCAGAAAGTTGAAAATGATTGAGGCGACAGCCTTGCTTGCAGGTATCATTGTTGATACGAAAAGCTTTACGCTTCGTACGGGATCGCGGACATTCGATGCCGCGTCCTATCTGCGCTCCAAAGGGGCTGATACAGTTCTTGTGCAAAAGTTCATGAAGGAAGATATGGATATATTCGTAAAACGAAGCAAGCTGATCGAACGTGCGGAAATGTATCGTAACACTATCGCTATTTCAGCAGCTCCCGATGATATGATCTGTGACAATGTCCTCATTGCACAAGCGGCTGATACACTGCTGACAATGAACGGCGTGGAAGCAGCATTTGTCATCTCCAACCGTAAAGATGGAAAAGTCGGCATCAGTGCTCGTTCATTAGGGGAAATCAATGTACAGATCGTGATGGAAAAAATGAATGGCGGCGGCCATTTAACAAATGCCGCCACACAAATGGAAGATACGACCATCGAAAATGCAAAACAATTGCTGAAGGATATTTTAGATGAATATGCTGAGGGGAGAGACGAAGAATGAAAGTAATTTTTATGAAGGATGTTAAGGGAAAAGGTAAAAAAGGTGAAGTAAAAAATGTTTCAGACGGATATGCACGCAATTATTTGTTGAAAAATAATATTGCTGTCGAGGCCACTCCTGGCAACATGAAAGGCCTGGAAGCACAAAAACGCAAACAGAAACAGCTGGAACAAGAAGAAAAAGAAGCAGCTATGACGCTGAAAGACAAACTGGCAGAATTGACAGTGGAAATTCAGGCGAAATCCGGGGAAGGCAAATTGTTTGGCTCCATTACGAGCAAGCAGATTGCTGAAGCACTTCAGAAGGAACATGGCTATAAACTGGATAAAAGAAAGATAGAATTGGATCAGCCAATCAAATCACTGGGATATACAGTCGTCCCTGTCAAATTACATCCAGAAGTTTCCGGTTCCATTAAGGTTCATGTAGTAGAAAAATAATAAATGAAGGCTGTTCAACAGGTCCGGTTTAAATGAGACATTGAACACCCCTTGAATGGATACACGAGACAGCTAGGTTCGACAATAGCTGGGCACCCGCTGTTCGTCGAATCTGGTTGTCTCTTACTTGTTTTGTTTGTGCCAGATGCAGCTGGACACGCATGTTCAAGCTGCAGCAATTGAAGGAGGCAATGGTGTTGTGAACGATATGAGTAATGATCGGGTCCCGCCACACAATATAGAAGCAGAGCAGTCCATCATTGGTGCCATCTTTTTAGAGCCTGAAGCCTTTTCCACTGCTTCAGAATCACTGGCTCCGGAAGATTTCTACCGGGCGGGCCATCAGCGGATTTTTGAAGTCATGCTGAAGCTTTCTGACCGTGGCGAGCCAATTGATTTGTTAACGGTGACTGCTGCATTGAAGGACAGCAAATTGCTGGAGGAAGTCGGCGGTGTTTCCTACTTGACAGAAGTTGCGGAAAGCGTGCCTACCGCGGCGAATATCGGTTACTATTGCAGAATTGTAGAAGAGAAAGCATTACTGCGCAGACTGATTCATACGGCTACGGATATCGTCACATCCACGTTTGCCAAAGAAGATGAAGTCGATGAGGTGCTGAACGAAGCTGAAAAGAATATCCTGGCTGTATCCGGCAAAAAAAACGCCGGTGCGTTCAAAGCAATCAAAGATGTACTGATTGATGTATATGACAGTATTGAACAGCTGCATAACCGCGATTCCGATGTCACCGGCATTGCGACGGGATTCCAGGATTTGGACCGGATCACCTCCGGCTTTCAGCGTAATGATCTTATCATCATCGCCGCACGCCCTTCTGTCGGGAAAACGGCATTCGCCTTGAATATTGCCCAAAATGTTGCTGTGAAAACGGATGAAAATGTTGCGATATTCAGTCTCGAGATGGGAGCGGAACAGCTGGTCCAGCGTATGCTTTGTGCAGAAGGCAACATCGACGCCCAGCGTTTACGTAACGGTCAGCTGCAGGGCGAGGACTGGGGAAAACTGACTATGGCTATGGGTTCCTTGTCTAATGCGGGAATTTATATCGATGATTCCGCTGGTATCCGGGTCAGTGAAATCCGTTCCAAATGCCGCCGCCTGAAGCAGGAACATGGCCTTGGCATGATAATGATAGACTACTTGCAGTTGATACAGGGAAGCGGCAGCTCCCGCGATAACCGGCAACAGGAAGTTTCTGAGATTTCAAGGTCATTAAAAGCATTGGCCCGAGAATTGAATGTGCCTGTTATTGCCCTGTCCCAGTTATCGCGTGGTGTCGAGCAGCGTCAGGACAAGCGTCCGATGATGTCGGACCTTCGTGAATCGGGCAGTATCGAGCAGGATGCGGATATTGTCGGTTTCCTATACAGGGATGATTACTATGATAAAGAATCAGAGAAACAGAACATTATAGAGATCATCATTTCCAAACAGCGTAACGGTCCGGTGGGCACCGTCGAGCTGGCATTCGTCAAAGAATATAATAAGTTCGTGGATCTGGATCACCGCTATGACTCGAGCGATGTACCTCCAGAGCCGATACATGCATAGTATGGATTGCACCCCAAATGTCAGACACAACATCTCACATTCGGTGGTGCTTTTCTTATCTCGCAGCTAAAATGCCACATATCGGAAATTATCGTCTATTAAAAGACATTTAGGTTAAAGTAATGTAAAATGAGACAAAGGGACAAGTATCATTTTTGTCCCGTCTATAAACTGGATGATTACGAACGGCATATGATAAATCTAATAACGAATGAATCGAATCATATAGGAAAATGACAAAAGGGGTTATGAAAAATGACATTGAAAATATTGGTCGTCGATGATGAACAGCCAATTGCTGATATTTTACGCTTTAATTTGGAAAAAGAAGGTTACGAAGTAGTTTGTGCTTATGATGGTGATGAGGCGGTAGCGCTAGCTGAGGAAGAGAAGCCTGATCTTGTTTTGCTTGATATCATGCTTCCAGGTAAGGATGGCAATGAGGTTTGCAGGGAAATCCGCAAAACCCAAAGCATGCCGATCATCATGCTGACTGCGAAAGACTCGGAAATCGATAAGGTTCTTGGACTTGAGCTTGGTGCAGATGATTATGTGACCAAACCATTTTCCAACAGGGAGCTGATCGCCAGAGTGAAAGCCAATCTGCGCAGACAGCAGCAAATGCCTGAAGAAGAAGAATTTGCGAACAAGGATATTGAAATCGGTCAGCTGGTCATCCATCCCGATGCCTACACTGTGTCAAGAGATGGAACGGAAATTGAACTCACTCATCGTGAATTTGAGCTTCTGCATTATCTCGCCCGCCATATCGGGCAGGTCATGACACGGGAACATCTGCTGGAAACGGTTTGGGGATATGATTACTTTGGCGATGTCCGTACAGTCGATGTGACAGTCAGAAGACTGCGCGAAAAAGTAGAGGAAAATCCGGGCACCCCTTCATGGATCGTTACCCGTCGTGGTGTCGGGTATTATTTGCGCAATCCTGAACAGGAGTAGGTTTTATGCATAAAATCGGCTTTTTTCGCTCGATTCAGCTAAAATTCATTCTTATCTATATTTTGTTATTGCTGGTGGCCGTGCAGGTCATCGGCTCGTACTTTGCCACCAAACTTGAAAAAGAACTGATTACCAATTTCAAGTCGAGTGTCAACGACCGGATTGAGCTGATGAGCTATAATTTGGAACAGGTTTTTAAAAAAGAACGACCGGAAACCCCAGAGGATTCACAAAATCCAGAAATGCCGACATTGGAACAGGAAGTACAGTCTGTCATCGATGATATCGACACGAAGGATTTTACGACCTTGCAGGTTGTCAATAGCCAGGGAAAGGTTCTTGGCACCAATGATACACTGAATTATGATATTGTCGGAAAAAAATCGACTGAAGATATTGTGCAATACGCACTCGGAGGATCCGACCAGGATAAAACATTCTATGACCCGCAGATCGACAGCCGTGTACTTGTGAAGGCAGTTCATATCAATGACAAAAATGGCGATGTCGCAGGGGCCATCTATATGGTGGTCTCCTTAAAAAGCGTGTATGACCAGCTGCAGAATATCAGCGAGATTTTCTTGAAAGCTTCTATTCTGGCTATCATTATTTCTGCCATTCTCGGAATATTAGTGGCACGGACAATCACCAAGCCGATCAAAGAAATGCGCAGACAGGCACAGACCATTGCACGCGGCGATTTTTCACAAAATGTCAACATCTATGGAACTGACGAAATCGGTCAGCTGGCTGTTTCTTTCAATGATATGAATGATCGCTTGCGCCATACGTACGCGATTGTCGAGGAAGAACAGCGCAAGCTCACTTCGGTGCTGGAAAACATGTCAGATGGTGTCATCGCAACGGATGTCAATGGCATCGTCACATTGATGAATGAGCCAGCTGCCATCCTGCTTGGAAAGAGCCCTGAAGATTGTAAGGGACGTTACTTGCTGGATATCGTGGAAATGAACAAGGAACAGCTGCACGTTGCAACAATGGCTGATCACGGTTCTGTCATTTTTGATTTTGGTGATGAAGAAAATGATTTGCTCATCCGGGCTAAATTCTCAACGGTTCTTGATGAGGATGAAGACACAGCAGCCTATATCCTTGTATTGAGTGATGTCACCGAACAGGAGAAAATCGAAGCAGAACGCAGAGAATTCGTTTCCAATGTGTCCCATGAATTGCGGACACCACTGACAACTATGCGCAGTTATATCGAAGCTTTGACAGATGGTGCCTGGCAGGACGAGTCAATTGCACCGCGTTTTTTGCAAGTGACACAAAATGAAACCGAGCGGATGATCCGCATGGTCAATGACCTGTTGCAGTTGTCCAAAATGGACAGCAGAGATTATAAGCTGGAACAGGAACGTGTTGATTTCATCGCATTTTTCCATGAGGTGATCGACCGGTTTGAAATGAACGTCCCTGAGCACATTTCTTTCAGTCGGGAATTGCCTCCGCAAAGAATGTTTGTGTGGATAGACAGGGATAAAATGATCCAGGTGCTGGACAATGTGATTTCTAATGCGATTAAATACTCTCCCGATGGCGGAAAAATCTATTTCAGGGCCATCAAGCAAAAGCACCGCATTCTGGCAAGCGTCGAGGATGAAGGAATGGGAATCCCATACGATAAAGTCGATAAGGTTTTCGAACGATTTTATCGTGCGGATAAAGCCAGAAGCCGCAAACTAGGCGGTACTGGCCTTGGATTGGCTATCTCCAAGGAACTCGTTGAAGCGCATCAGGGCGATATCTGGGCGAAAAGCAGAGAAGGAAAAGGAACGACAGTGTTTATCGCCTTGCCATTGATGGGCCGGGATCGGGGGGCCGGCAAATGAAATTCGAAGTTGTAAAATCGTATATTTTGGTTATCTTAGTCGGCATGAGCCTGCTGCTCACCTTCAATATCTGGAGCTATAAGTCTGATAATGAATTATTATTGGAGAAAAAAGGCCAGTACTTGAATGAAGCAGACTATTATATCGAAGGCGATGAGCAAAGCAAGCGTGACATTGTGATGCCAAGTGAAGTCATTTTTCAGCATCAGTCCAAACATTATGGGTACAAAAATCCGAAGAAAAGCCTGTCCATGTACAAAAATATGCAGACCTGGACATTATATGATTTTAAATTAAGGGATCTGGAAAAAGTCCCTAACGAAAAGTATCAGCTTGAATTCCGGTTCCCAACCGCTATTCCGATGGAGACTATCGGCAACCTGTTTCAATTTAATGATGATATTGAGACAGGAGCCCTCGGTTCATTCAAGCGCCTGTTCATCACTTTCAATCCAGATAAATATCTGTTAAGATTCCACTTTTTGTCGCTTGATGGAAGAAAAGAAGCGACAGCAGTAGTCAATGATGCAACAAAATATGATTATTTATGGAAGCTTATGTCCAATTTGAAAGGCATGCAGGAGCTGCAGGCTATCGGACCGGCGAATTTGCCAGTCTATTTTCCTTCTAATCCCGTGCAGATGAAAGAACATACTTTTTCTGTCAATAACACCAATCCGAAGAAACTGGTCAATGCATTATTCCCGGATCCCTCGTCTGTCAGAAGGAACGTTTCCAACGCGAATGAGGCATACTATACAGATGCTGGCCGGCAAATGAGAGTGTACCAGGATCGGCATGTGATGGATTATATCAATCCAAAACAAACGGATACGCACCGAATGACATTTTATGAACTGCTTGATAAAAGCATTCTTAACATCAATGAACATAAAGGCTGGACGGATGACTACTATTTGGACGGACTTAATGGTACGAATCATACAGTTACCTATTTGCTGCACTATGATGGTTATCCGGTCATCAGCCAGACTGGATTGGCAACTATTGAGCAGCAATGGCGCAACCAGGAATTATACCAGTATAAACGCCCGTTGTTCAGCATTAACAATTCGCTGAAGAGTGATACGGTAACCATACCTTCTGGAGCAACTGTGAAAGAATTTGTCAAAGAAAATTATAAGGAAGCAGATATATCGGATATCTCCATCGGCTACAGCATGAATTTTCAGCAGGAAGAAGCCTCTTCTTTCATTCTGCTGCTGGAGCCTGCTTGGTTTATCAAGTATGATGGACACTGGAAGGAAATAGATTTCACGGAAAATAAAGACGGCAATCCAGAGGTGAATTAGCAATGCAATGGAGCCAGATAAAAACATTATTCATCCTTTGTTTTTTAGTGCTGGATATCTATTTGATCTTTCAGTTTCTGGAAAAAAGGGAAGCAGCCGATCTCAGTTTGCTGGAACCGGAAAGTGCAACGTTGGAAGAAAGACTATCAGATGAAAAAATCACTATCAAGCAGCTGCCCGAAGCACAACCGGATGATGCCTTCATCTCCGTCAAACAAAAATCGTTATCCAAAAGCCAGATTGAAAAAGTGAACCACTTGTCCAACCAAGATGCAGCTATCGCAGATGATAAATATATCATTTCACATTTTAAAAAACATCCGCTTCTATCAGAGGATGATTCAAAAGAAAGTATTTACAACAAATTACGTAAAGAAATCGTCGGTTTGAATGAATATCAATACGGAGAGTGGAACAAAGATGTGAATGTGATCCTCTTTTTTCAAGTGAAGAATAATCGCCCCGTTTATTACAATCAAAGCGGCATGGTAGCTGTATTTTTAAATGATGACAATGAAGCTGTAGGGTATTTTCAATCGATGCTGAGCACACCCGAAAAAAACAAAGACAAAAAAACGCTGGTCAAACCAATGGATGCAGTCGGCAAGCTATATGAAAACAACCAGCTGAACAGCGGTGATGAAGTATCAGAAATCAAAATCGGTTATCACACCGTCGTTCCGCTCACAAATGGCGTCCAGGTTTTTGCGCCGACGTGGAAATTGACCGTGAATGACAAACGCAGTTATTTTGTCAATGCGATTGAAGGGGTCGTCATATCGAAGGATGACGTATCATTTCTTGGAGAAGCGGTCAAGTTCATTAAAACGAAACTGCAGCAAGTGGACGATGATAAGGCAGCTGGAAAGGAAATGCGTAAAATGCTAACAGAGAAGGAGAAAATTCTCAATCGGAGTGATACACAGTGACATTACGTTTTAGTGTACTGGCTTCCGGCAGTACCGGAAACGCCTTTTATATAGAGACAGATCAAACGAGATTACTAGTGGATGCCGGACTTAGCGGCAAAAAACTTACCAGTCTGTTCGACCAGGAAAGTCTTGACCCTGCGAAACTGACAGGCATTCTTGTTACGCATGAACATAGTGACCATATTAAAGGGCTTGGCATCATGGCCAGAAAGTATAAACTGCCGATTTATGCGAATGACAAGACTTGGCGTGCCATGGAGGGCAGTATCGGGCGTATCGAGACGGATCAGAAGTTCCACTTCGATATGGAAACAGTGAAAACCTTCGGAGATATGGAGGTGGAATCATTCGGTGTATCCCATGATGCGGCAGAGCCGATGTTCTACACGTTCCGGCATGAAAATAGAAAAGTGGCTCTCGTGACAGATCTTGGTTATGTATCAGAAAGAATCAAGAAAACTGTCGAGGATGCTGACGCGTATATCTTTGAAGCCAATCATGATGTTGAAATGCTCCGGATGGGAAGCTACCCGTGGAATTTGAAGCGACGCATTCTTGGTGATTCCGGACACGTATCCAATGAAGATTCGGGACTTGCCCTGGCGGACATTATTTCCAACCGCACCAAACGGATTTATTTGGCACACCTCAGCCAGCATAACAATTTGAAGGATTTAGCGAGGATGTCTGTCGATCAGGTTCTCAAGGAGCGCGGCATTGAAATTGAACTGCATGACACTGATCCAGGGCAGGCAACACCGTTGTATGAAGTAGGCTGATTGAAGGAAGATCAGGTTCATATTTTTCCATCTTGGGGTAATACTATTTATGTAATGATGAGGTTACATATGCAAACTAAGAGGAGACGGGTAAATGGGATATTACGACGACCATTATCAGCAAGATCCGAAAAAAAGAAAACGATCCTCCTGGCTTGTACCAGTGCTTCTTGGTATCATCATCGGTATCTTGCTGGTGACCGTAGCACTGCCTGCTGTGGAGGATTCCAGTATTTTTTCGAATAAGCAGGCTAATGAAAATGGCATCAGCCAGCAGCCTGACCAGAATGCCGGCAGCGGCGATATAACGAATATGAAAGTCAACATCAGTTCGCAAATCACAGACATTGTTGGCGACGTATCGCCTGCAGTTGTGGGAGTTAGCAATTATCAAAATCAGTCGAATTTCTGGGAACAGGACAAGAAGGCTAGTGAGGCTGCAACAGGATCAGGCGTTATTTACAAAGAAGACGGTAAATACGCTTATGTGGTTACGAACTACCATGTAATTGAAGATGCCGACCAGATCGGTGTGGTGCTGAATGATGATACGGACTTGGATGCGAAGCTGCTTGGCGGTGATTTGTTTTCTGACCTCGCCGTACTGCGAATAGACAAAAAGCCAGTCAAAAAAATCATTGAGCTTGGTACATCGAAAAATATCAAAGTCGGTGAGCCAGTGATTGCTATCGGAAATCCGCTCGGGCTGCAATTTGCCGGGTCTGTTACGCAGGGTATTATCAGCGGGAAGCTGCGGACCGTGCCACAGGATTTCAATAATGATGGCCGGCCGGATTGGCAGGCAGAAGTCATTCAAACGGATGCTGCAATCAATCCCGGCAACAGCGGCGGGGCATTGATCAATATGAAGGGTCAGCTGATCGGCATCAATTCGATGAAGATAAATGAAGAGGCAGTAGAGGGCATCGGCTTTTCTATTCCAATCGACACGGCTAAACCTGTGATGGATGAGCTGGAGAAAACAGGAAAAGTGGTCCGTCCATATTTGGGATTAGAGCTTTATTCACTCGATGATGTGCCGAAAGAGGAGCTTCATCGCTCGCTCAAGCTGCCAGGAAACATCGATAAAGGTGTTTACGTTTGGAGTGTCGAGACTTTCTCTCCAGCAGATAAAGCAGGCATCAAGCGCCTGGACGTCATCACTGCACTTGACGGCAAAGAAATCACGGACATGATTGCATTGCGCCGGATTTTGTTCCAAGAGAAAAAGGTCGGTGACAAAGTGAAAGTGACCTATTACCGAGATGGCAAAAAGCATGAAACAACAGTAACTTTAGGTGAACAGAAATAAATAGCAAGTGGAAGAACAGCTCGTTTTTTTGCGGGCTGTTTTTGTTTGTCAACCAGTCCAGACTTAGGAACAGAACGTTTGTGGAAAAGTTTATGAAACTGTCCAGTTTTAAACAGAAAATCAACAAAAATATCCACAATTCGTCAAAGTTATACACAAACCGTGGATATTCTGTTTGTAAAATCCATATTTTGTGGCAAACGAATTTTCGGGTACAAAATAGCTAAGAACATTTGTGCATATGTGGATAAAACTGTGGATTAAAATCAAGTGAAAGAAATAGTTTTAGCTTGCCGGAATAGCAGTATGAGAATTACGAGCATGACAATATCCAATCGTGCATCAAAAGCAAATTGGAGCAGGCCTTTATCCATCAGGGCAGGGAGTTTTGCAAAATAAAGCGCCCCAAGCATGATGACGATCAAGGCCGCTGCAGCTTGCTTTACAGCAAACTTCCCAGCGATACATGCCCCGCAGCCAACCTCCAAGATAGCCACAAGAAAAAAAGTGACTTGCGGATAAGGAACTCCCACCTGTATAAAAAAGTCCAAAAATCCCGTGGAGAGCAATTTGATTGCTCCGGAAATGATAAAAACATAGCCGACTATCCAGCAAAGCCAATTCCTACATTGCATGATGTGGACAACTCCTTTTTGCCTATGTATATGCAAAAAATTCCTCAAGCTTGACTCCTATTTGGAGCTAATGCCTTTTATTTGTAGCGTTTGTTTGCGAATTGAGCTGAATATCCATATACTTATATTGAATTTTATAAAAGAAGGAAGTGCATTCATGCTCAAGCAGTTTTTCTCTTATTATAAGCCGCATCGCCGGTTGTTTATGATTGATTTTTCATGCGCTGTGTTTGTAGCCATCCTGGAGCTTGCTTTCCCTGTGGCTGTACAGGAGTTCATTGATAAATTGCTGCCGGGAAATAATTGGCAGCTGATTGTACTGGTAAGTGTCTTGCTGCTGTTCGTCTATCTGCTTAGTACCTTCATGCAGTATATCGTCACTTACTGGGGACATAAACTTGGCATCAATATCGAGACGGATATGCGTCAACAGTTGTTTGACCATGTGCAGAAGCAATCATTCCGCTTTTTCGACAATACGAAAACAGGGCACATCATGAGTCGCATCAGCAATGATTTATTCGATATTGGCGAGCTGGCTCATCATGGGCCGGAGGATTTCTTCATAGCAATCATGACATTTGTTGGTGCTTTCATCATCATGTTCAATATCAATTTCCAGCTGTCACTCATTATCCTGATTGTTGTTCCGATTCTGGTTTGGTTAATCGCATACAGCAATATGAAAATGAATAAGGCTTGGAAGTCCATGTATGAAGAAATTGCCGAAGTGAATGCGCGTGTGGAAGATGCTATTTCAGGTGCAAGAGTAGTCCAGTCCTTTACAAACGAATCATTTGAGATGAAGCGTTTTACAAAGGACAATTATAGTTTTAGAAAAGCAAAGCTTGTCGCCTATCGCGTGATGGCTTTTGTGAATTCCAATATTTATATGGTGATGCGGCTGATGGTACTTGTCGTGCTTGTCGTTGGAGCCTATCTTGCTTTCCACGGGAGTCTGACAATCGGGGAACTAGTCAGCTTCGTCTTGTTCACCAATGTTCTGTTCAAACCGATCGAAAAAATCAGTGCCTTGCTTGAATTATATCCGAAAGGGATGGCTGGTTTTAAACGTTTTTCTGATTTATTGGCAGTTTCACCTGATGTCACTGACCGGGAAAATGCCAAAAATGTGGTCACGCTTCGGGGCGAAATCGCATTTGAAGATGTGACATTCGGGTATGAAAAAACACAAGAGCCAATTTTGAAGAATATGCGCTTTAAAGTGAATGCGGGACAGACAGTAGCTTTAGTCGGTCCATCAGGAGCCGGAAAAACGACAATCTCTTCGCTCGTACCACGTTTTTATGATGTCGATGCAGGCAGGATTGCTATCGATGGAATGGATATCCGGGACATGACGAAGCAGTCGTTAAGGAGTCAAATCGGCATTGTGCAGCAGGATGTGTTTTTATTCACAGGGACATTGAAAGAAAACATTGCCTATGGAAAACTGGATGCGACGGATGAGGAAATCAAAACAGCCGCCAAACGTGCGCATATGGAGGAATTCATTGCCGGCTTGCCAGATGGTTACGAAACCCAGGTCGGTGAGAGGGGTTTGAAGCTGTCCGGTGGACAGAAGCAACGGATTGCAATTGCGAGAATGTTTTTAAAAAATCCGCCCATACTGATTCTTGATGAAGCGACATCAGCATTGGATACGGAAACAGAGATGATTATCCAGAAAGCACTCACTGAACTGGCTGCAAACCGGACAACCATTGTGATTGCCCATAGACTGGCAACCATTAAAAATGCCGACAGAGTATTGGTAATTACTAAAAACGGCATTGAAGAAGAGGGAACACCGCAAGAATTAATGAAGCGAAACGGTTTATTCGCCCATTTGAATAAAATACAAATGATTTAATGATAAAATGAGCTGTCTCTAAAATGAGGGAATTAATCCTGGTTCCTGAAGAGACAGCTTTTTTATTAGCCTATAGGTAAAGGTACACTTATAGCTGAAGAAAATTTTTGCGGAAATGGGTGAAGTATGTCGATATTTCCCAGGAAATAATCCAGCCATCTTAAAATGAAGCAGTTGGGTTATTCTCTTTATTTGGCACCATGAAGCCATTCCCATTTAAGTATGCCGTAAATGACGTGGTCGACATAATGATCATACAGCCATTCTGCCTGCCGGATTTGCCCTTCTGTACGGAATCCCAGTCTTTCAGGGATGGCGCGGCTTTTCTTGTTCTCATAGGCAGCCCGGATATCCACGCGATTAAGCTCCAGGACTTGAAAACCATAGTCAATCATTGCCCGGACGCTACGGGTCATCACACCCATCCCTTGATACTGCGGTGCGATCCAGTAGCCGATGTAGCCGATATGATTTGTCCAATCCAGTTGGTTATAGCCTGTCATACCAATGAGTTTTTCATTGTAAAAAATACCAGCAGTCAAGCTTTGTCTGTTAGCATATAACTGGTAGGCATGATCAATGAACTGTTTGGAGTCTTCCTCTGTTGTATTATTATCCAGCCATGGAAGCCATTTTCGTAAATAAGCCCTTGAAGCATCAATCAGCTTGAATAAATCTGCTGTATCATCGAAATTAAGCAATCTTAATGTGATTTTTTCATCCACTTCATAAAGAAACATCATCTTTCACCACCTGATGTGTATAATTGTCACTATACTAAGTTTATCATAAGGATGACTGATAACAGGAAATGATTCTTAGTGAATTCTCATCTTCTTCACCAGATAATCTTATGAAAACCAGATAGGATATATGATAGAGAAACAGGACAGGGAGAGGATAAAATGACAAAACGAATAATATTGCTGCTGGGATGCATTCTCGTACTCACCGCGTGTGGAAAAAGTCATCAGGAAACAGGAAATCCGGAAAATAACGAGCATGACAGTCAGTCTTCCAAGCAGGCGGATCAGCATGACGAAGACACTAACACAGATGAGGAGTCAGTTGGAGATGCTGGTGACAAAATAGATGATACGGCAGAAGAAATGCAAGACGAGCAAAAAGGAAACATGGAAGATGTGACCAAAATGCCTGAGTACAAAATCATCAAGGGGCAGGTGGTCATGGATGATTATCGGCTGAATGTGGTAGAGGACAATCGGCATAAACGGGTCATTATCCTGCAAAACAAAGACAATCACAGAAAGGAATATAAATCCATCTTCATGAAAGAGGATGGCCGGTTGAAACTGATCCAATTTAACAGTAATGGGCTGATTTACGATAAAACTATCCAATAAAAGCGGGGCATATCCCCGCTTTTTTAATGCCTTATCACGATAAAACAATAAAATATAGGGTTGTTCTATACTATCATTTTTTGTTACCATGTAGAAGGATGTATAATATGTAGCTCGAAACGTGCAATATATTGTTGAAAGATATATAATGACTGGGTATGATTTGTTATTGTAAGAGAATGTTTTGCTGTGTACAAACGGAGGGTTAAAACATGTTTAATAAAAAGCCGGACAAGTTTTCTGCATATTTAGTTGATTTTGCGAAGCATCTTGATGAAACAGCGGATTATTTCGTGCGCTTTAAGGTGAAGGATTCCAAAACATTGCGGGAATTTGCTGATACCGTGAAGCAATATGAAACGGCAGCTGATGAGAAAGTCCATCTAATCATCAAGGATCTCAATCAGGCATTCATCACACCGATTGAACGAGAAGATATCATGCAGCTGGCAATGAATCTTGATGATGTCATTGATGGCATGGAAGAATTCACAGCATTGATGGACATTCACCAGATTTTCCAGTCTGATGAATATATTGATCAATTCACGGAATACATCCATAAATGCTCCAAGGAAATATTGCTGTCTATTGAATTGATGGCTCATGGAAAACTGAATGAGATCGAAAAGCATGCCATTCAGATAAAAGACCATGAAAGTAATTGTGATGATTTGTACAGAAAATCATTGAAGCATCTGTTCCAGACAGAAAAGGATCCAATCAAGGTGATTCAATACAAAGAGATTTACGAAACACTAGAAGAAATTGCCGACTATTGTCAAGATGTTGCTAGCGTCATGCAAAGCATCATCATGAAAAACGCGTAATGAGGAGTATTGGATCGTATGAACAGTTTACTGTTGATTGTCATCTGTATTGTAATATTCGCTTTGGTATTTGACTTTATCAATGGATTCCATGATACAGCCAATGCTATCGCCACTTCCGTTTCAACCAAAGCTTTGACACCCAGACGTGCCATCATGTTGGCAGCAACGATGAACTTCATCGGTGCACTCACTTTCACCGGTGTCGCGCAGACGATCACGAGCGGCATTGCCAATCCATTCGATCTGCAAAATGGCACGACAGTGATTCTGGCAGCGTTGATAGCTGCTATTGCCTGGAACCTGATTACATGGGTATTCGGCATACCGAGCAGTTCTTCACACGCCATTATTGGCGCCATTGCCGGCGCGGTTATTGCCTCAGATGGTTTTGGAGCAGTAAAATACAAAGGCTTCATTTCCATTATCGAAGGTTTGCTGGCTTCCCCGATTATTGCATTTGTTATTGGTTATGTTGTTTATTCCATTATCAAGGTGATTTTTAAAAACAGCAATCTGGCTAAAACGAATAAACAGTTTCGTCGTGTACAAATTCTCACAGCTGCTGTGCAATCTTATGCACACGGGACAAACGATGCTCAGAAATCAATGGGGATTATCACCATGGCATTGATTGTCGGTGGATTACATACAACAACGGATGTGCCGTTTTGGGTCCAGTTCAGTTGTGCGACGGCCATGGCACTTGGCACATCGATTGGCGGCTGGCGCATTATCAAGACCGTTGGCGGCAAAATCATGAAAATCCGGCCAGTAAACGGCGTTGCGGCTGATTTGACGGGAGCTGCAGTCATCTTTGGAGCAACACTCATCCACCTGCCGGTCAGTACGACACATGTCATTTCTACTGCCATTATGGGGGTTGGCACATCTCACCGCATCAAAGGTGTCAATTGGGGAACGGCCAAACGGATGGTTGTGACCTGGGTGATCACGTTGCCGATATCAGCAGCGCTAGGCGCACTTATATTTTTTGTATTGAATATTTTCCCTATATAAAACGCTATGAAGAGGGTTACTGTTCCTGTCCAGGAATGGCGGCCCTCTTTCAAACCTTATATTTTCTTATTCCTGACTGCCAGCATATATGATTGTCTATATTTCAATGGTGTGGTGCCCATCTGTTTTTTGAATGTCCGGATAAAGTTGCTCACGTTGCTGTAGCCATAGCTTTGACATATTTCCTTCAGCGGTTTGGAAGAAAACCTCAGCTCAAAAGTAATTTTCTCTGTCTTTTGGCGCTGAATATAATGGGAAATGGATTCACCCATCACACCTTTGAAGATACTGGCCAAATGTGTTGTCGAGAATTGCAATTGTTCTGCGAGCCAGGCTACTGACAGCTTCTTATCGGTCAGATGCGCATGAATCAGGTCCATTATTTTTTCTATATGGGGTTGCTGTTCCAGGAAATGCACGCCTGGAACTAATGTAGTGCTGACTTTATGAATAAACCAGCTGATTGCTGAGAAATAATCTGTGGTGGTCTGCCATCTGTCGATGGTAGAAATCAACGCGTAGCTGCTGGTAATGTGACTTGGATGCAGACGTCCGTTTCGCTGGTGTAGTTTGGTCATATCAGTCACGATGCTGACAAAAAAAATATGTAATATGAATATCTGATCCTTCTCTGGCAGCTCAGCAAGGAAGAAACATACTTCCGATAAGTATGCTTCCGCACCAATCTCATCCTTTGTCACTAAACTTACAAAAATCTTTTCATCGTATGTCTGTATCACGTTGGCATAATCAAGTGATAAGATGTATCTCTCGTCACCTTCCATTCTCTCTATATAATTCATTTCATTCTTGTCCATCCTTATCTCCACCCCCTTTTAGCTATTTTACCAACGTTCTTTAAAAAGAACAAATAAAATGACGTATTCAAATTTTTGTTAAAAATATATTCAAAATCAAGTGATTTTGTATTCAATAACGAAAGCTAAGCAATTTCATTCAGATTAAAATAGCATTGTGATGATTAAGCAGAAGACGGATGGCATTTTTGTATATGAGGAAGGTTATTGTTCTTAGCAGCAGAATAGCCATGTCTGCCATCTGACAAAAGCGGAAGAGGTTAAAAAATAAAAAAAGAGGCAGAATGGTATAATGGGAGACTTGCCGCAAAAGAGCTATAGGAATGGATAAATGATCGAAAGGTGATGAAGACCAATGATTAAAGTCATGCTTGTAGACCATAATAGCCTTATACGCCATGGACTGCAGATGCTGCTGCAAGGTAATAAAGACATGCAAGTGCATGCTACTGAACCTTTTTCCGGCAAATTACAGAAGGAAATAGCCCTTTACTGTCCTGATATCGTGATATTCCCTGTCGACATACTTGAAACTGCCATTATGGAAGAAGTACGAACACTGCGTGAAAAGCAGCCGCAGGTCAAAGTTTTGATGCTGATGTCTGTCTTTGAAGAATATTTCATCCTGGAGGGATTGAAAGCCGGTGTAGAGGGATTCTTGCTTGATGAGTCCGATATCAGTAAAAAGCAGCTGGCGACGAGTATCAGACAGCTGTACGAGGGAGAATATGTATTGACTGGGAAGATTGCCGCGTTTGCCATGAAAAAGTTACAGGACATGTACGACAGTGAGAAGCAGGAGCTGAAAAACAGGCTGCTTGATCACCATATTGAGGTATCGTGGCGAGAGTTGGATATATTATATCTGCTTTTGAAAAATCGCAAGAACAAAGAGATGGCAGTTTCATTAAATTTAACAGAGAAAACAATTCGTGACTATGTCAGCAGTGCATATAAAAAAATCGGCATGAATAGACGCCAGGAGGCTGTTGCTTTCCTGCAGGGCATCATGGATGGATCCGGAGATCCCCCACAGAAGAAAAGCAACAGCCTATGATAAGTCAATTATTTTTTCGAACTGATATCATTTTCATCATCAGCTTCCAGTCAGATGGTCTTTCGTTGTTTTGGCTGTAACTGGCTGCGGTTTGCGAAAATACTTGAACGGTGCATAAAATAATACTGCAATCAGCAATAGGCCAAAATAGCCGATGGTCGGATAAAAGAAGGAAACAAGATCGGTAAAACCGAAGAAGCTTGCGATAAAACCGACACCAACCGTGACAGTGATGAAAATCCCTGTCTTTTTCTTGCTGTTCATATGGATCATGCGTGTGGTGAAAGCATAGAACATCCCGACAGCTGTGTTGAATATCATACCGAATAAAATGACAGACATGATGATAGCCAGATAAGGAGAAATATCATCCACGATTTTCAGGATGGGCATATCATACGCCGCAACCGTATCAATCCGGGAAAATACTGCCAAATTGCTGATCAGAATCAAAGTCCCGATTCCAAGGCCGCCTAGCAAACCGCCGATAGCCGCCTGCTTCTCGTTCTTCTCCGCGCCCCCCATTACGAGGGCCATGGCTGCGCCGAGAGCAATATTGAAAGAGGCATAATTGACGCCGGATAAAAGCCAATTAGACACTGCAGATTTTTGCGCCAGTGCGATTGGCTCCAGTTTGGTAAAAGATAAATCCATCGTAGACAAGCTGTGTATGCCGATAACAATCAGGGCCAAAATCAAGAAAGGTGTAATGCTGCCGATGACCGCTACTACCTTGTCAACGTTCAGTAAAACAGTTGCAATGACAAGCGCCGCCATGATCAAACTGCCTGCAATACTTGGCATGCCAAATTGTTGGTGGAGAATCGATCCGGCACCAGCAAGCATGACCACACCTGTACCGAATAGGGTGAAAATGATAATGTAGTCAATAATTCTGCCCAACACGGGACCGCAGATATCATAAATGATTTCCTTATGGGAGGTTGTTTGTGTACGACTGCCAAGTCTGACCAGAATCATACCCAGCATGGCAAATAAAACAGTAGAGACTAACGCACCGAGAATACCGAGGAATCCAAAGCTTGTGAAATATTGCAGGATTTCCTGCCCTGAGGCAAAACCTGCGCCGACAATAACGCCTATGAATGCGCTTGCAATCTTTAATACCCGTAACATAATTTCCTCCTGTAAATTCATGATGTGACGAATCTTCTCAAGTTTCTAATACAATTTATATTATCGCGAAATACTAGAGGCGTCAAACAATATTTACAGATTATGTCAGTGAAATATTGGAAAATTCAAGTTTAGAAATAGGTCTATAGACATTTTCTATTTTTTCTAACATATGATTTAATAGCATGAAAGGAAAGGGTGTGAATAGTTTGATGAATGGCAAGAAACTGTTTTTACTTGTTGTTATGAGTTTGCTGCTCGCTTTGCCGATAGCTCACGAAAGCCAAACATCTCAAGCAGAAGCCGCGGCTCAAACACAAGCAATCAAGGCAGAGACAGACTTGGAGCAGCAAATCGACCGTATTTTACAGGATAAGCGGCTGGAAGGTGCGATTTCTGGTGTGCATGTGCGCCGTGCCAGCGACGGAAAGACGCTCTATCAACATGATGCAGATATTCGCCTGCGACCAGCATCAAACATGAAGCTTTTGACAGGATCGGCAGCGCTTGACGTCCTGGGGCCAGACTATCGCTTTAAAACGGAGGTATTGTCAGATGGCAAGGTTCGCGGAAAAGTCCTGCAAGGCAATATCTACTTGCGCGGAAAAGGCGACCCCACTTTGATGAAGGAAGATCTGGATAAGTTTGCAAAAGTACTCCGTAAACAAGGTATACAGAAAATTCATGGCGATCTGATTGCTGATGACACCAGGTATGATGATATCCGCTATTCCCAGGATCTCAACTGGTCGGATGAATCCAATTATGTCGGCGCCCAGGTATCAGCATTGACATTATCACCAAATGAGGATTATGATGCAGGCACTGTCATCGTGGATGTGAATCCGGCAAAAAGGACAGGCAGCAAACCAACTGTATCGCTCACGCCTAAAACAGATTATGTTAAAATTATCAATAAGGCCAAAACGGTAGGAAAAAATGAGGCGAAGCATATTTCAATTGAACGGGAACATGGGACGAATAACATTGTTGTCAGCGGACAGATTCCTGCAGAAGCCTCCAGCAGCCGTGCATGGGTCGCTGTTTGGGAGCCGACTGGATATGCGCTGGATGTTTTCAAAAAGTCACTGCAAGCACAGGGAATCAAACAAATCGGCAACAGCAAAATCCGTTCCGGCAAGACACCGAAGCATGCCAAAAAGTTGACTGATAAGCGCTCCATGCCGCTGGCTGATTTGTATATACCATTCATGAAGCTTAGCAACAATGGTCATGCGGAAGTGCTGATCAAAGAAATGGGTAAAGTTGTTCGACATGATGGCAGCTGGGATGCAGGCCTTGATGTGTTGCAGGATAAATTACAGGAATTTGGATTGAACACAGATACAATCATGCTGCGTGACGGCTCAGGCATGTCTCACAAGGATATGATCCCAGCCAGTGAATTGACGAAGCTTTTATATGTAATACAAGACCAAAAATGGTTTCCTGCATTTGAAAAAGCACTGCCTGTCGCAGGAGAGTCAGATCGTTTGGTAGGCGGGACTTTGCGCAACCGTATGACGGGAGATGCGACGAAAGGAAACGTCAAAGCCAAAACTGGATCGATCACTGGTGTATCGACTTTATCCGGTTATGTCACATCCAAAGATGGCGAAAAGCTGACCTTCTCGATTTTAACCAATAACTACATCGATGGTCCGATCACACCAATTGAGGACCAAATTGCCACTGTTTTAGCTGGCGTTAATGTAAAGTAAGCCAGGGGGAGTCCCCCTTGGCCTTTTATGGAGGAGATAAAATGGGGATTTCTTACGTGTTTGTCCTGGCCGCTGCCATAGCAGTTTTTGTGAATGTCATGAATTACAAAGTCAGTATGGATGCAATGAAGGAGCTTCCAGAAAACAAAGAAAAAGTACAAAGCCGTTTTTTTCTCATTCTTGCCCTAAGTGAAATCATCCCTATCATTCTGATTGTCTATGGTTTTTCCAATTTGGAAACAGTATCGGCAATGGAAGAATTATATATGCCCGGACTGCTTGTCATCGTATTGATCGGTTTCGCTGCCCTCTTCATCGTATTACAGCGTATCGTTGGCGTCCCGAAGGATATGAAGGCATTTGCCAAGAATTTTTCCAATATCGCCATGGCTACAACCATGTCTATACCGATTATCGCCATCATTGCGATGTACACGATGATTCCTTGATTGTAAAATGCAGGACAGCTTTGTTATTGTTTTAGTAACAGATGGCATATGGAGCATATCAATTCTGGTTAATATCACTAACTATCTAAAAAGATGGTTGTTAAACTTGACTATTATACATAGCAGCCTTAATATAATTCTTATAGCGTGAACACAATTCTTGACTTCACTGCTGTCTTTGTGGTATGAATTGGTCAGACTTTGTGATTGCGTAAGAAAGAAGTTATTGATTTATCTATATGCCCCATCGTGTTACCTATTTATACAAACGTGTCACTTTTGCGTAAAACAGCAGTCTTTTTAGACAATTGGGTAACAGTATTTTATATCAATTCAACTTCTGGTGTTACTTTTACGAAGAAAAGTAACATCATTTTTTTGAACCACAACCATTAGATCCTTCCAACGTCTGCTTAAACTCAAAAGAATACGGACATATCCTTTCTGGATAAAGGTTACTTAACCAAATGAGAGGAGGGATTTTTCACTTGCACAGGCAAACTGTCATCTTCAAAAGGATTTTAACGAGAATAATCGGATTTATTGTTGCTATGTTTTTGTTATCTGTTATCGTATTTTACATTGCGCGCCTGGCACCAGGGGATCCGTTACAGTCGTTTTACGGAGATGCACTCGATACCATGACACCGCAAGAATTACAAAATGCCAAAGAACGGCTGGGTTTGGATGCGCCAACTTATATACAATATCTAAAATGGGTTGCGAATGCATTTCATGGAGATTTTGGGATGTCCTTGAAATATAAGCTCCCTGTGATGGAAGTTGTCACACCGCTTGTTAGCAACACACTAATATTGGGCGGTATATCATACGTGGTGGTTTTCTTCTTTGCCATCTTATTGGCAATATGCTGTGCATTGAACGAAGATAGCATGATGGACCGTATCATTAGTAAAGTCGGTACCGCAGCATTTTATATCCCTGCATTTTGGATGGGCGTTGTCCTGATATTGCTATTCAGTATTAATTTGGGTTGGTTCCCAAGCAGCGGTGCGTATGACTTTGGTAAAGCCGGAGATTTTTGGAATCGTCTCCAACATCTGATTTTGCCGATATGCGTTATGGTTCTCAGTCATTTGTGGTACTACGCCTATATGTTTCGCAACAAGCTTCTGGATGAGTTTCGCAAAGATTATATCTTGCTGGCAAAAATGAAAGGTTTGAAAAAAATCGAACTCGTACGCAAGCATTCTCTGCGCAATATAGCACCTACTATTATTAGTATCATGGCGATTTCCACGCCACATATACTAAGTGGCACATATATTGTCGAGGCGGTATTTAACTATCCCGGCCTGGGGGCATTATCGATTGAAAGCGCAAAGTACCATGATTACAATCTGCTCATGCTGCTCGTTCTGATTACCGGTGTACTCGTTATTGCCAGCAGTATGATTGCGAAGTCCATTAATGAAGTGATAGATCCGAGAATGAAAGAAATGGAGGCAGCAACATGGCAGAAAGAACCGACGAACAGTTCCGGATCGTAGGCGCGAATTACAAGACATATACACCCAAGAAACAGAGACCGTCTTTTTGGGTAAAATGGAAAGGGAAGCCTTTTTTCTCTATGATTGTTCTTGCTGCGATAGTGCTATGCTGCATTTTTGCGGGATATCTAAGCCATCATGATCCCAGTGATTTTTACTTGGAGAATCTTAATGAAGCGCCAAATGCATCCTACTACTTCGGTACAGACTCTTTGGGACGGGATATTTATTCGATGATTTGGTATGGCGGCCGCGTATCTATCATGATCGGCATGTTGAGTATGGTCATTATTACAGTCATAGGAGTGACTTATGGCTGCATCAGTGGCATGGCAGGCGCCAAAATAGATGCAATGATGATGCGTTTTGCAGAGATTCTAAACAGTATCCCTTCTTTACTGCTTCTGTTATTACTTGCATCCATCATGGGCAAGCAAGACATCTGGAAGATTTCTTTCGTTATAGGTGTAACCGGCTGGTTTGCGCTGGCAAGAATTGTACGCAGTGAAGTCAGGCAGATACGCAACAGTGAATATGTGTTAGCTGCACGATGTATGGGAGCAAGCTTTCCGCATGTCATGCAAAAACATTTGATCCCCAATTTTATTTCTGCCATTTTGTTCGTTGTAATATCCAGTATCAGTACGAGCATGTCGATGGAATCAACATTAAGTTTTCTGGGGCTGGGGCTACCAACACATATTATTTCCTGGGGAAGTATGCTTTCTTTAGCAAATCGCGCCCTTTTATCAAATACATGGTGGGTCATTATGATACCTGGCGTATTTTTATTGGTCACTTTATTAGCAATCACCAATATCGGCAATTACTTTAGAAAAGAAGTAAATAGAAAAGCTAGTAATCTATGACTTCATGCATTGATCAAATGCTTGCTATACGAACGAATATTTTAATCAAGGTCAAGAAACCGAGGAGGTAGTTTATGAGAATAAAACGAAACATGACAAAGCTTACAACCGTCATATTATTTGTATTATTTTGTATCACACTTGCTGCTTGTTCAAGTGATGAGGGGAATCAAGATAAAGGTAAATCAGCAAAGAATTCAGATATGTCCAATACATTAGTATACGCAGGGGAAAGCGAGGATACCATTAACCCGATCCTCAACAGCCATGACGAATTGCCGGATATTATTTTCTCCGGACTGATGAAATATGATGCGAAGGGCAAGCCGATAGTGGATTTGGCTGAAAGCTATCAGTTTGATAAAGGAACCAATACCTATACGTTCAAACTAAAAAAAGGCGTGAAATGGCATGATGGGAAAGATTTCACCGCCGATGACGTTGTCTTTACGTATGATATTTTGACAAAAGATAAAACGTTATCAGCCAGTGTCACCAGCAATTTTGAAGATATAAGCAGTGTTAAGGCACTTGATGACCATACGGTTGTCATTAAACTGTCCAAATATAATGCAGCTATGCTTGATTATTTTACCATGGGTATTCTTCCGAAGCATTTACTTAAGGGGGAAGATATCAACACCGCTTCTTTTAACAAGCATCCAGTCGGTACAGGGCGTTATAAATTCAAAGATTGGGACACAGCAGGCGGTATGATCACCCTTGAAAGAAACGAAGATTACTATGATAAGGTGCCACGTATCAAGCGTGTCATTTATAAAACTGTTTCTGTTGAAAGTACAAAAGCAACGATGCTCCAATCAGGAGAAGCGGATCTTGCATGGCTGAACGCAAATTATGCGGAGGATTTCCGTGACAATGATCAGTATAAGAATATTGACTTTAAAACCGCCGACTATCGTGGTATGGCAATGGATTTCAAAACAGACTTCTGGAAGAAGCATGCTGACTCCGTTAGTGTATTAAACTATGCCATCGACAAACAAAAAATTGTTGACAGTGTGCTGAAAGGCAACGGATTTCCCGCCTACAGCCCAATTCAGCTCAGTGCTTATGGCGGCAACAAAGCCGCAAATATGTATCCGTATGATCTGGGTCAATTCAAGAAAGCGATGAAGGACCTTGGCTGGGAGAAAGGTAAAGACGGGCTGTATGAGAGGGACGGTGAAACATTCCGTTTCACCATTCAAGTTCGTGACTATGAGGAAGAGCGTGTAGATATCGCAAAAATCGTCTCAACAATGCTGAAAAAAGCTGGTGTCGACATGGAAGTGGAGCTTGTTAATAAGTTTGACTGGGATGCGGGCTATAACGGTTTCCTTTATGGCGGTGCAGCTCAGTTCGACCCTGATATGAGCTATGTCAGCTTTGTTACCGGAGCAAGCGATAACCTGATGCACTATTCCAATGACAAAGTGGATGAACTGCTAAAGGCTGGCAGACATACGTCTGATAAAAAAGAAAGAAAAAAAATATACAATGATTTCGAAGTTGCTTACGCTAAACACCCAAGTATCGTTTTTGTCTCGTATCTCGACGGGAACTATGTAAGCATCTCAGGACTTGAAGGACTTGATACAAGAAGAGTTCTTGGTCATCATGCGGTAGGTGTGATGTGGAACATTGAAAATTGGACGCTTAAAAAATAAAGCTGTATCTGCTATCACCGGGTGTTCAATTGAGCACCCGGCCGTTCCTTAACAAATAAAATGGAGATGTTTTAATAACCATGGAACCAATCCTACAACTAAAAAATTTATCGGTTAGCTTTGATACACAGGATGGTGAAGTAGAGGCTGTCAGAGATGTGAACTTATCCCTTCAAAAAGGTGAGATTTTGGCGCTTGTAGGTGAATCTGGCTGCGGAAAAACCGTGTTGACTCAATCCGTTTTGAAACTGCTCCCGAAAACATCAAGAATCAAAAACGGACAGATCATCGTTGACGGTGAAGATATTACGAATGCGAAAGAGAAAAGAATGCGGAATCTTAGAGGATCAGTTATGTCCATGGTGTTCCAGGATCCGATGACAACCTTGAATCCAACGATTCCGATTGGCAAACAGATTACAGAGGCTGTCCTGAAGCATCACAAAGTCAGTAAGGAAGAGGCGAAACGAAGAGCTGTAGAGATGCTCTCTTTAGTAGGTATTGACGATCCTGTATACAGATTTTCCTTACAACCGCACTTTTTCTCAGGGGGGATGCGCCAAAGATGTGTACTGGCCATCGCATTAGCGTCCAATCCCGATATCCTGTTTGCGGATGAGCCGACAACTGCACTGGATGTAACTGTCCAAGCGAAAATAATCGATCTTCTTTTAGATATCAGAGACAAGACAGAGATATCAATAGTATTTATCTCTCATGATTTAGGTGTGGTGGCGCGCATCGCAGACCGTGTGGCAGTGATGTATGCCGGGAAAATCGTAGAAATCGGTACTGCGGAAGAAATATTTTATGATCCCCGCCATCCGTATACATGGGGGTTGCTGGCGGCTCTGCCATCTCATACAAAAGAGGGGGACACTCTTAGAAGCATCCAGGGCATGCCTCCTGTCATGCTAAATCCTCCTCCCGGCGATGCCTTTGCTGTTCGAAATGATTATGCTTTGGCCATCGACTATGAAGAGATGCCTCCAATGTTTCCAATCACTGCGACCCATTATGCGGCGACCTGGCTGCTTGATGAACGAGCACCGCAGGTCAAGCCGCCGATTTTGCCGAAAAGGGGAGCGGATATATGAATGCATCAGATAGTATACTGGATGTACGTAAACTGAAACAATATTTTCATGTCAATAAGAACCTGACAATGAAGGCTGTGGATGATGTAAGTTTCCAGATCAAGAAGGGAGAAATCTTCGGCCTTGTCGGTGAGACAGGGTCAGGCAAATCAACGATAGCGCGTACAATCATGGGCATTTACCCCGCTGTCGAAGGCGAGATCTATTTTAAAGGGGAAATGATTTCTAATCAAAGGATATTTCGCCAAAACAAAAAAAAGGTGCGCAGAAATATGCAGACAATCTTTCAAGATTCAGCTGCAGCGCTCAATCCAAGAATGACCATCGAACAAATCATTGCCGAGCCATTAAGAATTCACCGACTTGCAAGCGGGAAAAAGGAGCTGCAAGAAAAGATAGATCGATTGCTGCTGGAAGTGGGGCTGGATAGCAGCCTCAAATCAAAATATCCTGGCGAAATATCAGGAGGACAGCGACAGCGGGTAGCAATTGCAAGATGTATCGGTATGGATCCCGATTTAATTATCGCTGATGAACCGATTGCATCGTTGGATATTTCTATCCAGGCACAAATTGTGACCTTATTCCAGGATTTACAAAGGAAATATGGTTTCACTTTCCTTTTTATCGCGCATGACCTTTCCATTATCCGTTTTATCAGTGATAAAGTCGGCGTGATGCTGCAAGGCAAAATGATGGAGATGGCACCGACAAAGGAACTGTTTGAAAACCCCCTTCATCCTTATACGAAGGCCCTTCTCTCAGCTGTCCCTGTTCCGGACCCCATATATGAAAAGAACAAGAAAATCCTGACATATGATGTAAACAGCTTAAAGCCCGACGGTCACATGACAGAAGTCTTACCGGGACACTTGGTATATCAATGAGCTGACATCCTATGGGAAAGGGGCATGATGTTATGCACAGCTATCAGCTTATCCAAGATTTTAAAGATAATGATACATTCAGGGAAAGCTTTTTTACCTTGGCTGATTTGGTTTTCAAGGTTGATTTCCGTCCCTGGTATGAAAAAGGCTGCTGGACATACAAATTCATCTGCTATGCATATGTGGACAAGGAGCGCGTCATCGCTAATGTCTCCGTCAATCAGATGAAGCTGCTAATCCACGGGAAAAAAAAGCGCGCAATCCAAATCGGCACGGTCATGACACACCCTTATTACCGGCATCAAGGTCTAATAAAAAAGTTGATGCATCATGTGCTCGATATTTATCAGGATTCGTACGACTTCATCTATCTGTTCGCCAATCAGACGGTACTGGACTTTTATCCTGCCTTCGGTTTTCAAAGGGTGCAGGAATACAAATATATCCTAGACGCGGCAAGCTTGCCGAAGCCCACGTCTTCTTTACATCCAGCATACCGCAAATTGGACATTCATGATCGGGACGACTTTTCCCTCCTGCGTGAGTTTGCAGTGGATGGCATTTCCTATGCAAAGATCATTGATGTCAGAGATAACACACATTTGCGCATGTTTTATTTTCTCATCGCGCTACCTGACTGTATTTATTATTTGGAGGAATATGATGCGGTTATATTGTTTCAGCAGTCAGAAGACCAGCTGCATCTCTTTGACGTCCTTAGCAGGACAAGGCAGCCATTGGAAGCCATGATAAGTAACATGATCTCCCTTGGAACGAAGGAAATCAGATGCCATTTCATACCGGAGTTGGAAAACAAGCAATTACGCATAGAGAAAATTACCGGAGAAGATATGCTGTTTGTACGGCCAACAGTCGATTTCCATACAGCATATCCATTAATTCCGCTGACATCTCATGCGTAAAAAAACAACAGGAGCGGCGGTTGATTTTCTGAAGGAAAGGAAGCAATTATCCCGTTTTTCGGACAGGTGCCCATACCTTCAATAGGCATTTGCATACACTGCTGTATGACGAATCCTTGAGATGAGGGAAATGATATGAATCATGAATGGTATATGCCCGCAGTCACATCTGAGCCATTTCCATATGGCGACGGGCAGGAAGAAATGATGTACAGACCAGTACACGGCGGCGGGCCGCATGGTCCCCACGGCAATCCCGGCTATCACGGAGGACCTGGCAGACCTCCATTTGGCGGTGGCGGTTTTCCGGTAGGCGTTCCATTACTGGGCGGCTTGGCCGGCGGACTGCTGGCAGGATCACTGCTATCCTACGGTGGCGGTTATCCATATGGACCTTACCCATATGGGGGACCAGGATATGGATACTATCCAGGTGGCCCATATCAGCCATACCCTGGCTACTCGCCTTATAATGGTTTTTACTAAAGTCAGGGGCAGTTGAATAGCAACACCAAAAGAGTCATCACGCTTCTGGAAAACGTGGTGGCTCTTGTTTGTGTGTGTCATCAGTGGCATATGCATCAATCTGGGAATTAAATACTCGTAGAATATGGTATACTTAGCAAAAATGCGCGTGAAAAGGAAGCTTAAATCATGAAAATAAAGATTGTAACTGTCGGAAAGTTAAAGGAAAAATATTTAAAACAAGGTATCCAGGAATACTGCAAGCGTATGCAGGCCTATGCTAATCTTGAAATCATAGAAGTAGCGGATGAAAAAGCACCGGAAAATATGAGTGATGCCGAAGCAACTGAAGTGAAGCGCAAGGAAGGAGAGCGGATTCTGGCGCATATCCCGGCTGATATGTATGTCATCACACTGGAAATCAACGGTAAAATGTTGACATCAGAGCAATTTGCAGCAAAGCTGGACGAGCTCACCACGTATGGAAAAAGTAAAATTGCATTGGTGATCGGCGGCTCACTGGGGCTGAGTGATGCGGTTTTGAAGCGGAGTGACTTTGCATTGTCGTTTTCCAAGATGACCTTCCCACATCAGCTGATGCGTTTGATTCTGCTGGAGCAGGTGTATCGGGCGTTTAGGATTGTTAGGGGGGAACCGTATCATAAATAATTTATAACAACGAGGTCATCAAAGTGTTGGTGAAAATAAAGGGATCTGTATTATAATGTCGGATATTCAACAGGGAAATGGAGTATGCTAAATCCTTAGATCGAATTAATCAAAAAAGGGAAGATTCATTTTATTGTAATTACTAAAAAATGAAAAAAGCCCAAAATGGTGGTTACCCCTAAAAGTTAGAGTTTTATTATGCGGCTGATTGGCTGGATTGAGTTCGGTATTCGACTGGACTCAATCCAGCCAATTTTTCTTTTGCTCGTTCATGATTATATCAGTAGATATATTCTTCAATCTGTTTTTTTAATGCTTCATAGCTCACCAATTCTTCTCCATGGTACATTTCTTGCTTTAAAATACCGAAGAAATTCTCCATCGAGGCGTTATCTGCACAGGTTACTTTGCGTGACATGCTTTGAAATACTTTATTTTCTTTTAATGTCCTTACCCACTATTTGTTTTTTAGTTATAGTGAGAAGTGAAAGAAAGCTCGATCGAAGCCTCGAGGATTATGAATCCGAATTAAAAACAGGGCTTCTTCACTTTCATTTTTGAATTAGGTTTAAGTATGTTGGGGCAGTAAAGCTCGTGTATAGGAAATTGGAATTGAAATGAATAAGTGAAGATCTTTCATAAAAAACAAAGGAAAGAGGTAGTTGAATGGGAACAGTAATGGCTTTAGATATTTCAATGGGGAAAAGCTATAAAGTTGTTTATGATGGTCAAAATTACCTTACTGAAGGAGAAATAATTGCTATTTATGGGATTCACCACGGAGTGATGAATTTCGTAAGCAGATTAAAGGCTATAGTGAGGCTGCAACATTTTTGTTTGAAAATTTTAAAGTGTCAAGAGATGAAGCGTTATTTTTCCGATAGTTTCTTAATGAGAAATGCTATTGAGATAGGATTAAAAAGACTCCTTCATATGCAGATGGACCAAGCGGTTGACTTGCATATCGTTATAAGGAAAAGGAATTCACACTTGTTATCTAATGACCTATGGAATTCAATCAAACCGATGTTAGTTCATTACTCCAAAGAAGATAATCAAAAAGAAGAAACACTTGAACTAGCTGAGAACTATATTAGGTCTTTAGATTGTATAGATAAGCATGGAGATATATTTAGGTATCCATGTACATACAGCAATGAGTATAAGTTTAATGATGAAGAAATTGATGTAGCTAACTTTTACAGCTATTTATTAGGAATTTTCCACTTTATTGACAGTTGTGAAGCGTGGTTAGATAATATCAAAGACTATGAAATGGAAGTAAAAAATGAGAACAGAGCTGAAATGCGAAGTGAAAGGGTATCAGAGATGAGGACTTATATGGAATAAGAATATTAATAATGTACATGCTAAAGGCATATTCAAAACATGAGGGCATGCACCTGTATCAGAATTTGTACATGTTAATGGTCAGACAGCTGATCGGGCATATTGAATTAGTTCTGAAGAACTGTAGAGATGGTCAGTTTACGAGCTACAACAGATAAATACTATTTTCATTTTAATTAATTCAAAAAGTGGTAGTATTTCATAATGATTATTTAAATTATAACTATAAAAATTTATTTAAAATAGCTCCATTAAACTGAGGGTGCAAAAGTTTTGTTGCACAAACAACTAGATGTTGAAAGGAAATAGGGAGACATGCAAGAAATAAGAAAAGAGAAATATAAGGGGAAATATAGTACAATTGAACTGTATACTTAAAAACTACTAAATCGTTTCTTATGAAATTCGAGAGATGTGAAGAAAACCATTTCTTACTTAAGATTGTGTATTAGAAAATAGTGTATGAATGTTAGTGAGGGTTAAACATGATTGTATATGAAGCAAGCAAACAGGAATTTTTAAAGCACGTTGATCATGATCAAATCGTAGCACATATATTAAAAGAGTTTAATTTAAAGTTAGGGCGTACGAGTGAATCAGAGATTCGTTCTTGGGATAACTCGATGCTACACATGTATCGCGTGTTAAATGATCCTTCTATTCCAGATGATGCAGGGGTGGCTATTGAGTATAGGATCCCAAATACTTCAAAACGCGTAGATTTTCTAATTTCAGGTCATGATGGTGATCAAGACTCTGTCATTATAGTTGAGCTTAAACAGTGGTCAGAAGTTAAAAAAGTAGAGGGGAAGGAAGCTATCGTAAAAACCTTTCTTAACCGAGGTATATGCGAGGTCGCCCATCCTTCCTATCAAGCGTGGTCCTATGCAGCATTAATTGAAGATTATAACGAAAATGTACAAGAGCAATTGATTCAATTAAAGCCTTGTGCTTATTTACATAATTATAGAAAAGCAGAAAAGGACCCTCTAACAGACAATTATTATGACTATTATTTAGATCTGGCACCTGTATATACAAAGGGTGATGTTGAGAAATTAAGGACATTTATTAAGAAATATATTAAATATGGCGATAGCAAGGATATTATCTACCAAATTGACCAAGGAAGAATCAGGCCTTCAAAATCCTTACAAGACTCCTTAGCAAGCATGTTAAAGGGAAATCAAGAGTTTGTGATGATTGACGAACAAAAGGTAATTTATGAAACGGCTTTAGAGTTAGCAAAAAGAGCGATTGAAACAGGGATCAAGCAAGTGATGATTATTGAGGGTGGCCCGGGGACCGGGAAATCAGTATTAGCTATTAATCTACTAGTTGCCCTTACGAATCATTCATTAACTTGCCAGTATGTTACAAAAAATTCTGCACCAAGAAACGTATATTCCACAAAGTTAAAAGGTGATTTTAGAAAAACACGGATTGATAATTTATTTAAAGGATCGGGCAGCTACACGGAATCAGATCTAAATGAATTAGATGTTTTAATTGTTGATGAGGCTCATCGTCTGAATAAAAAGTCAGGTATGTTTCAAAACTTAGGCGAGAATCAAATCAAAGAAGTTATTCATGCGTCTAACATGTCCATTTTTTTTATCGATGAGAACCAACGTGTGACATTAAAAGACATTGGTAGTGTGGAAATGATTAGGAACTTTGCTGAAGAATATGGGTCTGAAATTACACCGGGAGAATTAGCTTCTCAATTTAGATGTGATGGTTCAGATGGTTATATAGCATGGTTAGATGATGTATTGCAAATTAGGGAAACAGCCAACGCCAATGATATGGGATTAGATTATGATTTCCAAGTGTTCTCTAATCCTCATGAAATGAAGCAACAAATTGAATTGAAAAATGAGAAAAGTAACAAGTCAAGAATTGTAGCTGGCTATTGCTGGGAATGGCCCAAGAAAAATCGTACAAAGTCTGGTTATCACGATATAAAGATAGAAGAACATAACTTTGGAATGAGTTGGAACCTAGATAATACATCTACATGGGCAATTGACAATGAATCGATTCATGAAGCCGGCTGCATTCATACTTGTCAAGGACTAGAATTTGATTACGTCGGAGTAATAATAGGTGACGACTTACGATATGAAAATGGCAAAGTCATTACAGATTATTCTAAAAGGGCAAAATCTGATCAATCTTTGAAAGGCATTAAAAAGATGATGAAGGAAAATCCTGTGGAAGCTCAAGAAATAGCCGATAGTATTATACGTAATACATATAGGACTTTGATGACCAGGGGACAAAAGGGTTGTTATATTTATTGTACAGATAAAGGGATGGGAGAATACTTTAGAAATAGGTTGAAACGTGAAGAGCTATATAGTAGAGAAGAAGGCAACGCAATGCAGGTTGCTGAGGTTCACAGTAAATACGATTGATAGTGTTTGTGTGAGGTTCACAAAGTATTCGGAATATCTCATTTCTCAATACTTAAAATCTCAACTTAAATGCTTATTCAATATTTGAAGTTGTTAATGATCATAGAATTACTTCCTCGTAATAACTTGAATATGGACAGAATAACATCCAAAAAACTAGATCAATATTATTAGTATAACAATTGTGAATACTCTGGGTTTAGATATGTTGCTTGGAATAGACATTTACTGTAGTGTTCTGAACAATGTCCTGTGTTATTACGGTAGTTTCATAACAGACTTTTTGTTGGTGTAGACCATTTTGACTTCAAAAGGTACGTTAGGATCAATTCAATAGACGAAGACGACTATATATCGATTATTAACTATAAAAGTACTTATTCCCAATTGTTAGCAGAAGTAAATTAAATCTTTAGATATGTTAAGTTATAATTAGTATACAATTAAGGAGAGTATTTACATGAGAAAAACAATAAACGTAGTAGGGGCTGTAATAAAGCGAAACAAAAAAATCCTCTGTGCCCAAAGAGGAACCGAAAAATCCCTTCCTTTAAAATGGGAGTTTCCTGGTGGTAAAATTGAGCAAGGGGAAACTCCTCAAGAAGCCTTAAAAAGAGAGTTAACAGAAGAAATGAAGTGTTCAATCTCAGTAGGAGAAGCGGTAGAAGATACTACTTACGAATATGACTTTGGAGTTGTGAATTTAAAGACATACTATTGTGAACTAAGTGAGGGAGAGCCTTTTTTAACAGAACACGTAGATATAAAATGGCTATTACCAGAAGAATTAGGTTCCTTAGATTGGGCACCTGCAGATATTCCTGCGATAGAGAAAATAGTTTCAGACCATAAATAGGTATATTTTACTAATTATCCATTTGCACACTGCTTAGAAAAGCATTACAATTATACTAATTAATTGGTAATGATTGGTGGAGTAAATGGATAATTTTATTAGTAGCTTAAAAGATTCATTGCATAATGGTTTTATCGATCATACATATAGTAACCAAAAGAGCTTTAACCCGCAGCTCTTAGTAAATAATTACCATGAAAATACAACAGTTTTACAGGCTTTATTAGAGGAATTAGAAGTTTGCAATGGCTTTATTTTCTCAGTTGCCTTTATTACTGAGAGTGGTCTAGCGATGTTCAAGACGCATCTTTTTGATCTTGCGCGGAAAGGGATTAAGGGCCGGATTCTGACGTCTACTTTTTTGCAGTTCAATTCACCAAAGGCTTTTAAAGAATTGCTGAAGATTGAGAATGTAGAAGTGAGATTAACAGATTTACCTGGTTTTCATGCGAAAGTTTATATCTTTGAACACAATACGCATCATGCTTTAGTTATTGGAAGTTCAAACTTAACAGCGCAGGCGCTTAAAGTTAATTATGAGTGGAATGTAAAGTTAAACTCGCATGAAAATGGAGAAATTATTCAACACTTTTCTAATCAGTTCGAGGATGTTTGGGATCAATCTAAACCACTAACAGAACAGTGGATCGCCCAATATGAGAGCATCTATCAGGATAATAGAGAGAAGCGTGCATTGGAAAAAGTTATTGAGCTGCCTTCTGATTATAAGATAAATACGGTTCAAGAAGCTCTGAGTATTAAGCCTAACAAAATGCAGAAAGCGGCTTTGTCACAAATCCAAGCAGTAAGAGACGCAGGGCATAAAAAAGGACTCGTAATTTCTGCAACAGGTACCGGAAAAACTTTCCTGTCAGCCTTTGATGTCCGTAGTTTCCAACCAAGGCGAATGCTATTTATTGTTCACCGTGAACAAATCTTGCAGAAGGCTATGACGGACTATCAACAAATCCTAGGTGCGCTAAGTCATGAACTCGGTATCTTTTCAGGCTCTTCGCGAAAGATAGATAGTAAATATGTATTCGCCACTATTCAAACGTTGTCAAAGACGGAAAACTTATCTTTATTTGAAAATGATGCCTTTGATTATATTTTAATTGATGAAGTTCACAAAGCGGGTGCGCAATCTTATCAACGAGTGATCGATTATTTTACTCCTGCCTTTATGTTAGGAATGACAGCAACTCCGGAGCGTATGGATGACTTTAATATATATGAGCTATTTGATTATAATATCGCATACGAAATTCGCCTACAGGAGGCGTTGGAGGAAGATATGCTGTCCCCCTTCCATTATTACGGAGTTACGGATATTGAATATAATGGGGAATTAATTAGCGATACAGCGTTGCTCTCTCATTTGATTACGGATGAACGAATTAACCATATCATTGAGAAGATAAACTATTATGGCTTTTCTGGTGAAACGGTTAAAGGACTCATCTTTTGCAGTAGAAAGGAAGAAACACATCAGCTGGCCGCTGCCTTAAACGATAAAGGTTTTCGAACCTGTGCTTTAACTGGTGATGATTCACAGGATGAGCGTTTAAGACGAGTTGAGCAATTGGAAAATGGTAAACTTGATTACATTTTAACGGTTGATATTTTTAATGAAGGAATAGATATTCCATGTATTAATCAGGTTGTTATGCTGCGCCAGACTCAATCTAGCATTGTCTTTATTCAACAGCTTGGCCGCGGATTAAGAAAGCATGCATCTAAACAGTATGTAACGATTATTGATTTTATTGGTAATTATAAAAACAACTATTTAATCCCTGTTGCTCTATCAGGTGATAGCTCGCAGAACAAAGATAATATTAGAAGACGAATTAAAAATACCAATTTTATTAAAGGGATCTCCACTGTAAATTTTGAAGAAGTAGCGAAGAAACAAATCTATCAGTCTATCAATAATAGCAAGCTAACAGCAATGAAGACACTAAAAGAAGCATATACAGTGTTGAAAAACAGGTTAGGGAGAGTACCATATTTACAGGACTTTATTTTGAATCACTCACTTGATCCTGAGGTATTAATGCAACGAAAACCAAACTATCATCATTTTTTATTGGCTATGAAGGAAGAAATATTACCCCTTACAGCTTATGAAGACAAAGTCTTAACGATGATTTCTCAAGAGTTGGTAAATGGAAAACGAGTGCATGAAATAATCCTGTTAGAATTGTTAATGAAGCATCCAACAATCTCACTCGAAGACTATAAGAATGCATTGGCACAAAATAACCAGCGCAATGATGAACAAACAATCCAATCTGTTCTTCGTATTGTTGATTTAACGTTTTTTAATCAGGCAAATCAAAGGAAATATGGTGAGACTCCGCTTGTTACGTTGGCAGGCAATTATCTGAAGCTGGCTAATGATTTAGCAGACGGCCTTGCTACAAATGGCTTGTTTACCCAGTTGGTTAGTGATGCCCTAACTTGTGCTCAATTGCGTAACGAGAGATATGATCATAATGAGCTTACTTTATATGAAAAATATACTAGAAAAGATGCTTGTCGTCTATTGAAATGGAGTAATGATGAAAGTTCCACAATATACGGCTACAAAACGAAACACAAGACTTGCCCTATCTTCGTAACTTATCATAAACACGAGGAAGTAGAATCAAGCGTGGCCTATGGGGACGAATTTTTAAATGAGCATACATTAAGGTGGTACACTAGAAGTAAACGCACCACTGCCTCTAAAGAAGTGATTGATATAATCGAAGCAGATAATAAAGGGATAGAGATCCATTTGTTTGTAAAAAGGGATGACGATGAAGGAACTGACTTTTATTATTTAGGACAAGCCCACCCAGATATCGAAACAGTGAAGCAGGAAGAAATGCGGAATGCGGAAGATAAAGTTATCCCTGTTGTAACGATGAATATTTTGCTTGAAAACCCGATTGAGAAGAGTATTTACCGTTATTTGTTAGATGGATGACTTGAATTAGTGTTTATTAAATAGAATGCAAGTAAAACCCCTGTAATTCCAAAGTTCAGTTAGCCTGGCCACTTTTCATTAGTTGCCAGTTATAGAGTGGAGGATTTAAATTTAGTATAATACTTGATGCTAGTCTAATAATTGGACACGGAGAATGGAGGTTTCTATACTGTAAATAATAATTTCTGGGAGCGTCCAAAATGGCTAAAGGTTACGATAAAGAGTTTAAACTATATGCTGTCAAATTGGTAGTGGAAGACGGCAAGAAGGTTGCGGAAGTCGCAAGGGAATTGGATTTGGTGCATCAGACACTGCACAAATGGGTTGCAAAATATAAAGAGGAGCAGGGGATGGTTTTGTAGGCAGTGGAAACCGAAGCCCGAATGATAAAGCAGAATATGAAAAGGACAAACGAATTCGTGATTTGGAAGAGGAAGTAGCTATTTTAAAAAAGGCTATGGGCATCTTCGCAAAAAACCAGAAGTAATTTATGACTTCATTGAAAAACACCGCCACGAGTTTCGTGTAGCGAGGATGTGTCAGGTGTTGGGAGTGTCCAAAAGTGGGTATTACCATTGGAGGGATCGACCCCAGTGCAAACGAAAAAGCGAAAGAAAAAGCTTGCAGCACAGGTCAAACGAATATTTGTTGAATCTGAGAAAAGATATGGAAGTCCGAAAATCACTAGAATACTAAATGAGAATGGCTGGAATGTGTCGCAAAAGACAGTAACGCGTATCATGAGTGAGAACAGTCTGCGTTCCAAGACAGTGAAAAAATATAAAGCAACGACAAATTCCAAACATAACTATCCCGTAATCTGTTAAAGCAGCAGTTTCACGTGGATAAACCTGGCGCAGTCTGGGTCAGCGACATCACATACGTGTGGACAAAAGAAGGTTGGTTATATTTAGCCACTGTAATGGACCTGTTTTCAAGAAGAATCATCGGGTGGGAAATGAGTCATCGAATGACAAAGGAACTGACAATCACGGCTTTAAAGAGGGCTATTAATCAACAGCTGCCAAACGAAGGGCTGATTCATCATTCTGATCGAGGCAGCCAATACGCCGTAACTGATTATCAAGCAATTCTACAAGACTATAAAATCACCACGAGTATGAGCAGGAAAGGAAACTGTTATGACAACGCCTGTATCGAATCGTTTCACAGTATAATTAAGAAGGAACTAATATTTCACGAGAAGTTTCAAACACGCGCTGAAGCTAAACGAAGTATATTCGCCTATATTATGACCTTTTATAATTTCAAGCGTATTCATTCAGTTATTGATTATATGTCGCCGTTACAGTATGAAAAAATGTATATTCAACGGCTAAAATCAACTGCATGAAGGGAATTCAACATCCTCTCAGGTGACGTTAGGGTGAATACCCTTACGCCAACTGAATGGATAGCAAGCAACGCGCGGTAGCAGTTTTAGGATTTTCAACATTTCGTGTGTCCAATTTATTGACATAGATCCATTATTGTTAAATAAATTGAAATTAATAGAGCGATTCAATACCAAGTTTATCTTGAACGCTTAAAGAAAAAGCACAGGGTGATAGAAAATGAGTCTAGTAATGATTTTTATAGTAGTGATTATAATCTTGTTTCTGTTAATCTATTACGATAAAAAAACTAATTATGGAAACATTCCGATTTATATGAGGCAATTCGAAAACGGAGAGTATTATTTCTTTGTTAGGGTTTTCGTTTGGCAAAAAAACAAAATCATGCAAGCCCAAAAACTATATATGCAAAATACTTATTTACATTTCAATGGCTATGAGTATGTAATTACTCATGGCGGGCTATTGTTTCCAGTAAATAATGCTCTTTTCATAGAGAAAGAAATTAGGTATTTTGGAAAGGCAATTTCGAAGCAAGGAAGTGAAAACTATAACAATATTGTTATTAATCAATATGGCGAAGGATTGATATCTATAGACCTCAGTTCTAATGAAATAGTAAGTATAGAAAAATATATATCACAGGACAATACAATAGATTTACAAGACAAAGAGGTTATAGAAGCATTCTTACAGAAGTTAAAAAATAAGCAATTAATAGAACAACAAGAATTAAGCTATATATATACTCTATTTTTAAAATACGAACCATTAGCGAGTTTTGGTATTAATCTATTTAATTTTTTGAAGAGTTTTTTAAAATAACACATTAATTGTCTTGTATATTAATTTTTATAGTAATAATAAATTAAGTTATTATTTAGAAAATATTCTTATAGTGAAGAACATTTTTTTTATGTCAGTTCCACCTGGCTTTTACTATTATAATCAAAAGTACTATTTTAGAAGAACTTGTTTTGGAAATAAATGACATGCAACTCAAGTTGCAATCGAATATACATATTTTTTAAATATAATTGTATTAGAGGTGATTAGGTGGATAAACTAAAAGATTCCTTTGTTAAGCCTAGAGACACTAGTGGTCCCCGTTCTTCAAATAGATTTGATTACCAAAAGGATTGGGCTATTTTAAAGATGATGGAAATGTATGAAGTAGAAGAAGACTTCTTATTAGTTATGGACTATTATGATGATGTTGTTGTTTATGATTCAGCTACAGACCTTGAAAATATTTCCTTTTCTCAGATAAAGACAAGTTCAAAAAACTGGACTCTGAACTCTTTAACAAAAAGAAAACCAGGAGCGGAAGGAAGTTGTAGCTATTGACACGGTTCAATTTAAAAAAGAGATTGATGAGTTATTATCGCTTTATGATGTATTAAACAAAAAAGGTTCTAAGTTAAAACAGAAAATCTTAGAGTTAGAAAATCATAAGATACACATAGAACAGCAAATCAAAGTAGTAAACCGCACTATAGCTGAATTAAAGGATGATTTTGAATTTGCAATGGAACAAACTGATTCTGTAGAGTGTCCGACGTGCGGTAATATTTATGAGAACTCATTTGCAGAGCGTTTTGCAATTGCAAAAGATGAAGATACTTGTAAAGATTTGTTATTGAGTCTGAATTCAGACTTAAAAAAATTGTAGAAAGCATTCAATCTGAATACAAAAGTTATGATAAGAATAATCATGAGCAAGAAAAAATAAAGGGTATTCTCTCAAAAAAACAAGGAGCAGTAAAGCTGAAAGATATAATATTAAATGAAGGAAAAAGAGAAATGAACTTACTTATGGAGGAAGAAATAAGTTCATTAAATAATGAAATATATAATAAATCGAGGATTTAAAAGAAGAATTAAAAGAATTCGAGGATAAGAAACGACAAAAAGAAATTAGAACAAAATACTTTAACTTAATGCAAAGTAATTTAATGAAGCTAGATGTATTAACAATGAGCGAAAAATCATACAAAAAAATCACTTCCAAAATAGCGGAGACTGGAAGTGGTAAACCTAGAGCATTATTAGCATATTATTTTAGTATTCTTGAAGTAATGAAGGAGTTCTCAACTTCAGTGTTCTGTCCAATAGTTATTGACTCCCCCAACCAACAAGACAAAGAAAAAGCAAACTTGGATAAAATGTTAGACTTTATAATAGAAAAAAACCAGAAGGTTCACAATTAATATTGGGTCTTGTTGAAATGAATGATATAAGTTTTGAAGGAAAAACTCTTATTTTGGATAAGAAACACAGCTTACTTGGAAAGAGTGATTATCCTACAATCTCTGTGGAGATAAAAGGTTTATTGGAAAAATGTGAATGAATATTAAACACAGCTTTCGTATCAAGCGCACGAAAGCTGTTATTTTGACTTGAAAACCTCACTTAGATATACTACGGAGAACCGTATCATAAATAAGAGTGGTTTTTAGCCCCCTCATATTTTGTTTGAAACAGAACCACCGAATATTCTATTTTTTACCTTTAGCCGGGTAAATACTATACGTGTGATACCAGTTCCATGTTTGGTTTCTGCTTTTTTTAAAATAACTACGCTAACTATATACATGGTGCATACACGGAAATAAAGAAAAACACATTGAATTGGGGTGCAGTACCAAATCCAGTGTGTTTTTCAGCGGTCTCTCAATTTGAAAAAGATATTTTTCACTCTGGTTTAACAGCAATAAATTCGCCAATGGTATCAGGGGTGTGTTTACCTTCTTTTCCTTGGAAAAGGTCGATATTAACGGTCACATCCATACATCCAAGATATTTTCCGTTTTCGTCACGTACTGCCATGAATTTTTGATAAATTTGACCGGATTCACCAGAGCGTTTCGGGAACCAAAACTCCCATTCATCGCGTGTTCCTGAATGAAAATCCTTTAACAATTTTTCCACGTAATGAACTACTTGTGGGTGAAGCTCAAGCACATGGCGGCCAATTGCTTCTTTACGACGACCATGGACGCGGTTTGGATTATTTGAATACCAGCGGAAAATATCGTTAGCATCGCAAAAACCCATTTCAAATGGTAAAAGATTGATAATTGAATCCAAAGTGCTTGCTTTAATTGCACCAGTTTCAAAATTAATAATAGCTTCAGGACTAATTAATTCTGACAACTTCACTTCAGACATTTATAACCTCTCCTTTATGTGATCTCCCTTTATGAGGAGAATGTAATAGTAAAAATATTTGTGAGAAAAGACCACTACTTTTAGGTGAGTTCCATCTCATTAGAATGATATCATTAATAACGAGAGCGAATTGTGATTTATCTCACAAATATAAGTAACGGAGGTTTTGAATTTCCAACCCCCCCTGGAACCTGTCCAGTATGTATAAAATTATACTCGGTGGGGGCATAGGGCTTTCCAATAGCCAAAAAGGAGAAGGCACTCTATCATTAAAATGTATGCTTTGCACGGCATAATACATTTTGGAAAGAGGCCTTCTCATGGAAAAAATTATAACAAAGCTATTTAAATTAATAAAGGATACAACAAATCTGTTGGGAATGGAAGATAGAGCACAAATCCTGATGTATGAGCTGTTTGGTTCCTTAGTGGGGCGTGTGTTCACTGAATTGGATAATGTTATTGTTTCGTAGCGATGGGCAGATGGCTGGAAAGCGGAAAGAACGGATTCAAGGAGTCTCCATTTTATGTTTGGGACAGTTATCTTTAATCATACCTTGATGCACGATAAAAATGGCAAGGCAGTCTATCCATTTGACGAGTGGATTGGTCTGCGAAAGAGGCAGCGGTATAGCCCATTAGTTGAGCTGAAAGTGGCTGAAATGGCGAGTGAAAGCACTTATCGGCAAGTGGCACGGACGCTTGAAGAATGGACGCCTGTGAATTTAAGCCATCAAACGGTAGGAAACATGGTGAAGGCAGTTGGAAAAGCCCAAGCAGATGCAGATAAGGAAATGGTAACGGAATTGGATGAGGCCGCGTCCCTACCAGATGGGAAAAAGGTTGATTTTTACTATGCGGAAGCAGACGATGTCTTTATTCGCGGGCTGAAAAAGAAACAAAGTATGGAAGTGCACCATACAGTCATGTACGAGGGTTGGAATGTAAATGGTAAACGTGTTTCTTTAAAGGAACCGGTGGTGGTTATGACGATGCAATCCACGGATGTATTTTGGGATGAAACACAGGCAATGGCAGCGAATCGCTATGCATTGGAAGACGCGCAAGTGGTCACCAACAGTGATGGCGGCCTAGGCCATACGGTTGAAAGGTTTCAAACAGCCTTCTCCCAATCGAATAAACCCGTGTTGAATCAATTGGATGATTACCATGTTTCCCAAGGCTTCAATCGTGCTTTTGGCAGTGGTAACACCACATACAAGAACGCGACCAAAAAAGCTTTGAAAAAACATGATAAAGATGCATTCAGACTTCAACTGGACACTTAAGAAAGTACATTGGAAGATGATAAGCAGATCGAGAAGATTGATATATTCCGTGGCTCCATTCTCAAGAACTGGGAACGCATTTATGACTGGCGGGAAAACATGATGGACTGCCCGGAAGGGGCAGGAAATTGGGTGCTATGTAGTTCAACCAAAGGCATATTTCTTTTCGCATGAAAAAGCGAGGGATGCACTGGAGTGTAGCTGGTGGCGAGGCTATGGTGAAAATTAAACAGGGAATGTTGAACAATACTTTGAGAAGGGCCTATCTTAACGTAAATGACCGAAGTGCCAGGAAACAGCGAGATGTGAAAAAGGCTGTCAGAGTAGCCCAATTTCTACGTCAGCCAACACTGCCATCTATTGGGGCACAACAGGGCTCTATTGCGTTGTATACGGCACATTCCACAGCAACTGGAAACTTGGTCAAGGCATTACAATAACTCCTTGTTTTTGATGGAAGGGTCTTTGGTTTTGAAGACCGTTCCGGCAAAAATGAGACCAGCAAGCAAAGCGCGGTAGCTGAAAAAGTGTACAAAATGAGAGCGCCGGAAATATTGACCTATTAACACTGTCGAGAAAAACTTAACACATACTTTTCGGAATACTGTGTTGACAATATTTTAATAGAGTATTATACTGAATTTAAATTAAATGGGATTGTAACTTCTTTAAAAGGCATAACCTATACTCATAACTGAGTATTATACTGAATTTAATAAATAGGACTGTAACTTCTTTGAAGGCATAACCTATACTCATAATTATTTATGTGTATTGGAGGTGTCTTTAAAGAAGTTTTTTTTGATTAATAGAGGTGAATATGGATGTTAGTTAAAAAGAAGATAAACAATAATTTTGCGTTGTGCGTAGATTCTAACAGCCAAGAGTTAATAGCTTATGGACTTGGTATTGGATTTGGCAAAATTCCGTATGAACTAACTGATTTATCCAAAATCGAAAGAACTTTTTACAATGTGGACAGCCAAATGTATTTTTTAGTTGGGAATATTTCGGATGACATATTTAAGATTTCCTCTAGAATCGTTGATTTGGCAAATGCTTATTTGAATGAATCATTATCACAAAATCTTGTTTTTTCTCTTGCGGATCACATTCAATTTGCAATTGAAAGAAAAAAAAGAGGGATTTTTGTAAAAAATCCCTTAGGAAGAGATGTGGAGTATCTTTATAAAAAAGAAATGCAAGTTGGTCGAATTGCCCGTCAGCTTATTTCTGACGAATTAAATATTTTATTACCTCGTGAAGAAGAAGCAAATATAGCGGTACATTTTATTATGGCCGAAACAAATATTGATAATGTACAAGAACTTGAGAAAACGGAAGGAATAATAGATAATGTGGCAAATATTATAGAAAAAGAACTAAATTTTAAAATTAATAAAGAAAGCACACAATACACACGGTTTTTAGTGCACCTAGAATATTTATTTAAAAGAATTTCACAACAAGATAAGGCGCGTAAATCTAAAAGCAAAATGTATGCGATAACAAAATCTGAATATCCTGCAGTTAATAATGCAGTTCTTTTACTTGAAGAATACCTGCATTCAGAATATAGACAGCATTTAAATGAAGATGAGCTTCTATATTTATTACTTCACATTAACCGACTGTTCAATGCGGAGAATTAAACTTTAGATTATTGCAAAGTTACTAATTAGGGGGGGGGAGTTATCTTGTAATGAATAAATATGAAAATTTATCTAAGCATATTCTTGAATATATTGGCGGGAAGGATAATGTAGTTTCTTACACTAATTGTGTGACACGTTTGCGGATTGTAACTAAGGATAGAAGTATCATAGATATAGAACAAATTCAAAAACTAAAAGGTGTTTTAGGTACACAGTTTGTAGGTGAGCAACTTCAAATAATTATTGGTCAAGATGTAGTCAATGTAGCAAATGCTTTTGGTGAAGTCTTAGGAAAAAATTCAAACGACCTTATAAAAAACGATGTAGATAAACCAAAAAAAAGGTTTACAGTTAAATCATTTTTTTCAGATACTTTAATCGGTACGCTATCTGCATGTGTTTTTCCAGTATTACCCATTTTCATGGGAGCTGGAATGATAAAATTAATTGTTAATATTTTAGGTCCGAATCTTCTGAATTGGTTTTCTGAAGATAGCAATCTTTTACGGCTTCTAGGTCTTGTGGGAGATGCAGGGTTTTATTTCATGCCAGTTTTCATTGCGTGGTCGGCTGCACGACACTTCAAAACAAGTATTCCAATGGCAATATTTTTAGGTTCAATATTAGTTCATCCTGAGCTAATCAATATTGTAACAGAAGGAAAAGACTTTAGTGTTTATGGAATCCCTATGACTTTAACAACTTATACAAATCAACTCATTCCTTCTATTCTAATTGTATGGATCATGTCGTACGTCTATAAGTATGTTGAAAAAGTAATTCCACAATCATTACGTTACGTTTTTGTACCTATGGTGACAGCTTTAATTATGTTGCCTTTAATGTTATCTTTCATTGGACCTTTTGGAACGTATGTCGGAATTTTAATTGCAAATGTTGTGAATTGGCTAGCGGCAACGGTAGGACCTCTAGCTGTTGGCATAATTGGTGGCCTATGGTATATCCTTGTTGGGTTAGGTATGGATAAAGCCTTATTACCAATAATTTTTAATCAGTTCTCTACTCAAGGTTATGATGATTTATTTTGGTTGAGTGCAGTAGTGGGTACATATGCTTTAATGGGGGTCGCTTTGGCACATGTTATTCGAAGCAAAAAAGAGGAAAGAGGTTTGGGAATTTCAAACTCGATTACTTTAATATTTGGTGGCGTAAGTGAACCAACATTATTTAGTGTGATTTTTCGTTTCAAGAAAGCAATTATGTGGCTTTTTGCAGGTGGATTTATAGGAGGAGCGATTGCCTCAATTTTTAACGTTAAAGCGTATGCTTACGGTGCTGGGAATCTATTGTTTTTTACAGTGTTTGCCGGTGGTGATGGAAAAGCTTTTGTACCTGGCATAATTGCTTGTGCAGTATCTTTCGCTGTTAGTTTTTCTTTGAGTCTAATTTTTGGTTTTGGTGAGGTTAAAAAAGACAAAACTGAATTGGAATTAAAAAAAGAAAATAATGTAAACTTTTCAGCAACGGAACCTGATGAAAAGAATACTATTTTATCGCCATTGAGAGGCAAGGTTCTCTCTCTTAAAGATGTTAAGGATTCTACCTTTTCAAATAATTTAGTGGGAACGGGATGCGCTATATTTCCATCGGAAGGGAAAGTTATTGCTCCTTTTGATGGAGAAGTGATTTCAGTGTTTCCAACAAATCACGCTATAGGGTTGAAAAGAAAAGACGGTTTGGAATTAATGATTCATATAGGATTAGAAACTGTTAATGAAAATGGTAAGGGGTACACTCCAAATGTAAAGGCAGGTGATAGCATAAGTAAAGGTGAAATTATTATGGAATTTGATCTCGATTATCTGGTAAAAAAGGGTTATGATATGACAACGCCTATCATAGTAACCTCTGGACAGAAGGCAGTACCTTTAGTAGAAGAGCAGGTAGTAAATCCAACTGAACAGTTATTACTGTTAGTTTAATTAAATTATAACTAAAAGGAGAAGAAGACAATGGCTGAACGTTTATTAAGTGCAACTGCTTCACAAATATCAAAAATGAATAAATTAGAACTAAAACAGTCAATTAAAGCAAGTGAAGGAAGAATTATAATGGCAGAGAACATGGTTATTTATAAACCATTGGTAGATCAGATAACTAGTGCTGAAATTCATGCAGGATTTAGCGCTGATATGTTATTGATGAATTTTTTCGATTTAAATCGCCCGTTCGTTAATGGATTAGAAACAACTGATGACAATTTATTTGAGATTAAACCTAATGAAGATACGATTCGAATATTGAAAAAGATGACTGGAAGAGTTATTGGATTAAATTTAGAACCCGTTGACAAAGATGCAAATATGTTAGAAGAGCGTAAAGACATTTCTGATGGTCGTATTGCGACAGCTGAGAACTTTGTGAAAGCGAACGATATGGGATTTGACTTTGTTTGCATAACAGGTAATCCTCGTACAGGTGTGGATAACAAGAGCATTTTAAACGCAATTAAATTAGCTAAAGAGAACTTTGGTGGGTTAATTATTGCTGGAAAAATGCATAGCGCTGGTGTAGATGAACCAATAATTGACCTTCAAACAGTAGATGCATTTATTGAAACAGGTGCGGATATTATTTTGGTGCCTTCAGTTGGCACGATTCCGGAACATGACGATGAAACACAAAAAGAAATTGTTAAAGAAGCACATTCAAAAGGTGCATTAGTAATGTCATCTATAGGGACAAGTCAAGAAAGCTCGTCTGCACATACTTTAGAAGATATTGGTCTTCGCAACAAAATTTGTGGTGTAGATATTCAACATATAGGAGATTGTTCCTCACCAGAAACTATTTATGCTTTAAGTGTGGCTATTAGAGGGACGCGCCATACATTTAATCGTATGAGTTTATCGGTAAACCGTTAAATTTAAAATATGTAATTGTAAAAGTTTACCTTATTACATTAACTGGACCCTTAAAGTTAACTAAAATAGTAACTTTAAGGGTCTTTATTTAAAAATTATATTTTTATTGATTTTGAGATTTACATTAATAATTCAACGTTGGAGACTGATAACTTGGAGGGATAGCCACTATTAGAGTGAATTTTCCTTAACGTATGTTTTCCGCGAAAGTACTCACTACTAAAATTACCGAACCGTGAGTAAAAGCATCATTTTCCCCACAGTTATCCATCAGACTATGAATTTCATCCCACTACCCGTAACAACCAAAACTTCCCCCCATCATTTTGTTTAAACCGACAAAGCGTGTATAATGATAGTAGTATGAAAAGAAAGAATGGGGTCGATCAAAATGGTCCAATCAATCAATACAAAAGTCGATTTAGTTATTGATGGAACCTCACATTTGGGAATTTCAGATTATGGTAAGATCATGATTGGCGACAAAGGATTTGAATTCTTTAATCATCGTGATGCACGTAAATTTATTCAAATTCCTTGGGAGGAAGTTGATTACGTGATCGCTTCCGTCTTGTTCAAGGGGAAATGGATTCCGCGTTATGCTATCCAAACGAAGCGGAATGGAACCTATAAATTTTCCTCAAAAGATCCCAAAAGAGTCTTTCGGGCCATTCGCGAATATGTTGATCCGAATCATATGGTCCGGTCATTGGGTTTTTTTGATGTAATCAAACGCAATTTCAAGCGTAAATCCAAAAAGTGATTGTTTAACATCCCAAGACAGGTCGAAACTTGTCTTTTTTTGTTGGGTCATCTTGATATTGTTACAAAGGTGGGAACAAATAACCATTTTCTTGAAAGAGAAAAAGGGGTGTGTTAAGCTATTTGATAGAAGCTTATTAAAGTAGTTCGGTTGCAGTTTTGTTTAACACTATCATTAAAGCCTTTTCAAAATCTAAATAAATAACCGTCGCATCTATTTTACGTGCTACTGATTCGATCAGGCATGAGTGAAAAGTAGTGATTAAAACGAAGAAAGAGGGGCTTTTTTATCCTTTTCCTTCATTTTAACTTACTAATCTACTTTTGCTCATGCCGTTTTTATTACCGAAGATGTAACGCTTCAGATGAGCTGCAATAATACTACTTTAGGAGCTTGCCATGTTTATTTAATCCCTGACAATAATAAGAGGAGGTAAAAAGATGGTAGGAATTATCATTGCCAGTCATGGTGAATTTGCTGATGGTATCTTGCAATCTGGAGCGATGATCTTTGGAGAACAAGAAAATGTAAAAGCAGTTACATTGATGCCAAGCGAAGGACCTGATGATGTAAAGAGAAAAATGGAAGAAGCGATCACATCTTTCGACAACCAGGACGAAGTGTTATTCTTAGTCGATCTTTGGGGTGGTACTCCTTTCAACCAGGCCAGCGGTTTGATGGAAGCACACCAAGATAAATGGGCAATTGTTGCTGGTTTGAACTTAGCAATGCTGATCGAAGCTTATTCATCGCGGTTTTCAATGGATACAGCGCATGAGATTGCTGCGCATGTTCTCGACACAGCTAAAGAAGCGGTTAAAGTAAAGCCGGAAGAATTAGAACCTGCAGCGCCTGCAGCAGCAGCTGCACAGCCATCAGTTACAGGTGCGCCTGGTAAATTTGAATATGTGTTGGCGCGTATTGACTCTCGTTTACTTCATGGACAAGTGGCGACATCCTGGACCAAAAACACACTGCCAACACGTATCATCGTTGTATCTGATGAAGTGGCAAAGGATGAGCTTCGCAAAAAATTGATCCAGCAGGCTGCTCCTTCAGGTGTAAAAGCGCATGTTGTCCCTATTCATAAAATGATCGAACTTGCTAAAGATGATCAACACTTTGGCGGCCAGCGCGCGTTGCTTCTTTTCGAAAACCCGCAAGATGCGCTGCGAGTGGTTGAAGGCGGTGTTCCATTGGATACTATCAACGTTGGTTCGATGTCACACTCACCTGGTAAAGTTCAGCCGAATAAGGTATTAGCCTTTAGCCAGGATGATCTTGATACTTTTAAAAAATTAAAAGAAGCAGGCGTGAAATTCGACGTTCGTAAAGTTCCGAACGATTCAAGAGGCAACATGGATGAAATTATGAAAAGGGCTCAAGCAGAGTTAGACAAACAGAAATGATCCTGATTATCAGAAAAAGGAGGATTAATCATTATGGATTTGAATGTTATTCAAATAATATTAGTGGTCATCATAGCATTTTTAGCTGGTATGGAAGGCATATTGGATGAATTCCACTTCCATCAGCCAATCATTGCTTGTACGTTAATTGGCTTAGTTACAGGACAATTAGCAGCTTGCCTGATCCTGGGCGGTACATTGCAACTGATCGCTTTAGGCTGGGCAAACATTGGGGCTGCTGTGGCACCGGATGCTGCGTTGGCGTCTGTTGCATCTGCAATCATTTTAGTTTTAGGTGGACAAGGTCAAGCTGGTGTGACTTCTGCAATCGCGATTGCAGTTCCACTTGCGGTAGCCGGTTTATTATTGACAATCATCGTCCGTACGCTCGCAACTGGATTGGTACACTTGATGGATGCTGCAGCAAAAGAAGGCGATTTCAGAAAAGTAGAGCTGTGGCACATCGTCGGTATTATCATGCAGGGGTTACGTATTGCAATCCCGGCTGCATTGATTGTGGCTATTGGTGCAACACCTGTTAGAGAGTTGCTGCAAGCGATGCCGTCCTGGTTGACGGATGGTTTGGCAGTCGGCGGAGGAATGGTAGTAGCTGTTGGTTATGCAATGGTTATTAACATGATGGCAACAAAAGAAGTATGGCCATTCTTTGCGATTGGTTTTGTACTAGCGACTATTCCGGACATTACCTTATTGGGACTTGGCGGTATCGGCGTAGCGCTCGCTCTTATCTATTTGGCGCTTACGAAACAAGGCGGTTCGGGTAATGGCGGAAATGGAAACACCAGGGATCCGTTAGGCGATATTATCGATAACTACTAAAGAAGGAGGAGGATATGAAAATGGCACAAGAATTGAAATTATCTAGAAGAGATCGTGTTTCTATTTGGTGGCGTTCTACTTTCATTCAAGGATCATGGAACTATGAACGTATGCAAAACGGCGGCTGGGCATTTTCCATGATTCCTGCGATTAAAAAGTTATATAAAACAAAAGAAGATCGTGCTGCTGCATTGCAACGTCACTTAGAGTTTTTCAATACACATCCATATGTGGCTTCCCCTATTATTGGCGTAACTTTAGCGCTTGAAGAAGAACGTGCAAATGGTGCGCCGGTTGACGACAAAGCAATTCAAGGGGTTAAGGTCGGTATGATGGGGCCATTGGCAGGTATCGGGGATCCGACTTTCTGGTTCACCGTTAAACCGATCCTTGGTGCATTAGCGGCTTCTCTTGCGCTGACCGGCAATATACTTGGACCGATTCTTTACTTCGTTTTATGGAATCTCATTCGCATGGGATTCATGTGGTATTCACAAGAACTCGGGTACAAAGCTGGTTCCAAAATTACGGAAGACTTGTCTGGCGGATTACTCCAGGATATTACAAAAGGTGCATCGATACTGGGTATGTTCATCCTTGGTTCATTAGTTAATCGCTGGGTGAATGTAGCATTTACACCGACGGTATCTAAAGTTAAACTTGACGATGGTGCTTATATTGATTGGGATAAATTGCCTGCTGGAGCTGAAGGGATTAAAACCGCCTTGCAGCAGCAAGCTGACGGCCGTTCATTAACCAAATATGATATAACGACTTTACAAGACAACTTGGATAGCTTAATTCCTGGTTTAGCTGGATTGTTGATAACACTTCTTTGTATGTGGCTGCTCAGGAAGAGAGTCTCGCCGATTGTGATGATTCTTGGATTATTCGTGGTTGGTGTCATCTTCCACGCTATTCACTTGATGTAAGAATAATGGGCGGGTTTTTCAAGGAATGAATCTAAGCCCGTAAATATACCAATAGAAAAGTGCCTCCTGGTATGAGAAGTCTACCAACATAAGGAGGTGCTTTTTCAAACGATTCAAGGAAGAAGGCCACTTTATTGCACATCAATACATTTCAGGAGGCTGCTATGCTTACTATCGGTTATATTGGAAATGGAAAAAGTACAAACAGATACCATCTGCCGTTCGTACTGCAACGTGAGAATATAAAGGTAAAGACTATTTATCGAAGGAATCCTGCACATGACAACTGGGAGCAGATTGCGGGTGTGAATTATACTTCTGATTTAGATGAATTATTAAATGACAAGGACATTCAACTCATTGTGGTCTGCACCAAACACGACAGCCACTATGAATATGCCAAATTAGTATTAGAACATCATAAACACTGTTTGGTCGAAAAGCCTTTTATGGAAACATCAGAACAAGCAAGAGAAATATTCGCATTGGCAAAAGAGAAAGGATTAATCGTTCAGACGTATCAAAACAGGCGTTTTGACAGTGATTTTTTAACTGTTCAAAAGGTGATAGAAGAAGGGAAAATGGGAGACTTGCTGGAGGTAGAAATGCATTATGACTATTATCGTCCAGAAGTACCTGAGTCTGCCCAGTCTTTCGACCCCGCTTCCTCGTTTTTATATGGACATGGCTGTCATACACTGGATCAGGTCATCAGCTACTTTGGCAAGCCTGATCATATCCATTATGATGTAAGGCAATTATTAGGCCAAGGAAGAATGAATGATTATTTCGATTTGGATTTATACTATGGCACGTTAAAGGTATCGGTAAAATCCAGTTATTTTAGACTGAAAGAAAGACCAAGCTTTGCCGTGTATGGTAAAAACGGGTGCTTTGTGAAACAAACCAAAGATCGTCAGGAAGAACACTTAAAATTATTCTATATGCCTGGTCACAAGGACTTTGGTGTAGATTCATTAGAACATTATGGTGTACTGACATATTTGGATGAAGAAGGTACAACCCGTGAAGAAAAGGTAAAATCTGTCAATGGTGATTATGGAAGGGTGTATGATGACTTATACGAAGCCATCATCAATGGAAAAGATAAAACCATTACAGATGAACAGACGCTGCTGCAAATGGAGATATTGGAAACGGGAATTAAAAACCTGAAGTAAAATGCAAGACATGGCTGATCTAGACATAGACGTTCTTGATCAAATCCTATCAAAATTACGCATTCAAAACATGGCGCTTTATGTGGATGAAGAGGATGGAAGCGCAAATTACATGCTCTATTTTATTCTAAAGTGCAATCACGAAAACAAAGCATCCTTTTTGGGGATGCTTTGTTTCGTTATATATGTGTAAACCATACCTGCCATTTTACGGCAGTATCGCCTGGATAAAATGTATCAACGCTTCCTTCACATCATTTGGAATATGCTTTGTTGGCTGATGCTGGATAAAGTCAATTAGCTTAGGGAGGTGTTTTGGATTCTTTTTGGAAGCATCCAGCTTCGATTGAATCGCATTTTTAATCCCCTTCGGATGTATATTGCTTTTGTTCACATAATCTTTGATCCAATCAATGTCTATCGAAGCAAAGTCCTTGATGCTCCTTGGTTTCAATTGATACGTGTCCTTAAATTGGCTGCTAATTCCAGTTATACTCACCATGTCGCCATTTTGATAAGGGAAGTCGTCGAATACCGTACCTGTCCGATTATCAAGACGAACCACAGTAGACGCGCCATCATTACTAACGGCTGTAAATTCAGTTGTTCCGTAATTATCAGCTTGATGCAGATCCGTTATTTTTACCGCTTCAAGTGTAACAAGTTCTCCCAGATGATCTTTTAAGTTGCTTGGAGATGCAAATTGCGCTTTTGGCAATTCACCTGTGCTTGTCTTTTCAAGGGATGTGATATCATTTAGTTCGAATTCTCCGTCATGGGTTGTCGTCGTTGCTGAAATTTTTACGACGTCCCCTGGCTTGACGTTGAAATCTTTACTTGTAAACACGTAGATGCCGCCAGTCACATCTTGGATATAGAATGCTTTAGCTCCCCACAGCCCGGTCTTTGTTGTAACGACCCCTTCCACGGTTACTTGTTGATCAACCCCTAATGCTCGTGCTTCTTTTATTTTAAAAGTATGGTGTAAATCCTGCCATTGACGTGGTTTCAGTTGGTATACGCCATTAAAAACGGCTGAAATACCAGCTATATCAATCACGTCCCCCTCTTGATAAGGGAATTTGTCCAAATCAATTCCTGTCCGGCTGTCAATGCGTACGGATGTTGTATACTTGCCTTTTGTTACATCAAATTCGAATGCATTTCCCGCTGCCTGATGGATGTTTTTAACCGTGACATCATTTAGTTGTACCAATTCCCCTTGATTTTTCTCTGAGAGCTGCTCGACAACTTTCGGTTTAGGGATGTCGGCTGTATCTATCTTGATGATGTTAGGATTCGTTATTTCAAGCTCGGAATTATGCTTCGCGAGTTTACCAGTGACGGAAACAACATCACCAGCGTGGATCCCCTCTGTGCTTTGATACACATAAATACCGCCGGTTTCATCCTGCATGTAAAATCCTTGTGCCCCAAACAATCCTGGCTCTGAAACAACGATTCCTTGTGCAGTAACCTGTTGGTTCTCTCCCATGGTACGCACTTGATCCAGATTCGTTGGTGCAGGGATGGTTGGTGCATTCCCATCTGGTAATGGTTCTGGCTTGGCATTCGGGTCAATCGTTACATCTTTTGTGAAGACATTCGAGCTGCCTTGTTTGAGCCGCAGATGGGCATCACCACTTATACCGTTTTTAATACGAACATAAATATCCTTCTCTGCATTCCCATCTGAGTCTGCTGTCAGATTAAAATAATCACTGTAGCCAAAGTCAGATTGCCAGTTTTCTCCATCTAAGCTAAATTGGCCTGCCTGCATTCCGCCATCCAGGTAAAGTCCAAGGCGGAAATCGGATTCAGAAGCAAAGGGTGATAGTTTTTCACCTGTTATCCGAATGGCGAACGTTTGCATCTCGCCCGGTAATGTATCTTGATGGACGACATCGTAGGTCGGATTCACCGACATTTCTCCTGATCCGTATGAGCCCGGACGAAATGTGGTGCGATCATACCATTTATAGCCGGATGGCGGGTTTGACCATGGTTCTGTTTCTGGTTCAGTTGATTTTTCCGGGGCCTCCATATCAAGAAGCGGTGATTCCTCATCTAAAGTGATTCCTTGATCTTCAAAGTCAGTGTAGTCTTCTTGCGTTGCTAACCAATTGATTAAGTTTGTTAATAAAATGCTGTCATCTTGTTCCTTAAAGCCATCGTAGGTTGTTTTCGCCGCCCCTGATTCCTCGCGGACATATACGGGAGTTTTATCTTCCACAGTGGATGAATCCCCTACAAAAGCAGCTTTACCTTTTCCCAGCTTTGAAATGGCAACAAATGCGCCTTCATCGCGCCCCCCGTTAAAATAAACACCTTGATCAACGGCATTTCCCCAGGCATCTACACCTTCCGGGGCATAGACAATACCTTTTACCTTCGTCGGATCTGTTATAGCCAAAGTGGCACCAGCATGAATCGCAACCGTACTTACATTCTCGGTGATGCCAAAACTATCATCAGCAGGGACGACATCACTTGCAACCGCATCTCCTAATGCGTTAAAACGAAAACGGATGCCAAAGTTGTCGGATAACCAATCTGAACTGGAAACATCTTGCATCGCTTCAGAATTAGCTTCTTCACTGCTCATACCTTTTGTTGGATCGTCATAGGCGCCACGACGGTAGCCATTGAACACCTCTGTTGCATCCCAGCGATTCAAATTACGGTCTGCATTATAATGATCCCCGATAAAGAATACACTGCCGCCATTGTTTACAAATTGTAAAATGGCGTTCTGCTCACTATCTTTAAAAGGGATATTTGCTTCTGGAATAACAAAAACCTGATAATCTTTTAAATCGTTATACGTTATCGGGGTTGCCTGACGAAGCTCTTTAACGTGATAACCCTCATCAGCGATAGCTTGTCCAAAGTCAGAAAACCCGCCATTAATAACCCAATCAGCGGCTCCGGCAGTCTGACCGTGCGTATTATCAAATAATACCTTACTATCGTTGTTGTCGTTTACAACGGTTGGTTCTAAAAATGGTGCAGGTGCATCAATGGAGGTGATTGGCGGAGCACCTTCTGCCTGAACCTCCCCTGGTGTAAAAATAAAGCCACTCATCAAGCCAACTGCTAATAAAAGGGAATAAATTACGGAAAACTTCTTCTTATAACGACTTTTCACTTCTTCACTCTCCTTTACTAATATTTTATAATATTAGTATACATGGAAAATGGTAAAATTTGTGTTAAATTTTGGTAAAATTAAAAAAAGAAAAGTAGCGGATGTTTTTTTATAATACATCAAACCTTTACCGCAAAAAATAACAGCACCCTTCAAGTTTGAACGGCCCCCCATCTGTCTGCTAAATGGGGAACTGTTCAATTGATGGAGCAGTGCTGTTTCGTTTTATTTATCCTTTTATTTCCTAACGACAGGGATCCACATTTCCCCAAAAACGAGTCCGTTTTGATGTCCCATTTCAACAGTGGTATTCGGTCCGCCAACATAGGCAAAATCCTTTGCTTCCGGTAATACTTGACCAAATGTAATACCAGTTAGTGTAGTGTGCAACTCGTCAGCTGTCGCCGCTTTCCCTTTCACGACAAGATACTCTCCTTCAGGGAATTGAATAACTCTCGATGCTTCCGGCACCGATGTATCTGTCATAACGCCGGCATAATGCATCATCTTGTTATTTACAGCTTCGTTCACAGCAAAAATGTAGTCATTGCTGGCCAGTTTTTTCAAATTTTCCAGCTTTCCATCTTCGCTGATGGTCTGCCAAAATGCTGCCTTTTCCTCGTTGATGCCGGCGAAATCTGTGTAATCGCTCTTAAGCTCCACTCCAATACCTGTAACGGTAAAACTGTCTTTTCTTTCTAAAGTATAATCTGCCATATACAAAACCTCTCCTTTTAAAATAATTTGTTTTTCCACTTCATGCATTTATAATAACCTTAAATCGTGTCAAAAAGAGACACTGTTTAGGAGGCCTTCATGAAAAAAGTTGAACGAATTAATATCATCATGCGGTATATTAACAATCGTGCCCATTTTACCATTTCTGAAATCATGCAGGAATTCCACATATCTCGTTCAACAGCTATTCGGGATATTAAAGAAATAGAAGCCATGGGCGTGCCGCTCGTTGCTGAAGTTGGCAGAAACGGAGGATACTTTGTCATGAACAATTCTGTTCTTCCAGCTGTCCGTTTTACTGATAATGAGATCAAAGCCCTTTTTATTGCTTTTATGGCTACAAGAAATCAACAGCTTCCTTATTTGAAAAGCCGTCAGTCTTTAGCGGAAAAATTATTAGCGCTGCTTTCCGAAAATCAACAGGATGATCTGATTCTCCTGAATCAAATATTACTATTCGAAGGAACTAATCCACATAATCCCGACTTGCTTGATTTATCGGACCTGCCCCACCCTATATTAGAAAAACTTATCCAAACTTTTCTGCTGGACAGCTATTTATCGGTTACGGTGATAGAAGAGAACACGGAGAGATCTTATCCAATTTATCTCCTGCACCTATATCGTGAAAAAAGCGTTTGGCTGATTGAAGGATTTGATCTAAAAGATGAAAAAAGAAGAGTTATTTCTGTCGACAATCTTGCCGAGGTCAAGCCATACCCAGTGAAAACAAAATTAAGCAGGAAAAAGATTTTAGAAAAGCGAAATAAGCTGAAGGAAGAAGTGAACCTTGTGCTTGAAGTTGGACCAGAGGCGATTGCTCAGTTCAAAAAATACCATCCACTAAACGTTTCCATATCCTTTACGAATCCTTTTCAAACCACAGCTATCCTAAGTGCTTATATCAATGTGAATCATTCCGATGAAGTGGCCGAAATAACAAACTGGCTGCTCTTCCTGGGCAGAGACATCAAGATCAGAAAAATGCCTGAAGAAGTTTTAAAAAGCTTACGAGAGAGATTCAGTTTATTCTGCCCATAAATAATGTCACTAACCTTAAAGCTATGTTGTGTTTGTGCGGTGCTACCGTACCTCCGTGTGGCTATTTATTTCCTGCCCTGCCCCACACAAATTAAAAAACGTAATCATTACGGTTTACTTTTAGGCGCTTCAGGCTTATAATACTTACTAATACGTAATCATTACGTTTTATGGAAAGAAATCCATGACGATGGTTAAGTAGGAATGAATTGAAAGGAGCAAGACCAATGGCAAAAAAATCCAAAATTGCAAAAGAGAAAAAACGTCAGCAATTAGTTGCACAATATGCTGCTTTAAGAAGAGAACTTAAAGCAAAAGGAGATGATGAAGCAATCCGCAAATTACCGCGGGATTCTTCTCCAACCCGGTTAAAAAATCGTTGTGAAATTACTGGCAGACCACGTGGTTACTTGCGGAAATTTGGCATGTCACGTATAGCTTTTAGAGATTATGCTCACAAGGGACAAATACCAGGTGTAAAAAAATCCAGTTGGTAATAAACGTGAGCTAAAAGGAACAGCGGGCCCACGGTTTGTTTCCCTGTATTATGGCTGCCCCACATTTCAGCTGCAAGGCTTGTTGATGGGTATCACCCATTAGAAAGGAGAAAAGGCGTATTGTCACAGGAAGCAACGATCCCCGTAACGATATTGACTGGTTTTTTAGGTGCTGGCAAAACAACATTTCTGAATAAATTATTACAGGATATATCTGAGCAGGATGTTGCTGTCATCATCAACGAATTTGGGGAAACATCGATTGACAGTCATCTTGTAGTTCCCACGAAGGAAGAAATCATTGAAATAAACAGCGGCTGTATTTGCTGTAATGTGCGGGGCGATCTCATCAGTATATTAAATAATTGGATGGAAGCAGAAAAAAACATGGATCGTATTGTGATCGAGACAACAGGAATGGCTAATCCCGCACCGGTTATCCAGACTTTTCTAATGGATGAACAAATTGCAGCATCATACAAGATTGACAGTGTGATTACAGTAGTGGATGCCAGGCATATATGGAGTGCTGCAACGTCCTTATTCTGAATAAAACAGATTTAGTGAGTAAGGAAGAGCTGCAGAAGCTAGAAGAAGTGATTCGCAAGTTACAGCCCGAAGCAAACATCATTCATACGCAATATGGTAAGGTGGATCCTAAAGAAATATTGCATACCGGGTTGTTCGATTTTGAGAAAGCAAGCCAGAGCGCCGGCTGGATTAAAGAATTGAACGAGGAACATATCCCGGAAACAGAAGAGTATGGTATCAGCTCATTTGTTTACAGGAGCAGACGTCCATTCCATCCAGGGCGTTTTCATCAATGGTTGGAAAACTGGCCGAAAGAAATCATCCGTGCCAAGGGATTTTTTTGGTTAATCACGAGAAATGATCTAGCAGGTTTGTTGTCACAAGCGGGATCCGTGATTACCTTGGAGGCTGCTGGCAGATGGCTTGCAAGTTATAGCAATGCGGAACTGGAGCAGTTAAAAATGCAAGATCCCGATTTGTTTGAAGAATGGGATGAATATGCAGGAGATAGAATGACGGAGCTTGTTTTTATTGGCAGTAATATGAATAAGGAACAGATGATATATGAATTGAATCGCTGTTTAGCAACAGAAAAGGAAATGGAAAGGCCTGCTTCTTCCTTCCTGGATCCATTGCCCTCATTCACAATAGTAGAAGAAACCGAATAAAAGCGGAAGCCTTGCTTCAGATGGATGACTTTATGCAGAGATAAGATGTTACAGGTTGCTTGAGGGAAATATTTGCATACAAGGTGATACAACTCGCTGTATCGCCTTTTTTACGTCCTTTCGGCCCATTTTATTGGTATCTTATCACCAAAAAACGATAAAATGAGTAGTAGGGACGATCTTGTTTTCAAGCTCTTACAAGTAAAGGAGGAAAGCAAGATGAGCAAGTTGAAATCTTGGACCACAGCAGTACTGATCTTGTTGCTGATCGGGTTAACTGTCTGGTATGTCGGCCAAAATAATCATCCTTTCAACAAAGTTGACACGTTTGTTTACAATGAGCAAGGAAATTTATATTGGTTCGAGATTACCGGTAAACAAAGTAGTATTGAGGGTACATTTCACCAGCGCAGCATCTCTGAAGAGCCTGGGAAAGTGCCTGTTTTAGATGAGAAAAAGTATGCCCTAACCGGAAAAACCACCGAAAAAGGTTACGCATTCCAGATTAGCGATGACAAAGAAAAAAAGCAATTTGATGCCAAGTTTTCCGGCTCCAATCTTCTTTTGGTACAAGAACATGGTAAAAAAGCTGTGAGAACTTTCCATGCAGCAAAGGCCGGTGAGCTTGAACAATATGCAAAAGGCTTGCAGCAGAATTTGCAAACAGCTATTGATCAATCGGAAGAGAAAGAAAAGAAACGTTTGCAAACATTTTTTTCGAATCTGAATAGCACCTATGGTTTTCTTCATATATCTGAGAGTGATAAATATCTGCTGTTTCTGCAAATTGATGAGGCATTGCATCAAGGCGAGTTGCAGGGTTCCCTAGTCGTTGTAACTGATACTGGCAAGGCGAACAAGCCTTACGAAGAAGAGCGCTATGGGCTGCATGGGATAACAGACGGCTTGATGGTGGAGTTTTTCACGACTGTAGAGGGAAAGGAAACCAACATGAAGGGGCATTTTCACAAGGATGCGGGCAGTTTGGCCTTGTCCTTTTGGAAAACCGAGCAACAACTGACGTTTGATGCTGTGACAGAAAAGGAATTTGAAAAGAGATATGAAAATTTCAAGGCAGAAAGCAGCGTGGAAAAACCAAAAAAATAAAGCAAATAATATCATCTGCAAACGGACTCCACGTAAACAAGGAGGAACAGCTCATGGAAGTTACTATCCACCACAATAGCATGATACTGATGACTGGCGATATTACAAAACAGGAGACGGATGCCATTGTCAATGCTGCCAATGGAACACTTATGGGAGGCGGCGGTGTAGACGGTGCCATTCACAGCGCAGCGGGAAAAGAATTGGTTGAGGCGTGTAAACAGATAAGACAAAACGAGCTGAACGGCGACCGTTTGCGTACAGGAGAAGCAGTGATTACCAAGGGATATGAAATGCCAGCGAAATATGTCATCCATACAGTCGGGCCGGTATGGAGCGGAGACAAGGAAAAAAAACAGACATTATTGGCCAATTGCTATGAAAACGCCCTCAAGCTCGCTGTGGACAATGATCTCGCCAGCATTTCTTTTCCTTCAATTTCAACCGGTGTATACCACTTCCCTGTTGATACAGCTGCGCAGATCGCGATGCAAACAATCGTTGATTTTTTACAGGGACGATCATTCGGGAAGGTTGTCATGGTGCTGTATTCGGAAAAAGACTACGACACCTACAGAAAAGCATTGCTGGCTATCGTTGCATGAAAGCGCGCAAGGCTCATCATTTGAAAAAATTGGAATTGGACGTTAGGCTATTTAGAATCCTTACCAGTTCCTGCGACTTTCATCGCTTCCTTAATATAATTTGCTGACTGATGCAGCCATTCCATTTCTTGCGCATCGAGGATGATCTCCAATTGTTTTTCCACGCCGTTCCTGCCGATGATACACGGCATGCTTAACGCGACATCCCCATCGTAGCCATATTGTCCGCGTAAAGTAGTACATACAGGGTGAACACTGCGTTCGTCCAGCATAACTGACTTTGCCAGTGTAACAGCAGCCTGGGCGACTCCGGCATTTGTCCATCCTTTGCCATTCAACACATCGAAGGCTGCTTTTACGACGTGTTCTTTTACTGCTTCCCTGTTTAAGGTTGTCTTCCCTTGAAAAACTTGATCCAGTTCTTTTTCTCTAAATCCTTGTATATTTAAACGGCTTAAAACCGGGAATGCTGTATGCCCGTGCTCCCCCATCATATAACCTGTCACGCTTTTTGGATCGATGTCATAATTGGTAGCAATCACCTTGCGGAGGCGTGCAGAATCAAGCATCGTTCCAGTTCCAAAGATGCGTCCCTCTGGATAATCAAATTCATTTTCCGCTATGTACACCATACTATCCAACGGGTTGGTGATGAAGATGAGAATGGCGTCCTTCGTATACTTGGTAATACCCGCCATCACTTCCCGAATGATCTCCGAATTGACTGCCGCTAATTGGGCCCTGTCCGGCATTGGATCATCCTCATTTTTTATCATGCTTGGGCCGGCAGCACAGATGATAATATCCGCATCCGCACATTCGGAATAATCTCCGGCTCGAACCGTTGTATTCGTCATATATGGCAGAGCGGTCGCGTGTTCCTGGTCAAGCGCTTCGCCATAAGCAACATCCTTATCGCTATCAATCACAGCTATTTCTGCAAAAAGACCTAATTTCATCGCATCTGCTAAAACATATGAACCAACATGTCCTGCACCGACAATCACTAACTTATTCCTATTCAATGGTGCTCCCTCCTAAATCCATAATAGTGTCCATTTTAACATATCAAAGAAAATTTTTGCTTACGTACGCTATCTATCTGGTTGGCTAGGAAACACATGAAAAACCCCCGCTGCTGGATACAGCTCGCAACCGGGGGTAAATCGCGTTCACTTTGTTTTCATTAACAGATAGATGAAATAAGGGGCGCCGAGAACCGACACGATGATGCCTACGGGCAGCTCCATCGGTGCCAGGACGACCCTTGCGATGGTGTCGGAAATCAGTATAATACAAGCACCGAGCAGAGCTGTAAGCGGCAATAATTGTTCGTGTTTGGCACCAATGAGTTTTCGTGCGATATGGGGAGCGATGAGACCCAAAAATGTGATTCCCCCGCCAACAGATACACAGGATCCAGCCAGCCCGACCGCTATGATAAGCAGTTTCAGGCGTTCCTTTTCCAGCGGCACACCTAATCCAATGGCGATTTGGTCACCGAGACTGAATACATTTAAAAAGCGGGCTTTATAAATAGCCATGGGAATAAGAATGATGAGCCAGATAAAGGTAGAAAGCACAAAATTCCAGTTGGTTGCCCAAATACTGCCAGAAATCCATGTCAGTGTTTTGGTGAAATCCTGCGGTTCCATTTTCATCTGTAAAACCATGGTTCCGGCGGAAAAAGCTGTATTGATCCCAATACCGACCAGGACGAGGCGTATAGGTGTCACACCGCCCTTTTTTCTGGCAATCGTATAAATGAGGATAGCTGATACGAAAGCGCCTGCCAAGGCTGTAAAAGGTATGACGAAAATAGACAGTGTATCTGATAAAAAAGCGGCTCCGCTTGATAAAAACGTGTAAAGGACAACAGCAAAGGAAGCCCCTGCGTTGATGCCGATGATGCCTGGTTCAGCAAGCGGGTTTCTCGAGATACTTTGCAAAATACTTCCAGATACAGCGATGCCGGCTCCGATCATGATGGCAAGCAGGATACGCGGAAGACGGAAATCAATGATGGTCACCCGCTGATCTCCAATATCATTTCCAAAAAAAGCAGACCAAATTTCTGTAAACGGTATATTGATCATGCCCGTATGGATACTGACAACGAACATCGTGATAAGTATTAGGATAAGCATACTTGCTATAAGAGCGAATTTTGATGTGCTTTTCAATTGACGGGAAGCCATTATAGCGTACTCCTTTCTTTACGGGCCAAATACAGGAAGAAAGGGACACCGACAATTGCTGTGACAGCGCCAACCGGCGTTTCAAAGGGGGGATTGACCATTCTGGAAATAACATCGGCGCCAACCATCAAAAGTGCCCCCAAGACAGCGGAGCAAGGAATGATCAAACGATAGTCTACCCCTACCAGAAAACGGGTAATATGCGGGATGACCAGCCCAATAAAGCCGATCATGCCCGCGATGGATACAGCAGCTCCAGTCAGAAGCAGTACTGTGATGATACCAGCAACGTATACGAATTTCGTGTTTTGTCCCAGTCCTTTTGCTACTTCCTCGCCAAGACTCAAAATCGTGATGGAACGAGAAATGAAAATTGCCAGGCAAATACCCGCAATCATTGCTGGAATGACATATTTCAATTGACCAAATTGTATACTGGAAACGCCTCCCGCGTACCAATAGCTCATATCCTTGGAAATATCGAAGCGTAAGCCAACAGCGGTCGATAAAGCAATCAATAATGAGGTGATAGCTGATCCGGCAAGCGCCATTTTAACCGCGATGTTACCACCTTTTGAAATGGAAATCGTCGAGAAGACAAGCGCTGTTCCGAGGCCTGCGCCAAGGAATGAAACAAAAATCAGATTGGGGTAGTTGCTTCCGGGAAAAAAAGCCAGTGCAAGGGACATAGCAAAAAGCGCCCCCGCAGTGACGCCCAAAATAGAAGGATCACCAAGTGGGTTTCTTGTCATTCCTTGCATGACTGCTCCGGAAACTGCCAGGCTTGCTCCGACAAAAAGCGCAGCAAGGGCACGTGGTATCCGTAAATCGTGTATGATCACCTGTGCCGAGTCAGCACCGTCAAAATGAAATATGCTCTCCCAAATAATAGCTGTGTTTATGTCAGATGCCCCAAAACGTATCGATCCGACAATTGCCAGCAGAATAGCAACCCATCCAAAAGTCAAGATGAAAAAAGCCGTCTTTCGTTTATACGGTTTTTCCGCATCTAATCTATGTATTTTATCCTCTGCATGTTGTTTCTCCATGTCATGACCTTCCTTTGAATGATAAGCTCCCACAAGCATGAATGGCCTCTTTTTTGAAGTTATAAGAAGAAAAGCCTGAAATAATTGTTGACATTAGCCTGTAATAGATATTTAATTGACTTGATAATCATTATCAGTTAGAGCATTCATTATTTTATCACAATCATGGAGGGATTGGAATGCGTTATAAATTTAAATGCAATAAAATCAGCAAGTTATGCGCAGTTGCTGTTTTATCAATAGGACTTGCCGCTTGCGCAAGCAATGATCAAGCGAATGATAAGCAATCTGCAAAGCAGAAAAATGATGTGCGCCAAGTGACAGATGTAATGGGCCATGAAATGAAGGTTCCAACAAAGCCTAAACGTATCGTCGCTTCCTATCTGGAAGATTATCTTGCAGCGCTGGATGTCAAGCCTGTTGCACAGTGGAGTGTCAGCAATGGTGTCCAGGATTACTTGCAGGACGATTATTTGCAGGGAGTGCCGACCATTTCCTATGATTTGCCGTATGAAGCAGTCCAGAAGTTCAAACCGGATTTGGTCCTGATGAATTCCAGCAGTATGGTAGAGGGCGGAAAGTATGACCAGTACAGTAAAATCGCTCCGACATATGTTGCAGCGAAAGAGCAGGATAATGATTGGAAAAAGGTATTGTTGGAAGTAGGAAAGGTTTTAGATAAAGAAGATAAAGCAAAGCAAGTGCTCACGGATTATGAGAAGTACGCCAAAGATGCAAAAGCCAAACTCGAAGATAAAGGAGAGAAACCATCAGCTGCAGCAATTTGGCTCACTAATAATAAATTCTTTATTGTATCCAAAAACCTGTCCAGCGGAGACGTGCTATATAATGACCTTGACTTAAAGGCGCCTAAAATTGTAGATGAAATTTCGGCAAAATCGACGAATAGCTGGAATGAAATCTCCCTTGAAAAGCTGGCAGAGCTTGATGCCGACTATATTTTCCTGATCAATTATGATAAGCAAGGCGCGAGTGAACTAGATAATAAGTTGTGGAAGAACCTGCCTGCGGTTAAAAATAATCAAGTGGCTGAAATACCTTCCACTTCAAGCTGGCTGTATACCGGACCGATTGCGAACAAAGCCATCATTGATGACGTGCTGAAGACAATTGATAAATAAATGAAAGACTGTGGCAGTGAAATTGCTGCCTTTATCCGCAGCTGAATAATCAAGAAAGAAGTAAAGCGTGTACAACAGCGCTTTACTTTTTTCATTCTCTGGGCCCTGTTCTAGCCGGAATCAACGAATCAGCGTGAGGCGGGGCGTGTTCCATTTCACTTTTCAATTACCTTTTAGCCGCTTACCACTATGGAAGTTGGGAATTGTTTCTATTGATGCAGCCTTTTCTTTTTGCTAGCTATCGCATGTCAGTTTAAAATGGATCACATTTTCTCTTGATTTTTTTGAAAAAATGAAGGATAGGAGAAGAAAACCTATCCTGCCAGCAGGTAAGAGCATGATGAAATTTTTCTTCCATGCTGGCCTTTCAGGTGGAACCGTCATTTTTTGCTGTTGGATTGGAAGAAGCTTTGTACCTCGGTTTTTCTCGGAAAGAATAAATATTTTAATCTATTGATAATAGTGATACACTATATTTAGGATATATTGATTTAGAAACGATGCGGTGCTAGGTTGCATCCTTTCTGCAAATCTTAAGATACAAAGATAAGGAAGGTAATTATGAGTAACAGCCAAACTACAGCAGATGTTATCTTAATTGGTGCCGGTATCATGAGTGCGACAATGGGAACATTATTAAAAGAATTGGCACCAGATTGGAAAATTACGCTTTTTGAACAACTTGATAAACCTGGGGAGGAAAGCTCGAACGAATGGAACAATGCTGGGACAGGGCATTCCGCATTGTGTGAGCTCAACTATACCTCTGAAAAGTCTGATGGCTCGATTGATATCAGCAAGGCGGTAAAAATCAATGAACAGTTTCAGCTATCCAAGCAATTTTGGTCCTATTTGATGAAAAAACAGCTGATCAGTGACCCGCATGACTTTATCAACTCATTACCGCATATGAGCTTGGTGCATGGGGAAGATAACGTGAGATTCTTGCGGAAAAGATTTGAAGCCCTTACAAGCAATCCGCTTTTTAAAGGAATGGAATTCTCAGACGATCCGGAAATACTGAAGGAATGGATTCCGCTGATTATGAATGACCGCAAAGTGGAGCAGCCGATCGCCGCTACGAAAATAGACAGTGGAACAGATGTCAATTTTGGAGCGCTGACACGTAAACTACTGGGGCATTTGAAAAGTGAAGACGTCAATATCCAATACAACCATACAGTGGATGATATTCAACGTACGGAAGATGGTAATTGGGAAGTGACTGTACGTAATTACGACCGTGGCACGATTGAATGCCATACTGCCAAGTTTGTTTTTATCGGTGCAGGCGGTGGAGCATTGCCATTGCTTCAAAAAACCGGTATACCGGAAAGCAAACATATTGGGGGATTCCCTGTAAGCGGGCTATTCCTTGTATGTAACAATCCGGAAGTGATCAAACAGCATAACGCAAAAGTTTATGGCAAGGCCGCGGTTGGGGCACCACCGATGTCTGTACCCCATTTGGATACACGTTATATCGATGGGAAGCGGACGTTATTGTTTGGACCATTTGCCGGTTTTTCGCCGAAATTCTTGAAAACGGGTTCGAATATGGATTTGATCGGATCGGTCAAACCGAATAATGTCATCACGATGTTAGCAGCAGGTGCTAAAAACATCCCGCTGACAAAATATCTGGTGCAGCAGCTGATGCTGTCGAAGGAACAACGGATTGAAGAATTGCGTGAATTCATCCCGGATGCGAAGAGCGAGGATTGGGATACAGTGACCGCTGGCCAGCGGGTACAGGTCATCAAAGATACTGCCGGCGGAAAAAGAACACTTCAGTTTGGTACGGAAGTGATCAGTGCCGCTGATGGTTCCGTTGCTGCATTGCTCGGCGCATCTCCTGGTGCATCGACTGCGGTTCATGTTGTACTGGATGTATTCCAGAGATGCTTCCCAGAGCAGTTGAAGGAATGGGAACCGAAGATAAAAGAAATCATCCCTTCCTACGGTAAGTCTCTGACAGAGAATACGGAACTGATTGCACAAATTATGAAGACAACAGAAAAAATGCTTGGTCTGACAGAGAACGTTGAAAGCCTGAATGCCTGAGTGACGATTTCAGATTGAAGTTGGCTGTCATGTCCCCTATGAATCATGTTACAGAGTAAAAGGACTTCCCCAGATAAGGAAGTCCTTTTTTAATAGTTAAACAATGAAGAATGCTGGCAGTCGAAGATACGCACGGCATAACATTCAAAACACGGTGATCATCAACCTGTATGCAGCGTTGCCAACATATAAATGGAAGATAGAATCGTTATCATAGCAACGGTTAATTTTAAATGATGAACAGGAACCTTGTTTGCAAGGCGTGCCCCAGTAACAATCCCTATCATGATACCAAGCAGGCTGGTGATGATTAACATCGGTGTGATCTCTGCTGTGGCATGCGCGAAATATCCCGAGATGGACGGGAGGGCGATCACGACAGAGTTTAAAAGACTTACACCTACTGCCACTCTGATTTGGATGCCCAGACTGACCAGAACGGGTACTAACAAAATAGGGCCTCCAGCACCTGTTAATGCACAAATAGCCGCGATGATAAATCCTAATAACATAACCATTGGGACACGATCTAACACAATGGATCGTGCATTTTTTGTATGCGGATGGTCTTTTTTTATCAGAATGGATATACCCGCAGCTAATACAAATAAATAGAGCAGCAGCTTTGCCAGAAACTCGGAGATCAACACGTTGATCTGCACGCCTAAGAATGCACCGGGAAGACTGCCAATGCTCAGCAGCAGGACCAGCCGCATATCCATGTTCTCACTTTTCCAATAGGAATAGGCACCAATGATTCCTGAGACCGCAAAAGCCAGGAAACTGAGTGCGAGAGAGTCATGCACAGGCATCTTTAGAAACCCTGCATAGATTAAAGGGAGCAGAAAGCCGGAAATGCCGGATATCCCCAATAAGACGCCAATCATCAAGTTAGCGCCTGTGATAATACTTAAAAACAGTATATACGACATATTGTAGACCTCAATTATACTTAAATTATTTACGAAGGCAGGGATGCTAAATTTGCTCGGACGAAAAGATCTTTGGCCGCAAGCCTGCTTTCATAGATGGTTTTTTCTTCGTCAAGCGTAAGTACTTCCCTGTTCTTCATCACGATGTTTCCATCAATGATCGTGTCAGTGACATCATTGCTATTCACAGATTCTATCAACGAATTTACTATGCTGTGTGTTGGCTGAATATGCGGCTGATCGATGTTAATGGTGATGAGATCAGCCTTTTTGCCGACATCCAATGTACCAAGCTGATCCCCTTTCATCATTGCCTCCGCACCGCCTGATGTTGCCATTTCCAAAATACTGGCAGACGGCAGGATGGCCGGATCGTGAATTGGCACACCGAATCCTGCGCGGATCATAGATTTAAAAACCTTCATCTGGTCAAACAGACTTAAACCTGAATGTGCCGCTCCATCTGTCCCCATACCGATGTCCATTTTTTTCTGCAGCAAACCGGGCGTGTTGGGTATTCCCTTGCCTGCGTTGCTGATGGGACAATGGACAATTTTGCTTTGATGCTTTTTGATGATGTCCATTTCATTTTCCGATAACAGAATACTATGGGCACCCAGGAATCTCTCATGCAGCACGCCTAAAGACTCCAGGAATTCGTATGGCCTCATACGAAAATTTTCCAAACAATAGCTTATCTCATTCGGGTATTCGTTCATATGTGTTTGAACACCTGTTGAAAGGGAATCGGCTGCTTCAAAAACTTTCAAAACCAAATCGGCTGAGCATGAAATAAGTGATCGGAGTGAAAACCATACGTCCAGTCTCCCATCACCAGCACCCTGGAAATCCTTGAACAGCTGTTCGTTGCGGCGAATATTATATCCTGGACTGGCTTTCATCGTTGCTGGTATCTCCTTGCCGCTATCCATGGTGGAACAAGTGATCACGGCACGCAATCCCGCTTTTATCACCGCTTCAGCTACTTGGTGCATGTGCCGGCCGCCTGCATCGATAAACCCGGTTGTCCCAGAACGTATCATTTCCAGACAGCTTAACTTTGTGCTGATGTAAACATCTTTTTCCCGCAGATTACTTTCAAACGGAACCATGATGCGTGTCCATATCATGGGGTATTCATCGGTAATTCTCCCCCGCAGCAGCTGCTGGTTTGTGTGAGTATGAGCATCGATTAATCCTGGCATGACCAATTTTCCTTTTCCGGAAAGCTGTTCTGCAGCATGATAGGTACCAGCCAGCACACTTTGATCGCCGATTGCCTCGATTTTTTTATTTTTGATAACAATACACTGGTTATTTTTAAATTCAAACGCGGATGTCAGTATGGAACAATTATCGATGATGAGATCCGCGCTGTGTGTGTGGTCTTTTTCCATGGTGAGCCTCCTGTGTCAGTCTGTTTAAATCAGCCTAGAGCATGTGTAGCATTTAAAAAAATCTGGGCAAAAATAGCCTGTATAAGGAAGGTGCCAGTAAAAACAAAGATGGCAACGATCAGCATTTTCCAACTTTGGCTGAAAAAAGATTTGAAATCGAGACCAATACCAGCCACCGTGCCAACAATCGTTATTGGAGCCATAAAGGATATTTTTGAAGTATATGTAATCATTGCCTCTGAAATTGGTGAAATAGGACTGGCCAAAAGCAATCCAGTTAAAACAACGAATACAACGGCAGGTATTTTTAAAGGAATAATCCGCCCGATTGCTATTCCAATGAAAGCGATAGCCGACAAAATCAAAACACCGGGTATGGAGTCCGAAACGGATATGTTATTTTGAAAAAGATTCGCGATAATCGTTGTGATCACGGAAGTCAGTAATAAAGAAATCGTCCACTCCTTCATATTCATCGCCATATGATCAACCTGCTTTCCGACCATTGATTTGTTTGATATCCCGCGTGCGGGATGGACTGATGATTGGCTCAAGCCAAAAATAGACCTTTCTTGTAAGTGGAAGTGAAATGAATAAGGTAAAGTAAATTCCAATTAGTGCAGACAGCATATCACTTGCGCCGGCAAGCATGATGATTTGGTCTGCGTCATGCGGATAAATCGCTGCGAGGGTGCTGGACGCAGCTGCCATCATTACCCCGCTGCCGATTCCACAAGCCATGGCGAGTGCCAAAGGATGGAAAATATCTGCTGATGCCACAAAACTGGCCAAAAATCCAATGTACGTTGTGCCGATAAAAAAACCGATGATGTAGATGGAAAGCGCTCCTCTTGCTTCGGGAGAATCTGCTCCGTACAAATGACAAATCAAGCCATAATCCTTATCTCTGCAAGTAGAACTTGTAGCGCCGATTGCCTCCCTTTTGATGCCAAGCATGAGAGCAATCGGCAAGGCTATCATCATGGTTCCTATATGTCCTAGTTCCTGGAAAGCGAGGGCAGGCCCGACATCTATCAATTTGGGCAGATTTGCTCCAGCAAGCACGCCTACCTTTGCCATAAATGGGGCTATCGTTACAAGCACCAGCGAAGAGGCTTTTTTTGTCTCCTTTTTCTTAAAAAATCCAAAAATATCTGGTTCAAGCAAAATGCCAATCAAGATGGCAAAGAGCATCGGATAAATGATGATTAATGCAGTTCCCAGATGAAACGTTTTGGTCCCAATCAGCTCTGCAATCACAACAATGATGATAGCTGACAGATATAATTTGTGGTTCTCCTTGATATGACTCCAAGCGGTATTGTTCTGTACTGCCCTTTTCATTCTTTTTGCCTCCCTGTTCATTGGTCGTGCATAGGAAATAAAAAAACTCCAGTATTCACCGGAGTTTGACAAAAGGAAAAAACAGAAAGCAAAAGAAGCATGAAACAGACCGGGCTTTGCCGGGTTCATGGCGTATCGCTTTTGTTATTCCTCATAGTCAAACTATTTACGGTAGTTTGGTAGAAACTTTTGGACCATATTTCCAAATTTATACGAAGAATGCGAGAAACTGAACAATTATTTAATTAGTGATATTAATTTTCGTATATTGGTAATGTACACTAACCTTATTCGCCTGTCAAAGGATTTTTTGCTTTTTTTCTATGGTAATGCGACTATCTTACGGTGATTCCTGAAACGATTGAATGAAAAGCTGCTTCATCCGGGTATTTTGTTTCTTAAACCCCCCGAAACAGGTTTGACAACCTGCTTTTAACAGGAAGATAAGACTAGCGCATATTTTTTAAACTGATGTTAAAAGACAAGGAGAGATGAGGATGTCTATATTTTCTAGTGATGCATTAAAAGGTGAACACGCACTGGTCTCAGGAGCCACAGGCGGCATTGGGGCTGCCACCGCCAAAGTCTTAGTGGAGATGGGAGCGGCGGTGACGATTACAGGCAGAAATAAGGAAAAACTGCAAAAGCTTGCTGATGAAATCCAGCACAAACATCCTGAAGCAAAACTATGTAAGCAGACAGCTGACCTTCGTGTGGATGCAGACAGGGAGAAACTCCTGAAAACCGCTGAGCAAACCTGCGGATCGATTACATTACTTGTCAACAGTGCAGGTGCAGCGGGTGGTAACACTGTCGATAAGCTGACAAGGGAAGACATGGAAAAAATCATGGATCTTAACTATACCTCTACGGTACTGTTGACACAGCAGGTTTATCAAAAGATGGTACAGCTGAAACGGGGAGCGATTGTCAATGTGTCCTCGTTATCCGGCTTGCGTGGAACATATGGCAATACGGCATATGCCGCTTCTAAATTTGCTTTGATCGGTTTCACGCACGCTATGGCGGTCGAAGCGATTGCCCATGGTATTAGGGTCAACGCTGTTTGTCCTGGCTGGGTGGATACGAAAATGGGACAGCAATCAGTGCAACGTAAGGCTGAACGTTCCGGCAGCTCTGTTGAAGCATTGCTGGAAGCATCTATTCCATCGGGAAGAATGTCTGAGCCGGAGGAGATTGCCAATACCATCGCTTTTCTGCTCACAGATGCAGCACGAAATATCATTGGCGAGTCCGTAAAAATATCCGGCGGCACTGTCTTGCGCTAAGGGAAGGGGAGGTTAAATCGTGAGAAAATGGTTATTAGGGATGGAAGATGAACTCGTGATGGTGGAGGAGACTGAAAAAGGCTATCGGGCTTCAGCCTATTTGCAGGGGGCGCAGCCTGTTCAGATTGCATCCGATCCGCAAAATAAGCAGCGACTGTATTGCGGCACTTATGGGCATGGACTCTGGAAAAGTGAAGATGGAGGTTACCACTGGAAAGCTGTCGGTAAGGTGAATTCTTATCATGGACCAAACCAGGGAAATGGCATAAGCTCAGCTTGTATTACAGGGGTCATGGTTCATCCAATCAAAACGTCCAGTAATGGCAACAGCATCGTGTATGCCGGGACAGAACCGAGCGCGCTGTATTTTTCAGAAGACCTTGGTCAAACTTGGATACCGTTCAACGGTATCAAGCATTTGCCTTCCAGACCAAATTGGCAATTTCCTCCGCGTCCGCATACAAGTCATGTTCGCTGGATTGCCCCAAGTTATGCGAATGAAAATCAGTTGAATGTGTCCATTGAATTCGGAGCATTCATCCGCTCAAGCGATCATGGAAAGCATTGGCAAGACAGACCATTCTTGAGTCCGCTGGATACACATACATTACTTGCGCATCCGAATGCGCCAGGGAGACTGTATGCAGCTTGTGGCGATGGTTTAAGAAATCCGGAACTTGCCTATGCCCAAAGCGAGGATGAAGGCCGAAGCTGGGCATTTATGAGCGAGGGTCTGGAGAATCATCCTTATCTATATAGTATGGCCCTCCACCCCGAAGACGCGGACTACCGTCTGGTCTCTGCTTCGGAAAGTGCTGCAAAGGCGCACCATGATTCTCTGTATGCTACGATATATCGTAAGAAGGGAAACGAGGACTGGAAAGAAACTGCAGCTGGTCTGCCATGTGACGGCTCATTTATCCATACGCTGACAGCAGATCCGGCACAGCCTGGAATTTTTTACGCACTGAATAACCAAGGGCTGTTTCGGTTGGATGCTGACCAGGAGCGATGGGAGAAAATGAATATTCCGTGGCCACATAAGTACTTGCAGCAGCACCCGTCATGTTTGATGGTCGTAGGGCAATAAAATAGGTAGAAGCAGTCTATTAAAAAAGGGAGATGTAAAACCGATGACACTTGATCCCCAGGTAAAACATTTACTTGCACAAATGAAAGCGGCAGGGACGCCGCCGTTAGAAAGTTTCCCGCCAGAGCTTGCCAGAGAAGCATTCCGGAAGATGAATCAGGAGCAATCTGAACCGGCTGCAGAAGTGCAACGTGTGCAGGAGGGCGCGATACCTGGTCAAGCGGGAGAAATACCATTCCGTGCTTATTATCCAGAAGGAAAAGCCCCTTACCCCGTTCTGGTGTTCTTTCATGGTGGAGGCTGGGTGATCGGCAATTTGGATAGTCATGACGATATCTGCCGCACCCTGGCAAATGCCGCAAACTGTGCGGTGATTGCTATTGATTATCGTCTGGCACCGGAGAATAAATTCCCTGCTGCCGTGGAAGATTGCTATACGGCTGTGAAGTACATCCAGGAAAACGCTGGAGAATTCCATATCGATCCATCGCGTATCGCTGTTGGCGGGGACAGTGCAGGAGGGAATTTGACCGCAGTAGTTTCCCAGCTGGCAAAAAAAGCCGGGACGCTTAAGCTGGTTTATCAGATACTGTTCTATCCTGCCACCGATTTTACAGCTGACAATGATTCCATCCGGGAAAATTCTGAAGGATATTTTTTGGAAAAAGATGGTCTGACTTATTTTCGGGATCATTACCTGAACAACCCCGAAGATGCAAAAGATCCATTGGCTTCTCCGCTTCTAGCCGAAGATTTTTCAGATTTACCGCCAGCAACGATTATCACAGCAGAATATGACCCGCTGCGTGACGAAGGGGAGGCATATGCTGAAAAGCTGGAAAGAGCTGGTGTGCAGGTTGTCAAGTCAAGATATGAGGGTATGATCCATGGTTTTGCCAGCATGTCGGCGGAACTGGACAAGGGAAAAGAAGCACTGAAGGAAGCTGCAGACGCTTTGCGGGCAGTATTTGAAAAATAATGTTGAAAAGCTTGCACCCCGCCAACAGGTGGGTATGCAAGCTTTTTTTCATTCGTAATGGATTTTCATATCTCCGTGCTGAATCCAGCCTTTTTTCCGAAACCACTCAGACAGAAGCAGGCTGATGATGGCAGGCGCGATGATATGTAAAATGAGAATACTGATTAATATTCCCATAGAGAAACCCATGGATTCGAACGTCATAATCTGCCCAACAAGTCCGCTCGTCCCCATGCCTGCACCGGATGGGTTATTCGTAAGCCCCAGCCAAACAGTGCCAATGGGTGCCAGGACAGCTCCGGCGATAGTCGGGGGCAGCAGAATAATCGGTTTTTTCAAGATGTTGGGCACCTGCAGCATGGAGGTGCCGATTCCCTGGGCTAAAAAACCGCCAAAGCCATTTTCCCTGTAACTGGAAATGGCGAATCCAATCATTTGAGCAGAGCAACCAATTGCTGCGGCTCCTGCCGCGATACCATCAAGTCCAAGCATCAGGGCGATAGCAGCGCTGGAAATCGGGGCGGTCAAGGCCCATCCCATCAGCACAGCAACCAGTATGCCCATCACGAATGGCTGCTGATCTGTCGACCAATTGATGATCTCCCCGAACCACAGCATGAAGCTGTTGATCGGTTTTCCGATGATGCTCCCGGCAATGAAACCAACGATGATGGTGACTAAAGGTGTAATCACAATATCGATACGAGTGGTTTTATAAACCATCTTACCGAATTCCGTTGCGAATAATGCAGTGACATAACTGCCGGCAGGTCCGCCCAGCTCCGCCCCGAAAGCGCCGGCAAACAAAGCGGAAAATAAGACGAGCGGCGGTGCCTTCAACCCATAAGCGATGGCCACTCCGATGGCACCGCCCATGATCTTCGTGTCCATGGCGAAGCTGCCCATTTGGATCATGTAAGCACCGATAGCCGCTACATAAGACCCAGTTAATTGTTCCCCGATGGTTTTAATGATCAGCCCGATGATCAAAGATGAAAACAGACCTAAAGCCATATAGCTTAGCGCAGTGATGACATATTCCCTGGGTGATAAAGAAACCCCTTTGCTCTTTAGAAAACTTTTCATTTTCTCCTCCCCCTATCATGTGAAATAATTCACATGATAAATACGAAATCTATGAATTTTTTGTGTCATAGCTATTATTACCATAAAAATTTCTAAAATGGAATGTTTTTCGAAATTTTTATGGTAGATAATGTTGCACAGCGTTAATCTTGAACTCACAAGTAAATACACTGATTTGACAAGTATCCGTCTCCAACTGGTAAGTAAGATGCCTAATGGACAAGTATTATACCACTACCGACAAGTAAGCATGCCAAACTGACAAGTATGCGTCTTCATTCGAACGTATTACACCTAAAAAATATGAAGCAGAGGGGGATTCTCCCTCTGCATCAAGTCATTGATCAGTTTCTTTCATGGACTTTTTCCCCTTGTACCCAGACCTGGCGGATATTCTCCGGCCGAACATTATACATGATTTTCTGGAAAATATCATATAAATCTTCGTTTGAATCAAAAATAGGGAGTTTTGCATTTTTTACCTTGGTATCAACGATTTGCACATCCCATGCATAATTTTTTTCAATGCGGCCGATGGGGAGGCTTAAGCTTTCCCCGCCGCCGGCAGTTGCAAAATAGAATGCTTCATTCATCGTGATACGTGAGCCAGGTACACCGCGACGCTCTGCCGGAAGTGCCGGATCTACGCCGTCTTCCAACATTCGTGAAGAAGCGACGGCTTGTTTGGCATTATCATAGAGGCTTGCTGTGCCGCCAGCGGAAATATCTGTTCCTAAACCGATGTCCACCCCCAAAGCCTTAAAGCGCGCGGCTGGGAGGACACTGTTTGCAAAATAAGCGTTCGAGAGCGGGCAATGGCTGATAGCTGTACCTGTTTCAGCGAACAGTGCTGCATCTTCATTATCCAGGAAATTACAGTGGGCCATAATAGCTTTGTCGCTCAATAAACCGAAATCATGCAATGCAAAAGCATCGTGTTTATCGCATCGCTCCAGCACATGCTGGTGTGCCCAATCGCTTTCACTGCAATGCGACTGAATATGTGTGTTGTGCTTCGCAGCCAATTCTCCCAGCCCTTTTAGTACCTCGTCCGTGCAGCTTGGAATAAAGCGCGGCGTGACAACGGGATAAACCCCCTGCTTCACTTTTTTGGCGAGCTTTTTCACAGCCAAAATGAATGCCTCCGTATCTTCTAAGGCAGTCTTGCTGTCTGCATCCCGATAGTATGGAGGATTTTGTTCCGTGTCATCAGCGACAACTTTTCCGACCAGTCCGCGCTGCCCCCTTTCGGCACATATTTCCGCCAGCAGCATACTGGCTTCTTTATGTATCGTAGCGAAGTACAGGGCTGTCGTTGTTCCGTTCGCAAGCAAAGTTCCAACCAAGTCTTCATAGACATTCTTTGCAAAGGAGAGATCTGCGTATTTCGCTTCCAAGGGGAATGTGTACTCATGCAGCCAATCATAAAGAGGTAGATCCAGCGCAGTGCCAGATTGTGCCCATTGCGGCGCGTGCACATGTAAATCTATGAAACCTGGAAGGATATATTGGCCATCGGCTAAGCGATGGAAGTTTTCCGCGTTCTCACATGTGCGCAGCAGCTGCTGATATTCTGCATGGTCGGGTGCCACCATCCTTTCAATCACCCCTTCTGCATTGATGAAAAAGAGATAGTCTTTGCATATGGCTATTTCTTTTGGGGAGCGGCTGGAAAAAGCTGTTCCTAAGAAAATTTCCGAATGATTATTCATATTTTCCTCCCGTTGTTCGTTTTTGGTATATTGCTTATTATAGTAGATTCGAATAACTTAATCTATATAAATAGGATTTGCATGTAAAATAGTAAAAATAAAGGTTTTGGCGAAATTGCTTAAGATGAGTTCAACTTTTTTCCGAACAATCACTTGCATTGTGGAAAATGAGTGTTATACTAAAAACATTCAAAACAACGACATATTGTTTTTCATATAATCGCGGGGATATGGCCCGCAAGTTTCTACCTGTTTACCGTAAATGAACGGACTATGAAAAGCTGAAGGCAAGATAGGCGCTGATAGGTCAGCGTGTATATCTCAGCCTTTGTATTTCGTCTTCTGAAGCTCGGGGTACATTGCTTTTCTGTGTTGCGGATAAGCATGTGCTTCGGGCTTTTTTGTCATGAGATAGGAAGTTTACAGCAGAGCATTCATGAAAGCGTTTGGTTGGAATGCAGATTAATTCACAGCCGGGCCCGCGTGTCTTTTGACGATGACGGCAGCCTGAAGGAATATTGGTGTCATGAAAACAACCCAGGAGGCGTTTGACGATGGAAAATACTGCCAGAAAGTTGGAAACAGCTAGTGAAAGAGGTAATGCAGCCGACGAGAAAAAGAAGGATGCTTTTCGTCCGCAAACTGTATTTTTGGGTCTCCAGCATGTATTAGCCATGGATCTTTTCATTCCACCGATGATTTTAGCAGGAATGCTATCATTTTCCGTGGCAGATAGCGCCTTATTCATACAAATGACTTTTATTGCCTGTGGATTGGCAACACTCATACAGGCGGGGCTTGCAATGAAGCTTCCTGTCATGCAGGGTCCGTCTTTCGTGCCAATCAGTGCACTTGCTGTCATCGGCAGTACATCCGGTGTCAGCGTGATGATCGGAAGTCTGATACCAGGCGCTCTGCTCATCTCCTTACTGGGTTATCCGTTCAAATTATTCAGTAAAACGGTGAAAAAATTTATACCGCCAGTGGTTGCTGGGACGGTCATTGTCGTCGTCGGTATTTCCTTGATGCCAAGTGCGATAAACGCTATTTATACGGCAGAAGGAAAGACAGGGCCAAATATGCTCGTTGCATTTCTCACCGCTGCTGTTCTGATTTTTTGCATGTATGTCGGAGAAAAATCGCAAACGAAGCTCCAATATGTGAAGGTTGTATCCGTTATTCTAGCATTGTCGGTTGGCTCCATAGCGGCTTCCTTTTATGGTCTAGTTGATTTCTCATCAGCAGGAAAGGCTGCATGGTTCCAGATGCCGAGTATCTTTGCATTTGGCAAACCTGCCTTTGATTGGAACGCGATTCTCATTATGCTGGCTATCTATTTCATCATTATGATTGAAACGACAGGGACATGGTTCACCGTGAGTAAAGTGACGGGTGAGCACCTTGATAATAAACGATTAGACAGAGGTGCACTTGGGGAAGGGCTTGGGTGCTTTGCAGGTTCTTTCCTCGGAGGGACGCCTGTAACAGGCTATTCATCCAATGCCGGTATCATCGCCATCACCGGTGTGAAAAGCCGCAAGCCCATTATCATCGGCGGGGGAATATTGGTAATACTTGGTATGATGCCAAAGCTGATGAACATAATTGCCAGTATCCCTGCCGCGGTAGTGAATAGTGTTTTTGCCATCATATGTATTGTTATCATGATGAATGGCTTCAAAGTGATCAAAGAAGTGCCGTTCACCGAGAGAAATATGCTTGTCATCGGCGTGTCTATCATGGCTGCGATGTTCGCAGTACTAATGCCGGCTGACATCCTGAGTGGATTACCGCAATTGGTGACGTACTTCGTTTCTTCGGGTACAGCTGTTGGAGCAATTGCAGCTTTGGTGCTGAATGTCATCCTACCACAAAAGCCTGAAGATTGCGGCCTGGTAAAGGAACCAAGTGTAACGCTGAAGCTGGAAAGGGGAAATGTATGATGCAACAGGATCGATTATGGAGTGAATGGCATCCAGTTTGTAAAGCCGAGGAATTGCAGGGAGAACCGAAGCAGGTATTCGTTCTTGGTGAACGTGTGGTGATTTTTCGAAATGGAAAAGGCGTGCATGCATTTAAAGATCTGTGCGTCCACCGTGGTGCAGCACTTTCACTGGGGAAAGTGAGAAATGGTCATATCGTCTGCCCGTATCATGCCTGGGAATATGATTCGGATGGCACGTGTGTCAAGATTCCTGCATTGCCTTGTGACAGACCGATACCGAAAAAAGCGCGAGCGACCGTGTATCATTGCGAGGAACAGTACGGCTTGATCTGGGTCAATCTGGAGGAAGCCCCGGCCCCGTTCATTACCTATCCCGAGTATCATGCAGAAGGGCACCGTACCGTCCTGTGTGGTCCATACGAAGTAAAAGCGAATGCCCCAAGAATTATTGAAAATTTTCTGGATGTCTCCCACTTGATGTTTGTTCATGAAGGCATGTTGGGAGAGACGGACCATGCGGAAGTGACCGATTATGATGTGACGTTTGCAGATAACCGCTTCATCACAAGCAAAATCCCTGTTTATCAACCGAATCCGGACGGGCGTTCCAAAGGCGGGTATGCCGATTATGTATATGAGATTCTGAATCCGACCACTGCACGCTTCACAAAAACGACAGAAGGCTCAGATGAGGCATTTACTATATTGCTGGCTGTCAATCAGGAAGATCAAGAAAAATCGAAGGCGTTCATGCTATTGACAAGGAATTATGACTTGGATGCGCAGGATGATTCCTTCCGTGAATTCCAGGACATCATTTTCTATCAAGATTTGGACATCGTTGAAAGCCAAAAACCGGAATTGCTGCCATTAGATTTGCAAGCAGAAATGCACCTGAAATCGGACGCCCTTACTATCGCTTATCGCAGGTGGCTGGACGAACTTGGCGTGGAGAATGGCACGCTTGCCATCCGGGAAGAAAGAAGAAACAAACGGAAAAAATCAATAATGCATTGAAAAAGCAGCTGCCCTCTATTGAACTGCACCTCAATTGTTGGATACATCTAATAATTGGAGGAGCAGTTCATGTATACAAGGCGCTGCTTTGTTAATGAAGCGGGTGAGTCTAAACACATCAGTTGAGTTAACCCAGCAAGGGAATATGCCATTTACAAGGCTTGTATCAAAACTCTTCATAAACGGCAGGATCTTGATGTTTAATTCTGCCATCTGGACGGCTTAGTTCGCTGATTTGTTTCATCTCTTCATCATCGAGTGAGAAGTCGAAGATCGAAATGTTTTCACGTTGTCTTGCGGGTGATGCCGATTTCGGAATAGCAATGGCTCCAAGCTGGTAATGCCATCGCAAGACAACCTGTGAAATGGTTTTATGATGATTGCGGGCGATTTTTTGCAGTGTATCATGCTGCAAGTTGTCGCTTGCCCGGATTAACGGGCTCCAGGACTCCGTTTGGATATCATGTGTTTCATGCCATTTTCTTAAGGCTTCCTGGTTGAAAAACGGATGTAATTCAATTTGGTTGATGCTTGGTTTGATGCCCGTTTCCTTTTCCAAGCGGGTGATATGCTCAGGCAGAAAATTGCAGACACCAATAGAACGGATCAATCCCCATTTTTTAGCATCAATAAGGGCTTGCCATGCCTCCACATACTTATTCTGTTTGGGATTTGGCCAATGAATCAGGTATAGATCATAATAATCAAGGTTTGCGCGATACAGGGATTCCTGTATGGTGGTCACAGCCTGATCATAAGCATGATAGCGCCCTGGCAATTTGGAAGTGATTCTCAATTTTTCCCTTGGCACAGAACTGCGCCTGATCCCTTCTCCTACCGTGCCTTCATTTTCGTAGTTGTAAGCTGAATCAATTAGCCGGTAACCGGCCTCTATAGCATTTTGGACAGCTGCGGCTCCCTCATTCCCATTCAAATTGTATGTGCCGAAACCAATTGCCGGCACAGTAAGTCCATCATGAAGTGTGATTTCTGGAATTGATTCTCCCATATCTATCGCTCCTTTTTGAAAAGATTAACATATTTCTGTCAGTGGATTCAAATAAATGGCAACGCAGGGAAACGAGTTAATAATCGCGAAGATGGCCCAGCAGCCCGATTCAAATTGCAACTAAAACGAAAATTATGTATATTGGATTTACAGCATGCTGAAAAAAGCTTTATTTTATTGTTAAAAAGAAAGGGGCGGTCACTTGAACCGCGATGTGCAAAAAATGTTGCCTGTACAGGGCGGAGAGCGTATTATTTCGTTGGATATTATCAGAGGGTTCGCGCTCTCTGGCATTCTTCTGGTGAATATGCCGCTATTTCAGACTCCCTTAGTCAATGAATTATATATGCTATCCCCTGCCCTTACCCCAGTGGATCAATTTTTGAGGATGTTGCTCGACATTTTTGTGGAGGCTAAGTTCTTTACGATATTTTCTTTCTTATTTGGCATTGGTTTCTATATCTTTATGAAACGCGCGGAAGAAAAAACAGGCAGGTTTTATCTATTGTATACACGCCGCTTGATAGCACTTGCCATATTTGGACTGCTTCATCTTATCTTTTTGTGGTATGGAGATATTTTATTGCGTTATGCATTATCTGGCTTTCTGTTAATTTTCTTCTACCGAAGCAAAGAAAAAACAATCCTGAAGGGGTTATTGGCGATTGCCATTATATTAATCTGTCTCTTATCGATCAATATTTTCAGTTCCCCTGAATCGTTAGAAACGCAAATAAACAACTTGCAAGCGGAGGGAAAAGTTAAAGCGGAGGAAGCGATTCATATTTATCAAAATGGCAGTTATGCCGAATGGCTATCTTACCGTTTTTTTCATGAAGTGATTCCCGTCCTTGAAAACATCCCCTTTGAGATTCCAACCTCCTTATTTATGTTTTTAATGGGATTATATGCAGCAAAGCGAGGGGTCTTTAGTAACTATGTGTTACATAAACCTTTTGTTAAACGCACATGGCTGTACAGTTTATGGTGCAGTATACCATTGAGTATTGGCATTTTCCTGCTGCGTTTAAAAATACTGGATTTTGGTGTGATGAATGAACAGTTCGTCCAGATTCTATTGATCATAAGCGGGGTCAGTCTTTCGCTGTTTTATATATCATCAATTCTATTATTGCTTGAGAAAGAAAGATGGAAAAAAGTGTTTCATCCACTTAGCTATATTGGAAGAATGGCATTGACTGTCTATATCATGCAAACAATGATCGGTGTTGGTATTTTTACTGGTTTTGGCATATTTGGAACGTTGAATCTACGGCTTGGAATCCTTATCAGCTTCATCGTATTTCCTATGCTGGCAGTTTTCAGCTTCGTTTGGTTACAGTATTTCCGGTTCGGACCATTAGAATGGGCCTGGCGTTCATTTACCTACGGCAAGTTGCAATCTATAAAAATAAACAGGAAATCTGCCATATAATGTGGCCAACAAGAAAGAGGGTGAGACAAAACCCTGGGAAATGTAAAAAAGTTGAACGGTACCATCTTGACATGGAACCGTCCAACTTTTTTTATCTAGCTAAGTAATTTCGTTGATTTGCACGCCAGGCGCCCCGACAAGGAGTGTGCAAGCGTTGGCCGCAAAGGCCGTATGCAGCTTGCCTTCCCTCATGTACTTTCTAAGAAAATCACTTCCTGCGGGGGCTTCAGACTCGTGCTGGGACTGCGATTACGCTTCCCATCGAAAACCATTGTTCCCGCAGGACAAGGAACGCTTCGGCAGCATTCACATCGCACGCAGAAAAAGCGAATTTCTTTTTCAAGGAGTCAGCCGCCTTTCGCTCCAATCAACTAGATATGAAATGGCACTTTATAGCTGTTTTTGGATAGTTCTGTCCCACCCTCTTCCGTGCAGAACAACTGAACTAACGGCTGCTCTTGCGTATCACTAATTCTGTTGCCAGTGTTACCTGCTTCGAAATGGCCCTTTTTTCCAAAATTCTCTCCTCCAGCATGGAAACCGCTGTTGCGCCCATCATTTTGGTTGGAACCTGGACGGTGCTGAGGGCTGGCGACACATATTTTGCGACACTTGTATCGTTAAAGCCGATAATTTCCACCTTGTCCGGCACAGGAATGCGATGGTCCTGCAAAGCGCGTAATGCACCGACAGCGATGGAATCATTCGCACAGAAGAAGGCCGTGGGCAAGTCATCCTTTAATGTTTGGATGGCCTTTTCCATCATCTTGCAGCCTGCTTCGACAGTGAAGCTGCCTTTGAAGCAATGCGTCTTTTCGTAGAGCCCTTTTTCCTTCATGTACTGGCTATAGCTCTGGAATCTTGGATCAATGATGACACTAGAACCATCAGAGAATGTTTCTTCACCGGACAGTATGCCAATGTGTGTATGGCCATTTTTTACAAAATGTTCCAAAACGCCTCTCGTAGCCAATTCAAAGTCAACTACGACGGCATCATAAACCGGAAAAGAATAGCGATTATCGACAAAACAAATGGCGGGACACCATTCTTGCAGCTTTTTCATCTGTGCTTCGGAAAATTTCCCGATCGCGATGATCCCGTCAATCTGTTTGTCTCCGATTTTATCAGTGCTGGGAAACAAGCGAGTGAACGTATAGTTTTTCCGTTCCATTTCTTCCTCAGCCCCATTCCGAATGGTGTAATAATACATATCATTCAATTCTTCTTGCTGAGTATACCACTGGACGATGGCGATACGCAGTGGTTGCTTCGATTTCTTTTTCTTATGCTTTTGATAGTTCAGCGCTTCCGCAGCCTGCAAAACGCGCTGTCTGGTTTCTTCGCTGACAGATAGCGCCGGATCATCATTCAGTACCCGGGAAACCGTGGCAATGGATAATTGAACTTCTTTTGCAATATCTTTAATTGTTGCCAACCATTTCAACTCCGCTTCCATTCATTCTTCAATTTGGCATGTGAATTCGAATTAAAACGTTGCTTTTTTGGCAGATGTACGGCTGCGTAAATCTGCTTCGATTTCTTCCAGACTGCGGCCGCGTGTTTCTGGCAAAAATTTCAATACAAAGATCAGCGCAGCGATACCAATGACAGCGAACACGAGGAATACTTCACCAATACCCATGACATCAGTCAACATTGGAAAGAATTGCGCAACAAGCAAGCTGCCGATCGACAGGACAAGTGCAGAAATGCCGGTTGCTGCACCGCGGGCCCGCATTGGGAACAATTCTGGCAGCATGACCCATAAAATCGGGCCCCATGTAAAAGCAAAGAAAATGATGAACAAGGTCAGGCATGCGACAATGATCCAAGCGCCGAAGCTGGAATCGAGACCAATCGTCCAAATCAATCCGGCCATGATGAGCAATGATGCAACCATGCCGATATTTCCGATGACCAGCAGTTTTTTTCGGTCTATTTTATCAATGATCATAATCGCAAAAATAGTAATGATGACATTGACCGTACCGATCCCTACAGTGCCCAGGATAGCAGTCGCATTTCCCAAGCCGGCTTCGCTGAAAATCGTTGGTGCGTAATAAATGATCGCATTGATGCCGATAATTTGCTGAAACAATGCGAAGCAGCAGCCGATAAGGAGTGTGGGACGCAGCCATGTGGAAGAAAGCACCTTCCATGTACTGTCGGAAACCTCGTTAATCTTGCGCATTTCATCAATTTCCTGATCGATTTTATCAGGCTTCCTGGTCAGCTTCATTACACGGCGTGCAGCTTCCTCACTGCGGTGCTCCAGCAGCCATCTTGGACTTTCCGGCATGAATAGCACGCCTATCATCAAAATCAGGGAAGGCACGACAGCAAGGCCTACCATCCAGCGCCATCCTTCGATAGGAGCAAAAGCGTAATTGACAAGGTAGGATGCCAAGATACCGATAGTAATCATCAGCTGGTTCAAAGAGCTGAGAGACCCGCGCTGTTCTGTCGGAGCCATTTCCGACAAATAAACAGGAACGATGGCAGTCGATCCGCCAACTGCAAGACCGATAATCAGCCGGCCAGTGACAAGTACCGCCATTGATGGTGCAGCAGCAAGCACCAATGCACCGATAATGAATATGACAGAAACCATAAATACCACTCTGCGGCGGCCCATCCGGTCAGAAAGCGGCCCGCTGAAACCCGAACCAACAATTGCTCCAATCAGCATGGAGCTTACGACCAAGCCCTCCGTAAAACTGGTTAAAGGTATATCATCTTTAATAAATAAAAGTGCCCCGGAAATGACGCCCATATCGTAACCGTACAGAAGTCCGCCTAAAGCACCTAGAAAAAATATCAATTTTTTACTGACAATTTTACTTGCCATCTCTCACCAATCCTTTCTAAAACGATGCACGTTTGAGTATACGCTTTCAATAATTATTTGTAAAGCGTTCGAAGCACAAGATTATTTTAGTAAAATAAATTTAATTTTTTACTAAAAAATAATATAAAATCATTGTGAAGAAAACCGCTTTCATAGTAGAATGGAAACAGATAAGGAAATAACATCAGTATTGAGGGGGGATTTTGCATGAAAAAAGATTTGGTACAGGATTTTCAGCGTGTATTCGATACGAATGAGGGACCGATGCGCTTTTTTGCGCCAGGCAGAATCAATCTGATTGGTGAGCACACTGATTATAATGGCGGTTATGTGTTCCCTGCTGCAATTTCATTTGGAACATATGCATTGGCGGTTAAAAGGAAGGATCGGTATTTTCGATTTTATTCAGCCAATTTCCCGGAAATAGGGATCATTACTAGTGAACTGGAAGATATGGATTATTGTAAACAAGATGATTGGGCCAATTATCCGAAAGGCATGATAAAGTATATCCGGGAGGCTGGATATGAGATTTCCGGCGGCGCGGATATTTTTTTCTATGGTGATATTCCGAACGGCGCCGGGCTGTCCTCATCAGCATCGATTGAAATGGCCACGGGTGTACTGCTGGAGAATGTATTTGGCTTAGACATAGAGCGTCTGGAAATGATCAAACTGGGACAACAAGTGGAAAATGAATATATCGGCGTCAACAGCGGGATCATGGATCAATTCGCCATCGGAATGGGCAAAAAAGATCAGGCTATGCTTTTGGATTGCCAGACTTTGGATTACCAATACGCGCCAATCAAGCTGGACAGATACAGCATCATCATTATCAACACGAATAAGCAAAGAACACTTGCGGGTTCCAAATACAATGAGCGACGGAGAGAGTGCGATGAGGCGTTAAGTAATTTGCAGGCAGAGCTTCCCATTCAAAGCCTAGGAGAATTGTCCGTCTCACAATTTGAACAATATCAGCATCTGATTGATAATGAAATCAGCCGTCTGCGAGCTAGACACGCGGTGACGGAAAATGAACGGACAAAGCAGGCTGTCCGGAAATTGCAGGCTGGTGATCTGGCTGGTTTCGGCCAGTTGATGAACCAATCCCATGCCTCACTGGAACAGGATTATGAAGTGACTGGCAAGGAATTGGATACGATTGTCCACACGGCTTGGAAACAGCCGGGAGTCATAGGTGCCCGCATGACAGGTGCTGGTTTTGGCGGTTGTGCTATTGCCATTGTGGCTGATGATCAGATTGCGGAATTCAAGCAGCAGGTCAATCAGGTTTATAAAGATACCATCGGGTACGATGCGACATTTTATACAGCTGCAATTCACGATGGAGCAAAAAAATTATAATGGTTGGTTCAAAAAAATAGGTAAGAGAAAAAATGATTTCGCCATATCATTTTCATTTTTAAACGGGCTTTTTGAAAATAGTCCTTAAAAGGAGTGCTGTACATTGAGTATATTGGTTTTAGGCGGAGCGGGCTATATCGGTTCGCACGCAGTATATCAGCTGATTGACCAGGGGAAAAACGTGGTGGTTGTCGACAGCCTGGAAACAGGACATAAAGGAGCAGTCCATCCGAAAGCTGCATTTTATCAAGGAGATATTCGCGATATTGCTTTTTTGCGTAATGTTTTTCAGAAGGAATCGATTGAAGCGGTCGTCCATTTTGCTGCCAACTCACTTGTCGGGGAGTCGATGGAGGATCCTTTAAAATACTTCGATAACAATGTATATGGCACACAAGTTTTACTCAGGGTCATGGTGGAAAATGATGTTAAAAACATCGTCTTTTCTTCCACTGCCGCTGCGTACGGTGAGCCGGAAGCGACACCAATCACAGAAAAGATGCCGACCAATCCGGAAAATGCCTATGGGGAAACGAAGCTGACGATGGAAAAAATCATGAAGTGGACCGAAAAGGCACATGGCATTCGCTATGTGTCACTAAGATATTTCAATGTCGCAGGTGCAAGGGAATCGGGGGAGATCGGGGAGGATCATCGTCCGGAAAGCCATCTGGTTCCAATCATTTTACAGGCCGCGTTGGGACAGCGCAAGGCGATCACGATCTTCGGGGCTGATTATGATACGCCTGACGGTACCTGCATCCGCGACTATGTGCATGTAGAGGATCTTATCCAGGCGCATATCAAAGCACTTGACTACTTGCAAGATGGGGGAAAAAGTGATGTGTTCAACCTCGGAAGCAGTCAAGGGTTCTCTGTCAAGGAAATGGTCGAAACTGCCCGGAAGATCACAGGCAAGGATATTCCTGCTGAAACAGGCGAACGCCGCGCCGGTGACCCAAGCATATTGATTGCAAGCTCTGATAAAGCGAAACATGTGCTTGGCTGGCATCCTGCACGTACATCAATTGAAAAAATCATGGAGGATGCATGGAACTGGCACCAGAACCATCCGCACGGTTATGGAGAGGAGTAATATGACATGATTTATGAGGACATAGAAGGGCTCGTGCATGCAGCTTTACAAAAGGGGTTGATCACATCTGCCGATCAAGTCTATGCGCGCAACCAGTTGATGCATCTGCTAAAGCTGAAGGCATTTCCTGAACAGCTGGATAGAGTCAGTGAAGCCTCGATTCCAGACTTGCTGGATAAATTGGTAGATAATGCGATTGCGAATAACGTCATTGCCGATGTATTCGATGAAAAAGAAATGCTGGCTGCAAATATGATGAATTGTTTTGTTGCCCGCCCATCTGTCATTCAAGGTGAATTCGCATGCATGTACGACCAATCACCGGAAGCAGCTACGGATTATTTCTATGAGCTAAGCAAGAACAGCAATTATATCCAAATGAACCGAATCCGTAAGAATATTCATTTCAAAGCAGATACGGTTTACGGAGAGATGGACATCACGATCAATCTGTCGAAGCCGGAAAAAGATCCGGAACAAATTAAACGGGAGCGGGAGCTAAAACAAACTGTCGCTTATCCGAAGTGTATGTTGTGTGTGGAAAATGAGGGCTATGCAGGCCGTACCGGCTATCCGGCACGTGCGAACCATCGTATCATTCCTGTGGACCTGATGGGGGAACAATGGTTTTTCCAGTATTCGCCATATGTTTATTACAATGAGCACTGTATCGTTCTTGCCGCACAGCACAGGGACATGAAAATTGATAAAACAGCATTTCAGCGGCTGATGCAGTTCACAAGTAAATTCCCTCATTATTTCATTGGCTCTAACGCGGATTTGCCCATCGTCGGCGGCTCGATTTTAAGTCACGATCATTATCAGGGCGGAAGATACGAATTCGCCATGACGAAAGCGGAAGCGGCTTTTAGTTTTACGCTGAATCCATTTCCGGAAGTTTCTGCAGCCGTTCTGCATTGGCCCCTGTCAGTCATCCGTCTGAGAAGCGTGGATGCAGACCAGGTAGCAGATGCAGCAGACTATATATTGCAAACATGGCGCCATTATTCGGATGAGCAAGCGAATGTCGCTGCATTCACCGGTGATACACCACATAATACAATTACGCCTATTGCCCGTATGCGCCATGGCAAGCATGAACTTGATCTAGTACTGCGTAATAATCGTACGTCTGAGGAGCATCCGCTTGGGATTTTTCATCCCCATGCAGATGTGCAGCATATTAAAAAGGAAAATATCGGCCTGATTGAAGTGATGGGGCTCGCTGTTCTTCCTGCACGGCTGAAGGATGAACTGCAGGTAATTGAAAATTTCTTATTAGGTGGAGAACTTCAGGATGTCGCTGATTACCACCAGGAATGGGCACAGCAATTAAAAGAGGCGTATGGAACGCTAAAGAAGGATGAGGAAGCAAAAACAATAATGAAGAAAGAGCTGGCAAAGAAATTTTCCCGTGTTTTGGAAGACGCCGGAGTTTTCAAAGAAAAGTGTGCATTTGAGCGCTTTATCGCGGTGTTGAATAAAGAGGCATAGCAATTAGTATTTGGAGAGGGCTGTCTCACAAGGTAAAAAAACTTGTGGACAGCCTTATTTATTTTATTTGTGTTCCAAAGAGAAGCGGCATACATTATCTTCAGAAAAATACGATTGTTTTTTTCGGAGTGACTTGAAAAGACTATAATTGTGTAAAAAAGTCCCCCAGAGCATAGTACCCAGGAGGACTTTTCGTTACCATGAATCAGCGTTTCACTGTCATAATGCCTATTCTGTTTTCATCAGGAACCGGTTAGTCTGAGCAATTATCTCACTACGAGTACTGCACACATTGCATGGTTGGCCACTTTTTGGCTGACACTGCCCATAACAAGTTTTTTAATACCGCTGAGACCGCGATTGCCGATAACGATGAGATCTACATCGTGTTCTTCCGCATACTTAGCCAATTCCGCCGCAGGTTTTCCTGACAGCACTTCGTAATCGGCATCGATGACATCGGAAATGCGGCTTCTGGCATTGGAAATGACCTGGTCTGATTTATCAACCTCCCAGACCACTCGCTCATGATTTTCCTGAGTATGAGGTGGAGAGGCGGGCATGGGGCCCGGGCCGATAAAGGGTTGCGCTTGAGTCAGATTCAGTTCATCCTGCGCGGATGTGGCAGACGGAGGATAAACAGATGTTTCGTTTGACTCGTCATGAACATAAACAACCGTAAGATGTGATTGCTGATCATTTGCAAGGGACTCGGCTGCTTCCAACGCTTGAATACTGCCTAATGAACCATCAAAAGCAACTAGGATATTCTCAAAACGTTTCATTGCACCCACTCCTGTCAGTTTGTTTGACGTTATTTTGTTACTTAATTACTATATACACTTTCTAAGGCTGCGATAAACCTCCAAGCAGAGATATGGGAATGATACCTAAGTCAGATAACAAAATGCACGGTAGCGAACCAGGAAATACGGGGCTGGTTCGTTTTTTGTTACGAAAATATCATTCCGCTGTAATAATAATTTTCATATGCCATCTGGCAAGACAGGAATAAAAATGTGGAAGAGGAGCACTTAAGTCCTGAAGCAAAATCATTTTACCAAAAACAGGAAAACCATTGTGTTACAAATGGTTTCTTCGATCAAGCTTATATCCATGCTGCAGAGAAATAAATGTTTTAAACGGTCTTTGATGGGATATTAACCCAATAAACCTTCAAAAGAAAAAATGTAATCGAAGGTTAATCCATCATTGGAATGGCACGAAACCATAAGCGGTTCCTTTTCAGGCAGAAAGGAGGAAATAGGTGACAGACCAGACAAAGACAAATCAAACCCAACCTGCGGTAAATCCCGCTATTATTGGCGGTGTCGTCGGAACAGGGGTCGGGCTGTTGGCAAGTGCGAACACAGGAAAGAAGATCGTCAGCAAAATCGGCCAGTCGGCTATGCTTCAAAAAGCGGGCAAGGAATTATGTGAAACAGCCCAGGAGCTTATCTATGATCAGGCCAAGATTATGCTGAAGCAGAGCCTTTCCAATTCACTGACCAAATACCAGCAAAAAATATTTCACCCGCTGCAGGAACAAAAGGCTGCGCATCGTGAAAATGATGCCGGTAAAAATGAACCGCAAACAGATATGACAGACCAGTATAAGGAATTGAAAGAAGAAAACAAAGAATTGAATGAGAACTTGAACCGTATAGAGGATAAACTTAACAAACTGCTTCAGGCCATGGAGCAATAGGACAAACAAACGGAGAGGAGGAGGAAAAATGAGCACGGGCCCTGTAAAGAAAACGGTCGGAAAGTTGGCAAAGAAAGCCGTTGAGAAGGCTCCTGATGAATGGAAAGAAAAGGCGAAGAAAGAAGCCCAGAAGCAATCAGCCAAAAAGATTGAGGAGAAAGTCCAATCCAAAGCTGCGCAAGCCTCAGAAAAGCTCTCCGAAAAGAAGGATGAGAATTCACAAAAGGTTCATTCCAAAGCGGAAAAAGCGAAGGACAAGACGCAGCAGGCTTTACTGGCATTAAAGGATAAGCTCGGCAATTTGAAAGAGGCCGGGGAGGAGTTCCAGAGCAAGGTTTCTTCTTCAAACAATCATCAGGCAAAAGTAAAAGGAATGAAAGATATCAAAGGTATTTCCAATATAAAAAGCGCCACGCATATCAAGGGCCCGGCAGATGTGAAAAAGACCTCCGATATCAAATCTTCTAATGATATCAAAAAGGTAGGCTCGTAAACTGACAATTCGAAAGGAGAATATGAAATGGCTATTCAAAAATCGACTGACAGTTCCAGTTTAGCAGAGGTGATTGACCGCATTCTCGATAAAGGTATTGTAATTGATGCCTATGCAAGAGTTTCCGTAGTAGGTATTGAAATTTTGACAGTGGAGGCTAGAGTCGTCATTGCCAGTGTCGATACATGGTTGCGTTATGCAGAGGCGGTCGGCCTTTTAAGAGATGAGGTGGAAGAGGAAGGTCTACCCCAACAGCAAAATGAACGAAACGCACAATTCAGTATTTAACAGTCCGTGAAGGGGGCCTTTGGATAAGGCGGCCCCTTCACTTTACTATGCAAGAGATGGAGGAAAATAATGGAAATCAAAGAAGTGATGGACAATGTGAATCAGTTTTTTGCGGAACATGTCGCCCCTCCACATAAAATCACTGCAGTAGAAGAGACAGAGGAGGATGGCTGGCGGCTAACAGTGGAAGTCATTGAGGAAAAAGAATATATGAAGAAATATGCAAAAGATGAAATGGTTGGAGTCTATGATGTGAAAATGAACAAAGATAAAGCGGTCACTTCATTCAAACGGTTGGAAATCCGTTATCGAAGCAAAATTGAAAACTGATGAAGTGACTGGAGGACGAGGCCGATGAGTTTTATAAAAGAGAAGGTCCATTCGGATACAAACCAATTCTTTCAGAATGAAGAAACAAAAAAACTGCTTTCACGATCGCTGGCATATCTCAAAGCGGGTTACCCAGTTCACTATACCGGGCCGGCTGGCACCGGGAAAACGACTTTGGCACTCGCACTGGCTAAAAAGAAAAAAAGACCGATCATGCTCATACATGGCAATCATGAGTTAAACAACAGAGATTTAATTGGAGATTTTACAGGCTACACCAGCAAAAAAGTAGTAGATCAATATATCCGGACTGTTTATAAAAAAGATGAAAGTGTCACCGAAACGTGGAAAAACGGCCGTTTGCTTGAAGCAGCAATTAATGGCTATACGTTGATTTATGATGAGTTCACTCGTTCAACGGCAGCAGCCAATAATATTTTTCTCTCCATATTGGAAGAGGGCGTCATCCCTTTGTATGGCATGAAAGCTACCAAACCCTTTGAACGAGTGCATCCCTCTTTTTCAATCATTTTCACAAGCAATCCGGTGGAATATGCCGGAGTCTTCCAGGCGCAAGACGCTTTATGGGACCGGCTGATTACGATACCGATCCCTCATCAAAATGCAGAACAGGAATCGGCAATCGTAGCTAAAACATGTGATATCAGCCGGCGGGATGCCACAGTGATTACAAGTATTGTCAGCAAATTGAGAGAATCCTGCAAAGAAGCAGACAGGTATGGCCCAAGTTTAAGGACATCGCTTATGATTGGCCAGCTTGCGGCACGTGAAGATATCGTGATAGATGGTTCAGATAAAGCTTTTCAGCAGCTGTGCCAGGATATGTTGAAATTCACGCTGAGTCGTTGTCTGGATAGCGACAATGCGATGGAGAAAGCCGAAAAACTGATTCTCCACACATGTGAAAATACAGAAAGCCAAAAGGGGAAGGAGAAAAAATAGTGGAAAATGCTGATAAAGGTATTTATATCTTCTGCGGCATGCAAACAGAAGCAGAAAAGGACTTCGGAAGCGTGATGGTGGAAGGAACTGAAAGAAAAATCTTTACCATCCACTTCAAAGACGCCGCCATGGTCGCTGCAGAAGTACCAATGAAAATATATAAGCCGAATAAGGAAAATTTGTTGATGCACCAGGAGGTCATCGCCAGCGTGATGGGGCGGTGTGATACGGTGATTCCGATCAGTTTCGGCAATGTATTCAAGACAAGAGCGGATGTGGCCGCCTTGTTGGAAAATTTATATCCGCAGTTTTCGGAGCTTTTTCCAAAAATAAAAGGAAAGATGGAGGTTGGCCTCAAAGTGATCGGTAAAAAGGAATGGCTGGAGCAGGAAGTCCAGCGCGATCCGCAAATCAGCGCAATGGCTGATACCGTCCAGAGCAAATCAGAAGCAGCAGGCTATTACGACAGAATCAAACTCGGGGGAGCAGCACAGAAAATGGTCGAGGGTCTCCAGAACGAGATCAAAGAAGATGTTTACATGCCCCTTACAGAAAAAGCAGAGGCTGCCAAAGCGAATGATCCGATTGGAGAGCGCATGTTGCTGAATGCTTCCTTTTTGGTAGATAAAGAGAATGAGACAGCGTTTGATGATGCGGTGAACAAAGCGTATGAGAAATGGCAGGATAAGGTCGGCTTTCAGTATACAGGGCCGTGGCCGGCTTATAATTTCATCAATATCCGGCTGACGGTCGAAGAAACATAATGCTTTTTAAATTGTTCACCGCACCTGTCCATCTTGTGAAAAAGGTTGGCGAAAAAGTGCAAGAGGAGGCCGATAAGGAGCTGTATGACCTGAACACGATTCAGCGTAAATTGGTGCAGCTTCAGACGATGTATGAGCTCGATGAAATCTCAGGGGAGGTTTATGAACAGCAAGAAACTGAGCTGATGGAACGGTACGAAATAGCGAAACGCAGAGAAATGGAGCAATGGGAAGAACTGACAAAGCAAAAGGATGAAGAGGAAAAATGACAAAAGTTTATCTATATGCGCTTATACCGACACATGAAACAAATGTGAAAAAACTCCCTGAAGTAAAGGGATTTGATGACAAAAATGCATTATATACCCTTCCACTTGAGGATATTACCGCCATAGTCAGCGATCTGGACGGCGATGAATTCACCGAAGAGAATATCAAAGAGAAAGTGAATAATGATATGCCCTGGCTGCAAGATAAAGCCTTGCATCATCACAAGGTTTTAACCAGACTCCACCAGGACTATACCATTATTCCGTTAAAGTTTTGCACGATCTACAATAACGTCGGCAGTTTGAAAGAATCCGTCGCTTCTCAAAAAGATAAGATAGAAGAATCTTTCCGGCTGGTAAAAGGAAATGAAGAGTGGAATATCAAGATTTACTGTGATGAGGATGCATTAAAAGAGCGTGTCAGCGGCAATAGTCCGCACATCGAGGAAAAGAAAAAGGAAATGGAAAAGCTCCCAAAGGGACGTCAGTTTTTTGAGAAGAAAAAGATTGATCAGCTGATTGAAAAAGAGATAGAAAAAGAACAGGATCGCCAGTGTGAACATGTTCATCAGAAATTCAGCTTATTCGCGATGGATTCAGATATCAAGAAGAACTTAGGGAAAGATGTGACGGGGTTAAAAGAAAATATGAGCTGGAACAGTGTATACCTTGTTCCAAAAGACAAGGTGGCTGCGTTCCTGGATACCGTCAATGTGAAGGAAAAAGAAATGGAGCCGGCTGGGTTTCGAATAAATGCAACTGGTCCATGGCCTGCCTATCATTTTTCGAGTTTTTCATAATGCATAATGAAGTATAAAAAAATGGCCGCATGGAGAATTTTAGCAGAAACAGCCGTGCTCAGCTCCAGCGGCTAGCAACTAGCAAACTTCAAGCTTCTTTTTGCGATAAGTCAACATCGGTTCGCTTCCAGTTCACCGTGTTCCCTTTATCTCGTGCAGAAGCTCTCCAGTTTGTACGTTGCTAAGCGGGCGCTTGCGCCTTTCATAATGCAAGGGAGATGAGAACATGCCGACATTGCGAGAAACCGTTGAAAACAAAGAGGTGGGATTGATTGACATCCTGGATGTCATTCTCGATAAGGGGGTGGCCATCAAGGGAGATTTAATCATATCCATAGCCAACGTTGATCTCGTCTACCTTGATTTGCGAGTGCTGATTTCCTCCGTGGAAACACTCGTCCAGTCCTATGGACAAAACAGGAAGGATGTCACATCTGAACAATTTGATGAGCAAAGGAGGGAGCTTGTCGATGCAACCGGCGAATCCAGCAAGTGGACGGATTAATCTGGATCCGGACAAAGCGGAAGATGGCCTCGCCCAGCTGGTGATGACAGTGATCGAATTATTGAGGCAAATTGTCGAGCGTCACGCCATCCGCCGCGTGGAAGGCGGCACACTGACTGACCAGCAAATTGAAGATTTGGGTGTCGCTTTAATGAATTTAGAGGAAAAGATGGAGGAATTGAAAGAAGTCTTCGGGCTATCAGCAGAAGACTTGAATATAGACCTTGGACCTTTGGGAAACCTGCTGTGAATATAACTCTAAGCAGGCGTGAAAAAGCGAATGGAGGTATACGTTATGGCTGTTGAGCATCCGATGCAATCGAATACGATTGTAGATGTGCTTGAAAAGGTTTTAGATAAAGGCGTTGTAATCGCCGGAGATATACGTGTTGGTATCGCGGATGTGGAGCTGATCACCATCAAAATACGCCTGATTGTCGCCTCCGTCGATAAAGCGAAGGAGATCGGCATGGACTGGTGGGAAAACGATCCTTATTTGAGCTCCCAGGCAAACCAGAACACGTACGATGCATTGGAAGAAGAGAACAAAAAATTGCGGGAACGTCTGGATGCATTGGAAAACAAGGAAGGTACAGATCGTTTGAACATGTCAGAAGAAAAATAACAGGAGGTAGCCAACATGTCAGAAGAAAAAGCCGAGAAGAACGAAGAACAAGATGAAAAGAAAAACGGCACGTTGAAAAGAGCTGTCGTCGGAGGTGTAGTGGGGGCGTCTGTCGGGTACATCTCCTCAGCGGAAAACCGTAAGAAATTAATGGAGGCTGTCGACAAGGATGCTGTCAAAGAAAAAGGCACACAACTCGGCAATAAAGCGAAAGAAACTGTTGCATCTCTAAAGGACAGCAGTAAAGATAAGTCCAGCCAGGCTGTTCAAAAATTGAAGGATTCAGCTTCCAGTCTTTTCAATAAGAACGAGTCCGATGGATCCGAGGAAGATGAAGAGTCCGAATTAAGCAGTGAAAATGACCATGAGGATGATTCGGAATACAACAAACTAAAAGATGAAAATGAAGAAATGAAAACTCGCTTGGCAACATTGGAAGATAAAATGGATCAATTACTGGAGCTTGGTTTAAAGAAACAGAATGGCGAAGAGGGAGAATCAGACGAGGAGCAAGAAGAGGAAGAAGAATCAGACGAAGAACCAGATGATGAAAATGATGAAGACGAGGAGGAAGAAACCGCTGAGACAGACGAAGACGAAGAAGAAGATGACGAGGCCGAGGACAGCAGTGAAAAGACTTCTTCTAAAAAATCACAAAGCAAAACTGCCTCCAACAACAATGGTGGTAAAGACAAGAAAAAGAAATCGTCAACAAGTAAATCTGCCAGCAAGAAGAAAACAGGAACAACTGGCAAAAAATCAAAAAAAAGCGGCAAGGATGATAAAGACACCTCTGTTTCAAGTGATGATGATACATCCTCTGACTGAATAATCGCGATTGGAGATGAGAGTATGAGTGAAGGAGCAAAAGACAATATTCTGGAGTTTTTTGTAACCGCAGCAAACAAACATGGATTCGAGCTTGATATTTCCTTGCTTGTCAATGGAACGATCGTGTCAGGCACGATAATACCTGCGTATGATTATTTCGACAGCTTAAGTGAATCCTTTGAGGGCGGAAATGATATCTCGCAAAAATTAAGCGAGCAGCTCTCTGAAGCAGGAAAATCGGCAGAATCAGGCAATAGCGAAGAGGTCCATTTCATACACCTCAAGAACACACGCATTTATTGCGGTGACAGCAAGCCCACCCCATCCAAAGGTAAAATTCTATGGCGTGGAAAGCTATCTGAAGTCGATAGCTTCTTCCTGGGAAAAATATCAGAAACAAAAAGCAGCAGCAACAGCAAGAAATCGTGAGTAGAGCCAGGGGGCAAAATGAACTGCACGCCAATTGTTAGACAAATGACAATTGGCGTTGCAGTTCTTTTCGTTGGCTGTTTTTTCTTTGCCCATTGACATAACCACTCATCTTCCAAAATTTTCTTTGTGTGACAGTATGTATTCTATATGAAACACGCATGGTTTATAAACATGGATAAAAAAAGCGCAGGATTAAGTCTGCAAGCTTGGGCATGTATACTATACAACACCGTTCATTTATCCTAACAGCCTGAAAATGAACACACAAAACCAGTAATAATCGATAAAATCAGCCCAAAAAAGCTAAGAGACCTGTTATCCTGGTAACAAGGTGCTGTTTGATGCTAATCTAGAAAGCAGGTACGTACTTGATGGCTTACCATGATGGGACGTTGGATACGCTAGAGGATATCGATACACGGGGTGCCGTGTTCAAGCGTGTATTCGTTTTGGGGCAGCTGGCGGGAAATGAGACCCTGTCTTTAGCATAAAGTATGACTTTCGCCAGGGCATTTTGTGGAAGAATCCTACCCTAGCGGTAATTCTTGATGAGAGAGGTACGAGATCGTGACGAACGTGTACAGTGATGTGATTCAATTCCGGGGAACACATGGAGAGTTCGGCTATTTTCAAGGAAAAAAACTTCTGTCTTCCCCCATACTGCCTAATCGGGAAATACAATGGGGCCCCCGTAAAGAAAGGCATTTCATCATCGACCCGGAGGGATTTACACAAATCATCAAACCCATTGCCCCGGGCATATTAGAGGAAATACGCGGCTTGGCCGAGGCATTGAAAATAGAAATGAACGATGCAATTCAACTGTTCAGCGGTTATTATTTGGAATACGTACGCAGCGGCTGTTCCGTTTATGCCGATAAAGACTACATGGTACGCAATTATGACAGCCATCCCCGTTCGTATGAAGGGCGCTATCTTTTTTACCAGCCGACAGATGCAGGTTATGCTACGATAGGCCCCTCGATGCAGGTCACCGGCCGAATCGATGGTTTGAATGAAAAGGGGCTGGTGATGGCATATAATTTCACTCATCGAAAAAAATCTGCCGACGGATTTTTATGTAATATGATCGGGCGGCTGATATTGGAGACATGCAAAAATGTGACAGAAGCGGTGCAACTCCTCAAAGACATACCGCATCGGCATTCGTTCAGTTATATCTTGCTGGATCCCTCTGGTGAACCGCATGTCGTTGAAGCCTCGCCAAGGAAAGTAGCAGTGCGCCGTTCAAACGTATGTACAAACCACTTCCATCTGTTGGAGGCAGAAAACCGCTATCGTCAGGAGGAGTCGCGCCGCCGGGAAAAAACCATCCAAAACGAACAGCAGTATACAACCAATCCTTATCAGGCGTTCCAGGTTATGAACAACCCTGCATATGACGTCTATTCGGATAAATATGATGCCGCAGCAGGGACGCTGCATACCTCTGTCTACTTTCCAAAAGAGATGCAGGCATGGTACGCGATAGGTCCCGACCGGCCACCGGTGATTTTTAAATTTCATGAATGGCTGAACGGAAAAAATACTTCAATTTCTCGTATCCGTGGCAAGATCGATTTTCCTGAAGGGTTTGCCAATATGGAATGAATCTGACTGAATGACAGCCATCATGTCCCGCTTTACACAGGTAACTTTTACAGTACTATTCCTGGGGTCCTTCCCCCCTTCTGAGGCTTGCCAGTACGGGGGATATACAATGCATAGGCCCTTAGGATGCGCTTGGTTCAGCATCTTAAGGGCCTGTACATTTTTCAGCAGTTAAGCAGCATTACGTTTCGTGTGAGGGACAGGGAGACATCCGACTTCCGAAAGAATCTTACTGCCCTTCATTGTTTTGAGTGCTTCTCTTGCCTCTTGTTCTGTTTTATATTCAAACATGGAAATAGTTGTGTCCTCATAACGCGTAATAATCCACATCATAACTCCTCCTATTTAAAGTGATTGCACAGCATAGCTGTCACATGAATAAAATCAAACTGATGAACCCTTCTAAGTTATAGTAAGGATTACTGGCTTACAAATTAATCATAATACAAGAGTATGTATAAATAAAATACATAAAAAATATACAAATTGATAACTTTTAGTTATATATAAAAATTGCCGTATCATAGAAGACAGGTTTATGCGTTTTGCGCGCCGCTATGGCCTTAATGGGATATAAAAAAGATGATTCCTGACTGATACAGAAATCATCTTTAGGTTACGCAAGTCCTCTTTAAATATGTCTTTGATAAAGCGTGCCCTACAGATATCTTGCTTATTTATGATCAGGCAGATACCTGCGAATACCGGACAGCTCTTCTATATATCCTTTCGTTTTAACGGGAATGATTTCCACGTCTTTTTTGGAATTCGGGGAATGAATCATCATTCCGTTTCCAGCGTACATAGCAACGTGGTGTACATTGCCTTTTCCTTGATCATGCGCGAAAAACAATAGATCCCCAGGTTTCATCTCAGCGAAATCTACCGGTTGTCCATGTTTTGCCTGGACGCTGGAATCTCTTGGAATGGTGATGCCATGGGATTGATACATCGTAAATGTGAAGCCAGAGCAATCAAAGCCAAACCCGCTCATACCTGCCCATAGATAATGCAAGCCCAAGAATTGTTTGCCTGTCGCTACCAAATCTTCGCCAGTCGGAGCCGGTATAGCTTGCTTTGACTTGTAGCCGGCAGCATCATTTTTCTTGATCCACGCATGTTTACCATCTGGCTTTAATACCCGGTAGGCATGCTTCGTTTCACCGAGGTATGGCAGTTTTGTATTAAAACTTAGCTCGACATCTTTATGTCTAAATGATGGTGTTTGGTACATAAATGCCGTGGGGGATGTGACCATCACAAAAGGTTTTTCAGCTTTTTTATCGAACTTATTGTTGTACACTAACTGGGAGGCTGGCATCCAGCCGGTATAGCCTAATTCATCCCCGGGAGAAGGCTGGCCGGCAACAGCCACTTTTACCCAGTCACCTTTTTCTTCTAAAATATGAACCTTGTTGCCGTACAATGCCTGTGTTTCCAGCATACCGTCATCTGAAAGTTGTACTTGCTGCTCGTAGCTCATATCATTTTTCCATTGCCATATATCTACTGGATTCGAAGCGGATGGCGCATCCACTGGACGCAATATTCCTGGTGCTGTCCAGAGCGTAGCGACAGCTACATCTATATATGCTGTTTTTTCTTTATCTTTTCCATGAGGCTTGCCTGCTGCGTGTGATACAGATGGGATATATAAGAGACCTCCCACCAGCAAAACAGTGAGCAAACGTATCAACCAACGATTCATTTCCATTCCTCCCTTAGCTCTTTTCAAATTTGGCAATCTATAACCTGCCAATACCTGGCTTGTCAGATAACGAGATTTCCCCTCTATTGTATTGCATCGTATCAGGTTTTTCCGTCAGCCATAATGGTGCATCCAAATCAAAATAAATTACATTTGGATGAGCGGCGGCAAAGTGTGCTGCTGCTCCTACAGAAAGCCCTGGCTCCATCATGCTGCCAATCATGCAGGAAATCCCATATGTTTCTGCAATACTGGCTATCTTCCAAGCGTTAGCTATCCCGCCGCATTTCATTAGCTTGATATTCAACAGATCAACATAATGTCCGGCCACTAATTGAAGTGCGTCGCGTGTGGAAAACAGGCTTTCATCCGCCATGATAGGGACGCCCACGTGATCGGTGACCAATTTTAGGCCCTCCCAGTCATGTGCTGCTACAGGCTGTTCGATCAATTCAATGCCGAATTCTCTCTTTTCCATTTGCGAAATAAGCTGCACAGCCTGTTTCGGTTTCCATCCCTGGTTCGCATCAAGTCGAAGCATCACATCATCCGGTACAGCTTTGCGTATCGCTTCGATCCTATCAATATCCAGGCCAGGCTGGGATCCGACTTTGATTTTCAGTCGCCGAAACCCATCTGTAACAGCTTGTTTGGCATCTGATGCCATCTTTTCCGGTGAATCTACCCCGACTGTCATGCAAGTTTCCAGCGGCTTTTTATCCCCTAAATAACGATAAAGCGGGACACCAAGCAGCTTGCAGTAGGCATCATGCATTGCCATATCGGCAGCAGCCTTCGCACTGGTGTTGCCGACACAACAAGACTCGATGGCAGCCAGCAGTGTCCGAAAACGATAGACATCCTTTCCGACCAAAACCTGCTTGATCGGGCCGAGTAAGGCAGCTTGGATACTTTCCGCGGAATCCCCGGTGATCACCCAGGTAGGAGCCGCGGCCCCTTTGCCTATAATGCCATTTTCCAAGATGAGGGCCACTTCAATGCTTTCGATTTCAGTTGCTGTCCGCAGCGCAGTCTTGAATGGTCTTTCTAACGGGATGCCCCGATGTGCAATCTGCAAATCCTTGATAATCATTTCATCACTCCTCATTGAAAGTTGCGGGTGTCAGGCTATTTAAAGGACACCCAGGATTTTGCCAACCAGCATACCGAAATAAGTTCCAAGGAATGAACCAATCAGGGCCATGATAACGCCCACCGGAATCAATGTTCTGCTATAGGCTGCAGCAAGCATCGGCGCTGAAGCCATCCCGCCGATATTGGCGAGGCTCGCAATGCCAAGCGTGAACAAATCATATTTGAAGAGCTTCGCCAGCAATAGCATGATGACTAAATGGAAAATCATGATAAGAAAACCGGAAACCAAATAAATTGGTGCCTGTGTAATCTGTGAAAAGTCTGATTGGGATGCGATGAGTGCCACAATGATGTATAACATGACATTGGATACATCCAGTGCACCCGGAATTTTGGAAACCCGAGTTTGGCCGAGAATAAGACCGACCACAGACGCGATCATGATTGTCCATGTTGTTCCATTTATAACAGCCCCGATTTCCGGCAGACGATCTCCGGCATAGGTGGATAAGGAGGACACAAGCAGTCCAATGCCGAGCAAATATAAAATGTGCTGGAATGTGATGCTGGAATCATTGTTCTGCTGGGTTGCTGCCATATCTTCAAGACCTTGCTGCATGAAACCTGTATCAGCTTTGGTCCAGCGATTGAATCGTCCGGCAAACGGAACAAGCCAGAACATGAACATGACCCATACAGCATAATTGATCGTGTCCATTATCAGTGCATAGCCAAAGATGTTTTCTGGTACTTTAAGTATGCCTTGAAGCGCAATCATATTGGCTGACCCACCTGTCCAGCTGCCAGCTAGCGCGCCGAACGCCCGCCACGTGTCGGCTGCATAGAAATGCTTGAACAGGGCATAGACAATGACAAATCCCATCAGGATGCTGACAACAGCAACCATATAACCGCCGAGCATTCGCGGTCCGAGCTTGATGATGCTCCTGATATCACATTTTAAAAGCATGATCATCAGCATCGCCGGCAACAGTGCACCTTTGACGTTGGTATAGGCGGCATCTACGGAATCATTATCAGCAAACAATCCGCATGTTTGTAGAAGTGCCGCCCCGATATAAATCAACACAATTCCAGGAATAAATTTAAAAAATCGATTCGTGTTGAACTTCTTCTCAATTGCCACCATCAGGGCGGCTAGTGCCACGAGAACACTGAGGTACATAAAACCATCTGTAATCATTCTGTTTCCCCCTCGTAAATATAGAAGCAAAAATCCAGCCTGACGGGTGAATGTCAGACTGGATTTTGCCTAGGTTTATGTAGACAAAGCAGCTTTTGCTTGTACATATTTATTTTTTGCATCATGAAATGCCACAATAAGCGCTTTTTGTGATGCACCATGATACCGTTGGCGAATATCTTGTTCAATCATGCTGTCATCCATTTTTCGCCCTGCAAACAATGAATGGACAAATCGATTGGTCAATCCGACAGTCGCCGAGCATTCACTATCAACAATTTCATCATTGTCATAGTCTATTACCAAAGCAAGGAAAAATTGGCTGAACTTCTTTGTAATCGGATTGTTTTGCGAAGCTTTCGCATCCCCGATGACGTAAATCGTATGCTGATTATACATTTTCTAATTCTCCTTCAACGTTTGACAGACGATGCGAGGGACCGATAAGGGAAGCTTATGGTTACTCGCAACATGCAACCGTTTACACAGAATCGTACTATTAATAATAACATTCTATCAATTATCAGTCAATGAAGAAATTACAGCATTCGACAAAAAAGTTGTGCGGTTCCATGTCAAGATGGTACCGCGCAACTTTTTTTCGTTTCTTGGGGTTTTGTCTCACTCTCCTTAGTTCTATTCTGTTTTTGCTAAATGTTTCGAACCCTTTAACGGGTTATCGCGCAATGTTAAGATAATGATCAATGAAATGATATAAAGCGCTGACAAGAAGGCCATTGCAGCGGTAACGCTATACTTGTCCAGTAAAAATCCGATAACAATGGGTGAAAGTCCACCAATTGCCCTACCTGTATTAAAGATAGCATTATTGGCGGTGCTTCTGGCGGCAGTAGGGTAGAAGCTGCTGATTAAGGCGCCATATCCGGCATTCATACCATTCGCGAAAAATCCGACGATGGCTCCGCCGATCAAAATAGCAGCGGCGCTGTGAGCGAAAACATAAAGGAATACGGAAGCAGCTGATGCAACAAGGAAGATTCCATAGGATACTTTTGCCCCAAGGCGATCTAATATTTGTCCAAACAGCAGCATCCCCGCACACATGCCGATAATGGTGCTAATCATCCAAAGGGAAGATCCGGAAACACTTAAACCTAGTTGCTTCTGTAAAATGGATGGCAGCCAGTTCATCAATCCAAAATATCCCGCGACTTGTACACTGGACATGATAGTCAACGCAATGGTGACATATGTCGTTTTAGGTGAATTGAATAGCAATGCCAAAGGAGCTTTTTCTTTGTTTTCTTTTTTCGCTTGGCGATGCGCTTCCTTCCAGTCGCTTGTTTCGTCCAAATTTCTTCTTACAAAGAATGCTAATGCTACAGGTAAAATACCGACTATGAATAGGGATCTCCAGCCCAATAAAGGTATGATGATCGCAGCGGCAACAGCAGCAAGAACTGCTCCTCCCTGGCCGCCAATCGTTACCCAAGAAGTCATTCTTCCGCGTTTCTCTTTTGGAAAAGCCTCTGCAACCAATGCCATCCCTATTCCGAATTCTCCGCCCCCACCAACTCCGGCAAGGAATCGAAGAATATAAATTGTATAAATATTGGTTGCGAAAGCCATTAAAGCAGTGGCAATAGCAAAAATGAAAATAGTATAGGTAAATACACGAATCCTTCCAAACTTATCTGCGAGAACCCCGAACCCCAGCCCACCAATAAGCATTCCGATATTGGTGATAGAAGAAATGGATCCCCCTGCAGCTGAAGAAATACCGAATTCAGTAATAATGCTGGTCAATACGAACGACAGGAACATGATATCCATGCCCTCTAACCCTAATCCAAACATAGAAGAAGCAAGTACTTTCTTTCTGTATCTGCTTTCTTTGTTACTGACCTTGTGCAGGTTTTCTGTCATGATTATTCCCCTCTTCAACATGAAATTTATAATGCAGGCAAAGACATCTTGACGCCTGTCATTCGAGACAGGCACCGAGAACTGCTTCAGCAGCCTTTAGATGATAACCCTTATAGACCTTATCGGGCACCCATTGATCACTTAGACGATTGACATGGACAACCAGGCAATTTGCGGCAGGAATTTGGTATAGAGAAGCCAAAAGGAATAAAACCGCAGTTTCCATTTCGCAGTTGGCAATATGTCTTTCCTGCCAATAAGACATCAATGATGTGTCAGGCTTTGGACCACTCTCAATGGCATGGCCGCGTCCTTGTCCCAGATAATAACTTTGGGTTGTCATCCCGATTCCTGTGTGTACGTTGAATCCGGCACGTGCAGTATACGATTTGATCTTTTGTAAGAGATCGAAATCGGCAACAGCCGGATATACATCGCTTACATAAGCTGCCAGCATACCTTGGTCGCGTACCATTGCATGATTGAGCATAATATCTCCTGGGGCCAAATCTTCCTTCCAGGCCCCGCAGCCCCCGAGACGGACAAGCTTTTTTGCACCGCTTTGGATGAGTTCGATAACTGCTATTTCTGTAGAGCCCACTCCAATTCCAGTAGAGCAAATAGAAACCTGTCTACCTTTCCATGTTCCGGAAACAAGAATAAATTCACGATTTTCCAATAAAAGTCTTGTGTTTTCCCAGTTTGCTGAGATGAGTTCTACACGGCCTGGATCGCCTACTAGTAATGTCACTTCTCCTAAGTCAGGTGAATTGATTGACTGCAAATGTATATTGTCCATAATAGTTGTATCCTTTCTCGTAAGCATTTTTAGACAGAATCAAATGATTTAACCAGTATATGGAAGTTATGATAAAACCTTTGCAAAAAATGATCACGGTTGCAAAATAGTATGAATCAGATTGAGGTGGCAGGCTATTTAAAAAGATAAAAATAGTATAATATGATGTCATAGATAAGACAATTGCGCTAATAGGCAAATAATATTATTGTTTTTTACCATTTGGCGCACCGGGGGGTTCAAATAATGATTCTAATAAAGGATATATTGACAATGCCGAGTATGAAGGAAAGTCATTTACTTGCCGGTTTGGAAGGGATCTACAAAGAGGCGGGCAATATTTCGGTCATGGAAACACCCGACTTCGAGAGCTGGGTTCAGCCAAAGACGATACTGCTGACCAGCTTGTATGCGACCCAGGATTTCTCATATAACGCGCAGCTTGATTTGATGAGACGTTTGGCACGTACAGATATCTCCGCTTTCATTATAAAAACGGAAGCTTATGTAAAAAAAGTCCCCCAAGGTATTATTGAGGGCGGGAAACAATGTGGGATTCCTGTAATCCAAATAAGTAAGCATACGTCATATAATGCTGTGACCTATGATGTCATGCAGGCTCTATTCAATGAGGAAAACAAAACACTGAACTACTATCGGGCAATGTACGAAAAATTCATGACGATTTCCTTGGACGGCGAGGAGTCAGAAAGCATCATCCAATCCTTGCAAGACATTATTAATCGCCCGGTTACGCTTTATGATGATAGTGAAAATGCAGTGATCCCATCACAGCATAGTGTACCTTTTCAACTGGACACTGACACTGTACGTGCAGAAAGCTTGAATGATTATTTGATGGCATATGATTCCCCCAAGGCGTATACCATGATAATCCGGCTGGACGAACTAAAGAAGATGTACCTATTTGTCTCTACACAAAAGCAAAACCTTACGAACAACGAAAAAATCGCTATCCATGTTGCAGCTTCATTTATCAAATTGAATTACGTCAAAAACCTGACTATTAAAGAAAAAAGGCAACAGAAATATTTGCAAAGTATTGAAGGCCTGCTGCACCATACAGGATTATCATTTCATGAAAGAGAGAGCAGGCTTGCATTCCTTGGAATGTCCTCGCAAAAGAAATTTCTTGTCATTATCGCTGATAATAACAGCAGTTCTGATTCGAAAGCCTTGCACCATTTTGATGACCGGTTGACATTACATTTGTATGGGAAGGTAAAATTAATCAAATTCCGGATACAAGAGAATCGAATTGCTGTCATTATTGAAGGATCAGCAAGGGATATGGAAAAGGACCTATATCACCGCCTTACGACACTTTTTACCCCTGATTTTGGAATATGTGTGGGGATCTCCGAATTAGTTGATCCCGCGTTGAATTTTCCAAAGGCCTATACCCAGGCGGATGACGCACTGGAGATGGGAAAACATCTATACACCGAGCAAGAGAAAAATATTTTTTCCCATATGGAGCTGGGAATCCATAGAACGCTGTACAATCTCCAAAAAAAGATAGCCTTGGAAAGCTATATGAATCCCAAGCTCAAAAAATGGCTAGATACTGATCATTCGAACAAAGATGAAATGCTGACCACATTAATGGTTTTCTTGGATGAAAAACAACATTATAAAAATACTGCTGACAAGCTCCATATTCACTGGAAGACAGTTAAAAACCGCATGTTGAAAATCGAGGAGCTTACCGGTATTCATTTGAATAATCCTGAAGAAGCGCTTGATATACACGTTTCCTTAAAAATACTTGGTTTTAAAAAAGCTGGCTTGTGAAATCACAAGTCAGCTACAGCCTTTTGCAATGCCTGCTGGTATTTCGGATAATATGTTTGCCAAATCGCGGTACGGTCTTCCATCGTGCGACCATCAAGCAAGGTCTCGATCACATCCAAGCAAACATGCCAGCCCGCCAAATCTTTTGGCGTATGGTCAGTAATTTCATACAAGTACGCTATGAAGACGAGCATACAGCATTTTCCATCAGCAGTTAATTCAAAGCGAACTACATTTTTATCCCATGTAAATGCCAACACCTTCTGGTGATCCACTTCTGTTATCTTCATCCGCTCATGGTTCCCGTTCCCAAGATCAAACCGTATTTCTCCGCCTCGCTTCAAATCCTGGATTTCCAGCTCCAGAAACCATCGTTTCAATTTACTGTTGTCCGTTAGATAAGCCCAAACACTCTCCGGCTCATGTTGTAATGAACGTTCATATGTTGCGGTAAGTACGCCTGTTTTTTGCGCTATGTTTGCAATCAACTTTATCTGCTCCCTTCGTAACTGTATTTGAATGTCTACATTGTATATAAGCTCTAACAGGATCAAGCAAAGACAAATTACGCCAGTATATTAAGTGACAGACTCCGTGCTACATACGGATAGCGTAAGCATCCAAAATGATACGGGCAATTACTTGTATCGGTAAACGAGAGCGTACCTCGTAATCCGGGAAATAGGATTTTTCTGATTTGAAACCTACTAGTGAAATCTCGCAAAGTTCATATAAAGGGCTGCTTTGGTTGGCTGTCAATAGAATAGTACTCACGCCATTTTCTTGGCAGTTAGCAGCTGCTTCAACAAGCTCTTCCGTTTTTCCATTCAACGAAACAAAAATAACGATCGACTTTTTATCAATCTTTGTGCTGATGGTTCGGATGATATTCGGGTCGTCGTGCAATTCGCAGCTTTTTCCCAACAGCTGAAATTTGACCATCATTTCTTTCGCTATAAGTTCTGAAAATCCTCTTGCAAAGATAGTGATTTTGCTAGAATGAATAATCTTTTGCAGTGCATCTTCGATTGTCCCGCTCTCGAGTAGTTCAATCGTTTTAACTACCTCCTGTTCATTTTTCAAAATAGCCTCTTGTATTTCTTTATCAATTTTCTCCACTATTGAAAATTCTGGGCTAGCGGCAAATTCATCCTTTAAATGAATTTTAAAAGCAGTAAAACCACTATATCCTAGTTTTTGCATTGTTCTGACGATGGTTGCTGTGGAAACATTTGCTTGCTCGCTGAGTTTAACAATAGAAATCTGAGGGATTTCATTTATATTTTGCTTTACATAATTGATTAAATAACGTTCTGTCTCTCTTAAAGAATCATGTTCATTTTTAACCCTGTTTAAAAATGTCATTGACATTTTGACCAGCTCCAATAAGTAAAGTTTTACATTGAAAACGCTTAATTGTGTAAACATTTTCATTACCTATTGTGCCATAATTACAATACAAAGTGAATTTTCAAGCAGCTAAGAGAGAAGGGAACAACACTATGATTTATACATGCACAATGAATCCAGCTATCGACCTTTTTACGGAATTTGAACAATTTGCCCCTTTTATAGTGAACCGTAGTAGACAAGAAGACTATCAGGCGAACGGGAAAGCAATTAATATATCATTTATTCTAAAAGCCATGGGTATTGAAAGCACTGCAACAGGATTTCTAGGTGGGTTTACCGGAGATTTTATTGAACAAGAGTTAGCCAAAAAATCTATTGCCGTAGATTTTATTCATGTAGAAGGCATAACGAGAATAAACACCTTTATTCGATCAGGCGAGATTGAATATAAAGCAGTAAATAAGGGGCCGGAAATTAGCGAAACTGCACAGAATAAACTTCTTGAAAAACTGCAAACTTTAACGGAGGAGGATATGCTATTTGTTTCGGGGAGCTTGCCCAAAGGCATAAAGGATGAGGTTTTTATTGATATTGCAAAATTATCCCAACAAAAGGGGTTTCAACTAATTTGGGATATCAGTTCAGAAAGCTTAATCAATTGCTTGCCTTACCATCCGTTCCTCATTAAACCAAATGATGAGGAATTGGCCCATTTGTTAGGGGTTCCAGCCTTGAAAACCGATAAAGAATTAATCGGTGGCGCGCGAGAATTGATGGATAGAGGGGCGGGGAAAGTGTTGGTATCTCTTGGAGAGAAAGGAGCACTATATGTGGATGAAAATGAATCTCTGTTCACGACCGCTCCAATTGGGAAGGTGGTAAATACAGCCTGTGCGGGTGATACCATGCTTGCTGTATTTGTTGGAAAGCTGATACAAGGGGAGAACCTGGAGGAAGCACTAATCTGTGCGACTGCTGCTGGATCATCAACAGCTTTTTCAGCAGGTCTAACGGATTTAAGTGATTTACAGAAATTGAAAGAGCAGATTAAATTAAGAAGGGTGGTAATGTAGATGAAAACATATCGGATCGTTGCGGCCACAGGATGCCCTACAGGCATTGCCCACACCTTCATGGCCCAAGAAGCTTTGGAAGAAGCTGCGAAACGAAAGGGCGTCACTATCAAGGTAGAGACACATGGTCAGCAAGGGATAAACAATTCTTTAGCCGAAGAAGAAATTGAAGCAGCTGATGGTGTGATTATTGCAGCCGACAAAGATGTGGATGCGGACCGTTTTATTGGTAAACCAGTCATTAATGTTTCTGTTAGTAAAGGAATTAAAGAACCAGACAAGCTCATAGACCAAATCTTATCTGGAAATGTTTCCAGATATAAAGAACACCAAGATAGGGAGAGAAAGCAAACAGGTCATGGTAGTAATAAAAATAGTTCTATTTGGCATAGTATCTATGTATCTCTCATGAATGGTGTATCCCATATGCTTCCATTTGTGGTTGCAGGTGGTGTGATGGTAGCAATTTCCTTCATGTTTGGTATCAATTCTGCTGATCCAAAAAGCTCAGAATATAACCAGTTTGCCTATTATTTAAATACAATCGGCGGTATTTCCATGAATTTGATGGTACCGATTTTATGTGCGTATATTGCAGAGTCTATTGCCAAAAGACCAGGGTTAATTATCGGGTTCATTGTTGGGATGATTGCCTATATGAATGGCACAGGATTCTTAGGGGGAATCGTTGGGGGATTTTTAGCCGGTTATATTATGGTTGGCTTAGCACGGCTGCTGAAAGGTTTACCAAAGCAATTGGATGGATTGAAAGCAATTTTCCTCTTTCCTGTTTTGGGAATCTTTATAGCCGGATTTGCCATGTGGTTTCTTTCCGCTCCAATGGAGTCCATTAATAAAGGTATGATGTCATTTCTGACAAGTGTACAAGATTCAAATCCTATTTTATTAGGATTGATAGTAGGTTGCATGAGCGCATTCGATATGGGAGGTCCAGTCAATAAAGCTGCTTATGTCACTGGTACAGCATTGTTGGCGCAAGGAGATTATTTCTTTATGGCAGGTGTATCTGCCGCGTGTATTGCTCCACCGCTTGCAACTGGATTTGCTGTAATGTTCGGGGGTAAAGCGTATTCCAATAGTGAGCGCAGTGCGGGATATGTAAACTTCCTGCTAGGTTCCACCCATATTACAGAGGGGGCAATTCCGTTTGCTGCTAAGAAACCTCTGAAAGTCATTCCGATACTGATGCTGGGGTCTTCTATTGCAGCCATTTTAACTTATGTCTTCAAAGTGCAGGTCCCTGCTCCGCATGGCGGGTTCATAGTGTTGCCGATTGTCACACATGCTTTCCTCTGGGTTTTAGCGATCGTTATTGGTTCTCTAGTCAGTGGACTTTTGATGGCCGCGGACCAAAAAAGGATAGCTGCAAAAGATAAAGTGACAGACGAGTCTTCAAATGAGATGAATGGAGTAGATTCGACCACTGTGGAGGAATCCGAAAGTCTTGTTTCCGTACTCGATGTAAAAACCATTTTCTGTAACGTGCAAGCAAATAGCCAAAGGGATGTTTTTGAAAGATTGGCAGAGATCGCCAAGAAAAATTATATTAGTGATGATAAAAAGGCTGTTATCAAAGGATTTATAGAGAGAGAAGCATTAAGTTCAACAGGGATGGAGCAAGGCATAGCTATTCCCCATACAGAGCTGGATAGCATTCGTAAAGCCAGTATCGTCATATTGAAGCTGGATCAAAGTGTTGAGTGGCACGCCCTCGATGGGAAACTGACCAATATCGTTATTGCTATGTTCATCCCAAAAGGACAAAGTAATGGTCATCTAAAATATTTGTCAGAGGTATCCAAGCTTTTAATTCATCAAGAATTTATTGATCAATTGCATCGAGCACAGGCTCCAGACGAAATATATCAAATGTTTAAGGAACGCGTATCTTAAAAGGGGGAGTATAAAATGAGAACAGTAAGCGAAAAAAAGAGATTGGCATTGAAAAACATAATGAATGAAAACGGGATTATCAGTGCACTAGCGATAGACCAGCGTGGTGCATTAAAAAGAATGATGAGCGAGGAAGCTACTACAGAGGATATAGAAGCATTTAAAAGTATTGTTTCCGAAGAACTTACACCTTATGCATCTTCTATTCTGTTAGATCCCGAATATGGACTGCCTGCAGCGGAAAAGCGGTCTTCCAGTGCCGGTTTACTCCTCGCATATGAAAAGACGGGCTATGATACGACCAAGCCTGGCAGACTACCAGATCTTTTATCAATATGGTCAGCTCGCCGGTTAAAAGAACAAGGGGCGGATGCTATCAAATTCCTTCTTTATTATGATATCGATGAGCCTGCAGCTATCAATGATCAAAAACACGCCTTTGTCGAGCGCGTCGGCGCGGAATGTAGGGCGGAAGATATTCCGTTTTTTCTGGAGATTGTAACGTATGATGCACACATTGCAGATTCGAAGAGTAAGGCTTATGCAAGGGTGAAGCCGCATAAAGTAAACGGGTCCATGAAGGAATTTTCTAAATCGCGATATGAAGTGGATGTATTGAAAGTGGAAGTCCCTGTCAACATGGATTACGTGGAGGGACACGGAGCGGAGGCAGTGTATTCCGAACAAGAAGCGCAAGCATATTTTAAGGAACAGAGCTACACAACAGGTTTACCATTCATTTTCCTGAGCGCCGGAGTGAGCGCAGAGATGTTTCAAGAAACGTTACGGTTTGCACATGCTGCGGGATCAAATTTTAACGGTGTTTTATGCGGTCGAGCCACTTGGAAGGATGGCGTAAAGATCTATTCTGAATTGGGCGAGGGTGATGCAAGAGAATGGCTGCAAACACAAGGAAAGCAAAATATTGAAGCTTTGGACGCAGTGGTTCAAGAGACAGCCTCTTCAGTGATGGAAAAGATTGAATCAAACGGTTATAACTAAAGTGCCGTGCTACTGAAAATATATATCTATCAAAGCTATTAATCTTATTGCTTTGTTTGGAAATAAAAAAGCCTGTAAAAATATTATATTGTGCTACCCAAACGAAAGGGGAAGGCGCAGCCTTAGAAAGAGAAATAATTCCTCGCGAGCTGGCTAGCGCACAGGAGGGATTATTTTTTATTTTGGGACACGATAAACACGATTAACATGCCGAAAAAAATCATCAGTCTTAATACGTTATACGTATCCATGGCACCACCTTCCTTCATGGGAAAATCCCAGAAGGAGTGCGCGCCTAATCCCTCATGTCAAGCCAGTCTATTGTTAGAATCTCCTGCTCCACTTTCGAACTGAAGCAGGAGAAAACTTACTTATTAATAGCCCTCTTCTTCCATTCACTTCACATCGACATCTGCCGACTCACGGGCTGCTCCTCTGCTTTTGATTCCGGTATCAAGATAATAATGGCTATGAACAGGCTGATAATGATAGTGAACAGCGTTATACCAAGTAATCCCAAATCATAAATCGTGTGAAATCCTGCGATAAGTGTAAGAACCAACAGTACACTAAATGCGAATGCATAATACCCCTTTTTTGCCCCTGTTGAGAACAAATTGACTTTTATATTACCTTTTTCTTGTATGAACGTTACGATGACAAGGATGATGATATTGGCTGACATCCCGATCCAGACCGGGTGGATATTTAAATAGAATTCATTCGGCAGCCATCCGCCAAGGTGATACCACACAATGCCAGATAAAAACCCGGTAACCATAGAGCTGACTACGGCCCCTTTTGTAGCAAGCTTCCAGAACAATACAGCAACCACTGGAGCGAATGTCGCGGAATTCCTCATGGTCCAGGCCAATACATTCCACCATGCAGATTGCTCTGTCCTGAGCATGCCAAAGACGATCATCAGTACGGTGAGTATCAGTAAGGATCTTTTCGTATATGTGATGAGTTGGTCAGAGGTGGCTGTGGGATGAAGGGCGCTTCCTACATCTTTGCCTAAACTTGTTGCACCGGAAAATTGGCACGGTGCTCCCCATCCAAGGGCGCAAGCCCAAACGCCGAGGAAAAATAAACCGACAAGGGGTGCAGGCAACACCTCCATCAAGTATTGCGGGAGCGCTACCAAACCAAGTGTGGACCCTGGAACAACAATTGCAGCCGAGATTCCAAACAATGTACCTAATACAATGAAAGGGATGCCGAAAATGGATGCTATTTTCAATCCCTTTTGCCCCTCTTCTGGTGTCTTACAGGAAAGAGCCATTTGAAATGCTGCCTGAGCCAGTATCACATTGACCAAAAATGTACCAAACCATGCGACGATTATTTGAATTCCGACGCTGCCAAATTGAAACATTTCCGGATTGGAAGTGGCATATGCAAGCAAGCCGTCTATGCCAGGATTAAGCAGAAATGCAACAATTCCTATCACAAACATAGCTGCGAACAAGAAGATGTTGATCGTTTGTGTAAACGCAATGGACCACATGCCGCCAGCTTGCAAATAAATATATAAAAGCAGCGCCGTAAATGCGATGGATATTGTCAGGGAAACCCCAGTGAATACGTGGACGGCTGATGCAAATGCAATAGCAGTAGCTACAGACCACATCGGAAAAGCAAAGGCAGTGATTGCACCGCCAATACCAAGCGCTGATCTGCCATAACGGTTTCCGATCATTCCGGAAACGGTGACTACCAACTTTTCCCTGAATGGCCCAATGATCAAGAAAGCTATAATCAATATTTGTGTCGTTTCCGCGACTCCATACCAAATTGCTGATACGCCAGATAGATAGGACAATTCGACTATTGATATAAATGTAGATCCTGAAAATAAACCGGTTATGCAAAAGGCGACGATCCATTTATTGAAAGCTCGGCCGCCAACGAAAAACCCTGTATGCCGATTGGCTTTTTTTCGTGAAACATGTCCCGCTGCTATTAATCCAAATGTATAGAGACATGCGAATAAAATTAACCACAAACCATAAGTTGTCATGATTTATTCCTCCGTTTTAAAATATATTATTCCTATAAAAATACTTTATTTATGTAAAAATCCCTGCTTATTGTTCTTTTTACAATAAAAAACCTCCTCCCATAAGATGAGAGAAGGATGATGTGTTTCAATCATGCTTCGATTTTTCTCATCTTCGGAATACAGTGTATCCCCTGAAATTAGCACCATGCAGTGTCTGCTGGTTGCTGAGGCTTCACAGGGTCAGTCCCTCCACCTCTCTTGATAAGAATGAAACGTAATATATTAAATTATAGTGAATTATAAACTTTCAAATAAACGTTGTCAAACGCTTTTTGGAAATCTCTGTAAATTGGTTTTAAACTTGAAAGCTGGAATGTAGATTTGTTAAAAAGATGACGCAACATATCGCTTTAAATGCATCAACGTAACAAACGACGCCGTTTCCAAGAACGCTGGTGGACAACCTTACCAAGATAGATAAAAATAAATTCCAGCGAAAATTTAACATAACAGGACTGTTGACAATCTTTGGATTAACTATTATATTTAGTTTGTTAATTAATTTAATTTAGTTGTGCATTTACTTGCATGAACAAATGAATTCGTTTCCAAGTAACCGGTTCGGCACACAGCGGAAAATGGACAATTCGGTACCGAGTATATTAATAGTTTTGGCAGCGGTTTACTGATTTAATTTTTTGATTAGTTGAGTTAGTGGAAACGGGTTAACGATGAATCAAATCAAACTGAAGTAATGAAAGCGGTGATCAAAGAGACGAAGAGCGGGTTCGATAACATTTCAGGGGGAGGCGTTGGTATTGGCCGATGCATTAAAGGAAACAGAAGTACAGGGTGCGAATGTGACAGGTAAGATAAGCACGAAGGAAAAAATAGGCTATGGCATTGGTGATATTGCTTCGAATTTTGTGTGGGGCATGGTTTCAAGTTACTTGCTTTTCTTTTACACGGATATTTTTGGGATAACGGCTGCTGCTGCAGGTACATTGTTTATTGTTACCCGGTTATGGGATGCCATCAATGATCCCTTGATGGGAATTGTTATTGATAAAACAAAAAGTAAGCATGGAAAAACGAGACCATATTTACTTTATTTGCCTATTCCATTAGCTGTTATCAGCGTGCTGACTTTTATTACGCCAAGCTTTTCAGAAGGAGGGAAATTGGTTTACGCGTATATAACCTACACCCTGCTTGGAATGGCATTTACTGCCATTAATTTGCCTTATGCATCGCTGATGCCGAGGATGACCAGGGATTCAGGGGAGAAAGCGGAGCTCAATAGTTACAGGGGAATGGGCAGGACGATTGCAACGATCATTGTTGCTGCGGCTACATTACCTCTGGCAAGTTTACTTGGCAATGGCGATGAGAAAATAGGGTTTCCTATTACGATGGGTATTTATTCAGTGGTTGCTACAGTTTTGTACTTCGTTACCTTTAAGAGCTGTCATGAGCGAGTTGTTCCCAAAAACACGGATAAGCTGGTTAGTTTAGGTCAATCCGTAAAAGATATGATGAAAAATAGAAGCTGGAGTCTTGTTTCGATTAGTGCCACATTGTGGTTTCTTCGATCAGGGACGATGAATGCAGCTTTAATATACTATATTAAGTATTACCTTGGACAACCCGGAATGATACCGTTTTATTTGACCTTGCTCAATGTTGCGAATCTGCTTGGGACAGTTTTAGCTTTCTTTGTTCTAAAAAGATGGGGAAGCAGAAATTCCAGTGTGATCATGTATGCCATAGCAACCGTACTGTTTATTGTTCTATACCTGCTTGGAAGCGATTCAACAATTCTATTCTCCACTTTATTTTTCCTGGCAAATATATTAGTTGGGTTCGGTGATCCTGCTAATCTGACAATGCTGGGAGATTCGATAGATTACCATGAGTGGAAGTTCGGCAATCGGCTGGAAGGATTATTAACATCCAGTTATAGCTTTTCACTAAAGGTAGGTGTTGCTATAGGATCTTCTTTGGTAGGGTTTGCTTTAGGGTTTGCCGGCTATGACCCCGCTGCAGTGACAGACAATGCAAAAGACATGATGAAAATGCTAACGTTTGGTTTTCCAATTATTATAACAGCGTTGCAAGTGATATTGCTGTTGTTTTATAAGCTGGATAAATTCCACCACAAGATTATTGAGGATCTTGAAAGCTAAATTTTTGGATAAGTGATAAAGTTTGGTAATAGATTTTTTGTCACATATGTCAAACATATAATTTTTTCTTCTGAGGTGATGACATGAAAGTAGTAGTAGGCGGTTTATATCATGAATCAAACACATTTAATCCTTTTTCAACAAGCGAAAAAGATTTTGTTCTTGTTGAAGGAGAAGAGATGTTGAACAGAGTAGAAAGCACCAGCGTTTTTAAAAAAGCTGGATTTGAAATAGTACCAAGCATCCATGCCTTTGGCTTATCCTCTGGTATGGTTACAGAAAGCGCATATAGATACTTTGCTGATAAATTGCTGGCGGTATTGAAAAACGAAAAAGACATTGATGGTATTTGGCTGCATCTTCACGGTGCTATGACGGTTGAACGAATTGGTTCGGGGGAATTGCAGCTGTTGAAAGAAATGAGAGAGATTGTCGGCTATGACATTCCGATTTCACTTGCACTGGATATACATGGCAACAACGCAGTGGAGTTGGAGAAATATGTAAACATTGTGAGGGCTTATCGAACAGTGCCGCATACGGATCAGGGTGAAACAGAAGCAATTACAGCGCGTTTATTAGTAGATGCACTAAATAACGGTACGCACATTATTCCGGCTTATCAAAGGGTTCCGATGATCATAGGCGGAGAAACAGCACTTGGCAACGCGGAGCCTATGAAATCCATTTTTGCCAAATTAGAGGAATTGGAAACAATAGGTGGTATTTCGACAGCATCATTTTTCATCGGTTTTTCATGGGCCGATACAGTAGATTCATCGGCTTCCGTTTTTGTCATACCTGAATCGGAGCAGTATGCAGATTTAGCGAAGACAAAGGCTGAAGAACTTGCAGAATATGTTTTCTCTAAAAGATATGCATTTACGTTTGACGCCATTACCCTGAAGCCGGAAGAGGCCATTGATAAGGCTTTGGCATTTGATAAAAAGCCGGTGTTCATTTCAGATTCAGGCGATAACACGACAGGAGGCGCAGTCGGTATCAACACCATCCTGCTGGAATTATTGCTGAAAAAGAATTTAAAAGGCAAAAAGGTATGTCTGACTGCTATTTTTGATGAAAAAGCGTTTGAACAATGCAATCAGTCTGATATTGGAGATGAGGTTAGCATCAACTTAGGTGTCGATTACGATGAATCCAGTAAGAGCCATCTTGTAAAAGGCGTGTTAAAGGCCAAAGGCGATTTATTGGGATACTTGGGCGCGACTACGGATAAGGTAGGCGAGGTATGTACGATCTCAGTCGGCGATCTTGATATCGTGGTGGCAAATAGCGGCGAATCCTTTATTACTGTTGGCCACTTTAGCGCCGCAGGACTGAACCTTGAAGAGTACGATGTTATTTTTGTCAAACAAGGGTATCTGTTCCCAGAGTTAAGCAAGCTTGCAGCACTTGAGATTTTAGCATTGACGCCAGGTGCTACGTATCAATTAATTGAAGAGCTTGATTTCAAACATATCCCAAGGCCTTGTTTTCCATTGGAAAAAGACTTTCAGCTTCATGAAGCTGTTCAGAAAGCAACGAGCAAATAAAGAAATGAGAAGGGGAATTTGAATGACATATATTGCCTATCGCACGGATGAAAAATTGAAAATTGATGGCCGCTTAGACAAAAAGATTTGGGAATTAGCTCCCAAATCACCGCGTTTTGTCGATATTGTAAATGGTGAACCTGCCCTTTATGATACTCGTTCGGCTGTACTTTGGGATGATGAATACCTTTATATTGGCTTTTGGGTGGAAGAACCTTATGTCGATGCAAAAATCTCTGAGCGGGATGGGATCATTTTTCAGGAGAATGATGTTGAAATTTTCATCGATGGCGGTGACACGTATTATGAATTTGAATTAAATGCATTAAATACCATTTATGAAGTATTCTTTATTTGGAGAGATGCATATAAACCTGGTGGTAAATACGACGTCCCGGAGTTTAATGTACATGAACGACAAGCGTATTCTTTTGGCGGAAACCATGATAGGGTGCCACAGCATTTTTGGAATGGGACACATCCCAGAGGGACAAGATGGGCGTTTACAGATTGGGATTTCCCAGGTTTGAAAACAGCAGTTCACATCAATGGAACTATAAATGATGATACGAAAGTTGACAAGGGCTGGACGGCTGAGCTCGCCTTTCCGTGGTCAGGGATGAAATGGCTGGCCAACGGGCGTTCCCTGCCTCCGCAAAATGGAGATGAATGGAATCTGCAATTTGCAAGGTATGAAAAACTAAAATCCTTAAATAAAAATGTAGGATGGGCTTGGGACCCTGTTGGATCGGATGATAATCATAAACCGGATAAATTTACACCAATACAGTTTTCGGAGAAAAGCATCCAAACGCTCAAATAATAGTTCGATGACTATTATTCATGCTAAGAGAAACGCTTGACTGGCACTTCACTAGTCAAGCGTTTTTTATGGACAATTAAAATATATATTGATTATAGTATGGATAAGGTGATGAAGTATGGAACGTGGAACTTTTCAAATGATGAAAACAGTAAACAGAACGATAATACTAAATAAAATACGCACCTCCAAGACAATTTCCCGTGCTGCGATTGCAAAATTGACTAAGCTTACGCCCCCAACGGTAAGCAGTATTGTAAAAGAGCTAATAGAGGAAGGGATTGTCCAGGAGAGTTCTTTGGGAGCATCCAGCGGTGGAAGAAAACCTATGACACTGCTAATCAATCATGATCGATTTTATATCATTGGTATTGATGCTGGTCCTATAACAATCGATGGCATCGTTACAAATTTATCGGGGAAAATCATAGCACGCGAATCACAGTCATTATCCAATGTTAAAAATAATGATCAATTTTTACATACGTTAAAAAGCGTCATCGTTTCCCTCTTGGAAGCTGTAGACAACACTGAAAAAGTCTTTGGAATAGGAATTGCCATGCAAGGCGCTGTGGATCTGAAAACAGGAACTGCACTGGTCGCTCCAAATCTTGGACTTCGGGATATCCCGATTAAAGAAGAATTGGAAAAAAACTTTGATATCCCTGTAAAAGTTGAAAATGACGCCAGGGCGATGGCTATCGGAGAATCGTGGTTTGGTAATGACGATTCATATAAAAATATCATGGCTATTAATATTGGACGCGGGGTTGGAGCCGGCATTGTCATTGATGGAAAACTCTACCATGGCACAAGGGATTTAGCTGGTGAAGTTGGCCATATGACCATAGATATAAATGGAGAGGTCTGTGACTGTGGTAATAAAGGGTGTTTGCAAGCATATATCACCGGACCGGCTATAGTAAAGCGTATCCTAAAGCTGGAACATAATGAATCAATAGAAACCGGTGAAGATGTATTTCGTCTGGCAGAGGCGGGGGATACAACTGCGCTGCGTGTTTTTCAGGAAACCGGAAGGATTATCGGGGTGGGCCTTACTAATTTGATCCATGTCGTTAACCCGGAAATGATTATTCTCGGTGGAGGCGTAATGAAAGCAGAGAAATTCATTTTACCTTCTGTGCAGGAGACGATCATCGCGCATGCTTTAACGGAGAATGCAAAAAGTACGAAAGTGGCCGTGACCCACCTTGGAGATGATGCCACTTTGTTAGGGGCCGTGGCCCTGCTGCTAGTGGAGGTGTTTTACTAACCCGGTATAACAGGAGTACGGTTCGTGTTCAGATGCTGGTCTTGTCTTAGCCCATTAAGCTGTTATACCTTAAATTTTTTAGCAGATATCGTCATTGCCTTAAGATCTTTGACGCTGTTAGAGTGCTTACTTATTCATATTTTAATGGGAGGGTGACTGAACAAGCTACCCCATGGTCAGTCAACAAATACAATGTAGTTTTTTGCTTTAGCAGGGTAGACGCCTTTAGTTACAAACCATGTCCAACAAATGTCACTGCTTTTTTTGCCAATATTGCCATGCAGCAGCATGCCCGGTTTTATCATCCTGATTGGCATTTCGGTCAGCTGATAGGTCCAGGAAGTATCCAGATTAGTGACAGTAACGACGTTGTTGGATACTTTATCTACTTGAAAAATACTGTCAATGGTTATTGTGCATTGGTTGTATCCTGTCTCGATTGCAACCAATTCCTCTCTTAAATCCCAATTCTTTTGATGGATGGTCGGGAAGTCACATGAAATGAGGCGGTTCAGCAGGCGTTCACATGTTATCAGTTCTGGTTTGGCAGTATCTGCATATTTTTGAACCAACTTACCCCAATTAGTGCCCGTGCTCTGGTCGAGCCATTGAACGAACCGGTTGAGCTGCCGTAAAAAATTCTCTGTTTCTTTTTGTTTGGTTGAAATAATCATTCGTTGAGGGAATGTGCAGTGGATTAGTTCTTCCCAGAATTGCGGTTGACATGCTTTCCATGAAGATGGACAATTGTCTTCCAGATTGTCAGTGAAGTGTTTAGCAAGGATGCGGAGGAATTCGGTAGCATATTTTCCCGAAGCTTTTTTGCGCTTGTAGGCTGCCAAATCATCGCTGTAGAATTCAAACAAACCTCGGTAGCGCATATCAAATTGGGAACATACCTGTAATTTTTCCAGCATAGCCTGTCGTTCGACTGCTTTAGTGAATGGGTGCGACCATATTCTAATTTCAGGCGGTCGTTCCTTTTTATACGCATGAAGTTTGTTTTTTTCATGCGTATAAAAGTATTTACTTTTCAATCCTATCATCTTCTTTCTATTTATTTTTTGTATTGAAAAAGGTTGGAGTTGTTGCGGGCAATGTGGGGGACTGGCAGGGAAGGTTGTTATCATTATAGCACAATGTAAGTGAAATGGAAGCGCCAACAAAGTGGCGCTTCCGAATTTTTTGCGCTTCTTTATGAAATTTGCAATTAATGCTGCTATTTTTAGAAGAATGTATCACATAGCTCTTAAATGAACTTGTACATGATGCTTACAGTCCGTTTTGCTTCCACTAGCTTTTCTTAAACGGATGAACTACTTGAAGGCTAGTCCTATTCAATTCAAATAAAGCGCCCTTCGGTAATGCTGACCGGATCTAGACAACGTAAATACCTTCACTGTTTCTAGGAATACTATAGTTGGAGGTGATATCATGGCCAAAAGAAAAGCCGGTGTTGGAATGGGTTCTTCAGATGTTGAAGGGCAAGGAACAACCAATAGGGAAACTGGAAGACAGAAGAAAGATTCTTCAAGAAAGAAACAAAAGCGTAACTAGGACGTGCATGGGGTAAGGGATGCTGATCCGCATACAATTCTTTATAATCTACAATCCTTCACGGCATCTTGGAGTAGAATGCAGAAAGTTTGGTGGTTTTACATCGCGCCGCAGAAACCAGCTCACTTAGAAAATGGCACATCACAATGGGTTAACGAATGCCTTGGCCGCACTGATGCTGAAGGGATTATGCTTTCCGGATTGCCAAAAAAGAGTTCCAATCACCATTTGATTGGAACTCTTTTAAACATGTTTTTTGCCTCTTTACTCCTATTACCTTAAGCGGCACTCCCATGCGCCATATGATGCTTTTTCCGCCCATGCAGAAAATAGTAAAGAACACCGCTGACTGCAACGAGGACTGCCATGGCAAGATACAGTCCGTTAAAGCCAAGAACAGGGATGAATATCCCGAGCACTGTAGGACCGATACCGGCTCCACCGTCTAAGAATATATAGAATGTGGAAGTAGCCAATCCTGTACGGTGGGCTGGCGATTCTTTGACGGCGATGGCTTGCCCGCTTGATGTAAACGAACCGTAACCAAGACCGACAAAAATACCTGCCAATAAAATGAACCAGCCGACAATATGTGCCTGGCTCAATATGACTAAGCCAATCGCAAACGATATGAATGCCGGGTACATGACGAAATTTTCTCCTTTTTGGTCAAACCAGCGGCCGACAAATGGCCGGGAAACAACCGTTGCCGCAGCATAAAAAATAAAGAAGAAGCTGGCAATATCAACTAGGTTGATATCGATGGCATAGGAATTCAAAAATGAAATGATGCTTGCATAACCGGTACCGATCAGTAAAGCAATAATAGCAACCGGAAATGCTTTTGGTTCCAGGAAGTTACGCATTTTAAATCCTTTCATTTCGCTTAATTGCTCATCCGTCACGTCTACTTCCGGCACTTTAAGAAAGATGGCAAACAGCAAACCGACGACGACTAAAAGCGCACACAATATAATATTTACTTGAAAGGATGCGTGCTGTGTGATCGACATGCCTAAAAGCGGTCCAATCGCCGCACCCAGGGGAACACTTAATGCATAATAACCAATGCCTTCTCCGTGTTTTTCAGGGGGTACGATCCTTGCAACAACTGCTCCGGTTGCAGTAATTGCAATCCCTAACGAAGCACCGTGCAGCAGCCGGATGATATAAAGTATCGTTAAATTTGCAGATGCAAAATAAAAAAACGTTGTAATTCCTGTCAGGACTAATCCAAGGATCAACATTTTTTTTGGACCGAAACTATCCACATATTTTCCCGCAAAGATACGTGCGATAAGCATTCCAATGACAAAGACACCTGCTGCAAATCCAGCTTCACTCGTACTGGCATGGAATGTATCGATGGCAAATACAGTGATGGTTGAAATCAATAAATAGAATATAAAGTACAAAAATAAGTTAGATAACGAAACGATAATGAAGTCTTTATTCCATAACCTTTGGTTCACGTTTATCCTCCTCGCTAGTGATCAGTTTTTCGCGGATTTGAGGAAACAAATCAAAAGCGTTCTGTTTCATTTCCTCAGGTACATCGCTTAGCATGCTGTGTTCCAGCTCTGTAATCTTTTTCCGGCAGATACGGTATGTCTCTAACCCAAATTTGGTAAGCCGGATGCTTTTTCCTCGTTTGTCTTTTCCTGGTATTTGTTCGACGATCTGTTTTTCTTCCAATCGTTGTACCACCCTTGTAATCGATGGTCTTTCAATATGGTAGTAAGCGGAGATGGATGCAAGCTGTGATGATCCATTCTGTTCAATATAAAAAATGACCTGCCATAAAGAATAAGATAATCCAAACGCAGCCAGCAATTCATTTAGTTTTTTCGTAAGTGGTCGATAGAGATGTAAATATTGGTGGATAAAGCCTTGCATAACATCACCCTTTTGTTTAGTTACCTTAGTTAACTGTTAACAAGGGTAACTATACTCTTTTTTCTATTTGATGTCAAGTGGCGGGGGCTTTACATGGAAGCTCCTTCTTCAAATCCAGCAATATAGATACTGATTTATATTTTCTTCTTAAAAAACGCCGGGATTTGCCCTATACTATTATACAGAGGGTTCGAAACCATCCCCTCTATAAACAAAACTAGGAGGAATTACATATGGGAAAAGCAGTTGTCGTATTTAGTGGCGGTCAAGATTCAACGACGTGTCTTCTGTGGGCATTGAAGGAGTTTGACGAAGTTGAGGCCGTCACTTTTTTGTATGGCCAAAGAAATGTGTCTGAACTGGATTCAGCGAAAAAGATTGCGGGGGATTTAGGCGTAAAACACAAAGTACTCGATATGCAATTAATCAATCAGCTGACCGAAAATGCCATGACTAGAAAAGACATGGACATTGATGAGAGCGGGAAGGTGCCAAATACATTTGTACCGGGAAGAAACCATATTTTTCTTTCGTTTGCCGCCATTTATGCACAGCAGGCTGGTGCACAGCACATCATCACCGGTGTAAGTGAGACAGATTTCAGCGGATACCCGGATTGCCGCAATGATTTCATCCAGTCATTGAACAGAACACTGAATCTGGCTATGGATGCTGATTTAAAGATTCATACACCGCTAATGCTGAAAAACAAAGCGGAAACATGGGAAATGGCAGATCAAATGGGAAGGTTGGAATATGTCAGGGAGCATACCACTACCTGCTATAATGGCATAATCGGAGACGGATGCGGTGAATGTCCTTCCTGCAAATTAAGACAGCAAGGTTTAAAAGCCTATTTGGCGGGAGGATATCAACATGTATAGAGTGCTCATATATTTATTGTCTATTATACTTGCGAATGTGATTACAGCGAAATTCGCCCCGCTTAACATTGGGTTGTTCATCATCCCTTATGGCACATTATTCATTGGTCTGACGCTGGTCATGCGTGATATGGTCCAAAATAGGTATGGCCGTTTAAAAACATATATGTGGATTGTGGCGGCGCTGGCATTGTCAGCCATTACCAGTCATCTGCTGGGTGACGCATTATGGGTCGTATTTGCCTCCACGTTAAGTTTCATCATTTCCGAAACGGCAGATACAGAAATATATACACGATTCCAAATCCCTTTTGTAAAGCGCGTGATGTATTCAGGAGTGGTTGCTGGCTTGCTTGATTCGTCTGTCTTCGTCATCATCGGAATCGGTCCTTTAGGGCTTGGCTACGTTCCATGGGAGTTAGTACCATATGCCATAGCAGGGCAATGGGTGGCAAAAGCACTCATGCAGCTGATAGTAGCAGGAGGAATCAGGCATTTCGTTATCAAATTAGGCATATATGAGCCGAATATCACTGATCATATACATGCAAATACACAGTCAATAAAGACAGCAAGATAAACAGGATATCATAAGGAGGAAAATCAGCTATGACAAAAAGCGATACAAAAGACCTTACGTTGTTAGGTAATCAGCATACAGACTATCATTATGAATACAGCCCTGATGTGCTGGAGACTTTTGAAAATCAGCATCAGGAAAATAATTACTTTGTAAAATTCAATGCCCCGGAATTCACGAGTTTATGCCCAATGACTGGCCAGCCGGATTTTGCAGCCATTTATATTTCTTATATTCCGGATGTGAGAATGGTAGAAAGCAAATCATTGAAATTATACTTGTTCAGCTTCAGGAATCATGGGGCCTACCATGAAGACTGTGTCAATATCATGATGAAGGACTTAGTCAAATTGATGGATCCTCGATATATTGAAGTTTGGGCGAAGTTTACCCCTCGTGGCGGCTTATCCATCGACCCTTATTGCAACTATGGAAAGCCAGGTACGATGTTCGAAGAAATGGCAAACAAGCGGCTTATGCAACATGATCTCTATCCGGAAAAAGTGGATAATAGATAGTAAGCGCCGGGACGGTTCTGTTTAATTAAGAAGAAATGCTTCAGGGGAAGCCATTGATTAGCCCTGTTTGGACTATCCAATGACTCCCCCTGACAAATTTATAAAAACAGAACTGAAAAAATGGACTTATTCTATTTTTTTAAGTCTGATGGTAAGTGTGCTGTAATCCATTGCTAATGGAGACAAAGCGATACCATAAAACATTAACTCATCACCGCCGTATATTGTACCCGTTTCCACATCTTTATATTGGGACGATTTATCAAGCCCACGTAATTTTAAAATCGTTAAATTGGGATTGGGGACAGATAAGATTCTGGAATATAAAACAAAGCTTTCTGACAAGTCCTTTGAAACTACCTGCCAGGCACACTCATTGCTCCCAAACGGATTAATGAGTCGATAGAAGTCCCCGGTAAGCATTAACTTCCTCAATGTTTTGGAGTCTGCAACTTGTTTTTTTACCATTTCAAACTCTGTATCGGTCATTTCAGTAATATCTAATTCATAACCAAATACCCCGCTTAGTGCTACATCGCCTCTTGTTTTCAATGGTGTTATTCTGCCGGTCTGATGATTTGGAACAGTCGTTACATGAGCCCCCATCGTTGATAGCGGATAACACATGGAAGCTCCATATTGGATATGCAATCTTTCAACCGCATCAGAGTTATCACTTATCCACGCTTGCGGCATGTAATATAAAAGACCGGGGTCAAACCTTCCACCGCCGCCACTGCAGCTTTCAAATAGTACTTTGGGAAATCTGCTCGTGATTGTCTCCAAAATAGAATATAATCCCAGCATATATTTATGAGCGAAGTCTGTAGAGGGCATATCGGTAATATGGCGATTCATATCCCATTTTACATATGATATATTACTGCTTTCCAATATGCTGGAAACCGCCTCAATTATAAATTCCCTAACTTCTTTTTGGGTTAGGTCAAGGACATATTGATGTCTTGTAATGCTCGGTTCTCTTCCTTTTACGTTGATTACCCATTCGGGATGCGTCCTGTACAAGTCACTGTCAGGTGACACCATCTCCGGCTCAAACCAAAGTCCAAAGTCCATTCCGATATCATTCACTTTTTTAGCAAGGCCATCTATTCCATTGGGTATTTTATCTGTATTCACATTCCAATCACCCAGAGAGCAATGGTCGGTGTTACGTTTTCCAAACCAGCCATCGTCTAAAACAAATAGTTCGATACCGGCTTCCTGGGCGCGGGATGCTATCTCCATAATTTTTGCTTCCGTAAAATCAAAGTATGTCGCTTCCCAATTGTTTATTAATATCGGTCTTTCTTTATTTTTCCAAGTACCTCTGACAAGATTGTTCCGATAGAGGTCGTGATATGTTCTTGATAGATTTCCAAGCCCGCTATCCGAATAGCTCAGAACGCATTCTGGTGTTTGAAAAGTTTCAGAAGGGCCCAGGTTCCATTGAAATGTAAAGGGATTGATACCCATTTGCACCCTCGTCATATTATATTGATCTACTTCAATTACAGTAGAATGGTTCCCACTGTATACCAATGAAAAACCATAAGCATCGCCGTTTGTTTCAGTAGTGTTTTCATCGCATAAAATAACAAATGGATTCATTTGGTGTCCGCTTCCGCCTCTGGCGTTCGATAGTTCCAGTTTTCCTTGCCCTATTGGTCTTCTGTTGAGCTCATATTCTCTGGCCCAACCCCCGGCTAAATAAACGGCTTCATAATTAGAACCTACAAAATCAACATTGGCAGATAGGGCACGATGTAATATAAGGCGATGCTTGCTGGTATTTATAAACTTTGTATTCCTGCAAATGACATCGCTATCATCAAAAACAGTATAGGAAAGCTCAACTTTCACCCCGACTATTTCATCAACAAGCGTGATAATCAAGGTTTGCGCAGTGTGATTGTTATCATAGACAGCTGGAAGCCCTTTTAGTTCAGGTTTCCCCTCTATAATTTGGTAACTCTCATACCTTAAATCAGTTATACAGTGGCCGCTTTCTGTCTCAATTTGATAAGCAGGCGTACGCAAATCAAGATGTCCATAAGCAGGGTATTCCTGTGGCAGCTCATCTAGAGAAAATCCTCCCTGACTGTCTTTTGGCAGCCATCCTACATCATTTACTGGCGGGACAGAATAATCTCTATCTTTGGGGGTCCGTCCTCTGCTTAAATTCCTATGTAATGAATAGGAACGAGAAGACAATTTTTTACCATAGTACAGATGATAAAGCACTTTATGTTCGTCGACCGATATCATATAACTTGTGTTTTTCCCTTGTAACATGAAACATTTATCATTTACAATAATCAATTTTATACATCCCCCTGTCATACTTTATATCTTTGGCTGTAAAGCATTATATTCCTATAACGCTACTACAAATTTATTATGTTAAGATATGGAATACAATAGTAAATAAAACAGATATAGGTGAAAAATTGCCTTCTGCAGGAGGAGATTATATTGCAATTAAACTTTGAGAAAAACATAGGGTTCAGATTCTTAGATAATCAGTATAAAGAATTACCAGCAATCTATAATATCGGTTGGGAACGCAGAATTCCAGAAGACAAATACAATCATGATTGCAGACTGCGCAAAGAACCCCAGCTTATTTTCCAATATACAGTTTCTGGTGAAGGGAGATTAGAAGTGCACGGCAAGGTTCATAAACTTAAGCCGGGACAAGGTTTTTTAATCATGGCACCTGGTCCGTATAGATATTGGCAGGAACCCAGCCAAAAGTTTTGGGAGTTTAAATTTATTACCTTGTCTCTTGGTTTAACTTCCTTGTGGAGTTCTATTATAAAACAAAATGGACACATCATTAATTTTGGTAATTTCAAAAATCAAAATGATGTATTAACCTATTGGGAGTATATTTATGGTTTAGCATGTTCTGACGCTATTAAAAATGTGTATACAAGCTCCTCTTTGGCTTATTGCTTTTTGATGGAGCTGCAGCGGTGGGTTGACAGGGCGCCAGAGGAACGCGCGCTTTCCAGGCCAATTCGGGATTGTATGACATTTATTCAGAAAAATTTCCACAAAAGTATTGGACTTCGTGAAATGACTCTTGCTTCTGGTGTTTCAAAGTACCACCTGATCAGGTTGTTCAAAGAAAACTTAGGAGAGTCGCCTGTTCAATATTTAATTAAATTACGAATTAAAAAAGCTGTTCAGTTAATTATAGATACATCCGATTCTATGGAGAATATTGCTATCCAGTGTGGGTTTTCTAGTGGTAATTATTTTGCTAAAGTGTTTAAAAAGTGGATGAAAGTTTCACCCAGCGATTTTAGACAGGATGCTTTAGTCGATAGAATTGGATATATGTACATTACATAAAACCCCACGATTATAAAAAGGTTTATTTGGGCTGCTTGGATCTCTCCTTATTTATCCAGCCTGAGACTACTTAAGGAGCGGATTCTCCGGCCCCTTTTCAGGTGGTTGCATTAAATAGAATCTATTATGCTCACACTCTGCAAGTCATTTCGATTCCTTGATTCGGTCATTTTCAGCTAAGCATGATATGCCCCCCTCTCCCTCTGGCAGCAATATTTTACCCGTCTCATTTTTATTTACTCTTGAAAACAATCCAGCTGCATAATAAATTATGTTTATAAAGATACAAGACAATCTATGCTTACCTAAACATGTGGTTTAAACGAAAAATGAAAGCGCATGCCAGTTAAAATCTTTCTTTTTAAAACAATGAGAATGGGGTGTTAACAATGAGTGAAAAGGAGCAATATGTTACAGAGATAGATGACTCTTTTAATAAAACGCAAAGTATGCATAGGCAAAAGGTGCCTTTTAAAGAGAGAATTAGTTATGGATTAGGTGATACGGCAGGAAACTTAATCTTCATGATGTCTTCCACGTACCTGATGTATTTTTATACAGATATTTCCGGACTTGATGCCTCAGCTATTGGTACGCTTTTTTTAATTGCCCGTTTTATGGACGCCATAGGGGATCCAATTGTGGGAATTTGTATTGACAGGACCAACACAAGATGGGGAAGGTCAAGACCGTACTTTCTGTGGTTTTGTGCACCCTTTGCTTTATTTGCTGTATTAACCTTTTACGTGCCAGACCTTAGCACAACTTTAAAGCTGGTCTATGTCTATATAACGTATCTCTTGTTAAACATTGGCTATTCACTTGTAACACTTCCACTCTCGTCTCTTCTTCCTAATTTGACAAGTGACACGAAGGAGAGAACAGTTCTCAATTCCTTTCGTATGATTGGAGGACAGGTTGGAGCGTTCCTTACAAACCTTACAGCACTTCCGCTGGTTTACTTTCTGGGACGAGGTAACGATCAAAAGGGTTTTCTGATGACTATTGTGTTTTTTGCTCTCATCGGAGTAGCGATGTACTTACTTACTTTTAAAAATACACGAGAACGTGTCAGAACTGTCCATAATGAAAAGATAAATATTAAACAAGGTTTTAGGGCACTTAAAAGTAATCTGCCTTGGTGGATTATTTTATTCATTTATTTCACTTACTGGTTTGCTTTTACTGTCAAGAATCAAACAGCGATTTATTATATGAAATATAATCTTGGTCATTCGTCACTCACTCCAATCATTACGGGGCTAACTGTCATGATGATCCTTTCCATGATCATGGTTCCATTCATAGCAAATCGAATCGGAAAAAGGAACACGATGCTTATTGGATTTGCCATAGCTATCATTGCCCAGTTAATGACCTATGTTTCTACGTTCACAGCGTCCACATCGATATTAATTGGATCTACAGCATTAGGATATCTGGGCCTTGGTTTAGTAAACGGGCTGATAGTGGCTGCAATTGCTGATGTCGTTGACTATGGAGAATGGAAAACTGGCATACGAGCTCCAGGGTTTCTTGCAAGTGCTGAAAGTTTCGGCGTTAAATTTGGAACGGGACTCGGTGGAGCATCCGCAGCATGGATCATGTCTTCCAACGGCTATATAGCACATAAGGTCCAATCAAGCCAATCACTCCATGCCATACAATTTGATTTTATTTGGATTCCGTTAATCATGTTTGTACTCGGTTTCATTTCTTTGCTTTTTTACAAAATTGACCGGCTGGGTCCCCAGGTTGCTGAAGATCTAGCCAAGAACCGTATTTAATCTATTTAAATAATGTGATTAAAGAGGTTGTATGGTTGGCAAAGCAAATTCAGCACGATTTGGAAAAATCATTTTTATGAAACGATACCATTGACGGTTCAGTGGCGCAAGCACTTGATACACATGCGTTATGCGTAACAGGAAATAATGTTTTTGAGGCTGGAACAGATAAAGGGATAGTCATATCTGTTCCTTTCAATCGCATCTTTTATCTTTTCAAAAGTTATAAAAAAACAGCCTGTACAACAGACACGGAAAAAAATTACGTGTCCGTGCTGTATTACAGGCATTTTTAGATTACAGGTCCTTTGCGTTTTTTGGTTTTTCCTGATGAATCACATACTTACCAAGCGTGGTTTACAGTGCTGTTTTCTCTTTAGCCTGCCTTTTTGTGGGATTAAATCACCTTTTCATGTAATGAGATTGACAAAAAATTGATAACAAGGTAAATTAATAATTGATAATGATTATCAATCTCATTCTAAGGTAAAAGAGGTAAAAAAATGAAAAAAAGTCTCATTCCAGTTATCCTCATGTTAATCGTATTGATTAGCGCATGTGGTAAGCAGCCAGCGGAAAAGGCAGAAGCAACAGACGCGAAAAAGAGCAGCGATCAAATGATTACATACCAGTCAGAAAACGGTCCTGTAAAAGTTCCTGCGCACCCAAAAAGAGTGGTTTTATTATCAGACTATGCAGGAGATTTACTTTCCCTTGGTGTAAATATTGTCGGAGTAGAGGAATGGTCGAAAAAAAGCCCGTTATTTAAAGACAAGTTAAAAGATATACCCACTGTTTCTGATGATAATGTAGAAAAAGTGATGGAATTAAATCCTGACTTGATAATTGGATCAAGTGATAATAAAAATCTCAACAAATTTAAAAAAATAGCTCCTACAGTTACATACACTTATAATAAAGTGGACTATCTGAATCAGCGGTTAGAGATTGGCAAACTAGTAAACAAAGAAAAAGAAGCTCAAAATTGGATTACCGATTTTAAAAAACGTGCGCATGCGGTTGGCGAGAAAATAAAAGCGAAGGTCGGTAAAGATGCAACTGTTACCGTCATGGAAAGTTATGATAAGAGTATGGGTATTCTTGGTGAGGGCTGGGGCAGAGGAACAGAGGTACTTTATCAGGCGATGGCGTTAAAAATGCCTGATAATGTGAAGAAGGCGACCAGTAAAGAAGGGTATTACGATTTTTCTGCAGAAGTTTTACCTGAATATGTTGGCGACTATTTAGTTATTAGTAAGTATTCTGACCAAGATAATTCATATCAAAAGACCAAATTGTATAAAGAAATACCAGCCGTGAAGAATAATCATGTATTTGAAGCGGATGCGAATACATTTATGTTTAATGATCCCATAACGTTAGACTATCAATTAACGTTCTTCGAAAAACATTTTTTACAATAGATTAATCTCTGGTTTGGAGCAGCTCTTGAAGCTGCTTCTTTTTTTGGGGTTGCTGCTGATCGCAGGGATTTCTGCCAGGGAAGCAGGCGGTAAGGAAACTGATTATACAGCAAAATACCCGGCTCACATGATTTTTTGAAACTTCAGCAGATCATTTTTCCTAGTCTATTGACTTTAAAACCCTTTTGCGTTAGTCTTTCAATGTCTGTGAACAAGCTTGACAAAAATAATCATAGCTATTTCCGGAAAGCGCTTTCTGGAAATAAGATAAAACGGGAACGATAGAAGGAGCATCATGACATGCATGTAAGAATGGAAAAAGATAGCTTAGGAATGAAAAAGGTCCCTGAAGAAGCGTATTATGGCGTACAAACTGTACGAGCCTTGGAAAACTTTCCAATCACTGAAATACCTGTACACAAAGAGTTGATTCTGGCTCTGGCTGAGGTGAAAAAAGCAGCTGCAATCGCGAATATGCATACAGGCATGCTATCTGAAACAATTGGCAGTGCGATTGTGAAAGCTGCTGAAGAAGTGATCGAGGGAAAATTCCTGGACCAATTCGTTGTTGATTCTATTCAAGGAGGAGCAGGTACTTCCATCAATATGAACATGAACGAAGTGTTGGCCAATCGCGTGTTGGAAATGCTTGGAAGGAAGAAAGGAGATTATGACATCTGTTCTCCAAACACGCATGTGAACATGTCCCAGTCGACGAACGACACGATACCGACGGCTTTAAAAATAGCAGCATTCCGTATGGCAGAGGAATTGATCACTATCATGAATTCTCTGAAGATGGAATTGATGCATAAAGAAAATGAATTCCAGGATATCTTGAAAATGGGCCGTACACATCTTCAGGATGCAGTCCCCATCAGGCTGGGACAGGAATTTGGTGCATATTCCGAGGTGGTTGGCAGGGATATCAGAAGGATTACAGAGGCAGCGAAGGAAATGCTGACAGTGAATATGGGGGCTACAGCTGTCGGTACAGGACTGAATGCCAAGCCTGAATACATTGAAAAGGTTGCAGCACAATTGTCTGCACAAGTTGGTGTACAACTGCATTTGGCAAAGAATTTAGTAGATGGCACACAGAATACAGACGGATATACGACATTATCATCGGCATTGAAAGTGTCGGCGATTAACATGTCTAAAATCTGCAATGATATCAGGCTGATGGCATCCGGTCCGAGAACGGGTTTTCAGGAAATCAATCTCCCGGCCAAACAACCAGGCTCTTCCATTATGCCGGGAAAAGTGAACCCTGTCATGATCGAAGTGGTCAACCAAGTCGCGTTTCAAGTCGCGGGCAATGACCAGTCAGTCTGCATGGCTTCTGAAGCAGGACAATTCGAATTGAATGTGATGGGGCCTGTGATCATTTTTAACCTGCTGCAATCATTAAAAATCATGAAAAACGGTTTGGATGTATTTACACGCTATGCTGTCAGTGGTATGGAGGCAAATGTGCAGCGATGCCGTGAATATGTAGAAGAGAGTTATGGCATCATTACAGCCTTGAATCCACATCTGGGATACGAAACAGCTGCCAAAGTCGTTAAACAAGCAAGAGAAACAGGGTTGACTATCAAAGAAATATGTAAGGCACATCAGCTGTTGTCAGAGAAAGAGCTGGAGATCATTCTGGATCCGCGTGAGATGACTACGCCAGGTATTGCTGGAAATCAATTTCTGGTGACAACATAAACACGTTTTCTATAAAAATAAGGGGATATGTTCCATGCTTTAAAAAGAAGCTAGGAACTGTCCCTTTATTGCTTTCCGTTAAAATAGCATGCAGTTAATGTTGTATAATCCATTAGGATAAGCGAACGATATGAACGTTGCCAATGAAGGAGCTGAGGAAGATGGAAAACTTTGCAACCAATTATAATAAGAGTTACTTAAACGGAGAATGGACAGAAGGGAACACTGGCAGAACATATGATATATTGAATCCGTACGATGACTCCGTGATTACGACAGTCAATATTGCATCATTGGATCAGTTGAAAAAAGCCTATAGTGTCGCTGAAAGGTGCCAGAAAGATTGGGCACAATCGTCCATAGAACAACGCAGGGAAATGTTTCGCAAAGCTGCTGAATTCCTCCAAAATAATAAGGAAGAGATCATCCAAATCATCAGCAAAGAGACTGGCGGGACATTATTAAAGGCCGAGCTGGAATTGAATCTGACGATTGACGTGCTTAAAGAAACATTTGTCTACATGGACGCCGGAGAAGAAATAAAAGAAGTCAAGTCGTCTATTGAAGGAAAGGTGAATCGGATTTACCGGCAGCCGCTCGGGGTCATTTCATCGATTTCACCATTTAATTTTCCGATGAACTTATCGATGCGCTCTATTGCACCGGCGATAGCGTTAGGTAACACCGTTGTGCACAAGGCGGACTTACAAGTTGGCTTAACAGGCGGAGCGATTTTGGCGAGGGCATTTGACTATGCGGGTTTGCCAAAAGGGGTATTCCAATCTATTTTGACGGATATTGAAGAAATTGGCAACGAAATGATGGAAAATCCAGTGGTCCAGCTCATTGCTTTCACCGGTTCAACAAAAGTTGGTAAACAGATCGGAAAAACAGCTGGTGAGAATCTAAAACGGGTGGCATTGGAACTTGGTGGAAATAATCCGTTTATCGTATTACAGGATGCGGATGTAGAAAAAGCGGTAGATGCCGCTATATTCGGCAAGTTCATGCACCAAGGGCAAATTTGCATGTGTGTAAACCGGATTATTGTCCATCAAGATTTATATGAAGCATTCACCGATAAGTTTATCCAACGTGCAGCTGAATTACCTTATGGAGATCAAACTGATAAACATACGGTAATTGGACCATTAATCAATCAAAGCCAATTAAAAAAGGTCCAAGGGATGATCAAGAAGGCAAAGCAGAATGGTGCCAAACTAGGACTCGAAGGAAGACGCATCGGAAATATATTGACACCGTATATCTTTGTGGACGTGGATAATCGGGATGATATCGCGCAGTCCGAATTATTTTCCCCAGTGGTGTCGATTATCAAAGCGAAATCTGATGAGCAAGCGATTGAATTGGCGAATGATACGCAGTATGGTTTAACTTCTGCTATTTTCACATCTGATTTGAAAAAAGGCGAAGCATACGGGTTAAAAATAGATGCAGGCATGATTCATGTGAATGATCAAACCGTTAATGATGCCGCAAATATCCCATTCGGCGGTAATAAACAGAGTGGTATGGGCCGGTTTGGCAACCCATGGGTAATTGATGAATTTACTAAAATGAAATGGATTTCGGTCCAGAAGGAATATCGGGAATTCCCATTTTGACTGCAATGTTTTTCCTTCTGCAGCATCATAGAGGGGAATGTATAAAGTTTGGCCAAGCACATATATTATATGTTGAAGTGAAGGAACCCTTTTTGGATAAATGGGTTCCTTGTTTGTGACATGCGCTGTACACAGATTGTACCGTTTTTGCTATCTGGGTCTGATTTCAGGTCAATGGGATATTGATTATTTTTTTGAGCTGACTGCAATTGAATAGATTCACGTGAGGGAGAAATAATAAATACAAATTGCCTGATGACAACGTTGAAGGGAGCGCATCTCATGTTTGTTAGAATTTTAATGTTTGCTGGTCTGATTTTACCTTGGTTCACTTTGTTTCTTGCCAGCCCTATCACACGCAAGAAATTCATGCCTGTAACTATTTTCACTGCATTATGTATGACAATCATTTTCCAGATTGCTTATACATACGATTGGTGGGCTATTCATAAACAGATTGTCCCATGGGGCTATATGACTGATGTAAGCTTTGCTTACGGTATATTTTCAGTAGGGACATTTTGGATATTTAAGCTGGCATCACATAGGTTCTCGCTGTTTATAGTTGTAAATATGGTCATGGACGCTTTGATGGCATTTGTTGCACTTCCTATCTTGAATGTTCTAGGCGTAGCCACATATGAAAACATTTCCGCTTGGCAATACTTTTTGGTGATGTTTGCTCTTTCCTTCGTTATTTATGGTTATCACGTGTGGCAGCGAAAAATATTTCAGACAGATTAACCTGTTGAACCCAGGGTGTAAAATTACTTTTGCGTAGTGCAAAAAGCCTCCCATCGGACCTTTTTTATAGCGTGCTCTTTTAAACAATTATACAACGTCATTTAACTTTCCGAACCTTCTCCAGAAGCCAGTTGGTCCTGTATCCAACTGGCTTCTTGTGTGATAGAAATCATGATAACAATGCCATTGCACGATCGAAAAATCTGGAGAAGCAGTAATCTCGTATTCAGCAAGTCAGCTTGAAAAGGATTGTTGATTTTCACCTGCATTACGGCGTTAAAGCTATACCATTGAGATCCGGGCATTCCGTAAACATCAAAACTAAACTGAATTCTTGAAATCTATTTTCTAGTATGTCATCATTATAAGAATAACAAAGTATAAAGTGGTTCTTTTTTACGAAAGGTCAGCATGCTTTGTTACCATGATAGGATGAATATACGAAATTTTTTGCCATGATGCCAGAAACAGACAGGAGGAACCAAAATGGCAGAAACAACCTTGAAAACGACCGATAATAATGCGTTATTACGCCATGATGTGAATATGTTAGGGAACATATTGGGAGAAATTTTAGTACTTCACGGCGGTGAAGAACTGCTTGATAAAGTCGAAACGATTCGGGAAAAGACCAAAAGCATACGAAAAACTTTCGATGAGGGTACATATCATACCCTAAAAAATGAAATCAGCAGCTTGCAGCCCCCGATGCGTCAACAAGTGATCAGAGCTTTTTCAATCTATTTCCACCTGATTAACATTGCGGAACAAAACCACCGTATTCGGCGCAGGCGTCAGTATTTATTGACAGAGGAAACCAATCAATCCTTCTCCCTGGAAGATGCGGTCTCTAAAGTGAAGAGCTACAACCTCTCCAATGACGGCATCCAGGAAGTGCTCAAGACGTTATCTCTTGAATTGATCATGACTGCCCATCCGACAGAAGCGACAAAGCGGACAGTATTGGAAATACAGAAACGGATATCGGAAAATTTGCGAAAACTGGATAATCCGCAATCCACACAAAGAGAGAAAGCTTTCGTCAAAGAGAGTCTGTTCAACGAAGTGACCGCGTTATGGCATACGGATGAATTGCGGCATCGCAAACCGGAAGTCCTCGACGAAGTGAAAAATGGCCTCTATTATTTTGACCAGACATTGTTCGACACATTGCCCTCTATTTTTCAAGATTTGGAATTGCAGCTGCAGGAAAAGATTTCTGAGGAGGACTGGCAAGTACCGAATTTTATTCGCTTCGGTTCCTGGATCGGCGGCGACCGGGATGGGAATCCGAATGTGACACCAGAAATTACCTGGCAGACGCTCGAAATGCAACGTGAACTGATTTTAAAGAAATATGACGATGCTATCGTAGACTTGATGAGGCGATTCAGTCAATCGAGTGAACGCATTTCTATCAGCCAGGATTTTATTGATAAAGTGGCAGCAGAAGAACATCGTTATTTACAGGAAAAGGATACATGGCCTGTCAAATCAGAAATATATCGTCGGAAGTTCGCGGTCATTCTGAAGCGTTTGCGCCAGACTGGAAAATCTGCTGACGGGTATCGTTTCGCGGAGGAGCTGGCCGGTGATCTCAAGGAAATCAAGGAGCATGCAGAGGCACACCTGCCAAAGACGAAAAAGCTGAAGACCATGCGTAAGGTGATCCGGCAGGTGGAAATGTTCGGCTTCCATTTAGCAACGCTCGATATCAGAAACCACAGCGGAGAGCATGAGACAGCTATCCATGAAATTTTGAAAGCTGTCCATGTCACAGATGATTATTCCGCACTTACAGAGGAAGCTAAACAGGAAGTATTGCTTGAATTGCTGAATGATCAACGGCCGCTGCTGCTTTTCGATGGCGGTTACTCTGAAGCGACTCAAAAGATGCTGAAAGTTTTTCGGATGATCAAAAAGGCCCACAATGAATTCGGCAAACGAGCAATCCAGGTCTATTTGATCAGCATGGCGGAAGCACCAAGTGATGTCTTGGAAGTCCTGTTGCTTGCCAAGGAAATGGGGATTTATCGCCTCTATCCGGACGGCAGCATCGAAAGCGACTTGGATGTCGCGCCACTGTTGGAAACGATTGATGATCTGGTTGCAGGACCGAACATTATGCAGACATTATTTGAAACAAAAGTATATCGAAAACAGCTGCAAGCGCGTAACAACCACCAGGAGATCATGCTTGGCTACTCTGATGGCAGCAAAGATGGCGGTACATTGAGTGCGAATTGGCAGCTGTTCAAGGCCCAGCTGGAAATCCATAATATGGCTAGAGATTACGATATCCGTCTGAAGTTTTTCCATGGCCGCGGCGGCTCGCTGGGACGTGGCGGTGGCTCATTGAACACGAGTATCCTCTCACAGCCGGTGGAGACGCTGGGTGATGGTGTGAAGATCACTGAACAGGGAGAAGTACTATCTTCAAGATATTTACTCGAAGATATCGCTTACCGTAATCTGGAGCAAGCGGCCGCAGCTTTATTTGAGAACTGTGCCAAAGTTTCCAGTGCACCGCACCAGCTGGAATTGCGCAAAAATGAATGGGAAGAAGCGATGGAAGCCATTTCCGAAAAATCTTTGAAAAAATATCAATCGCTTGTGTTTGGCGATCCTGACTTCCTGACCTATTTCAACCAGGCTACACCATTGAACGAATTAGGTGCACTGAATATCGGATCACGGCCAATGAGCCGAAAGAACAGTCAGCGCTTCGAGGATTTGCGCGCTATTCCATGGGTATTCGCTTGGACGCAATCCAGACATATGCTCCCTGCCTGGTATGCGGCTGGTACAGGCCTGCAATCTTTCATTGAAGCAGATGATAGCAATCTAGAGATTTTGCAAACCATGTATAAAGAATGGTCTTTCTTCCATTCGACGATCAACAATTTGCAAATGGCATTGTTGAAAGCTGATATGAAAACCGCTAAGGAATATCTGGAACTGGTAGCAGATCCGGTGCTGGCCAATCGTATCTATGAGGATGTTCTCGATGAATACGAGCGGACCAAAAAAGCACTGCTGCAGATTTCAGGAGATGAGGAATTGCTTAGCCATAAGCCGAATATCAAAGAGTCTGTACACCTTCGCAATCCATATGTCGATCCGCTCAACTATTTGCAGGTGGATTTGATCCAGAAGCTGAGAGACACACCAAACCCGCCAGACGATTTGGTGACTGAGGTGCTGTTGACAATCAATGGCGTTGCAGCGGGATTGGTCAATACAGGTTGATGAGACTGAAAAAAACAAAATGCTTTATGGCGAAGCCAGCTGGTCATGCAGACAGCTGGCTTTCCTTCGGTAAAAAGTATGGGGGCAAAATCAAATTGGAAACCAGATCAACCGTTTTCAATAAAATCTGACCGCCCCAATGAAGTTTGTTATAATGAACAGTGGTAATATACTTTCCCTATAAATGATAGGATGGTTTAAAACCGTCGTAAGGAATGCAGTTTATTACCTTCATTTACCTGTTAAGACTACTCATTATACAAAATACCGAACACGAAAGAGTCAACTTACATCATTTTTCGGGCAGCTGCATAACTATTGGAGGGGAGATATGGGATATATTCGGTTTACAATGGGTTATGCGGGATATTTTTTGATCGTTTTTATGTCGTTTCGGGCATTACTTGTCCAAGATGATTGGGCAGCTTTCATTATATTATTCGCAGGATCATTTTTACTTATAAACTACGTACAATTTCTGGAGAAAAAACAAGGGAGACCTAACAATAGCGTATACATCATTCTAATTGCGGCAGTTGTGTTTTTATTTGTAGGATTTAAAATGTTTGTTTAGGCCAAACCGTATTATTTAAACGGTCTGAGAGATGGCGTAATGAATTTGAAAGGGGGGCGTTTTGGTTATATTTAAAAGACTTTTGATGGTTTTTCTCACATTGATCATCGCTGTGGGGACAGTGCTGGCAACTGCGAAACATCCAACAGGACCTAATACAGTTTCCTATGATGAACCAGCTGGTTTGTGGGTTTCTATCGGTATGGTGGTCGTACTTTTTTACCTCCTTTGATTTTATCTCTATCCAGCAACCGTGTTGTGAGAATTATATCCGCAGTTTATCAAGTGTTTTTCGTGATCTCATTCCTGGTTATTTTACCAATCGGATTTCTTTTTCCTCAGAGCATTGGTGTAAGCGTTATGGCAGTTGCAGGGGTTTTCATCAGTATCGCTAGTGTTATTGTCACCTTAAAAAATCATTCCAATGAAGCTGTCCAGTTTTAGAGTTGGTTGAAACAATGAAAAAACAGGTGAAGCAATTGTTTCTTCACCTGTTTTGCCATCATTTTTTCAGTTCGTGTTTATGGTTACCTTGAAAGCGGGCTGGCTGCTTGTACAGCAGCTTGCGCGTCAACAATTCCATGACCATATTGAAGTGCTGGACCGGCAGGCTGTGCCGTGTTATTCAAAATGTTTCTTGCCTGGCTGACAGATACATTCGGATTAGCTGACCTGATCAATCCCATCACGCCTGACACGTGTGGAGTAGCCATGGAAGTACCTGACATGGTTGCATAGCCGCCATTCGGGACAGTGCTGTAAATATCTGATCCCGGAGCCATGACATCTAAAGCTGATCCATAATTAGAGAAGCTTGAGCGTGTTTTGCTGGATGTGACGGAACCAACTGCAATGGCACCATCATAGGCTGCTGGATATGATACACTTCCTATTCCATCGTTTCCGGAAGCAGCAACAACAATTGTACCTTGATTGTTTGCTGCTTGAATTGCTTCTTCCATGCCTTGGTCATATCCGCCTCCGCCCAATGACATATTGATGACATCTGCATCCACACTAGCAGCATAGGCGATTCCTTGTTGGATGCCATACATGGAGCCGCTTCCGCTGTCACTTAAAACCTTTACTGGAATCAGTGTGGCTTCCTGCATGACACCGGAAACATTTCCATAGCTGGCGATAGTTCCTGATACATGTGTGCCATGGCCATTGCCATCACTTGTCGTTCCACCGACAAAGCTCTTTCCTAATGAGGTATTAACCAAGTTTTTTAAATTTGGATGATTGCTGTCAATGCCTGTATCTAAGACAGCAATTTTTGTGCTGCTCGAGCCTGGAGTGACTTCCCAAGCCTCTGGCGCTTTGATCATGTTGTAATTCCATTGTTGATTAGGATGAACACTCATTGGAGATGTTTTTTCCGGTGCTGCTTCAAGAGTGTGCATGGTATAATTCCCTTGAATGTATCTGACTTTAAGGCCTTGTGCCTTCAATGATTTTTCGAGTTCTTTTTTTGCTTGATCGATTGTTTTGTACTTGGCTCCATCATATTTAACTAAATAAACCAGGCCCATCTGATCGATCATTTCACGTTGGAAATCAACATTCATCGTTTGTGCAGAACCTGATTGAATGCTATCTAACAATGAATCTGCTATTTGGAAACCACTTTGTTTCAGCTGAGCAGATTGAAGCGTGGCTTTGTTTGTACTTTGCATGGAACTTTTTTGTGAATCTGCCTCCACCGAAACAATAAGCTGACCTTTGATATAATCATATGATGCGTTGGCTGCTTTAGAGGATTTCGCAAATGCTTGTCCAGAAAAAGCTGGCATAGCAATAAAAACAATAAGCGATAGGATAGAAAAACCAATAAAGCTTAACAACTTTTTCATAATGAATTCCTCCTTTAAGATTAGGTGCTGATTATGAAGCGTTGTTACTAATTCTTTGTGTCCCTCTGGCTAAAAGAGCTGAATGCTCACCTCCTTTCAACATTTTTGATGAAAAAAAGGTTCCATATTTTCTCGGATTCCCAGGAATGAATTATAAATCATGGAATCTTTGATGAATAAGGAATCTATGTTGTTGAAAGTCACACCAATCTAGCAGATTGCATAGTGTGGAGACCTTTAATAGTTACTGAAAAGGATGTCGGAACGGTTCCACAGACTGTTTTTGGTGATACGTGATTTCATTTCTTTTATCGAGTAATTCTAGTACATGGTTTTTTATCTGGCTTCTTTTTTACATAATTTGTATATATTTCCAAAGTAACATAGAATGACTGTTATTTGTATTGGGAAAGTCAGTTGGATTATCAACAAATTACGACAAAAAATGATAAATCTCTTAAGCATTTTTAAGAGATTTATTCTCAAGTTGGGCAACCTGTGGTAGATTTTTCGATATTTTGCATAGAGTGGATGCCGATATTGATGGGAACCATGTCCAAAACTGTTTATATAAAACTATTGGCAGTGAACGAATGGTACAAGCTGCTGCAGTGGGAGCAGGAAGTGAATTAGTTGCAATATGCGGCTGATGGGTTATATTAATTTGGGAGACAAATGGAGACATCACGTTTCACATCACGCAGGAGGTTGTAGTATGGAAAAAAATAAAATAAAAGTATATCTTGCAAGTCCATTTTTTAGCGAAGAACAAATTGAAAGAGTTGCACGAGTGGAAAGCGCACTGGAGGCCAATCCTGCCATTGAAGAATATTTCTCTCCAAGGAAAGATCAATTAGAGCATTTGACATTCGGCAGTAAAGAATGGGCAGCAGCCATTTATCAGAACGATATAAAGCATGTGCAATGGGCTGATGTGATCGTTGCTGTATTAGACTATGAAGGAGAAACGGAATTACATGGTGTAAAACATGGACATGTCGATTCTGGTACAGCTTTTGAGATCGGATATGCAATAGCTTCCAATAAGCCTGTTATTTTGGTACATGAAAAAGGCGGAATCGTGAACCTCATGTTGTCGCAAAGCTGCCATGCATATCTGGACCGTGTGGAGGCCGTAGAAGACTATGATTTTAACACAATGCCCGAAATAGCCTTTGAGGGAGAAGTATTGTAGCGGATGAAAAAAGTCGCATTATATGTATTTGCCATCTTTTTTGGGTTGGCGGGGATCTCCCATTTTGCCTTGGAATCTTTTTTCACGGCCGTCATGCCCGATTGGGTGCCATACCGTCCGGCTATCGTGTATGTTTCAGGGATCGTGGAGATACTGCTTGCAAGGTTTGCTGAATAAACAAACCAGCAGAAAAAGCGATGTGTTTATTGCCATATTCCTGGTACTTGTATTTCCGGTGAACATCTATATGGCATTGACGCCGGAGAAGTACGATCTGCCGGCGTATGCTTTGTGGCTGCGTCTGCCATTGCAATTTGTGCTTATTTGGTGGGTGCTGAAAGTACGTACAAGCAAATGACCATTATGGCAGTTTGTCAGTACCGGACCGGCGGGATGCAGCAGCATTTCCTAATACTGTGCATGCAAAACTGTGAGTGATCTGTCTAAAACAAAAAATTGGACCATCCTGTACAGAGGACGGTCTCTGAAAAGCTAAGCAATGGTTCCACATGCAGTCATTGCTTATCATTTTCCGCTGATGTGTCATTCTCATCGGCAATTTTTTTTAGCTCTGTTCGTGTTTTCTCAAGAAGCTGCTGTAACTGTTCTTTCTTTTTAGGATTTTTCATAGCTTGACGACCTATCTTGATGAAGGCATGAAACAGATGATGAATGTCTACTTTCAAGTCTTGCATTTCATCGATGTCCACATTCTTGAATTTATTCATTCTTTGGATGAAAGGATCTTCTTCTTGATGTTTTTTTAAATAATCCTTTCCTTCTTCCGTAAGATGATAAACCTTCTTACGTCCTTCCTTGGACGAGTGAATAAGATCTTGGTCCTCCAGCATTTGAAGCGTGGGATAAACGGATCCGGGACTAGGTGAATAGAACCCTTGGAACTTCTCTTCCAGCTCCTTGATTAGTTCATATCCATGCCGAGGCTGTTCTTGTAACAATTTTAATAAGATCATTTTAAAATCACCGCGCCTAAAAAAACGTCCGCTGCCATCCCCGCCGAATCCTCTTCTTGCAAAGAATTGCAATCTTCCATGTGCATCACTATCTTCATGTTCCATTTCCAATCTCCTGTTCTGCAGGGATTCCTTATTAAACCTGGCATCTCTAAAAAAATCTTTATGTGCTGAATGTCCATGTCCTTTAAAAAAAGGATGCGAATGCATGTCGTGATTATCAAACATTTAAAATCCTCCTTTATGCTGTAGTCTGCAGTTAACGATATATCGTTATTTATAGACTAAACGATATATCGTTAACTGTCAACCACAAATGATTCTTTTTTTTAGTTACATTTCAAAAGAATTTACTTCCTGGTTATGCCTTGCAAACTAGTGAATGTTGTCCCGCCATCCTTCAAAATAAATACAGCTATATATAAAACACAATCCAAGATAAACAGCAGTTTATCGTAGCTGCCCTATGTGACGGCAGCGAACTGATGCTGTACGAGCAGCAATCTTAAATAGAAGGACGTAATCATGAAACCAGACACAGAAGCTATTCGTATACAATAGTGCATCAGTAGTCATATGCTGGCAAATAGGATCGTGCGAATGGAGGGAGTAAATTGTCTGTTGTGAAAGTTGTATTGGATATCATCTTTTTGATTATCATGGGATATTTGGCGTATGAATTTATACGTGTACTGGTGAAAATGACTGAAAAAGTCATACTGCCTATTTCGGAGGAAGAAAAGGATACGATCAGAACACAGCCGCAGCGAAAACTGGATTCCCCGACATATACAGGCCAGAAATCAGGCATTATTTTATACACGGTCATATTTCTGTTTACATTGTTGATGTTTGTGGCGAGTAGTGTTTTTAAGCTGTTTGATCAAAACATGTATTTGCTGTTGCTTGTTCCGCTTTTGGGTTCATTCAATTGGTTGAATATGTTTGCAATAGTTGAGGATGGTGTGCTATGCAAGAGCAGATTTATTCCTTGGGAAAGGATAAAGTCTTTCCGTTTCGAACGGATTGACATTAATCACCGCTATTATGGGCATTCCAAAGAAGTAAACGATACATATGAATTAAAAATGGAAACAAGGACTTTTACTGCCAGCTGTGTGGTGACTTCTGAGGAAATGAAACATGAACTGAACAGTATGCTGAAAGATCGGGTCGGGGTATAGAATTATTTTCCTTAGACGATAGCGGTATACAAAAAAGGCTGGAAGACCAGCCCTTTTGCACTTGATGGTTATACTCAGGATGCGGTATTGATCAGGAGAATAGTACCGTGATCTAATTTCTTTTCAAATTCATTTGCTTCATCCTGCGTGAAGCCGAGTTCCTTGAATTGTGCTCGGAGTTCATCACCTTTTTTGGTAAAAACGTTCCCGCTTTCTGTCGTAAATCCTTCGCCTAATTTACCGGCAGCGATGCTGTCAGCAACACGATCTGTCCTGTCATCGTCATGTGACATCACGTACAGCTTATCCTTTGAGATACCTTGTTCTGAAAGTTTCTTAACCTCTTTCTTCAATTCTACGTCGTCTTTAAATTCTTTTACTGTTGGTTTCATATTCACATACCTCCAAAAATGTCTGCTTTGATCATGCTTCTGCCATTTCTGGAAGAATCAGATGCATGACCATCTCCCACTCGTAATATTCCCTAAAACAAAGCTGTCAAACATTCCCCGCCTCATACGAATAGCACTTTAACATTTTGGTCTGACGCTTTCATACAGGCTTACCTGCCCAACAACTGATCTAAAAAAGTCGTACAGGTTAAGGGTGGTGGTTCGGCATGCCTTGGAGCGGCATTATCACTCATTTTTTCCAGCTTGGATATTTCTCTCCATCCTCATTTTTTCTGCGCGATGAAACATCATCACTTTTGTCGCTCTCTCTACATTTTCCTCGCTGACTTTGATGTATACGGGGCTCTCTTTGTATCCAAATGCAACAAAATTCCTCCAGTTATATGGAATTTGGTACTTAAACGGAATCCGGTGATTTTTTAAGAGCCAATAATATTCATTTGCCTCGCTTAAATTTGTTTCACTCCCTTTGTAAACGATTTCATATTTACTGTCATCTTTAAACATAAATAATAAAATAGCAACCGCCGACAATATGAAGATACCAGACATCACAAGCCCCTCTTTATTAGATTATTATTAGAGATGTTCATTTACTTAGAGTCTATCCAAGAAATGGATGGCTAAAACATGGCTGATTCGTACTGCTGAAGTACAAATGCCGGTCTTATTTGTTTGGGGCTTCAGAAAATCGGGAAAATTTCCTTGAAAGCCCCACAATAAGGGAGGGAAATAATGATGCCACGCAGAGACGAAGATCTCGAAATTGAAAGAAGAGAGAAGAAGTCGGACTCAAGTAAGGTCGCGGCGACGTTCATTAAATATGCTGCATATATCATCATTTTGGTCGTGATTTTATGGTTTCTGGCAAATTATATTTTGCCGATGTTCAAATGAATTGTGGGGAACGCAAAAGATCTGGGTGGAGAGGCTGTAGCTGTACTTACCATTCAGATCTTTTAATATCGTTTCTTTCATTTCATAAAAGGCGATAGTGCCGGATTAAACGCAAATGAAAATTTAAATGTATTCCAATAGACGGAAATATTTGATAATATAATTCGTATATTGTCATTCGAAATGGTAAGTAAAAAAGTAAATGATTCGTAGAGAGGAAGTTTATGTATGCACATCATTGATCAATTCCAGGATATTCCAACAACGTGTATTTCCGATGCAATGGGCGGGATGGGCAATCTGGATTCATCCATTGCTCCTTTAAAAGGGAATTATCGGGTGGCGGGTCGCGCATTTACGGTGAAAATGCCTGTTGGCGATAATTTGATGGTACTTCAAGCAATCAAGGAAGCGAAGCCCGGGGATGTGCTTGTCATTGATGCAAAAGGTGATACTTATCGCGCGGTGGCTGGGGATTTCATACTGGGAATGGCTCAGACAATGGGAATTCAGGGTGTGATTGCTGACGGCGTTATTCGAGATATTACTGGGGTGAAGGAATTGAATTTTCCCGTGTTCTGCAGGGGGACGACTGTTGCGGCCAGTGCTAAAACAGGAGCAGGTGAAGTGAATGTGCCGATTTCTTGTGCTGGCGTTGCAGTAAACCCTGGAGACATCGTAGTGGGTGATGCAGACGGGGTAGTTGTGGTTCCGCGTCAGCAGGAAAAGGCGATGCTTGAAAAATCCATAGAAAAAATCAATAAGGATGAAAAAAGAGAAGCGTCGGTGGCCGGTGATAAGGATAAAATCCTCGCTTATTTGGACGATATGTTATCAATAGGGTAAAAGAACAGGCGGGGTGTAGCACGACGCTTTTGTTGCAGAATGGGAATGAAAGAAAGTCACTGTGCTACCGTTAGATAGTACAGTGACTCCCGAATCGTATTATTCCATCTATCAATGGCGAACAAGGTAGTCGAATGCGCCTAATGATGCAGTCGCACCTGATCCCATGGAGATAATGATTTGTTTATACGGACTATTCGTGCAGTCTCCTGCAGCGAAAACACCAGGAACGTTCGTTGCGCCACGCTCGTCTGTAATGATTTCGCCGAATTTATTCCGCTCAACAGCATCCCCAAGCCATTCAGTATTTGGAACGAGGCCGATTTGAACAAATACACCTGCTAGTTCAATATGGTGCTCGCTCTTTGTTTCACGGTCGATGTAGGTAATACCGTTCACGCTGTTAGTGCCTGTAATTTCCGTAGTTTGCGCGTTCGTAACGACTGTGACGTTAGGCAAGCTGTGAAGACGGTCTTGCAGTACGGAATCAGCTTTCAATTCTGGTGAAAACTCAAGCACAGTCACATGTTGGACGATGCCTGCCAAGTCAATGGCTGCTTCCACACCGGAATTTCCGCCGCCAATTACTGCTACGTCTTTACCTTCAAATAATGGTCCGTCGCAGTGAGGGCAGTACGCGACTCCCTTATTTTTGAATTCTGCTTCGCCAGGGACACCGATATTACGCCAGCGTGCACCTGTGGAAAGAATGACAGTTTTACTTTTTAGTACAGCGCCGTTTTCCAACTCAATTTCAATGCCATCATCTTTCTTTTCCAAATGCTTGGCATTTTGCAAGTTCATCACATCAATGTCGTACACTTTCCCGTGTTCTTCCAAATTTGCTGCGAACTTAGGTCCTTCCGTATACTTGACACTGATGAAGTTTTCAATACCTGCCGTGTCCAGAACCTGTCCGCCAATACGATCAGCAACCATACCAGTGCGGATTCCTTTACGTGCTGCGTAGATAGCCGCACTGGATCCAGCTGGTCCGCCGCCGACTACAAGCACATCAAATGGATCTTTGTCGGCAAAGTCTGAAGCGTCTGGTCCGCTGCCAAGCATGGATAGGATTTGTTCGACAGACATCAGGCCGTCGGCAAATGGCTTTCCGTTAAGGAATATGCTTGGCACTGCCATGATATCTTTCGCTTCTTCCTTAAAAGCAGCACCATCGATCATGGAATGTGTGATATGTGGGTTAAGAACACTCATCATGTTTAACGCTTGTACAACTTCTGGGCACTTGGTACAGCTCAGGCTGACATACGTCTCGAAGTGGTGTTCGCCTTCTAGGTTTTTAATCTGGTCAATTACCTTTTGTTCGGCTTTTGGTGCTCTTCCACTTACCTGTAATAGAGCAAGTACTAATGAAGTAAACTCATGGCCTAAAGGAATACCGGCAAAAGTTATGCCAGTGTCCTCGCCAATGCGGTTGACACTAAAGCTTGGTGTTCTTTTTAGTTGTGTGTGCTCTACTTTAATGTTGGATGACATCGTAGCTAATTCATCTATCAGTCCCAGCATGTCACCGGAAACTTTATCCTCTCCAGCACTTACCTTAAGCAGCACATCGCCCTCCATCATTTGCAGATATTGGGCTAATTGTTCTTTGATGTCTTTATCTAATAACATTTAATGCACTCCTTAAATTTTACCTACTAAGTCAAGGCTTGGCTTAAGTGTTTCAGTACCCTCTTTCCATTTTGCAGGGCAAACTTCACCTGGGTTGTTGCGAACGTATTGTGCCGCCTTGATTTTGTCGATAAGCGTACTTGCGTCACGGCCGATACCATCAGCATTGATTTCCGCAGCTTGTACGATGCCATCTGGATCAATGATGAATGTACCGCGCTGTGCAAGGCCCAATTCTTCATCCAGTACGTCAAAATTGCGAGTGATTGTTTGGGATGGATCGCCAATCATTGTATATTCAATTTTGTTAATCGCTTCTGAGTGATCATGCCATGCCTTGTGTACAAAATGTGTATCCGTTGAAACAGAATATACTTCCACACCAAGCTTTTTCAGTTCTGCATATTGTCCCTGCAGATCCTCAAGCTCTGTAGGGCAAACAAAGGAAAAATCTGCTGGATAAAAGCAAACAATATTCCATTGTCCTTTCAGATTTTCATCACTGACTTCAATGAATTCCCCATTTGCGCTATTGTAAGCTTGTGCTGTGAATGGTTGTATTTCTTTTCCGATTAAAGACATAGTGTATCTTCCTCCTGATGTGTATTTTAGAATAGTTCGTTCGTTTAAGGCGTATGGCTGACCATTCCTCAACAAACAGCAATGATTTATTTTTTATTATCATTGTTTAACTATAATAAGTACAAACTGTCTCCAATTATATATAACTCATGGCTTTTGTCAACAAATACCATCGTTCGAATGTTCTAATTAATCTTTATTTTATCTGTACAATTTGTACTTGAACGAGCAGTTGCCAGCCATCTGGATTCTCACTTGGAAATAGCAGCAAAATCAGCGAATGGGCGGACTATTATTTTCAATTAACAAAAGCATTTCTCGATTAAGCTATATATTTGAATATAATTAGTATCAGTCTTGGGTAGGAGTTTTCAGTGTTTAAAAAATAGAATACGCTCCCATCAACCCTTTTCCCTATTCCGGAATAACTGCTTTTCTCGCCATTTCCCATAGCGGTAATATAGAAAAGCAAATACACTGCTGATGATGAAGCTTGCGCCCATCCCGATACCGACACCGGAGTCTCCAAGCCATTTGGCGAAAAGGGCTGTCAGCGGGTATCGCAAGACCCAGAATGAGATAATGTTTAAAACAAGCACCTGATACATGGCCCCAGACGCGCGGACGACACCATTCAGAATGAAATTGATTCCCAGGAAAGGGTAGCACCATGCGACGATTTGTAAGTAATTGGTTCCAAAAGCTACTGCGTTTTTCTCCTGTATGAATAAGCGCATTCCAAGCGAAGCCAGAAATACGACCAATATGGCAATAACCAGCATCACTGCAAAATTATAAAAAACGCCATATATGGCAATCTTCCTCACACGCTCCCAATTGCTGACACCAATATTCTGGCCGGCCATGCTATTGACAGCTGTTCCAAGGGCCTGAGCCGGAAGCATAAGAATACTGTCCAGCCGCTGTGCAGCACTGAATCCAGCTACTACACTTTCTCCAAAACCTGTCACTACACTCATGATGGCAGCTACCCCAGCGGAAATGACTGCCATCTGTAAACCGGATGGGATTCCCAGGTTCAAAATCAAGCCGACCTCCTGCTTACTGGGTAGTTTAGGGATGCGAAAGGGTGCCAGTTTGCGATATAAGACATAACTGATCCCATAGAGAAATGCGATGCCCTGGGATGCGATGGTTGCCAATGCAGCCCCCTGTACGCCTAAGTCAAATCCAGCGATGAATAACGGATCCAGCAAAATATTCAGAATGACAGCTACCAACACAAACCGCAGGGGTGTCCTGCTATCGCCTAAAGCCCTTAATACGGTACTGATGAAGTTATAACCGAACAAAAATAAGATGCCAATAAAATTAATCCGCAAGTAGCTGATTGCATCAACCATCATACTTTGCGGTGTACCTAATAACTGCAGCAGTGGGCCAGCCATCAGGAAGCCTGCAGCTCCCAGGACGATGGATAAGCATGCCAGTACAACAACAAAGGCATTCAGGTAACGCCGCAATCCTTCCGTGTTATCTTTGCCCTTTTGCTGTGACAAAATGGTTAGGGATGCATTGTTTAAGCCGATGACGAATGACAGCATGGTGAAAATGATCGTGCTCGAAACTGCAACAGAACCAAGCGCTTTGGCACCAAGCAAATTCCCGACCCAAAGACTGTCTGCAAATTGATAGGAAGTCTGCAGTAAATTCGTCAGAATGATTGGACCAGAAAACATCATAAGCTGTTTGAATATATTACCATGCGTAAAATCGTATTGTGATTTATTCATCATACTGCCTCCATAACATTTGATGCCTGCTATGTCTTCCAAGTTGCAAGTGTGCTCGTTAGTTAACTTAAATGTTAAAGGTTGGAAAGCTGCATTGCAATAAACGAGTTTCCCTGGCAGTGGCTGCTTGGAAGACGGACTCATCTATCTGTTAACAAACATCCATACTAAATCATTGCTAATGCTTCTTATGCATGTTAAAATAATCAAAACTTATAAAGCATTTCCTTCTTTTTAAATAAAATATGAAGTATTTGCTTCGTTTTAGTATACGGCACCGATGGAGGTATCGCCGGTGGAAGCTATTTATCAACGGATTGCTGCGCAGCAGCTTTCTTTTTCAAAGAATTTACTGAAGATTACATCACATTTATATGAAGATCCGAAAATGTTTGCGATGCAGTCAGCTGCAGAAGCAGGGAAGCGGATGGGGGTCAGTGAAACAACGGTGATCCGCTTTTGCCAAAAGCTTGGCTATGCAGGGTATCGTGAGCTGCAGGAAGAAATACGGCACGAATTATTCCGGAAAAGCACCCTGGCAGAGTTTGTGGAGCCTGTGGCAGATGACGCACAGCGAGCGTCAGTGAAAGCTTTGATGGCAAAGGATATCAATAATGTCCAGCGGGTGTTGGAGCACTTGTCTGAGGATAAGCTGGCTGCCGTTGTTTCCAGACTGTCTGCCTGCGATCGGGTGCTTGTGGCAGGGGTCCGTTCGTCACATGCACTGGCAAGCTGGTTTGCGTATGCACTTGATTTGGTGATGGGAAAAACAAGATTATATCAGCCGACAGTGGATGATGTATTACTCCGTGTAGGCGAACTGACGCCGAAAAGTGTGGTGGTCGCTTTTTCATTTCACCGGTACGCGGCAGATACGATCCATCTCGCCAAACTTGCAAAAAAGCAAGGGGTTTTTGTCGTTGCATTGACCGACACACCGGCTGCGCCAATAGCTGCGTATGCTGATATGATACTGCCGATCCACTTACAGACAACCTCGACATTGGATGCAGCACCAGTTGTCATGTCACTGGCGAAAAGTATTGTTTCAGCAGTTTCACTGGAAAATAAGGAAGAATTCCAACAGCGAGTCACTAATTTTGAACAGTTGGATGGTAATGATTTTTTTGGTGGATAGTTTAGCCAAGCATATAACCGTTTGTATATAGCTTCAATCCATAAAAAAGATATGCATAACAATCCATACACATCGTATACAAGGAGATGGAGAGCATGAAAACTGAAGCAGAGCAGCTGGCAGGACAGTTGCAAAGCATATTCAATCATCTGCATGAGCATCCTGAAATCAGCTGGGAGGAACATGGGACAAGTGCATACATAAAGTCGATTGTGTCGGCGTATGACTGCAGGGTTCAGACATTTGATGACTGTGCGGCCGTGGTAGTAGAAATTGGCAGCGGAAAGCCTGTTGTCGCAATCAGGGCTGATATGGATGCCCTTTGGCAGGAAGTAGACGGCAAGATGCAAGCCAATCATTCCTGCGGACATGATGCCCATATGACAATTGTGCTTGGTGTATTTCTGTCGCTGGTGAAAAAGGGACTTCCTGAAACAGGAACATTTCGTTTCATCTTTCAGCCTGCCGAAGAAAAAGGCACCGGGGCTTTAAAAATGGTGGAGCTTGGTGTAGTGGATGACATTGATTTTCTATACGGTATGCATTTGCGGCCAGCTGAGGAATTACTCGAAGGCCAGTTCGCCCCGGCAATTCATCACGGCGCAGCGAAGTTTATCGAGGGTACTGTTCTTGGCGAGGATGCACACGGTGCGCGGCCGCATTTGAATGAAAATGCGATTCAAATCGGCACGGAGTTTTTCCAGCATCTGAATAATATCCATGCTGACCCCAGAGTGCCTTATTCAGTAAAGATGACTGCTTTTCAAGCGGGTGGAAAAAGTGCTAATATCATTCCTGGAAAAGCAGTCTTTTCCATCGATGTCAGGGCACAGAATAACGAAGTGATGGCCTTTCTGACAAAAAAAATTGAACAGATTGCTGCAATGCTTGAAAATTATCACGGCGTGCCCATTCACTTGGAAACGAAGGCGAACGTTGCTGCAGCTGTGCCTGACGAAACAGCTGCGAAAATTTTAAGCGAAGCTATTGCAGAACAAGCTGGGAGAGAAAATATGAAGCCAGCCATCACGACAACTGGTGGAGATGATTTTCATTTTTATACGATCAAGCGGCCAACATTAAAGGCTACTATGCTGGCGATCGGGTGTGGTTTGAAACCGGGGCTGCATCACCCGCAAATGACATTCAACCATGACATGATTCCAGAAGCGGTCAATATTCTGGTGCAAGCGCTAATGAAAACAGCCGCTGACAACCGGGAGGGATAGGATGCATACATTACAGATTCGGCAACTGACATCGATGGAGGAGCTACGGGAGATGCAGCAAGTGGAAAGAGGCGTGTGGCATATGGATCCGATTCCTGTCCACCAGACTTTTACTGCTCTGCATAACGGAGGTATCATACTAGGTGCTTTCGATGGAGATGATATGGTTGGTTTCTTATACAGCTTTGCCGGGTTCGATGGAACAGCGCCTTATTTATGCTCTCATATGATGGGGATGCTGCCGGATTACCGCATGGGCGGGCTTGGCGAATCATTGAAATTGAAGCAGGCGGAAATCGCAAGGAATCTCGGCTATACGATGATCACGTGGACTTACGACCCGCTGGAAAGCAGGAATGCGTATGTGAATTTACATAAACTTGGTGCAGCAGGCGCAGTATTTCAAGCGAATCACTATGGCGAGATGGATGATGAATTCAATCAAGGGTTGCCTACGGACCGTATCCAAATCAAATGGGATCTCACCAGTGAAAAGAAGCATCCGGAAGTAACCGTGGATGCGGAGAAGATTTTGCTGGATGGCGGCAATAATCATGAACCCGTCATTCTAGGCGGACTGGAGAAGGTGGAGACAGCAGCAAATGAGCAAGTTTATTTTGTGGCAATACCAGCTGATTTCCAGGCAGTCAAGCAAGCAGATTTTGAAGCGGCAAAAAGCTGGCGTCTACAGTCTGGGAAGGTATTTCAAAAGTTATTTGATCATGGTTTTCAGGCTAGTGACCTGATTCGGAAAGAAGATTTCAGCTACTATGTGTTTACCAAATAGAAAAGGAGACGATAGATAATGGTTCCAATCAAGCAGATGAAGCTGCATAAATTGAACATGCGAATGAAGGACCCATTTACTACCAGCTTCGGTACGATGCAGGACAAGGAGTTTTTTATCACCGAAGCTGTTGATGATAGAGGAAATCGGGGATTTGGCGAATCTGTCGCTTTTATCAATCCGTGGTATAGCGAGGAAACTGTAGAAACTAATTTGCATATGATGCGGGATTTTCTTATTCCGATATTGCAAAGGAACTTGATCGAACATCCAGATGACGTGTCGGCGCTTTTCCATCCGATTAAACGGAATAATATGGCAAAGTCCGCTTTGGAGGGAGCTGTCTGGGATCTGTATGCGAAGCAGCATCATATGTCGCTTGCTGCAGCACTTGGCGGAGAAAAAAAGGAAATTGATGTTGGTATAAGTATCGGAATCCAGCCCTCCATCCAGAAGCTGATCGATACAATTGGCCGCTTTGTAGCTGCCGGCTACAAGCGCATCAAAATCAAAATCAAGCCAGGATGGGATATAGACGTCCTTCGTCAGGTACGTGAGAAATTCCCTGAGGTGCCCATCATGGCGGATGCCAATTCAGCATACAGCTTGGCGGACATCGATCACTTGAGGCAGCTCGATGACCTTGGTTTGATGATGATTGAGCAGCCATTGGCACATGATGATATCATTGACCATGCGACATTGCAGAAAAATATGCGGACACCGATATGTCTCGATGAAAGCATCCACTCGTTGGAAGACACAAGAAAAGCGGTAGAGCTTGGCAGCTGTAAAATTATCAATATCAAGGTCGGCCGGGTCGGTGGATTGTCAGAGTCCAAGCGCATCCACGATTACTGCCGTGAACAGGGTATTGATGTCTGGTGCGGCGGTATGCTGGAAGCTGGTGTAGGAAGAGCCCATAACATCGCATTGACAACCTTGGGGGGATTTAACCTTCCGGGAGACACTGCTGGATCATCCAGGTACTGGAAGAAGGACATCATCGCGCCGGAAGTCGTTGTGGAAAAAGGTGTCATCCATGTGCCAGAAAAACCGGGTATCGGTTATGAAATTGATGAAGACGCATTAAAACGATTTACAGTGGACACATATGTATTCGACTTTTAACAGGGAATAGTTTTATTCTGATGACAATGATGAAAACAGAAGGCCGCTTGGCTGATAGAGATAGGGGAGGGATAGGATCATCCTCCCCCCCTCATTCAAGTAAAGCATCCGCTGATCTGGATCGGCTGGAGGTTTTTTTACAAGATTAATAATCGGAATATTTAGGTTATACTAAGGGGAGATTTGAATGAGAAAAAGTTTGGAGATTGCCGGGGCCTATATTGGATTGCTTGTCGGTGCAGGTTTTGCCTCTGGTCAGGAAGTGATGCAGTTTTTTACCAGTTTTGGATGGGGAGGATTGATTGGAACAGGTATTGCTACGCTGTTGTTCGCCTTCCTGGGTGTACAAATCATGCAAATTGGATCCCGATTGCAAACAGTCTCCCATCGGGATGTCATTTATCATATTTGCGGTAAGTATATTGGTACGGGAATCGACATTTTGGTCACTTTTTTCTTGTTTGGTGTGGCGACCGTGATGCTCGCTGGAAGCGGATCGATTTTTCAACAGCAGTTCAGCATTTCACCAGTAGTTGGAGCGTTGATATTGACGGTGCTGGTCATTCTGACACTCTGCCTGAATGTCAAAAAGGTGATTTCCATCATCAGTATGATCACTCCGCTGCTGCTCGTCTTGATATTTGTGATCACCCTATATTCTGTTTTTACCAATCATACCGATTTGGGCAAGCTGAGTGATGCTGCTGATCAGCAATCTGCGGCGCCCAACTGGCTGATGGGCGGCTTGCTGTATGTGTCATATAATATCGCTGCAGGTATTTCTATGCTGGCGATTATTGGCGGTACAGTGAAAGAGAAGAAGGTTGCAAGTCTTGGTGGCTTGCTTGGGGGATTGGGACTTGGCCTTTTACTGTTTTTAATCAATCTGGCACTTTTTATGAATGCCGATAAAATCCAAGGGGCGGACATGCCAACATTGCTGCTGGCGACGGATTTATCGCCAGTGACTGGTTTTCTGATGACGATTGCTTTGCTCGGTATGATTTATAACACGGCAGTGGGCATGCTATATGCTTTCACTGCAAGATTTGTCCAGCCGGGAACTCGGAAATTCAAGGGCAGTGTGGTCCTTGTCTGCTTGCTGTCCTTCTGTGTCAGCTTTATCGGCTTTATCCAATTAGTTGGTTCTGTTTATCCGGTGACCGGTTACTTGGGCTTCATACTGATTGTGGCTATCCTATTTGCCTGGATCAAGGGAAGCAAGGACAAGCATTCTGAAACAGCAGATTATGAAGGCAAGGCGTTGTAACTATTCTTTTTGAGCGGATGGTACGATAAAATAAAAAAAGTTGGGCGGTTCCATGTCAAGGTGGTACCACCCAACTTTTTTACATTTCCTGGGGTTTTGTCTCATCCTCTTTTTGTATGTTTATGAATGCTGTTGCTCCTTTGAAATAAACTTGCATGTTATAATAATGAATTAATACCGGATGGAATGGACTAACTTATCAGATTCAAAACAGCTAAAAAGCAACTTGTACAATGGCGTAAGTTCATGATGGAAATCTGCTGATCTAAAACAGCGGTTTAAGGGGGTCATTACCATGAATTTGGAAGCTTTGATCAATCGATATTACGATCAAATGAATGAAAACGATTTACATGTGATCAGTTTCGTTAGTCGTAATATCGATGTATGTAAGGATAAAACCGTGACGGAAATCGCAAACTATTGTAATGTATCGCCATCTACAATCATTAGGACGACAAAAAAGCTGGGGTTTCACGGCTACAGCGAATTCCGTTATTTCCTTAAAAAAGAGGCTGAAAGAATTGAAGAAACCAAAGTACCTAATAATCAATATTTTAGTAGCTCTGATCTGTTAAAAGACGTGGAGGAAACGATCAAACTCTTTGAAGAAGACAAGAGTCTGGCACAGATCTACAAGTTGTTTTTAGAAGCTGATCGCATTTTTGCCTATGGCACAGGGTATGGACAAAACCTGATGCTGAAAGAATTTTACAGATGCTTACTGAACAATAACATATACTTGCATATCATACCGAGCAAAACGGAATTGGAATTAGTATCCCAGACAATCACTCCAAATGATTTGTTCATGGTGGCATCTCTGTCGGGGAACATGAATGGCATTGAGTCTATGATAAAAAACATAGCAGTAAAACAAGTGCCGATGGTTTCTGTCACGGTTTTTTCAAGAAATGATTTAGCTTATTTGGCTGATTACAACCTTTACTATCAGGTTTCTCATTTAAATAAGATCAACCAATTAAACAACTCATCCTTCTGTACATTGAATCTCGTATTGAGTTTGTTGTACGAGGGGTTTACGAATCATATCAAAAGCAGTGTATGAGGCAAAATAGTAGAAGGGTTATCATGATGATGCTATCCATGATAACCCTCTTTTTTAAAAACAGGATTTACGTTTCGTTTCCTGTCTATTTACATATTTCGTATACCAAATGCATCATCACATCTATGCCTTTTTTCAAATCTTCATAATCAGTCCACTCATCTGGATGATGCGAGATGCCATCTTTGCTTGGAACATAAATCAAGTTGGTAGGAGCAAAATCAGTCATGATCATTGCATCGTGCCCTGTGCCGTTATTAATGATCGTATGTTTATAGTGCAATTCATCACAGATTCTTTTCATGATTTCCACGTTTTCTTTAGACATTACGCTTGGCGGTGTTGGGTTGCTATAACCGATCCGAGCCATCTCAATCAATTCGATATCTACATTCGTTTCCTTTTGTATGGACTTGATCTCTGTCATGAATCGATCGCGTAAGTTAATCTCATCAAGAATCTTTTTATCGAATGTCCGAATTTCCACTGATGCTTGCACATAATCCGGGACAAATTGATGGGAATTCGGGGAAATCTCAAATTCTCCAACAGTTCCTGTAATTCCTGTCCCAAGTGATTGCACAATCTGATTCACTGCTAGAACAAATTTTGACGCGGCCACCATGGCATCTTTCCGGCTTGCCATCGGAGCTGTAGAATCTTCTAGACTCCCATGGAATTTGACTTTATATCGTCCTATTCCCGGCAGATACTCTACTAATCCTACATCTATTTGATGATTATCAAGAACTGGACCTTGTTCAATATGAAGTTCTATGAAATTTTTAATGGAGCCTTTTTCCCGTTTAGCTTTTGCCAAATCTGGAACCAGACCATATGCTTTCATCGCTTCTCTTTTAGTCAATCCGTGTCTGTTTTTAACAGTATCCAATTCTTTCTCTGTCAAGGTTCCAACCAGTGCACGAGAATTTGAGACGCCTGTACCAGGTCCGAATGTTTCTCCTTCCTCAGCGTTCATGGCGATGATTTCTATCGGATAATCATTTTCAATATTATTTTCCTGGAAAACCCGCAAGATTTCTAAGGCAGCCACCACACCCGCAACGCCATCAAATGCTCCGCCATTTACAACGGAATCATAATGGGAGCCAATCATAATCACAGGGGCGTCGGGGTTTTTCCCTTCCCTGCGTCCAAATAAGGTGGAGAATTCATCCTGCCATACTTTTAAGCCGATTTTTTCCATCTCGTTTTTCAAATATTCTTTTGCTAATTTATCTTCATGGGAATAAGATGATTTCGTAACGCCATTGCCGGGGGTTGCTGTAAAGGTTGCTAATGTCTCTATATCGTTAATGACCCTGTCCAGATTAACCTGCAAAATGATCGTTCCTTTCAACATGTGATTTGATAGCCTATCCGCAATAATCGTAACACTGGCTAAAAAGCCGAACAACAGATAGTGGGCATTCAGATTTTTTAACCACATTTTGAATAAAATTTCTTTGAAGTAAAATTTGTACGCTGAAATCAGGAGGCATCGCAAAGTCTGCGTTTGATGCGTCCATGCACTTCACGCCAGGCGGTTTGACCGTGCATGTTTTTCTGCCTTAAAAGCCTTTTTGCATAGGATTGGGTGGCGGCACCATACAAGAAAGAGTAAAGTGTCTGACAGGAGGGCCTGAATAGCGGAAAGTACTGGATATACAAGGCTGAATATTTTATCGCAATATGGATGAAAAATCAAAATCAGATTTAGAATTTTTAATGATAAAAATATATTGTTTGCGAATTTTTTAAATGCTACCATGACTTTATCAAGTTGAAATGAAAGGGTTTTCTTCAAAGTCACCCACGTGTTCATCTTAAGATGTTCATGGGGATTTTTTAAAATCACGGAAAATTTGGGGGGAAGAATAGAATTCTGGAGGCGATCAGTTTGTAGCAACAAGTCAATAGATAGATAGGCTTTCAGCCAAAAACAGAAATAGATTGTGTCAGGATTATTGGATTGCAGTAGATCGAAATGCTACTAATTCAAATTAAGTGGGTGAGATAATATGAGAACCAGTATCCAAAAACTTGGGAAGACGCTTATGGGCCCTTTATCGATCATTGTGGCATCAGGGTTGCTATTGGGTATCGTCTCCATTTTGCAAAACCCATCTATTGTGGGTGAGACAGTTTCGAATGCTGTTATCATTCAAAACTTCATAGGCGGAGTCCGGGAGATTGTTTCGATGATGTTTGCTTTGCTGCCGATTTTATTCGCAGTTTCGGTAGCAACTGGAATGGCAAAGGACGATAAGGAGATTGCAGGATTCGCCGTAGTGATAGCCTTCATTATATTTCATGTTGTCATTGGCTATTTATTGGGATTGAACAATATAACGGCTAAAACGACTTCCGTGGATTATTTAGTTGAACATGGTGTGACGCAAATCCACGCATTTGAAATTTCTAATGCGTATGAGTCCATGCTTGGTGTATTCACGTATCGAATGGGTGTTTTTGGAGGGATAATTGTAGGGTTATGGACTGCTTTTATCCATAACAGATACCATACGAAGCAATTGCCTACTGCTTTCAGCTTTTTTAGCGGCAATCGATTTGTGCCGATTGTGATCATCGTAACAATTCCTTTTCTTTCTATTATAGCTTACTTTGTGTGGCCGTATTTTAACAGTGCCATCAATGGACTAGGCGGCATAATCAGTAAATCAGGGGCGATTGGCACTTTCATGTATGGCTTTTCGGAAAGATTGCTTATTCCAACCGGACTGCATCATGTGCTGAACCAGTTGATCCGTTTTACGCCAATAGGCGGGACTGCAACAGTCGATGGCCAAACTGTATCAGGAGCACTGTCTATATTTAATGCGGCACTGGCATCACCACATCCGGATATTGATACATTAAGACATGCGACTCGCTTTTTGACACAGGGATACCATCCCTTTATGTTATTCGGTTTACCAGCCGCATGTTATGCCATGTATAAAACCGCTTATCTGAAACAGCGGCCGAAAGTCAAAGGTATGCTGCTTGCGGCTGCAGTAACTTCTTTTGTAACCGGTATTACGGAACCTATAGAATTCGCTTTTATATTCATATCCCCGGTTCTGTGGGTATTCCATGCTTTCATGGCGGGGCTGTCATTTTTATTAATGACCTTGATGCATGTTTCTGTTGGGAATGCCGGCGGTGGGATGATCGATTTAACCATCTTCGGGATTTTACAAGGCACATATACCAGATGGTATTTAGTCGTATTAGTGGGACTTGCCTATGCAGTAATTTATTACTTTGTCTTTAAATATGTTATCGAAAAACTGGATGTGAAGACCCCTGGCAGAAGTGCAGAGTCTGAAGAGAGTGAGGCAGCAGAAGATGTGCCTTCCAATGATGATTTAGGAGCTGCTATTCTTAATGCCTTAGGTGGAAGAGATAATATTTTGGAAATCGATAATTGTATTTCAAGGTTAAGATTGGTATTGAATGATACTTCATTGGTAAATGAATCCATGCTGAAAGCAACAGGGTCTATGGGGCTCGTGAAAATCGATAAGAACAATATTCAAGTTGTATACGGCCCGAAAGTGGAACATGCGGCCCGGTCTTTAAAGAAGGAGGTCCGGAGCGGCACGTTAATTAAAAAATAAACAAGTAGATTTCTGCAGGCCGTTTCAAATATCACTATTTATAAGGAGGGAAGATCATTAAGGCCATTCGCTTTAATGAGAGAAAAATGAAAACAATATTTGTGAAGGATTATGATGAAATGTCCAAGAAAGGTTTTGAATTCATGAAAGAGGTGTTAGAAAGCAAAGAGCGCCCTGTGCTATCGATGACAACGGGCGGTACACCAAGAGGAGTGTTTAAATTGTTTGTAGAAGAAGTTCAGAATGGTTTAGACATCAGCAGTGCCACAATCATGAATTTGGATGAATATATGGGGCCGAGGGATGCTGTGTATACAGTGAGAACATTCATGTATGAAAATCTGTATAATTTGATTTCTGCCAAGCCTGAAAATATCTTTTTGATTGATGGGGCTGCACAAGATACTGATAAAGAAATTGCGAGGTATAAAGAGATCCTTGATCAATATCCCAGAGATATTCAATTGCTAGGTTTAGGTACAAACGGTCATATCGGTGCTAATGAGCCTGGAACGCCATTTGATTCCACTATGTTCCTGGCCCAGCATGATGAATCGACCATTCAAAGTACAATGAAAGAATATGGAATAGGAAGAGAAGAAGCCCCGACAGAAATGCTGACCCTCGGATTCACAGAGATACTAGCAGCAAAACAAGTCATATTGCTTGTATCTGGCAAGCATAAAGCAGAGGCGGTGAAAGCATTGCTGGAAGGGGAAATAACCCCGGATTGCCCGGCCACTGCTCTAAGGAACAGTGACCATACGGTTGTAATCATAGATGAAGATGCAGCATCATTGTTGGAGAAGGAATACTGAAGTTAATGATTTACCGATAAAGTCCAGTATCAAAACAGCAGTACAGACCGAGATTACGTCTGTACTGCTGTTTTTAAATGGTTTGAATGTACTTTTTGATGAGGCAGAAAGGCTAGCTTGAAGAGCCGCCGTGGTGAAGCCCGTTCTTTTTTATGTGCTAATTCAAGATCTGGACATCAAGATGCTGCACACCGAACTGCAGCGCTTCATTTAAATTATTAGTGTAAATATCCAATTTCCCTTCTGTGATGGCACTGCCCCTGTCTTCACACGTATATGTTTCCATCATCGCTGGAATATATATTTCGGTTCCGAATGGCATACTTGGAGGACAAGCAATGGTTTGCTTCTCCTTGACGGTTTTCCCGGAAGCAGTGACACCATAACCTTTATCTCCTGGATGCTTTCCGGTAGATTCATACCCCGCAGTGTAGGCGGTTACTCTAAACGATTCCTCTTTGGCATTTGGAATGGTGACCTTCTGTCCGGGAACAATATGGCCTTCATCCGTTACAGAAGGGTTAGCATCCAAAAGGGAAGCCACTTCAGTATGGTAGGAACGCGAAATACTATACAAGGTGTCACCGGATTGGACGGTGTAGTCTGTGCTTGCATAGGCTGTACTGCATACGAACAATAGACTGATGATAGTTAAAATAATGACACGCAAAGATTTGATAGTGATTTCTCCTTTCATATTTCAGAGATTTTAATCTGCCAGTCAAAGAAAATATGTATTGATTTACTTTCTTTTCACACAGGCAGTGTCGAGTGAATGATAGTCATCTCACCCCCTGCTATGAATCTGTCAATATTGTACACTGCCCTTTCTAACGTTTTTCTAAACCTGAAAATTTTACGAGTAGAGACAAACGTCATGCTCAATGAATTGAAAGAGACCTTTTAAAAAACTGCACCCCAATTGTTATTAGTCTAACAATTGGGGTGCAGTACAGGACGCGCCCTCTGACTTATCGGCAGAGCATATTCCAATTGATCTCCTGAGTCTTTTGGCGAATAAAAAGAATGACCAACACTGCTGAAATAGCAAGGATCACCGTATTCGGCAGCCACATGTCACGAACCTGGGAAATATTTGTATAGGTTGCAAAGGCGGGATCTGGAATGTGAAATAGCTGCATCACCATAATGATAGAATTGTTCAGCATATGGACCATCATTGGCCACCATAAGTTATTTGTTTTGAAATAAAGTAAAGACATCATGACTCCGAAAATGAACGCGCCGATAATGTCCATGTGCATTATGCCAAAAAGTCCGTTGGCAATGATAAGTCCCGCAATCGGGTTCAGTTTGGCTGTCAGACGGTTCAGCAACAGCCCCCGGAAGATGATTTCCTCAGCAACGGGCCCCAGGATGCCGACATAGATCACCATCCATACAAACAGCATTCCGCCCTCTGGCAGCAATTCATCTTCCTGCAACAGAAAATCAACCGCCCCTGGAAAAGCGAAGGAAAGACCGAAGTTGAGCAGCCAGAATGCACCAAAGGAGAAGAACATCACTACAATTACAACATAAAGCAGTCCTGGCAGTCTTTTCACCGTGCCGCTCGGCTGGATAACAGTGGAGAGCATCCGACCTCTTTTTTTCAGTTGATATTTTAGCCAGAGAATAGGATAAAAACCAAGCAGGGTATAGGATAATCCAAATGAAAACCAATCCTCGTCAGAAACACCGAAAATGAATAAATCTGCTACAAGGATAAGCAGACCGATCAACAAAAAATAACGGATTTTCATCGTTGCAAACATAATTAGCTCCTTTGACAAAGTCGATCAATTTTTAACATGCATGCGGAAGGGGGGCTTTTGAATACCGAAGGACATAAGATGCATAAGTAATGAAGCGGGCAATGGATCCTTTGCACTTTTTTTGATTGTTTATATTTGTTCTGTTTTCCTAAGCATATTTTTTCCCATTCTCCATATAGCGATCCCGGTGATCCATAGTACAAGAGAAGATGTGAACCCGATGAAGGATTCCCACCCATTTATTTCATAAGCAGCGATGGTGATGTGCGTTGGCACCAGTAAAAATGTGGCACCAGTAAAAATGTGATAAGCGAAAGCATGCAAAGAAGTGTGCCAGTGATATAATATCCACTTACTTGGAACAGATGAGCAAGCGGAAAAAAGTGGATACCGACAATCAATGCCATGACAGGAAAAAAATACTCGAAATGATTGGCTGCTCCAAGGATGGCCCCGGCTGCTGCAATGAGTACAGCTTCCGCAGTAAATGTGATGCCGAATCCGAGGCCGATTCGTTTTCTGTACTGCATGTCTGATTTTGATGTCACTGCTGGTGCGTTTCGGGAAGCTCGTAACAAATGGATTCCCCCTGAACATAAAACCAGGCCAATACACACAGCGATGGCTGGTAGCCAAGGATTTCCCCAACCTTGTAACCCCCCGATGCCAATACCAGCCCAGGCAGTACCGAAAAAAGCCATGAAAAGCACACCGGTTGCTGTACCGCTTATTGCTGCTCTCGGGATAAGTCTGCTCATAAGAATTCCCCCCATAGTTTTCTATTCCAGGACGATTCAAAAAATGATTATTCCAGCTATTTTTATTTTACATGAAAGTTTCGAATTAGTCAGGAAAATACGGAGGTGTTTGCTTAAGCTATCTGGAACGGAGGCGGAAAAGTACAGCCATTGCGCGGTATGAAGTTTTTGAAAGCATGCTTTTGAACGTGGTAGTAATTCAAGGATATCAAGATGGCAGACACGCCCATGTGCACTGCGGAAGCAACCCGAGTGCAGGCGGCATAAACATTATTTATTCCGGTCTCTTCAATGGAAAGATATCACCTATGCTGGCGTAGTTGGTACCTGCTAAACGGCTCACAGCACCTAGCCGCCGTGGATTGATTTTACCGTTTGTATAAATATCATCAGCGAAATGGAATTGGACAACTTTTCCAATAATGAAATCCCGCAATGAATCTTGTTCCCCTAATGTGATGGCATGCTCAAGGATACATTCCATGCGAATTTTTGATTCTTGGATACCTGGAACAGATATGTTGTTGCTTTTTACAGGGGTCAGACCAGCGAGTTCTATTTCACTCTGATTCGATGGCAGACTCGCCGCTGTTTGATTGATTTGTTCTATATTATCTTCATCGGCAATGTGTACAACGAACTCTTTGGTTTCCAGTATATTTTTGGTGGTATCTTTTTTTCGGCCATCAATTCGGTTGATGGAAAGAGAAATCATAGGTGGATCCTCCCCGACAGCATTGAAAAAACTGAAAGGTGCACCGTTTAAAATCCCTTCTGCTGATAGACTCGTAACAAATGCAATCGGTCTTGGGATAATACTTCCAATCAGCAGTTTGTAGTTTTCTTTTGCTGTATTTGAAGATGGGTTGATAGTTTGCAAGAATATACCTCCTTTCGCTTCAGTTATAGAAAATGGTACCTTCTTTGAAAGCGAAATGCAATGAATCGATCTTCTCCAGGAAGGACACTTTTATCCGTTTGGGGTAAAGTAAAAGCAGCAACTCTGATGGATGCACTAGTTATAACACCAGACTGGCAGACGGGTTGGTGCCGCGCTTCTAACATTAATTTTCAAATTGAAACAAGTCACTGGTAAGGTAGCGCTCTCCTGTGTCAGGAGCCATACAGACAACGGTTTGATCCGGAGAAAGCCGTTTTGCCACCTGCAGTGCTGCGAATACAGAAGCGCCGCTGGAAGGGCCAACCAATATGCCTTCTTCAGCTGCAAGACGGTGCACGGTCTCATAAGCTTCCTCATCCTCTATCTTGAAAATTTCATCGTATATGTTTGTATTCAAAATCGGCGGGACGAAACCTGGACTCGTTCCGACAAGCTTATGCTTTCCTGGTGCTTCACCGGATAAAACTGCAGAACCTGAGGGCTCTACAACGTGAACGGTTATGTTGTCATCATACGATTTCAATGCTTCCCCTGTCCCGGTGATCGTGCCGCCAGTACCCGATGTTCCAACAAACGCGGCGAGTTTTTTTCCGTATTCCTCCATAGCTGCGATGATTTCCGGGGCGGTCGTTATTCGGTGAATGTCTGGATTGGCCTCGTTCTCAAATTGCATTGGTATGAAGCTGTTTGGAATTTTTTCAGCTATTTCCCGTGCTTTTTGAATGGACCCCGGCATTTTTTCTGCACTCGGTGTCAAGACAACTTCTGCACCGTATGCCTGTAATAATTGGATTCTTTCTGCAGTGGAGTTATCCGGCATGACGATGATCGCGCGATAGCCCCTCGCGGCAGCATTCATGGCCAGACCGATTCCTGTGTTTCCTGAAGTGGGCTCAATGATGGTGTATCCTGGTTTCAGTAAACCGTCCTGTTCAGCTTTTAGAATCATATGATAAGCGGCTCGATCTTTGACACTTCCGCTTGGATTAAAGTATTCCAGTTTAACAAAAACTGCTGCCCCGTCATTAGCTGGAAGTCTATTCAATTTGACTAACGGAGTTTCTCCAATCAATTCTGCAATATTATTTGCAACTCGCATACTGCACATCCTTTCTCTTCGGCAAATATACCTTCATTATAACAAAGTTTATCTGACTATACACAGTAAAATACTATGAATTGGTGTGGTGTGAGGTTCCTGAATATAAACAAAGGTACGGGTATGAAATCGCTGTTTGTTTAGAGCAAATCATGCATTGCCATTTAAATACCAATCCACTATACTAGCTTCAGCAAAACGCATTTATGAGTCTATGGCAATAACCGTAAACGACACGAAATGAGCCAAAAGAGAGGAAAAGATAACATGACATTTGAGGAGATATTACCTGCATTAAAGTCTGGAAAGAAAGTGGTTCGTGAAGGCTGGGGCGGGGCAGAACTGTATGTAAAGCTTATCGGCCGAGGTCAGTATGATGGGGAAAAGCTCAACCCTTATTTCTTGATCAATGTACGTGGCGAAGGATATACGATGTTCACTCCTGCCGTTTGTGATATTTTGGCAGAGGATTGGAAAATGGTGGCGAAATAAGGCATGGTGCATAACATGAAGTTTACTGAGTTTGCAGGAAAAAAAGTATTTATTACTGGAGCAGCATCTGGAATCGGGCGGGCACAGGCCGTTGCTTTTTTGGAAAATGGCGCAGATGTGTTTGCATTGGACGTACAGGAAAAGGGGTTACAGCAGCTCGCTTGCGAATATGAGGGAAAATTTGGCTATACTGCTGGTGATGTGGCAGATAAAACGGCGGTTAAACATGCGGTTACAGCTGCATTGGCAGCATTTGGCCGACTTGATATTCTTTTGAATACAGCTGGTGTACTTGATGGCTATGCCAAATCGTTAGAAACCGATGAAAAACTATGGGATGACGTTTTGAATACGAACCTTAAGGGGACGTATATGGTGACGAATACCGTGCTTCCTTCCATGCTTGCTCAAAATCAAGGAGTTGTGGTGAATATGGCATCGATAGCAGGACTAGTTGCGGGTGGAGGCGGCGCAGCATATACTGCTTCCAAACATGCTATTATCGGTTACACAAAGCAGCTTGATATGGATTATTGCCGGGAAGGTATCCGTGCGAATGCTATCGCGCCTGGTGCGATTCAAACACCGATGAACCAAGCGGATTTCGCCGGAGATGGTACGATGGCGAAGCGGGTAGCGGAGGAAACACCTGCGGGAAGGTGGGCCCTGCCGGAGGAAGTCGCGAATTTGTCGCTTTTTTTAGCAAGTGAAGCAGCAGATTATATACATGGCGCTGTCATGCCAATTGACGGCGGCTGGACAATGAAATGAATATCTTGAACTTTAAAAAAGGGTACCTGCGGATAGAATTGTTTATCCGCAGGTACCTTTCTACGTTTTATGCATGTTTTTCCACTATCCATGCTGGGAATTTTACTTAAATGCGCGGGTTGCTTCAACCGCTTTTTTCCATCCGGCATATAAAACATCACGATTAGCATCATCCATTGTATGATGAAAGCTTTGATCTACTTTCCACTGCTTTGCAATTTCTTCTTTATCCTGCCAATATCCTACTGCAAGGCCAGCCAGATATGCAGCGCCTAGCGCCGTTGTTTCATTAACAACTGGCCGCTCAACCGGAACGCCAAGCATATCACTTTGGAATTGCATTAAGAAATTGTTCTTCACTGCACCGCCATCTACACGGAGTGCTTTCAGCTCAATGCCTGAATCAGCATTCATTGCATCCAAGACATCCTTTGTCTGATATGCCAGTGACTCTAATGTGGCGCGAATGAAGTGTTCTTTTGATGTGCCACGTGTGAGCCCAAATACGGCTCCACGAGCGTCACTGTCCCAATAAGGCGCACCCAGGCCAACAAATGCAGGCACCAGATACACACCATCCGTGGATGATACTTTTGTTGCATATGCTTCACTCTCTGGGGCATTGTCGACCAGATTCAATCCATCGCGAAGCCACTGAATAGCGGAACCTGCAACAAAGATACTGCCTTCCAGCGCATATTGCACTTTTCCGTCTATACCACATGCCAGTGTGGTGAGCAAGCCGTTTTGTGATTTTACTGCTGTTTCTCCTGTATTCATTAATAAGAAACACCCAGTGCCATACGTATTTTTTGCCATACCTTCTTCAAAGCAGGCCTGGCCGAATAAAGCTGCTTGCTGATCTCCTGCCACCCCGGCAATAGGCACTTCATGACCGAAAAAGTGATAATCCACTGTATGGGCATAAACTTCTGAAGATGATTTTACCTCTGGAAGCATACACTTTGGTACTGTTAAGATTTCCAACAGTTCGTCATCCCACTCCAAGTCGTAAATGTTATACATCAGTGTTCTGGATGCATTTGTGTAATCTGTGACATGTGCCTTGCCACCAGATAATTTATAGATTAACCATGTATCGATTGTACCGAATAACAACTCGCCTTTTTCAGCTTTCTCACGTGCGCCGTCAACGTTATCCAGAATCCATTTCACTTTTGTCCCGGCAAAATAAGGATCGATTAACAAACCAGTCTTATCTCTGAAAAGATCATTGTAGCCTTTTTTACGTAATTCTTTGCAAATATCTTCCGTTTGGCGGGATTGCCACACAATAGCGTTGTAGACAGGCTTTCCGGTAGTTTTATCCCAAACGACCGTTGTTTCACGCTGGTTCGTAATGCCAATACCAGCGATATCACTTGGTGAAATATTACCTTTTTGTAGAACATTTGCGACTACGCTTAAAATAGAAGTCCAAATTTCGTTTGCATCATGCTCTACCCAGCCTGGCTCTGGAAAGAATTGTTCAAATTCACTTTGTGCGGTGTCCACAATTTCCCCGTCATGATTAAATAAAATAGCTCTTGAGCTGGTTGTACCTTGGTCTAAAGATAAAATATATTTTCCCATTACAGGATGTCTCCTTTAAATATTATTTTTAAAAATGAAAATGTGTTTAAACAGCATGCTTTGAAATATTGCCTTCTGCAGAATCTTTTTTTCTAAGCTCTATTACTAATGCTGCAATAAATATCACGGCCATTACGACGGAAGCTATCCAAAAACCCGCTGTGTAATGTTTTTCAAAAATGGAACCATAGAAAAGCGCGCCATAGACCCCGCCGAAAATCGGTCCAACTACAGGAACCCAGGCATATTTCCAATTGGACGGCCCTTTACCAGGGATTGGCAGCAGAGCGTGGGCAATCCTGGGACCTAAATCACGTGCAGGATTTATGGCATAACCAGTCGGTCCTCCAAGTGACATGCCGATTGCAACAATTAACAAACCAACGATAGCTGGATTCAAACCTTCTGTAAATTGATTAGCACCGATAAACATTAATCCCATGACCAGGACGAACGTACCGATAATTTCTGTAATGAGGTTGGCTAGTGGGCTGTCTACCGCTGGACCGGTTGCAAAGACACCCAACTTTACCCCTTGATCTTTTGTAACACGCCAATGTGCCAAATAAGCAAAAAACACAACGACAGCGCCAATGATTGCCCCTATCATTTGTGCAGTAATATATTCAGGAACTTTACTCCAAGGGAAGTCGCCTGCAACCGCAAACCCTAACGTAACTGCCGGGTTCAGGTGGGCATCGGAAAAATTACCGGATGCATAAACTCCCATGGTAACCGCGAGCCCCCACGCAATCGTAATGACAACATAGCCACCGCCTTTACCGCCTGATTTGCTTAAATTAACCCCTGCAACTACTCCGCCGCCAAAAATAATTAAAATCATTGTACCGATTATTTCAGCCATAAATTCTGACATACTTATTCCCCTTCCATCATGGTAGTATGAATACGTTCCCAAAGAAACGAACAGATAACAAGATTGCGCGCGCAAGTGTGGATGAAGGACACAAAAAAACCGCACTATAACAATTGCTGCTTTTTAGAAAAAAAGCAGATGATATAGTGCGGGCTCCTGATCTCCATCACGTACTCTTAACTTGTTGAGTCAAGGTTACACCTTTGTGCAAGCGTTGTCAATGGTTTTTTCTTGAAGTAATGGTCACCGAAAACTTAAGCGGGACAGTGATTGACGGGGTAAAAAAAATAAAAATGCGCGCTGGAAAGTGACTCTGATATAATAAGCACGCAGGCAAAAAATACTGATATTGATGGGGATCTCAGCAGACAGCATGTTGATATAAACCTGCACTGCGGCACTTAGTCTTCCTTTGGTCGCAGTTATTACTAAAATAGCTTAATCGTTATTTTACAAAGGAGAAATAAAATGAATAAATCAATTTCCCGCCCAACCTCAAGCACCTCTGTATTAGAGTTGACAAAAATTTCCATTGTGGTCTCGCTGTACGTTGTTGTGACGGCATGGCTGGCTGTTTTCAGCTTTGGCATGATCCAGCTGCGGCTTTCGGAAATGTTCAACTACCTTGCTTTATATCACAAGCGCTACGTCATCGCAGTGACGCTTGGCGTCATATTCGCCAACCTGATGTCGCCGACTGGATTATTGGATGTACCCATTGGCGGCGTGTCCACATTTCTTGTATTGGTTCTCTGTCGATACATAACCAGAAACATCAAACATCATGGTACCAAGCTGGCTGTTACAGCCATGATCTTTGCTCTGTCTATGTTTACTGTAGCGGGGCAACTGACTATCATGCTTGATTTGCCATTTTTCTACACATGGTTGTCTGTTGGAGCAGGAGAACTGCTGTCTATGGCCATTGGTGGTATTTTCATATATTTTCTCAGTAAAAAGATTGATTTCACACGTTGAATACCAAGTAGGGGGTGCTGACAAAGCACCTTTTTTGGAAAGGTGCTTTTTACAATGCCGGACACTTGTCCGTCAGTCTATTTTTTGCAGCACGTAACGGTTCTTAAGTGCCTGAAGAAGAGAACTGGAAGTATTGATTTTTGAAAAGTTTATGCCCAATTGTACAGCTGTCTGGGCAATTTCCGGGCGGATCCCAGTGATGGTTGTCTGGGTGCCAAGCAAATTGAGAATATTGGTCAATTGGAAAATTTGATTGGCTACCATTGTGTCAATGATAGCTACGCCGGATAAATCGATGTACAAACTTGTGATCCCGGTTCTGACGCATTTAGCCGGTACATTTTCTATAATTGTCTGGGCACGGCATGTATCAATGTCGCCAACCATCGGTAGGATTCCAGTGGTTTCCGTGATTTTGATAATTGGGGATCCCAGTTCGTTAATCAATTCCTGCTGCGCGCTGAGACGATCGTTCATAAGTTTGAAATACGTTTCAGAAAAAGCGATGTACAGTTCATCAAATGCGAGGTGGATGGTGTCGCTCCAATCTGCTACGATGTGTGCCGGTATTGCTGGCTTGTGCATTTCCAAAAAGTGCTCCACCTGCTGCCAAAATACTTTTCGTACCTTGCTTAGCGCGCGCAGTACATCCGGAATTGGCGTAGCAGTTGCAACCCGGCTTTTTGCAACAACATGAGCCCATTCGTTTTTCTTTTTTTCGAAGTTGCTTTTGTCGCCAAACAGACTGCTGATGATGGTCTGATTCGTGATCGTGTTTTGCTCGCGCAGTTCCTGCTCTGTTTCCTTGCTTGCGTTGGCGGAATAGATCGAGCCTTTGGTTTGGTCACGAAGAGCGAGCCATTTGTCTGTAATGGTTGCTATACTATCTTCCAGATATGTATGTAGTTCTTCGTTCAAATCTGTCATTCTCTCACCTCAACATGTAAGTTCTTTGAGACACTTTATATCAATATATCAAATAAAGTCCTTTATGAGAAGAAATAACAGGCTGTGATTACTGTTGGGAAAGTTTATAAAGCGCTTTCCAATGGGAATGGAGGGGTGAAATAAATTCCATTTACTGGAAAATTATCCCTGAAATTCTCTTTTATAGCAATAATAGATTTTTATCATTTGCTCACCTATTACTCCAATCCATTTGGAAAGCTTTTTATTTGAACGCCAGGAAGAATGATGGCCTCTTTCTCCGCGGTTACTGAATCAAAAATGGCCAGTTTCAGTTAATGACGGCACGGCCATTTTTGATAGCTGGACCAAGTGGGAGAGAGAATGCTGTAAGGCGATGAAGCTGTTGACTCACTGCACAGTATAGCCTCCATCCAGAAGGATTGGCTGTCCTGTCACTCCTTTTGCTTTGTCACTGGCGATGAATATGGCATAATCAGCAATTTCCTGTACAGAGAGGAGGCGTTGTTGCGGTACAAGAGGGAAGAAAACATCTTCCATGACTTTTTCTACAGGTACTTTTCTCGTTTCGGAAATATCTTTCAGCTGATTTTGCACGAGTGGTGTGTCCACATATCCCGGACACAGCGCATTGACGGTAATGCCATGTTCTGCACCTTCCAATGCGGCGACTTTCGTCAGACCGATCAGGCCGTGCTTTGCTGTATTGTATGCTGCTTTACCGGCAAAACCGATTACCCCATTGATGGAGGCCATATTGATGATACGGCCAAACTTTTGCTTTTTCATAAGTGGGAAAACTTTTTTTGTCGCCATGAAGGGTGCAGTGATCATCAGCTTGATCATAAATTCGAATTTATCAGTCGGGAAATCTTCGATATTGGCGACATGCTGTATGCCTGCATTATTGACCAGAATATCAATTCGGCCGAATATATCCACTGTCTCCTCAATACTTCGTGATAGTTCAGCTTCTTTTGTGACATCACAGGCGATAGCAAGGGCCTTATACCCTTGGCTCTCCAGCTCTTCCGCTGCGTTTCGAGCTGCCGGTTCATTGATATCGGAAATAACCACTTTTGCACCTTGGCCGGCGAATGCTCTGGCGATTTCCAGCCCTATTCCGCTGGCCGCTCCCGTGATAAAGGCGACTTTATCCGTTAACATTTTTTCCATTTTATTTGCCTCCATTTATTTTAAGATGGGTTATCTGTTTTTAGTTTATTCCCTTTTTGGCGACTGAAGCAACTTGGAAATGGAAAAATTGATTAGTGGAGGGGTAAATGGGGCATAACCCGAAAGTTTGTGGTAGGATTTTCTTATGTTTATAAAAAGTGGATAAGTCCACATGTGGGTGGTAAACAATTTGGATTATATAACAGAAAAATTAATTCTCATTTCATTGTTCGTTTTCATCATACATGCTATAGAGACACTTGCTTATGCAGTCAGATTGTCAGGGGCCAGGGTGAAAATGATAGCTTCGGCGCTGGCGCTATTCAACTTGATGGTCATCATATCCAGAATGGCGAATATGATGCAGCAACCGTTCACTGGCAGTCTTATAGACAACGCCCCAAAGGAACATGCCTTAGCATTTGTAGAAAGCCAATACAGAATCATTATTGGCTCTTCCACCCTTGGCACGTTATTCGGGACACTGCTGCTGCCAACATTCATTGCCTTGTTCTCACGGGCGATTATTCATTTGTCTGAAGAAAGAGGCTCTATACCTGCTTTATTGAAAAAAGGCTTTTCTTTGACGTTCATACGGCGGGGAATGAAGCATATCAGATTTCCAAGCTTGTCATATTTGAAGGATGTCCGTTGGAAGGATATTCCGGTGAAGCTGTTTTTGGTGAATACGGTTATCACCGCAATTTACACCATCGGCGTTTTATCAGCACTCTATGCATCCCTCCTGGCACCAGAAAGAGCATCCACAGCCATTATGGCATCTGGTCTGGTAAATGGCGTGGCGACGATACTGCTAGTTGTTTTTATCGACCCGAAAGTATCCGTGATCGCAGATGATGTCGTCAACAAAAGGGGAAGCTATCTGACATTGAAGCGAATATCGCTGATGATGGTAGGTTCCAGATTGCTGGGGACCTTCGTGGCACAAATCCTGTTCATACCCGGTGCGCAATACATCGCCTGGCTTACAAAATTCATTGCATAGCAAGGATGATAGCTGCTGCTCAGGAGCTGGCATATCTGAAAATCAAATGATAAGGATATAACTGGCTAAAAGTGAACTAAAATGGATCCGAACATCATTATTTGATGATCAGATCCATTTTTGCAGCATTCTTTAAAACCATATAGCATCTATTGAAATGGTGCCGGGACCAGATAATGCAATACCAAGAGCTATGGCGATTAAGACGACGTTATATTCGACCCCGCCCTTGTCAACAAAAAGGCCGTTTTTGCCATGAACCTTCACAATTGCAACAATCATTGGGATGATAATTAACACAGCTGCCAGCGGTGTCAGAAGCCCAATTGCGAATAATAATCCGCCAAGAAATTCAGCCAAACCAGCAATGAGTGCCATCCTTGCTCCGGGTTTAATACCCATTTTTTCAAATGTAGCACCTGCTTCTTGCGGCCCTTGTCCACCAAACCAACCGAATGCTTTTTGGGCACCATGTGCGGCAAAATACAGACCTGTAATCAAACGTATAATTAAAAGACCTAACGCTTCCAATCTTTTCACTCCTTATCCATTTTCCTTATAGACGACGTCATAGGGAATCATTACTTGCTTTTTTTATATTATTTTGCCGTGAATGCTCTATATGTTCCTGATTGCTTTTTAAGTGATGGATCAATTTAGGTAGTATGGCAGACAACTGGGAAAACTCTTCATCGCTTAAAACGGAAAAGGCATTGCGGTTTCCCAAAACCCGGAAAGGACGAATGATTTCTAGTGCTTTTTCACCTGCAGATGTCAGTCTGACAAGTGTGACTCTGTGGTCCTTTGTATCTTTGCACGTTTCTACGTACCCAGTCTGGCTTAGCCGCTCTACCAATCCGGTAACTGCCTGTTTGGTGACTAACGTATTCTGCCTGAGATCCCGCATTGGCAAGTCACCTTCATTTGATAGCATCGATAGGATCATATACTGTTGAACGCTGCTTAGGTCGGCTTCTTTAGCGTACTGGGCACCAAGCCTTTCGAGCAGATTTGCGGTACGAATGACATCCAGTATCATATTTGCAACTCTGGTATCTTTATCTTCCAAAACATTCACCTGCTTTTGCTCATAAGGATTCAGCCTATTGACGTATTGTAAAAGTATAAAACATCTGCCTTTAAAAAGTCAACATGTTGACTAATTGATGATTCACATGCCTTTGTAAGCGGGGCCCCTATTCTGCTTACTCACAATGAATGAAGAAAGGCCCTTTTTCGGAACTGACTTTTCAAAAATAGCCCATGAAAAAACCCTTGGACAGGCTATCCAAAGGGTAAATGGGTTCTTTTCTGAATGCGGGACTCCTTTTTCAGAAAGACTAGTCTTCTTCAGCAACCTTCACGAGCTGTTTGCCGATATTTTCTCCTTTGAAAAGACCAGCGAACGCATCGGGAATCTTCTCGAACCCCTCTGTCACCGTTTCTTTGAAAACGATATTTCCGTCGGTGACTGCGTTAGCTAAAAAGCTATAAGCTTCCTTAAAGTGTTCAGCAAAATCACCAACAAGAAAACCTTGCATGGTAGCGCGGGATTTGATCAGGAATTGTTGTACGCGCAGACCGATGTCTTGCTCGTTTTCCTTTAAATTGTATGAAGAAATGGCACCACAGACTGGCACACGTGCGAATGTGTTCAGCAGTGGCCAGACAGCATCTCCGATTTCTCCGCCAACATTCTCGTAATATACATCAATGCCATTTGGGCAGGCATCTTTTAATTGTTGCAAGACATTTCCGTTCTTATATTCAACAGCTGCATCAAAACCGAGTTTTTCTGTGATATGTTTCGCTTTTTCTGCAGACCCCACAATGCCGACAACATGGGCTCCGGACTGTTTGGCCAGCTGTCCTGCTACTTGGCCGACAGCTCCTGCGGCGCCTGAAATGACGACGTTTTCTCCTTTTTCGGGCTTGCCAATATGCATTATGCCGAAATAGGCTGTGAGTGCTGGCATCCCAAGCACACTTAAGGCAGCACTTGGGTTCAATCCATGTGTGTCCACTTTGCTGATATTGTCCGTTTCTTCAATGAGATACGTTTGGAATGGCAGATTTCCCCTGACAATGTCTCCTTTTTGAAAAGAACCTGAACCGGATTCCAAAACCTGGGCGACGACGCCTCCTTCCAGCGGTTTCCCTACCTGGAATGGTTCGGCGTAAGATTCCTTGTCTGACATCCTGCCGCGCATATATGGATCAACAGATACGTACAAGGTCTTTAGCAATACTTCGTTATCGCCTGGCTTGCCAAGCTCCGTTTCTTTCAATTGAAAAGTTTCCTTGTCTGGCATGCCGTTTGGTCTTTCATTGAATATGAGCTGTTTCGCTTTCATATATATTTCCTCCTCATGATTGCATTTACTCTAATAAACATGTACCCCGTGACTTTGATTTGTAATCGGGGAGCTAGGAGGGAATCCGCGGGATTTTTGTACTGCTTGGTGTGGAAATTGCGCCATTCGGGTATGTTTCCTAAAACGGATAAATTTACTTTTTGATTTAAAAGTAGGTGGAAGCATGAAACAGGCAGTTAAGTTGATTCTTATAGGACTGGCAGCTGGGGCAATTTTGGCTGTGTTTTTGAAAATCATTCAGACGACAACGGGGAATCAGGCTTATGACCTCTTATTTGAAACAGATTATGTGCCTGTTTTGAAACAGTGGCATGAGGTCCCGGGTGTCGGAATAGCTTTTCATTTCCTCACATGCATCATGAGTGTCGCTGTTCTGTTTTTATTGCTAAAGCCTTTTCATCTGGAAAGAAGGTTTTTGCCCTATGTACTTGTGTACACCATCGGCGGAGCCTTTCTGTATCCATTGACGGCATTGTCTGCGAGAACTCCCGAGCTTGCTGATGTGGCGGCATGGGGGCTTTGGACACTGGGGCACGCTTTATTCTCTGTTACTGTCGGGCTGCTTATAAAGTTTTGGTGAAAGACGTCTATATGATATTTATGTAAGGAGTGGGAATGCTTCACTGTGAAAGATATGATCTTCTTTAGCAGGAATAACTGCTGTGAAATAATATAAAAGTGTTGATACATAAGCAACTTAAATATATGGGGATAGTTTGTGGCATCGATCATACGCTGATTGATGCCTTTTTTATGCGAATGATGCTTCATTGCAACCGATTTCCCAACGCTTCAACCTTCTCAAGTAATTATTGTTCATATACAGTTCATAAATACATTTTATGATTCCTTTTGAGCGACTTATGAAGGTGTCTGATAGCAGTTGGCAGAAACCCGTCGCGGGGCGGAGAGTTTCTCCGTCGTGCGTTCGTTTCTAAAATGTTTCGCACGAATTATAGTGAAGTAGGAAAAGCGAGGAGGAATGGCAATGCAAATTGCTGACAAAAACAAAGTAGCACCAAACCATGGTGATTTAGCTGTTGAAGCGCGTGGACTTGTCAAAACGTTTGGTGATAACCGCGCAGTAGATGGTGTAGATTTGAATGTACGTGCAGGTTCAATTTATGGTGTGCTGGGACCAAATGGAGCGGGAAAAACGACCACAATCAGAATGCTGGCGACGCTGCTGCGTGCTGACGCAGGCTCGACACGCATTTTTGGTCACGATGTGGAGAAAGAACCGCAAATGGTCCGGCAGTTGATAGGTGTAACCGGCCAGTATGCATCAGTCGATGAATCTTTAAGTGCTACCGAGAACTTAATCATCTTTTCCCGATTGCTTGGATTGGGAAGAGCGGAAGCAAGGAAAAAGGCAGCGGATCTGCTGGAGGAATTCAACTTGACAGAGGCTGCAAAACGTCCATTGAAAAAATTCTCCGGAGGAATGCGGCGCCGGCTGGACTTGGCGGCGAGTCTTATCGCGCAGCCACCGCTGATTTTTTTAGATGAACCCACTACAGGTCTTGATCCGCGCACACGTAATCAGATGTGGGATACCATCCGCCGGCTGGTCCATAACGGTTCCACCGTGCTTTTGACCACCCAATACTTGCAAGAAGCTGATGAACTAACTGATCGGATTGCTGTCATCGATCGTGGACGTGTAGTTGCGGAAGGCACTGTGAATGAACTGAAAGCATCGATTGGTACTTCGTCGCTTCATCTGATCATGCAGCATTCAAAGGATATTCAACATGCTCGTCACACAATTGAGCAAGTGCTTCAGGTGCCATCTACGGTTTTACCGGAGGGCAGGGGAATTACCGCACCGATGGCAGATGCCGATAAGGTAACGGACCTGCTTATCGCCTTTCGTGAAGAAGGAATCCAACTCTCTGAGCTGAGCGTACAGAAGCCGAGTTTAGATGAAGTGTTTTTGACGATCACTGGCCAGGAAGTGAAAGAAAGTGCAGCAAAAGCATCTCATCAAGTGCATAAGGAGGAGGCGAGCATATGAAAAGCAGTATCGCAATGAACCGTGCAGCACAGCAGCCTTTACGCAATAAACCAAGCTTTCGGCAGTCCGTGCGCAATTCGCTAACGATGGCATATAGAGGCTTGCTGAAAATAAAACGAACACCAGAGCAATTATTTGACGTCACACTTCAGCCCATTATTTTCACCTTAATGTTCACCTATATTTTTGGCGGAGCGATTTCAGGAGATGTACAGAGTTATTTACCTGTCATTATACCGGGTATTCTAGTACAGACTGTGATCACCACTTCTGTCGTGACGGGTGTCCAATTGAGAGAAGATATGGATAAAGGGGTATTTGATCGGTTCAAGTCATTGCCCATCGCCCGTATTGCACCATTAGCAGGCGCTTTAACGGCAGATACTGTCCGGTATACAATTGCTACCGTGCTCACATTCACCATGGGATATATCATGGGTTATCGCCCTGATGGGGGCCTGGGTTCTGTTGTGATGGCCGCTTTGCTTGTCATCGTTTGTTCCTGGGCTATCAGCTGGATATTTGCATTCTTCGGCGTGATTGCCCGTACTGCTTCCAGTGTACAGGGGATTTCAATGATTGTGCTGTTTCCATTGACGTTTCTCTCCAATGCCTTTGTCCCTGTGGAGACTATGCCTGACTGGCTGCAATGGTTTGTGAAAATCAATCCCATCTCCCATCTTGTCACTGCTGTAAGAGAACTAACGAACCATGGGACGGCAGGTTCGGATCTAACCATCTCTCTCATTGGAGCGACAGTGATTGTGGCAATTTTTGCACCGATAACAGTTCGTGCATATATGCGGCGGACATAAAAGGAGCTTCGGAAATGAAAAAATAAAATGCCGGATTTATGTCCGGCATTTTATTTTGAAAAGGAATGCGAAAAAAAGCATATCGGTAATTTCTCGAGGGGTAAAATGTGTGATTGATGGTTTTCTGTACATATTATTCGTGTGCAACAGGCAGGATAAAAGCATGGAGGTGTTTTTCGATGTCCAGAAAAAAGCTGCCAAACGGCGGGTTCAGTGATGAACAAGCAGTAAGGAAAAAGCTTTCCAAGCAGTTCGATCATGAATTTGCGAACGAACCACTCACGGCCAACGAAAAATATAACAATAAAAAAACGAAAAAGCGTCAATAACCATCTCTGGGATACTCCTTCTCCATGGGGGTATCTCTTCCAATATAAGGGAAGGGAGTTCGATTGTATGGAACACAGAAATGTGCCTGCTGAAACTACCCCACATCAAGACGGCAAAAAGGAAGGGGTGCTTAAGGACGCAGAAGGTACCCGTATCGGCATCCGGGCAGATGCTAAAACAGAAGAAACATTTTCTTCTTTAAGTGAAATACAGCATCCGCAGATGAAAAAGTTCGAGAAGATGATGCGGGGGGAACCAGTTGATTAAGACCTTTACGGGAAAATATTATTTAAGATAATAGATTCATGCTGCAAAGCAGAGCATTCTTATGCTCTGTTTTTGACTTACAGAGACTTTTGTTTCTGTTTCAAAATGGTCCTTATCCAGGAGCAGACTGCGATAATGCATGAACCCACCATACCCGCAATCAAGTCCGACATGGTGTCAAAATTTCCGCCGCCTTGCATTGTCGTGTGAAAGATCTGGTCGCAGCTGAATTCATACACCTCCCACAACACTCCTCCGAGTGCAGAAAATCCAAGTATGAACAGGAATACAAACCCAGGAGAAATATCATCTCCCGCATTGCGATGGACGAGGCGCTCGTATAGCGCGATGGCCATGAAAGCGAGCATGCCGCCGCTGATAAAGTGGATAAAAGTGTCCCACCATCCAAATCCGTACCAGCCTCTGATGGAACCAAGGTACTGTGAGCCGAACAAAAAGATGATGTAAGAAACGACAATTGACAAACGGAATTTGAACTTTGTAAAGAGAGAGAGTATGAAAGGGATAGCACCGCAAACGAATCCACCTATCCCTACCATGGCTTTTTTTGTATCGCCTGTGCTGAAAAAGTATACAGCAAGGATTATCATGAAAATGGCATATACCAGGCTGATAGCAATAATCATTTTACGTTTCATCTGATCACCTCGTGCAGCTTTTGCATCTTTGTAGTATTAAAATCCCCAGTTTTTGTGAATAAATCCCTTGTGCTGATAAATGCCGCGTTACACGGACAAAAGGCCAGGTGTGCATTTTGGTTGCATCCTGGCCTTCGCTTACTATCCCTTCAAAAAATCCTCCATTAAGAAATTGAATCGATCTGCATGCTCCCAAAACATCATATGGCCGCCGAGAATTTCAATTTTTGTGTGCGGAAAAATCCGCTGAATATAGGAATTGGCGGTTTCTGCCCAATGTTCAGCCAACACGGTCAACGTCGGTACGGATTCACTTGCTTTCTTCGCTTCCTCACGATAGTCAGAAAATAATCCAGAAGAAAAAAGATTGGCCGCAATATGATATGGTGTTCTTAAAGACTGCTCGACCAGCCACATAAGTTCCTCTGGAGTCGTTTCACGCTGAATCATTACCTGCTTCACATAGTTGCTGATGAATGTCCTTTGTCCCTGGGGATTTCGTAAATACGTATGATAGACAGCTGCCATGTCATCCAATGTGCCTTCCACCCAATCCCCTTCTTGTGCAGATAAGGATTTGGGCGGCATATCAATCAAGACCAAGGATTTCACATTACTTGTACCGCACTGTCTGATATACTCCCAAACGGTGAAACAGCCAAAAGACCACCCGGCTAGTGTTGCTTGCTTCACTTCTAATTGTTCAAGTATTTTGGCTAAATCAGCCCCGTGTGTGACATAGTCATTGCCGTGTGGGGTAATCGTTGACCGCCCATGGCTCCTTGGATCCAACACGATGACCCGGTGTGTTTTAGAAAAGTACGCTACTTGTTTGGAGAAAACCTCAGTCGTGAAAGTGAAACCAGGTATGAAAATAATGGGCTCTCCTTCACCAACATCCTGGATGAACATCTCCACTCCTGTGTCGACTTCCAGGTATTTACCGCCCGCTACCACCATAATGCTCAGCCCCTTCAGTTTGCTATATCCATTATATATTCGCGAGAGAACTGTAACAGAACTGAGCCCCATCTCTAAATAAGGGTTCTTGGGAAATGGCTTACTATAGATATTTAAGAAGAATGAAGCGTAGCATCGAAAGGCAAAGGTCTGGTTGTATAGTCCAGTATCCTATGGTTTTGGTAAAAGAAAATATGTTCCAAGCCATAATGGCCACTCAATAGGAGAGGTAAGAATTGTTTTAAGTTGTCGACAACACCATGGTTATCCCGGTCCAACACCCAGGTGATTTCTTTCCAATCCAGTATCCCCTCTCTGGTTTTGACCAATGTCGCAGGATGGCAACCAGACGGCAGATCTGCGAGGAAAACATACATACCGGCATATTCGCCATTACTTTTCCAGATGACGTTTCCCGCATATGTCACTGTAGGAAGCACAATGCCGGTTTCCTCGGAAACCTCTCTTAATATGCTTTCTTTGGGAGATTCATTCTTTTCAATTTTGCCGCCCACACCGTTCCACTTCCCCATGTTGGGGCTTTTTTCTCTGTTCAGGAGCAGTAGCTGATTGCCTCTTTGGATGAAACAAATCGTATATTTTAACATGGTAAACTCCTTTGAAATATGGATCAGAAAATGAGATCCTTATAAATAATGGATGCATTAATTATACATAGTCCAGGAACCGGTCAGCAAATAAGAATGCGGCTGGCCGGCATGATTGCACACAAGAAATATTGAAGGAGACACTTGCATAGCCTGGACTTCATCTGTATAATAAGTCTAAATTATATAACAACAACTGTAAGAAAGACATGGAAGAGGAAAGTAAGTTCTGGCGATTTTTCTAAAGAGAGCTTCGGAAGCTGAAAAGAAGCGAAAAATGCGGATCTGAAAAATGGCCTTGGAGTTGCGCTGCTGAACATGTCGCCAGTGGGGACATTAGTAGGTTTCGACGAGATGGCATCCGTTACACGTGCCAAGTATGCAAGATCCTATAGGATTTGACATACTAATGAAGGCTGTATGTGCGAGCATACAGTGAAATAAGGTGGTACCGCGTATATTCAAACCACGTCCTTATCGTAATTGATTAAGGGCGTGGTTTTTCTTTTGCCGGCAAAAACAGTAGGATGTAACTTGTTTCGATACTGTCCCGATGCAAGGACACCATTCACTAATGCTTGGAGAATGCCAAGGATCTGCAACGGCCACACTATACTGCAGGAGCCATGAAATAGCTGAGGAGGATGCATAATGAAAAGAAATTTAGTGTTGCAGTCAGATTTCGGTTTAAGTGACGGAGCGGTAAGTGCGATGTATGGCGTTGCCAACACAGTGGACCCTGAGATCAGGATTTCTAACCTTACCCACGACATCCCGCAATACAATATTTGGGAAGGGTCTTATCGTTTGTATCAAACGTTTAATTATTGGCCGGAGAAAACGGTATTTGTATCTGTAGTGGACCCTGGTGTCGGTACGGACAGATTAAGTGTGGTGGTAAAAACCGCAACTAACCATTATATTGTCACACCGGATAATGGGACATTGACACATATTAAGCAGGATATCGGGATTTTGGAGGCAAGGGAAATTGATGAAAGTCTTAATCGTCTGCCGCATTCCGGGGAATCCTATACGTTTCATGGTCGGGATGTGTACGCGTATACCGGCGCCCGCCTTGCAGCGAATGTCATTTCTTTTGAGGAAGTGGGACCAGTCGTTGATGTCGATGCGATCATCGAATTGGAAAGACCAGTAGCATCAGCGAAGGAAAACGAGGTCTTCGGCAATATCGATATCCTGGATGTCCGTTTTGGAAACCTATGGATGAATATCAGCCGTGAGTTGTTTCTTGAAGCTGGCGTGGAATATGGAGACTCGCTGGATGTAGTGATTGCTGATAACGCTCACCAGGTATATAAAAATACCATGACATTCGGCCATTCTTTTGCCGATAGTCGTTTAGGAGAACCACTATTATATGTGAATTCCTTGGACAATGTGGGAGTCGCCCTCAATCAGGGTTCGTTTGCAAGAACATATCATATCCAGACAGGGGCTGATTGGAAAATAACAATACGAAAACCTGCATGCCTGTCTGGCAATTAAGTCTGGCACCAGCCTTAAAGCGCTGGTGCTTTTCGATGCTTGGTTGCTTGCTCGAAGGCATAAGCCAGTTCGAGCAATTGGGGTTCTGCAAATGCCTGACCTGTAAACGTAACACCAACTGGTAAGCCGTCGCTTGTATACCCTGCGGGAACTGTAATAGAGGGGTAGCCAGCTCTCGCTGCGATATCACATCCGGCATAATTGATAAAAAGCAAGGCGTCCAGATGATGCTCTGACATAGCCTGATCGATTCCTTCATCCTGAGACAACCTCAGGTCTGCCAATCTGTCCGTTATATACCCCATCTCTGTCAGCGTACCGCTTTTGGCTTCGGATGCCAGCAATACAGTTTGTCCGTATTTCAGAGCTGAGCCGGCATGCGTGAGATTGTAGTGGATCACATCTGTCAGGGACCGAACAGATTCAGCTGCAGGCAGATTTGCTAAGTAAGCGTTGACGCCATTTTTGAATTCATGGTGCATAACACTCGACTCTGGGAGATCTGCACAAAGCGAAACGGATTCAATGATGGTGGCACCCAGAGCTTTCATTTTCTCCATGGCCCTGTTGAAAATGGCTTGCTCTTCTTCGGTAAATGATGCAAGGTATTGCCGGGAGACACCGATCCGTTTATTCTGTAACCCTGTTTCCAGCAAGAAAGGAGTGTAATCGGTAATAACGTGGTGATTGGTTAATGTAGCCGGATCGTTTTTGTCAAAACCGGTCAGCGAACCTAACAAAATGGCAGCATCTTCTACGGTTTTTGCCATAGGTCCGGGAGTATCCTGGCTGTTTGAAATCGGAATGATACCGCTGCGGCTGATCAGACCGACTGTTGGCTTGATGCCAACCAATGAATTACGGCTTGCCGGGCTCAAAATAGACCCGCTTGTTTCAGTACCGATTGCCCCGGCGGCAAAACCTGCAGCAATGGCGGCGCCGGATCCGGAACTGGAACCACCCACATCGAATTTTTCCGGACCATAAGGATTTCTTACCTGCCCGCCGAGCGAACTATAGCCATTAGGCATATTTTCTGCCATAAAATTTGCCCATTCCGTTAGATTGGTTTTTCCCAATAATACAGCCCCTGCTTCTCGCAGCTTTTTGGCAACGAAGGCATCTTCTGCCGCATAATGGTTGGCGATTGCCACGGAACCAGCAGTGGTATGTGTTTTATCCGCTGTATCTATATTATCTTTGAGCAAGATCGGTATACCATGGAGCGGCCCGCGAATAACTCCGTTTTTTCTCTCCACATCAAGAGCTTCTGCGATATGCAACACATCGGGGTTCAGTTCCAGGACAGCATTTAGTCGTGGACCGGCATCATTATATGCAGCGATTCGCTCCAAGTACATTTTTGTAAGTTGTTTAGATGTCAGCTCACCAGTTTGCATTGCTTGTTGCATGTCACTGATTGCTGCGGTCTTCATTGTGGATTGGAATGACATGGTATCACCTCCGATAAAATTGAATGCTTCTGTGATATATTCTACCATAATATAAGCTTTTGTTTTTTGAAAATTTGAATCTTTAATATGTTATGTGATTCATCGCTAAAAAATTGGTTGAAAGTCCAATCTTGAATAATTTGTGAAATGATTCACAAACCACTTTTCAAATTTGCTGAAAACAGATAAGATGAATGTGTAACGACTTATCAGAGGAGTGAGGTTATATGTCAACAATCATATTTAAATCACCTGGTAAATATATTCAGGGAAAAGATGAGCTGAGTAACATCGGGTATCATGTAAATGGTATTGGAAAAAAACCACTTGTTCTGTCAGATGAAGTCGTCTGGAACATTACTAGCGATCAAATTATTAACGGCTTGCAAGCTGAGCAAACTGATTTCCATTACGTTGCATTTAATGGAGAAGCATCATTGAATGAAATAAATCGGGTCATTGCAGAAGGGCAGGATCAACTGGTTGATTTTATCATTGGAGTAGGGGGAGGCAAGACATTGGATGCTGCGAAAGCCATCGCAGACGGATTGGATGTCCCCGTTGTCATTGTCCCGACAACTGCTTCTACGGATGCTCCCACAAGTGCTCTATCTGTTATTTATAGTGATGAAGGTGTCTTTGAATCTTATAAATTTTATCAGAAAAACCCCGACCTTGTGCTGGTAGATACCGCTATTGTGGCAAAAGCACCTGCCCGTTTCTTTTCATCAGGGATTGCGGATGCGATGGCGACTTGGATAGAGGCGAGAGCCACTATAAAAAATAATGGCACGGCAATGGCTGGAGGAAAATCGAGTATTGCAGCCAAAGCAATTGCAAGGACATGTGAGGAAACCTTATTCAAATACGGCCTTCCTGCATACAAAGCTGTCCAAAAAGGACTGGTAACTAAACAAGTAGAAGCAGTTGTAGAGGCGAACACATTACTTTCTGGTTTGGGTTTTGAAAGTGGCGGGTTGGCTGGGGCGCATGCCATCCATAACGGTTTTACCGTTCTTGATGGAGACATCCACAATTTGACTCATGGTGAAAAAGTAGCATATGGGACACTGGTTCAATTATTGTTGGAATTGCATGATGAACAGGAAATCCGAAAGTATATCTCTTTTTATAATGCGCTGGATTTACCGACAACATTACAGGCAATGCATTTAGAACAAGCAACTTATGAAGATTTGTTAAAAGTTGGGGCAGCAGCTACAAAAGAAGGGGAAACAATGGATAACCTGTCAGTAGATATTACTCCCGAAGATGTGGCGAATGCTATACTGGCTGTTGATCAACTAAGTCAAAATATGAAGCAGCAATAGTCAGCATTCAGAAAAAGGAATGTGCTTGATAGCATTAACTGGTTATTTAGTAAACGAAACAAAAAGATCAGCCTTATGTTAAAGTCGATATGACATTTGTAAAGAAGATCATGAAGCAGAAAAATGTATAGCGAAACTTGCCTCCACAAAATATTGGATAATTGTGGGGGCTTTTATGCCGAGGATAGGACTTTGCGAATCACTGGTCGCAAAACCTATGCAGATGGATGTTTCTCAGGCATTGCAGTAAAATTTCGCTGGCATTATAATACAGTCAGGATCATAAGTTCCGTTTTTGGTGCATCTTATTCAAATGGGACATTCGGAAACGAGCTGGTCATTCATCTGTCGAAAAGGAGCGGAGTAGCGTGGATATGGTTTGGACCCAGGATGAAATAAAAAAAATATGCGGGGCCGTCTCCTTCAAAAAAGGCAATACCTATTATCGGGCAAATAAAGTTGCATTTGAATATGACAGCCCTGATCGATGTGAGGCAACCGTCTCCGGAACGGAGAATTTCCGAGTCATGATCGAAAGGAAACCCTCCAATAAATTAGGTGTACATACAGCCTGCAGCTGTCCCGAGCTGGCTTCTGTGAAATATGCATGTCAGCATGTGGCAGCAGTGATGCTCGCTATAACGGCACAACGGCAAAAGAACATCCCATCGGCTTTGCAAACCAATAGGGTATTATCAGATGGTATGCTGCGTCTCTTTCATGAGCCAGAAAAGTTGCCAAGCGGTTATCAGCGTCATTTTGAAAGCAGGCAATTGCTCGAGGTGATGTTTTTTTGCAAACCGGTTTCCATGGATAAGAGGGAGGATATGTTCGGTGTGGAGATGATGATCGGTACACACCAGGTACGCAATATCCGGGATTTTTTAGAACATGTGGAAACAAGGATACCAAGTGTCATATCAACTGATTTTACATATGAACCAAGCTTGCACTGTTTTCAAAATGAAACAGATGATGTGATACAACAGCTGATTCAAGTGGCCAGGGATGAAAAACTCTATCAAGACGCAATGCCACCGCTGGGCCATCCAATCGGCAGCCATACACTGATTATCCCGCCATCCGCCTGGGAAAAGCTTGTCCCGCTGCTCTCCGAGGCTCCACATGTAAAACTGGTATGCCGGGATAAGATATATAGCGGCCTTTGCACGGCAAGTCATCCGCTCCCGTTACAATTCGTTTTTTTCGATACGGTTAACGATACTTATGCACTGGAAATAAAAGGGTTGGAACATATCAAGCAGATGCTCGCTTATCATACTGTTATATCCCAAGGAAAATTGATGCAATTGGAAGCGGAAGAAAGCCGACGACTTTCTGAATTGCAGCAAATGCTTGCCTCTGCTGATTCCAGACATATACCGATTTCTAAAGCCCAAGTACCTTACTTTTTGAAGAAGGTGGTTCCCGGTTTGAAAAAAATGGGGGAGGTGACACTGCCTGTCTCCATGACAAACCAGCTGGTGAAAACGCCGTTGAAAGCCAAGCTCTACCTGGACCGTGTGAACAATCGTTTACTGGCCGGCCTGGAATTCCATTATGAAGGTGTTGTCTTCAATCCGCTGCAGGAGGAGCCGGTGAGTTTCATGATTGTAAGAGATGAAGCGAAAGAGGAGGCTATTTTACAATCGATGCGGGACAGCCAATTTACCGAAACGGAATCGGGTTATTATATGCATAATGAAGCATTGGAATATACCTTTTTATACCATCGGCTCCCTGATTTGGAGAAACAGATGCAGGTTTACGCGACAACAGCAGTGAGGAACCGGGTTTTAAAAAAGCACGCCCATCCGCGGATTCGGGTAAAATTCAAGAAGGAACGAACTAATTGGCTGGAATTCACCTTTGATATGGACGGCATCCCCGATCAGCAGGTCAAGGATATTCTGCGAGCATTAGAGGAAAAGAGAAAGTATTATCGTTTAGCAAGCGGCTCCTTGTTATCACTTGAAACGAGAGAGTTTGAGGAGATCCATCGTTTTTTGCATGCAGCAGGGGCACAGGAAGAGGATGTGGAAAGCGGATTAAATGTCCCGGTCATCCGCGGATTTCGCCTTCTGGACGCTGCCAATGACGCGGAAGTATTTCAGTTTGAAGATTCGTTCCGTCAGTTTTTAGCAGATTTACAGCAAATGGATAGATCGGGATTTGAGGTGCCAAAGAATCTGGATCCTGTATTGCGCGACTATCAAAAACAAGGATACCAATGGATGAAATTCCTTGCCAGTTATGGGTTCGGAGGAATACTTGCTGATGATATGGGTCTGGGAAAAACATTGCAAAGCATTGCCTTCATCGTTTCCAACCTTTCTGATATTCGAAACAGCAAACAGCCTGTGCTGATTGTTTGCCCATCCTCGCTAACGTATAACTGGCTGCATGAAATTAGCCGCTTTGCTCCGGATATGAAGGCAGAAGTCATCGATGGAAATCAGACAGAACGAATCATGCTGCAAAAGAATGCCATGAAAAAAGATGTGATTGTTACCTCTTATCCTTTGCTTCGTGCAGATAGTAGATGGTATGAAAAACAAAACTTTCATACAGCATTTTTTGATGAGGCCCAGACATTTAAGAATCCAGTTACACAAACAGCTAGGGCAGTGAAAAAGGTTCAGGCAAAGTATCGTTTTGCCCTTACTGGTACACCAATTGAAAATACATTGGAAGAGTTATGGGCAATTTTTCATGTGGTATTTCCTGAACTGTTTCAAGGATTGCGGGAGTATAGCTTTCTTCCCAGAAAAAAAATCATTCGCAGAATTCGTCCATTCCTGCTGAGGAGAACAAAGGCAGATGTACTTGCGGAACTGCCTGAAAAAAACAAATCACTGGAATCTGCGGAATTGCTTCCTGAGCAAAAGAAGCTATATGCTGCTTATCTGGCAAAACTGAGACATGATACATTGAAGCATCTTGATCAAGAGACATTGCGAAAAAATCGCATTAAAATACTTGCCGGTCTTACACGGCTTCGGCAAATATGCTGCCACCCTGCATTATTTGTAGAAGGCTATCAAGGCCGCTCTGCCAAATTCGAACAGCTAATGGAGATTTTAGAGGAATCCAGGAATGCGGGCAGAAGGTTGCTTGTCTTTTCCCAGTTCACGGAAATGCTGAAACTGATTGGCAGAGAGTTGGCCGGTAAAGGAATGTCGTTCTTCTATCTGGATGGCCATACATCTTCCGAAGAGAGGATACAAAGATGCGATCGATTCAATGGCGGGGAACGGAATATATTTCTTATCTCCTTGAAAGCGGGCGGCACCGGACTCAATTTGACTGGCGCTGATACAGTGATTCTTTATGATAACTGGTGGAATCCTGCCGTCGAAGAACAGGCCGCCGACCGGGCGCACCGCATCGGACAGAAGCATGCTGTAGAAGTTATCAAGCTTGTCGCTCGCGGTACAATCGAGGAAAAAATGAATGAGTTGCAAGAGAAAAAGCGGCATCTGGCAGAGGAAGTGATCGATGCAAAAGAAGTTTCCGAGCAGATGATGACAGAAGAAGACATTCGGGAATTATTGATGATATAGGCGGACGCCGGAAATTCTGGCGCCCGCTATTTTACTATTTGTATGAATGTATCTCTTTGTTCCTTTTACAGGTTACTCATGCTCTTTAAAACAAAGCCGGGGATGTACGTTTCAATTCATTTGTTAGGGGAAAACAAATGAGTGTAAAGATCATCGAAACCTTTAAAAGGAGACATGAATATGCGTAACTATCTCAAGCATTATATAAACGGTGAATGGGTAGATTCCACCGGAAAAGACATGACTGAAGTATACAATCCAGCTACGGAGGAAGTGATTGGAAAAATTAGTTTGGGTACAGCAGAAGATTTGGATAAAGCAGTACAGGCAGCACGAGATGCATTTCCATCTTTTTCTCAAACTACGCGTGAAGAGCGAATTGACTTTCTGCAAAGAATCGCGGAAGAATATAAGCGTCGCAAGGAAGACATCGTAGAAACCATTACGGAAGAGCTTGGTTCCCCTAAGAAGAAATCAGAAGAAATCCATTTTCAAATGGGCTATGCCCACTTCACGCAAGCCGCAGAGGAGCTTAAAAAATTCCAATTTGTAGACGAGCGTGAGCGTTCCACTGTCATCAAAGAACCCATTGGGGTGAGTGGATTAATCACGCCATGGAATTTTCCTACCAACCAAACAACCACGAAAATTGCCAGCGCACTAGCGGCTGGCAGTACAATGGTATTAAAGCCTGCTGAACTGACCCCGTTTGCAGCAATGATATTGGCTGAGATATTTGATGAAGTCGGCTTGCCAAAAGGTGTGTTCAATCTGGTAAATGGAACAGGAGAGGAAATCGGAAATGGCATTAGCTCCCACCCGGATATCGACTTCGTGTCGTTCACTGGTTCTGTAGGCGTTGGCCAAAAAACAATGGAAAATGGCGCCAAAACAATTAAAAAGGTAGCACTCGAGCTTGGCGGCAAGTCCCCGCTCATCGTGCTGGATGATGCGGATCCCGAATATGCGGCTAATACCGCCATCCATCATATCATGATGAATACCGGACAAGTCTGCACCGCAGCTACAAGAATCATTGTCCCCGCTAATATGAAAGCAGATTTTGAAGAAGCGTTACAGCGAAATCTGCCGAAATATAAAGTTGGCGACCCGCTGGATGAGGATGTGGTCACTGGCCCGCTTGTAGCAGAAAAAATATTCAACAGAGTGCAGGATTATATTCAAAAAGGGATCGACGAGGGAGCTACTCTATTTGCCGGCGGAACTGGTAAGCCTGACGGTCTGGAAAAGGGATATTTCGCAAAACCGACGATTTTCACCGATGTCGATAACCAAATGACAATCGCGCGTGAGGAAATTTTTGGTCCGGTCATGTCTGTAATTTATGCCAATTCACTGGATGAAGCGATGGAGATCGCGAACGATACGGACTATGGTCTTGCCGGTTATGTGGTTGGCAAAGATAAAGAAACATTGGCAAAAGTGGCCAAAAGTATCCGGGCTGGAAGAATCACCATCAACAATGCAAAAGCGGATTATTCCGCACCGTTTGGCGGTTATAAGCGATCTGGTATCGGCCGCGAATGGGGAGACTTTGGTATCGAGGAATATCTGGAACCAAAAGCGATTCTTGGGATGGATTAGAGACTTAAAAATGGCGGATATGATTGCAGATAAAAAGGTTGCTTTGCGCTAAATGCGCAAAGCAACCTTTTTAGGGTGGAAAGCGCAATATTTCCTTTCCGTCTGGCTAAAACGTTACAATAGAAGAAAGATAGGAAGTTTTTGGGGTAAAGGGGAAAGGAAATGTTAAATGAAATAGCTAAAAACATTTATAAAATGGTCATCACCTTCCCAGGCGGCATGGGCGCAGTCAATGCTTACCTGGTGAAGGGAAAACAAGGTTATACAGTGGTCGATACTGGCATGTACTCCAATGAATCGATAGGAATTTGGAAACGTCTTCTCGACACTGGCATTTCCGTAGAAAAAGTTGTTTTGACGCACACTCATCAAGATCATATCGGACTTGCCAAATGGTTTCAGCAGGATTTCAGTGTGCCTGTGTTCGTTTCAGAGCCGGGAGTTGCAGAGATGCAGAAATATTGCGGCCAAAGCACGGTGAAAAAACTTATCCGTTTGGTTGCACAACATGGTGGCCCTAGAGTTTCTCCTGAAATGGGTGAAGATTCATTCATTTATGACTTCCAGCCTGATGGAACGTTTCATAACAACGAGCAAATCCAGTTAGGTGATGATTTATATGAAACCATCTGGACGCCGGGACACGCACCTGACCATTTTTGTTTCTATAATCGCCAAGAAAAGATCATGCTGATCGGGGATCATATTTTAAAAAATATTTCACCGGTGATTGGCCTATGGTCAGGAGAAGAGGGGAATCCGCTGGCTGATTATCTGCCATCACTCGATTTGATTGCTAACTTTCCATCGGATATAGTTTTACCCGGCCATGGCGAGCCAGTATATCATCTGGCTGAACGTTCCGCAAAACTGAAGGAAAGTCATTACAACCGCTTGCAGGGAGTGATGGACATTGTAAGCCGCGAACCAAAGACGGCATATGAAGTATGCCGGGAGATGTATGGCACGATCGATATCATACTTCAGCTCAGTTCATTCATGGCGACCTTGACAAGGCTGTTGTACCTGGAAGCGGAAGGTAAAGTAGCAAGGAAGGTAGATAATGGGGTTGTGAGATTTGAAGTGACTGGACAGGGGGACTGACCCTCTGGCTCAATTTTGTTATAATCATTCATATCACATTTTCAACTGAAAGCGCGAGGATACATCCATGAACGAACAAACTTATTTCTATGCATTTCTTGAACCATTTTCCAAAGAGCTTGCTTATGTGGCGCGAGAGTTGGAGAATAGTATATTCACGAGCCCAAGAACAATGCTGACACATGCACGTAATTTCACAGAAGCAATTGTTGAAAAAGTCATTTTGACCGAAAAGATATCTTTAAATAAACATACCACTTTCATGCAACAGCTGGGTATATTGGATGAGCATGGCATTCTGCAATCAGAGGTCCGGGATGCCTTGCATGCAGTCAGGCTAAATGGAAATAGGGCGGCGCATGATGTGCGGCACTTTCGTTTTTCCGAAGCACTGTTTTCATGGGAAGCTTTGTATATCATTGTAAAGTGGTATATCGAGGTTTACGGGCCAATTAATATGAATGTCCCTGATTATAAGGACCCCCACCCTAAACAACATGAATCATATGATATGGCAGAGCTTCAGGTACGTCTTGATAAGTTAGAACGGCTGCTGTCTGCTTCCATTGAAGATATGCAGTCGGAAGGTTCAGCGGAAACTGCAGCGGCTGTAGATTTGGAGCGTGTGCGAACAGGAGAAATAGAGCAGGAAAACCACACACCTGGTTTGACAACCATCCGGAAAATTTCATATCAGGATGCGTACATAGAAATTCCCTATTTCTTACGGGATGCTTTCTTGCTGCCCCAGCGGTTTGCCAAATCCGAACGTTTTCTTGTCCGGCTAGGCGCAGAAGAACAGGCGCGGATCATAAGTGAACTCCCGGCGGATTTGGAAGGTTTGCACACCTATGTGAAACGGTATAATCCCTCCAATGATCAAACTTTTTTTGCAGAATTGAAGATTTACGTAGAAGAAGAAAAAAGCCGCCGCCGCCTGCTTATGGAAAGGCCAGGTGAATTGTTTTTCTTCTATAAAGATGATTATATCGTTGTTACAGAAAAACTGGCGAAAGTTTCCCTGGCCTCGGGGAAATTCAGTGGCATTCCCAGCCTTTTGCGGCAATTGAACGAAGACGGGATCCTCCAGGTCGGTCAGTTGCCACAGGAGTTGGTGATTTTGGCAAAGTACAAGAATGTCGGGATTGGAACGGTGGAGAAGCTGTTTGAACAGCTGAAAGAAAAGTAAGACAAATAAAACTGTATTTTAGTTTTTATGAAGGATTACCCTTCTCTTACATTGGACAGTACAAAACCCGCCGTTGTATCTGGCGGGTCTCAAACTGCTATTCTGCTTGTTCTTTTTTAGCAACTTCTGCTTTAAAATCAGCTTGAATATTTGCCAAAAGTTCTTTATCCGTCAAAATCCGAAATCCTGATGCGGCTAATGCCTTCGCACCCCTGATTAGTGCTTCATCTCCTTCAGGTGATTTTGCAGCTTCCCGGAATTCCGCAGTATGGCCGATGAGATCATCTGGCCCGATTTTAATATGGGGATGCGCAGTCGGCACGGAGTAGCTGATATTGCCTGCATCTGTGGAACCTTTTCCCTGCTTGCCTTCAACTGTATTCTCGACTACAGTCTCGCCGACGCGCTCCAATTCTTCACGAAGGACATCATCCAATACTGTATTCAGGACGAAGTCACGCACTTCATTTTGAAAACGTTCGATTTTGACTGTTGTGCCTGTTGCCAACGACGCCCCTTTGGCGATGGCGCGAACTTTCTCAGCAACCTCTGTTGTTTTTTTCCAAGTCTCTGCCCGGATGTAGAAACGTGCAGCAGCGTATTCCGGAATAATATTAGGTGCATCACCGCCGTGTGTGATGATCCCATGTACACGGACATCTGATGGCAATTGCTGACGAAGGGCATTGATCCCGACAAATAATTGAATGACGGCGTCCAGTGCATTGACTCCTTTTTCCGGTGCACCGGAAGCATGCGCAGGTTTGCCATAGAAATGGAAATCCAGCGGATCCACAGCTAACGTTTCGCTTGTTAATGATGTTTTTCCGCTTGGGTGGATCATCAAGGCGATGTCCACATCTTTTAAAAACCCATGCCGTACAAAGCTGCCTTTTGCACTGCCGTTCGGACCGCCTTCTTCAGCGGGTGTTCCAAGAACGGCTACACGGCCGCCGACTTCAGGTAAAATTTCCGCGAGTGCAATGGCTGCTGCGACACTTGTCGTGCCGATAATGTTATGACCGCAAGCATGGCCTAAACCGGGAAGTGCATCATATTCAGCCAGATAAGCGACAGTCGTTCCTGGCTTGCCACTGTCTTTTATAGCGAAGAAAGATGTTTCATGGCCTGCTACAGCTGTCTGTACATCGAACCCGGCATTTTTTAGCAGTGTCACATGTTTTTCGCTGGCATAAAATTCCTGGTTTCCAATTTCCGGGTGTTCGTGTATGTCGTGGCTGGTTTGAATATACAAATCACGGTTGTCTGTAATCGATTGATAAATAACATCTCTTGTTTCAGTTGTGATGGTCATTATAATACGCCCCTTTATTTAACTAGTTTTTGAAATTCCTGGTCTAATTTGTCTTGCGGCACTACCTGCAGGATGGAACCGCCCTTTGTATCCTCTGTGATGGCTTTCTTCACATCATCTTCCTGGTACAGCTCCACAATGCGTTTATAAACCTTATTATTTTTATCTTCTTCGCGGGCTGCGATCAGATTCACATATGGAATGGAAGCATCATCCTTAGCTGACTCTTTGAATATAGGATCCTTCGCAGGTTCAAATCCAGCCTGACCGGCAATTCCGTTATTGATCACCGCTGCAGCCACATCTTCCAGGGAACGTGGTGTCTGCTGGGCTACCATTGGTGTGATTTTCAAGTTTAATGGATTTTCAGCAATTTTATCCGGTCCATCAAACAACCCGAAATCAGTATCCAGTTTAATCAATTTCGCTGCCTCCAACAGCTTCAACGCACGTGCCTGATTGGTCGGATCGTCAGGAACAGCGATCTGATCACCTTTCTTCACGTCGGAAAGCTCTTTGATTTTTTTGGAATACAGACCAAGCGGTGCAAACTGAGTAGAGCCGATCGGTACGATGTCATTGCCGCTTTCTTTGTTATACTGTGCCAGGAAAACAAGCGTCTGAAATGCATTTAAATCGATATCCCCCTGTGCCAATGCGTTGTTTGGCAGGGTGTAATCTTCAAATTCTACCAGTTCAATGTCAATGCCTTCTTTTGCTGCTTTTTCTTTCAAAATTGGCCACTGGGCGCCATCGGATCCATTCACACCAATTTTTACTTTGGTGTTTTCTTTTGCACCGGCTTTGTCCTTGGAGTCATCGCAGGCAGCAAGTGCAGCTGCCAAAATGACGGCTAAAAAAAGTAAACTGAATTTTTTCATGTGAATTCTCCTCGTTAGTTTGTATTTTTCTATGTGTGTGACATGTGCTATCTTCTCATGAATTTTTTGGATAACGTGTTCCCAACCCACTGTGCCAGCTGGACGAGTACGATTAAAATGATGACTGTCACCAGCATGACACTACTGTCAAAACGTTGGTATCCATATGTCATGGCCAAGTGGCCGAGACCGCCGCCGCCAACCGTTCCTGCCACAGCAGAAAAGTCGATCAGGCTAACCGAAATGAAGGTCAGTCCCAATATAAGTGGACCTAATGCTTCAGGAATTAAGACGGTAAAAATAATTTTTAGCGGGCTTGCTCCCATTGCCTGTGCAGCTTCGATCACGCCTGGGTCAATACTGACCAGATTGTTTTCAACTACCCGGGCTATGGAAAAGCTGGCAACGATCGTCATCGGAAAAATCGCTGCGGTTGTTCCGATAGTGGTACCGACCACTAACCTTGTCAACGGAGAAATGGCAACAAGGAAAATGATGAATGGAATCGGCCGGATGATATTGATCAGTATGTTCAGCACCTGAAATACCCATTTATTTTCCAAGATGTTCTTTTCCCGTGTGACGAATAGCAGCAGGCCGATTAAAATGCCGATGATCGATCCAAATAGTAGCGTGAAAATGACCATGGTGAGCGTTTCACCAGTAGATTCTGTCACCCGTGGCCAAAATGTTGTCCAATCAACCTTCAAGATCAGTCACCTCCTCGATATCTACTAATTGTCTTAGTTCATTCAGTGCGTCATGAATGCGATCGGCATCCCCGGCAAATGAGATGAGCAGATTGCCGAAAAGCTTCTCCTGAAGCTCTTTGACTGAACCGTACACGATATTGAAATGAATGTAATGCTTTTGCGTCACTTGGGAAAGTACGGCATCGTTGGTAATACTGCCTTTGAAAAGAACCCTGTATAATTTCTTACCGCCTTTGGCCCTCCAGTCCTGCAAAATATGCGGTGACGGCAGATCCTGTTGGACGGATTGTATAAAGCGTTGCGTCGTGCTGTGCTGCGGGTCAGTGAATACATCAAATACATCGCCGGTTTCAATTACCTGGCCGTTTTCCATGACGGCCACCCTGTGGCAGATGGATTGGATGACATACATCTCATGCGTGATCAGCAATATGGTAATACCGAATTCTTTATTCACCTTTTTCAGCAGCCGGAGAATTTCAGCAGTAGTCTCCGGGTCAAGTGCCGACGTTGCCTCATCACATATAAGCACGTCAGGTGATGTCGCAAGCGCTCTTGCAATGCCAACTCGCTGCTTTTGTCCCCCAGATAACTGGTCTGGATAATCCGTGGCCTTGTCAGAAAGACCGACGAAACGCAACAGCTCATTGACTCGCTCCTTTATTTTCGCTTTTGTCCAGCCAGCAAGCTTTAACGGATAGGCGATATTCCCCGCAACTGTCCTGGATTGGAAAAGATTGAAGTTCTGAAAAATCATCCCGATATTGCGTCGCCTCTGACGCAACTCTTTCGGTGTCAGCGTGCTGATATCCACTCCATGTATGGTAATAGTTCCCTTCGTCGGGCGCTCCAGCATATTGACCAGCCGCAGTAAGGTACTTTTACCTGCACCGCTGAAACCGATAACGCCAAATATTTCGCCTTCCTCGACTGTCAGCGTCACATCGCGGACTGCTTGGACTTCCCGTTTTTCCAGGCGGAATGTCTTGGAAACATTCTCGAATGCGATCATATGTATAAACCTCCTGATGTTTACTCCTCCTCACAAACAACGGGTGTCAGCAATCTGGCTTTCTGCAGAAAATAGAAGAGCCCCCTTTCCTTATCGTGACAGATAAGAAAAGGAGGCTCTTCAATTATGAAAAACAATCCGGTTCTCATCTTTCAAGCATGTATGCTTGTAGGAATTGGCACAGTATTCAAATTGAACCTGTTGCCGAAACGTCATAGGGCCCATCCCTCGGTTTCTCTTGATAAGAAATTGTGTTGCTATGTAGTTGTTGTTGTAAGAATTGAGATTAATATTATCTCAATCCGCAGGAATTGTCAAATACTTTTTAAAAAATATTGTTTTGCAAAAGCCAAAGCTGTGTTTGGAAGGTCAGGCAACTTTATGTCAGCTGCTTCGGTGTCCCCTCCATTGATATATTTTTCACTATAGGAATTTCTTTGCAGATACATATAGCCTGTGAGGGTGAAAATTCCATAAACTAGAAGGGCCGTGTTAATATAGCATTAATACAGAGACTATAATTGATAGGGAGTGGGAAGGGTGTGAAGAAAATGACTCAAAATATTTTTTGCATTGGCCGAAACTATGAAAAGCATATAAAAGAGCTGCACAATCAACGTTCAGATAAACCGGTTGTTTTTTCAAAACCGACACATGCCTTGGCTGCAGCAGATGGACAATCAATTGCATTGCCATCGGGCCAGGGGGCTGTTCATTATGAAACGGAATTGGTTATCAAGATGGGGAGAGATTTTGAACCAGAAATGCAAGTAGATGATTTGGTCGATGAAATGGCAATAGGCTTGGATCTGACATTACGAGATGTCCAGCAGAAACTGAAGGAAAACGGGCATCCTTGGCTGCTTGCGAAAGGTTTTCCACAATCGGCTATCATCAGTGACTTTTTTTCGTTTCCAGGAGTGGAGCAGTGCAACGAAAAAACATTTTCTCTCCTGCTTAATGGGATAAAAGTGCAAGAGGGATGTATTCGTGACATGATTTTTGATTTGGATGAACAAATCCGCTATATTGCCAGCCATTTTGGGCTGAAAGCGGGAGACATCATTTTCACAGGTACACCGGCAGGGGTCGGTCCGCTAAGTGACGGTGACCAGTTGGTTTTCCTGTGGGATGACACAGAAGTCGGGTCATGTATTATCGTTTTGCGTTGAGGAAAGCCAAGGGGACAGCCCCCTGGCTTTTTATTCTGCTTTCTGTTTTTCCGCAAACAGGCTGATAACGGGTTCATGGTTCTTGTGCCTGATGACGCGATCGACATAATCTTGCGTGATGTCTCGTACTTCTTTATTCAAGAGCAGCAGAGGAACCACGTTGATTAGCGTGATGGCCGCAAGCAGCAAGTCCAGAAATTGCCAAATCAACTGCAGCCCGCCAATGGCTCCTATGAAAACGGCAATGAGATATATAAAACGACTTGTTTTGGCGGCCTTGAGTCCAAACAAGTATTCTACTTGCTTTTCACCGTAAAAGATGATGACCATTACTGTCGTGATGACGAACAAGAAAAGGAAAACGGCTATAAACAAGCTGCCGTAAAAATCTCCCACAATGGTTGATAAGGCGATATCCACCATGCTGGAAGCCTTGGAAGGAGCCACATCCCGCCAGGCACCTGTGGATAATACAGCAAATCCTGACAGCGAGCAGATGACGACAGTATCTATAAAGACACTTAACATTCCCCAAATTGCTTGTTTGGAAGGGTGGTCTGTTTGTGCTGCGGAATGAGCAAAAGGTGCTGTTCCCATTCCAGCTTCATTGGAATATAGACCGCGGGCGAGTCCCCAGCGCAGCGCGCCAGCAATACCTGCACCAGCGAACCCGCCGGTTGCTGAAATCGGAGTAAATGCATGGCTGAAGATAAGTGCGAACATCTGTGGTACTTGATCATAGTTCCAGATGACCACTGTCAACGTTGCGATGATGTATGTCAGAATCATGAATGGAACTAATTTATCGGTAACTTTTCCGACTCGTTTGATCCCCCCAACCACGATGATCCCTATTAAAATGACAAGAAAAATACCGACAATAACTTTATTAAAGCCAAATGCGCTTTCCAATTGTGTAGAAATGGAATTGGACTGCACCATCGTACTTGCGAAGATTTCCAGCATTAGAAAAAAAGCGAAAAGGTTTGCCAATGGTTTCCAGCCAAGTCCCTTTTTAATATAGTACATCGCACCTCCGACCCATTCACCTTCCTTGTTTTGTTCTCTATAGCGAAGACCAAGGACAATTTCGGCATATTTTGTCGCCATGCCAATGAGAGCGACTACCCACATCCAAAAAAGCGCACCAGGCCCCCCAAGCGCAATGGCTATCGCTACACCGACAATGTTCGTTGCGCCTGCAGTGGTCCCCAGACTCGAGGTAAAGGCCTGAAAAGGAGTGATGGTACCTTCTTTTTTATTACGGTGGAACATTTTCCCTATCGTATTGCGAATGATGTGTGGAAAAAAACGAAATTGGAAAAATTTCAGTCTGATCGTATATAGAAGGCCAGTAAAAATCAAGAACATGGAAACAATATATGTCATTAAAAAATCCGATACATGTGATACGATGCTTTCAAAAGCAACCATTTTTCACTTCTCCTCCAATGGACGTAAATTACTATTCCATACCTTGAAATCATTCATTTAAAACGTCCAATCGAACCGCTGATAAACAGGTGAATGAATCTGCAGAGACATTTCTGCCTATTTGAGGGGCTGGCAAGCGTATGCATTATCATATCTGATAGTCTTACTTTAGGTACTTTATATGTGGGTGTGATATTTGCGGACAAATACCATGCACGAGGGCTACAGTTTAAGGAAGGTAACATGGCTCCATAAGGAGAAATCTTATCAAATAACTGAAATGTCAACCATACAAAAAAGGCTATCAAGCTGCCACTGAGGCATTGCTTAATAACCTTCTAATCCAATTAAAAACCATATTCCGCTTCTTTTGCTTGGCGAATATGTGTATAGGTTTCGGCTAAAACTGCGGTATCTTCCACAAGACGATCGAGACGCAGAAGGACGTCATCATTGACGATTTCTTTGCGGTAAAAATCCCGCTCTTCGATGAATACATAGGTTTGCACAATTTGTGCTTTCATGTAAGCCAAAATCGGCTTCAACTGTTGTTCGGCAATCAGAAAATGTTTTGGGGAACCTGCTGTGATGATCATACTGACGACTTTATCCTGAAATGCATTTACGGGCAGCAAATCGAATACATTTTTCAATGTCGCTGGAATAGAAGCCTGGAAAATTGGTGTTCCGATAATTAGAGCGTCCGCTTCCATGACAGTCTGCGCAACATATTTCGTATCCCCTTCATAATCCAGATAACTGCGGCCGTCGCTGAATTGGATATTATAATCAGCTAAATCGAGCAGTACTGATGCTGCATCGGGATATTTTTCCTTCACCGTGTCCATGGTGATATTCATTGCAGTTCTTGTTTTCGTTCCGATGTTCGAGCCGGAAAGTCCGACAATCTTCATTCTCTTCACATCCTATTTTTGGGCTGTATATTTCCTGATCGCAGGAAGTATTTCCGTTGCGATGAGGTCAATGTTTTTCTCCAATTTATTAAATGGCACGCCGCCAAAATCCATTTGTGCAATGTAGCGTTGATGACCGAATGTTTCATACTGATAGAGAATCTTTTCAATGATTTCCTGAGGGCTGCCTATATTCATAATATGATGCGGGTCGACGCCTTGCGCAAAAAGCTGCTTGGAAAAACCCTGCCCATTAGTTCGTTTCATACCTTCGTTAATGAATGGGTAGGTTTCCTGCAATGCCTGCTGTGTGGTATCTGCAGCATAGAAGAATCCTGCAGTCGCCACAGGCAAATCTGCTGGATTGAATCCTTTTCGCCGTGCTGCTTCACGATAAGCGTCAATCGTCTGCTTAAAAATGGTCGCGGGCCCTCCAAGGTGAGCCATGAACATTGGCACCCCAGCATAACCTGCCTTGATTGCACTGGCTGGTGTGCCGCCGACAGCCCGCCAAACTGGTAATGAGCCACTTTTTGGACGCGGAAGGACTTGGGCGTTTTTCAAAGGTGCACGGAATTCTCCATTCCAATTGACAATCTCTTGTTCATTGAGCTGCAAAAGCAAATCAAACTTTTCTTCAAATAATGCTTCATAATCACGTACATTATACCCCAACAGATCGAACAATCCTATACGGGAAGCTCGGCCAGCGATAATTTCAGCGCGTCCGTCAGACAGCAGGTCAATCGTGGCAAAGTTTTCGTAGACACGGACAGGATCGGATGTGCTGATAATGGTGGATGAACTGCCTATTTTTATGTGAGATGTTGCTTGGGCAATTGCTGATAGAACAACGGCGTGCGCCTGGGTAGCGAAATATTCCTGATGGCTTTCTCCAACGCTAAAAAAATCGATACCTGCCTGGTCAGCCAGTTGAGCGAATTTAATGATTTCCTGTACGCGCTGCTGGGCAGGGATTCTTTCTCCGGTTAACGGATTTGGCAGATGATCGCCAAGTGTATAGATGCCGAATTCCAAGCCTTTGCTTGGATCGATGCGGTATTTTTCCATTGTAGACATGGGTATCTTCCTCTCGAATTAACTTTCACAAGGTAATTATATAATATATACATACAAAAAGTAACTATAAGCTTCCTGCTGAACATCTATTCATCTATTCGAGGCACAGCAAGCAATTTATTATTAATCTATATTTGTATATACTATGGATAGACATGAAAGGGGGAAGGAAGATGAAAAACGGAAATACAGGCATGAATTCCAAGGTGGACGAATATGTAGGTAAAGCCAAAAGGTGGAAAAAGGAATCTGAGATATTACGGGAGATTGTTCGTGGCTGTGGGTTGACGGAAGAATTTAAATGGATGCATCCCTGTTATACGTATAAGGGAAAGAATATAGTGCTGATACATGGTTTTAAAGCATATTGTGCGCTTTTGTTTCACAAAGGTGCTTTATTGAAAGACTCCCATGGGATTCTCACCCAACAAACGGAGAATGTACAGGCGGCAAGGCAAATTCGTTTCACCAGTGCGCAAGAAATATTGGACATGGCGCCCTTTTTGAAAGCCTATATTCATGAAGCCATAGAGGTGGAAAAAGCAGGCTTGAAAGTGAATTTTAAGCGGCAAACAGAGCCTGCTTTTCCTGAAGAATTTCAAAAGAAGTTAGACGAAATCCCTGCTTTGAAAACTGCTTTTGCATCTTTGACACCGGGGCGGCAAAGAGCATACCTTCTCTATTTTGGCGCTGCCAAACAATCCAAAACAAGGGAGTCAAGGGTTGAAAAATATATGCAGCAGATCCTCGATGGAAAAGGATTGCATGACCGGTAGAACCAGTTAGAAAATATTTCACGCCGGGCTTTAAAAGAAGGACTTCCCGTATACACTGTCGGGATTACCACGGGAAATTCTACTTAATCGTTTTCTGCATCTTGTGAGGCAGTAAGCTCCTGCAGCAGTGCATAAATTTTCGGGGCTTTTTTATCGATGCGTGCCGGACGCCACTTTTGATTGACCCACATATGTAATGTGGTCCCGCTGGTGAGCAGCTCGCCATAGGGTTCAATGGCGGTGTTATCTTGTTTTTCATCGGAAATCTTGCGTACTTCATAAGCGAAACGCAGACGAACAGGAGAGAGTTCTGTGATGCTGGTAAAAATGATGACTTGATCATCATAGCGGGCAGGCTTATGATAAGACGCTTCTACGTCGACAACCGGCAACATCAGTCCAAGTTCTTCGACTTTGCTGTAGGCCATACCTGCCTGGCGCATTGCCTCTGTTCGGCCGATTTCAAACCAGGTGACATAATTGGCGTGATGGACAACCCCCATTTGATCTGTATCTTTATAATGTACGCGCATTTTTTCCTGATGCCAAGTTTGTTTCATTTTCCATTCGCTCCTTTACTTCTTAGAAGTTCTCTCCCTATTCTTTTTCATTGCGGTCAGCTTCTTCTCCGCAATTTCCTGCAAACGCAGTTTTTTCACCTTTCCGGTGCTGGTCAACGGCCAGTCTGTTTCAGAAACGAACCATACATGGCGGGGAACTTTGAAACGGGCAATACGAGAACTGCACCAGCTGAGGATATCGCGCCGTGTGCAATGCTGATCTGCTTTCAGTTCTACAAAAGCGGCGCCAGCTTCGGTTGTAACGCTGTCGTTCACTCCGACAATATACACCTGATTGACTGCAGGGTGCTTAATGATTACTTCTTCCACTTCCCTAGGCGCTACCAATTCGCCAGATACCTTGTACATTTCCTTACTCCTGCCCAGCATTTCGATATAGCCATTTTCATCGATTCTGCCCACGTCTCCGGTGCGCAGCCAACCGTCTTTGTCGATGGTATGGGCGGTTTCTTCCGGTTTTTTGTAATAACCGTGTGTGACCGTATTTCCTCTTACGGCAAGTTCACCTACTGCTCCTGCAGGCAGATCTGCACCTGTATCACGGTCGATCGTTTTATACTGGACGGTGCTGCCATTGAATTCAGGCAGACCGCAAACGCCACCAAGTTTTGGCCTTCCGACACGTGTGGTGATACGTTCGATAGGATCCCCAAGCTCTGTTGTTACACCGGAAGAGGTGACTTCCGTTTGTCCATAACCCGTCAGAATCTCTGTCAAGCCGAGAAGTTCGACTGCTCTTTTCCAAACTGGACCTGGTGCTGGTGCAGCACCACACCATACTGCAAAAAGTTGTGATAAATCAAAAGCTGATACGCTTGGATGGTTCAATAATGGTACGAGCATCGATGGGACACAAAGAAAGTCGTTTGCCCGGTACCTTTCCATCATTTGCAGTGCGGACAAAGGAGTGAATGTATTCGGTGCAATGAGTGACCCGCCGACAAAAGACATTGCGAAAATGCCTTCTATGATATTGAAGCAATGGTAAAAAGGCAAAGCTGCAAACGTAGTGCGGCCATCTTCTATCGCTCTGCTCATACAAGTGCTGTAAGAACAGCGCAGCAACATATCATGCGTCAGCATGACACCTTTCGCTTTGCCGGTGGACCCGGATGTATAGATTAATGCAGCCACCTCGTCAGGATAGCTTGAATTTTGCCAGCGTTGATTCAGCACCTCATCACTGATTGATCCAGCACCATGGCAAAAGGATTGCCAAGAAATGAATCGTTTATCTGCTGCAAAATCACCATTTTCAATGTAAATAATATGTTCCAACAAGCTATTGGCACAAAAATCAGAGTCATCCAGCAGGTTGCTGACTGTTTCGGCCGGGTGTTTTCCTTTGATTGCTTGATGCATGAACAGGAATCGGCTGTCTGACTGTGATAGAATATATGCCAATTCTTCCTTGCCAAGCATCGTGTTAACCGGAATAAAAACTGCTCCGACAAGAGATGCAGCAATCATCAGTGCGGGATATGCGATATCATTTTCCATCAGTATCGCGACGTGGTCGCGGCGTCTCACGCCTAGTTGCAACAAAGCTTTGGCGTAAAAACGCGCTTGCTCCCATGTTTCACCATAGGTAATAGACGTATCAGATATATGTATAAACGGTCTTTGCTGGTAATTTCGGTTTATATGTGCAAAATGATCAGCGACTGTATGCCGCCGCCATTCTGGATATTGTTTTTCCAATGCTTCCCGTCTTTCGGAAGGACTTGGCAGTTTTAATGTCGTTTGATTGTGTGCCGCAGTCAAAAAAATTCCCCCTTTAATTGATGGCAATTTGACATACATACTCATTATAAGTTTTTTTCATTATGCCTACAAAACATATAGGTTATCCGACTGTCCATTGCTCCAGAGGGGGGACGGTAGCTTTGAAGCATGTATGCCCATTTTGATGTGAAAATTTCAACTAAAAACATGCATATAAATCCAAGGTGAAATAACAAACGTTAATATTGCCGCAAGCACCATGCATACACTGGATACAGCTCCCGAAATGCTGCCAAGCTCAAGTGCTTTGGAGGTGCCTGCGCCGTGGGAGCTGGTACCCAGCAATATACCCTTGGCGATATCGCTGTGAAAGCGAAACATACGAATCGTCCAAGGACCGAGAATCAAGCCTGTAATCCCAGTCAATATGACGAAAACAGCCGTAATGGCAGGTATGCCGCCAATCTTTTCAGATACCCCCATCGCGATTGGGGTGGTGACAGAGTAGGGGATGATGCTGCTGATCAGTCCTTTGTTCAAATGCACCAGCCCTGCCAGTGAAAATGATGCCATCACAGCAAGTGTTGAACCAAACAGAACACTGATAAAAATTTCCCGCAAATATTTTTTCAATACAGGAAAATAGCGATAAAGTGGAATAGCGAGGGCGATGGTAGCAGGCTGAAGGATTTCTGTGAGCCATTTTGCTCCGGCATTGTAGCTGTCATAGCTAATTCCGCCGACAAGCAAAACGACAATAATTGCTGACGGGGCAATCAAAAGTGGAGAGAAGAAGGGAATGTTCCATTTTTTGTACACTAGTTTAGCTCCCCAATAGGAACCAAGTGTGAGTACTATAAAAGACAGTCCGGTTATCACTTTAAACGCATCTCCTTTCGTTTCGTCAGTTTTTCCGCAAGAAAACCGGAACCAGCCATGACGAGAAAAGTACTGATACATATGATCATAATGATTTTCCAACCATTAGACATGAGTATATCCTGATATTGCAACAGACCCACGGCTGATGGAATGAAAAACAAAAGCAATTCGGCGACGAGCCAGCTTCCTCCGATTTCTATCCATTTCAGTTTGATGAGTCCAGTTTGCAGCAGAACAAATAAAAGAACCAATCCGATGATACTTCCCGGCACAGCGAGATGAAGCCACTCCGCTAATTTATTCATGAAGATTGCAAATAACCAAAGCAGGCAAACCTGCCCCATGCTGATACATAATTTCTTCAATATGACACCTTCTAAAAAATGATAACGTGTTAAGTATACAAAGCTTGGTACAATAGGTAAAATGAATGTTTAGAATGGCTATGATTTGAAAAAGGCATGAAAGGGTTTGTAGAAAATGGATATGCAGCATTTGAAGTACTTTATGGTTGTTGCAACGGAGGGGAATTTCACTCGGGCCGCGGAGAAGTTGTACGTTTCACAGCCGACCATTAGTAAAATGGTACGCAGCATTGAAACGGAATTCGGCGTAACGCTGTTTGACCGCTCTCGCAAACACGTACAGCTGACAGATGCAGGAAAAGTGGTTTTGGAACAGGCACAGCACATGCTCCGGGCTTATCAGAACTTATCCTCTGAGCTTGACGATCTGATGGCACTAAAAAAAGGGGAGCTGCATATCGGTCTGCCGCCTATGGTGGGGGCGCGATTTTTCCCAAAAATCATACAGGCTTTTTATCGTAAATATCCGAATATCAAGCTGCACGTTGTGGAGGATGGTGCAGTGAAGATTGAAAGTGCCGTCCAAAACGGTACGCTTGATTTGGGGGTTGTCGTATTACCGGTAGATGAAAAACAGTTTGATGGTTATGCTTTTGCTGAAGAAAATCTTATGCTGGTGACTCCCGCAAAACATCTTTTACGGTATAAAAAAGCGGTTCGGCTGAAAGATTTGAAGGAGGAGGCTTTTATCCTGTTTCGCAGGGATTTCACTTTACATGATCGGATTATAGATGAGTGTGAGAGGGCAGGGTTTCGTCCGAATATCATCTACGAAAGCTCGCAATGGGATTTCATCGGTGAAATGGTGAGAGCTGACCTTGGGGTTGCCTTGCTGCCAGAATCTATTTGCAGACAGATGAATCCTGCCGACGTAGCAATGATTCCGTTGGTAGACCCTGGGATACCATGGAATCTGGGGATTGTCTGGCGCAAAGAACGGTATCTTTCGTTTGCAGCACGGGAATGGATCCGCTTTATGAAGAAGGTAACGCAACAGAATAAGGAGATATAGCAAGGTATTTTGGAGGTAAGGGGGCGGAAAAATGGGACAAACATACGACATACAGCCAATGACATCGAAGTCTGCTAATGAAATTATCAAGTGGACATATGAGACACCTTATCAACTGTATAATATGACAGATGATGAAGAAACCATACAGGAGCTGCTGGATGGCACATATTTTCAAGCGGACGACAGGGCAGGTGAATTGGCCGGTTATTTCTGCTTTGGGGAAAATGCTCAAGTTCCCGGCGTGCGGCGTGCGGGAGTGTACAAGGGGCATGGAGTTTTGGATATCGGCCTTGGCATGCATCCTGATCGGACGGGAAAGGGGCTGGGCCTGGCCTTTTTAATGTCAGGCATCGTGTTTGCGAAACACTTATACGAGCCAAATATGCTCCGCTTGAGTGTCGCTGTATTTAACCAGCGGGCAATAAAACTCTATGAAAAAGCAGGTTTTCAACATGTGAGGGGGTTTGAGAATAGCCGTGCAGGAAGTGTGACTGCATTTATGCTGATGGTAAGAAATTGCTGATCTCCATCAGCAAACATTTCAATTTAATAACTCAGAGAGGGTCACAACAATGGAGAAAAATAAATTGCAAGAACAGCTGATTGCCTTTAGTGAAACCGGAGATACAGAACAAATGGCGCAATTGCTTCAGCAAGGATTGCAAGTAGATTTCAAAGATGTTTTCGGCAGAACAGCATTGATGGCGGCAACGCAAAATAATCAGATACACGCAGCAGCATTGCTGCTGAAGGCTGGGAGTAATCCCAATGTCAAAGATCATACACAGTTGTCCCCATTCATCTGTGCTGGTGCGAATGGTTTTTTTGATATTTTGAATCTGATGGTATCTGCCGGAGCGGATAAAGCCGATGTTAATCGCTTCGGAGGCACGGCACTCCTGCCAGCTGCAGAAAAAGGATTTTTGCGTACTGTCCAAGTATGTTTGGATGCAGGGGTTCCGGTAAATCATGTGAATTACTTAGGTTGGTCTGCGCTGCTGGAAGCAGTCATTTTGGGAAATGGCGGACGGTTATACACCGATGTGATTGAAGAACTGATTAATGCCGGAGCCAATATCGGTCTTGCCGATAGAAAGCACCTGACAGCTGTACAACATGCCGAGGCGCTTGGCCAGGATAAAGTGGTTCGGATGCTAAAAGGTGAGAAGATAGAGCAGTCAGCAGAAATGATACAGGCAAAAGCATCCGCGAAGAAAAATGAATTTGAGAAAGCACTGGAGCTCATGACACAGGCTCTGCATAAGACACCGGACAATCCAGACTTTCTTTTCTATAGTGGACATTTTCTGATGGTATTGAAGCGTTATAAAGAGGCTATGAATCGGTTTGAAAAGGCACTTACAGGTCATCCGCAGGCGTCGGAATTCTATTTTTATATCGCAAACTGCTTGCGTTCGTTGAAACAACCGGACAGGGCACTGGCAATGTTTGAGGAAGGAGCGGCAAAAGGTGACAGCATTTTCTTCTGGTACCACCAGTCCAATTATCTGCGCGAACTCGGCAGACATGAAGAAGCGGTGACAGTAATGGAGAAGCTGCTGGACATGCAACCGGACCGTTATGATTTTGCATTCCATTTGGCCAACAGTTTGCGAGCATTAGGGAGGCATCAGGAGGCGATTGATGCGATTGAAATGGCTATTGCGGCCGATCCGGATAATCCGTTGTACCACAACCATAAAGAAGAATCTCTTAAACTACAGGAAGAAAAGCAATGAAGTTTGATATGTATAAGCAGCCAACCATCTCATAAGAGATGAGCGGCTGCTTTCGTTATGCCTGATCTGCCCAGCTGTATTTCAGTTTTTCTGCCTTTCCATGTTCATCTATATCCAGTTGCACGACTTTTCCATTGATCTTATCTTTTTTCGCAGATTTATCCATTTCGAAGTCTTCGGATTTCTGATACGTTTTGTCACCGCTTTTCACATGGACAGTGATTTCATTTTTCTTGTCGGAAACGAGCTTGCCAACAAGTTTCTTGCCGTCATCCTCTTTTTTGAACACACCATCCTGGTCTGCGCGGGTCTGACGGGTCGGTTTCAAACTTTCGGCTTTCTGATTCTTTGTAGAAATCTCCACATCGACCATTTTTCCTTTCAAATCACGTTTGAAACCTTTCATATCCTTGTCAAAAGAAGATTTCTTTTGAATCGTTATCTTATCACCTTTTATATTTAATATCAGCTCTCCGTCTGTTTCGCTGACGAGTTTTCCGACAATATCAAAGTCACCTTCAGAAGGATCATTTTTATCAGGGTCTTTCGAGTACTGTTTCAAATCTTTGGATGCCCCTTTGTCAGAATTGCTGTCTGAATTTTTGACGGGTTGGCTGTTAGTCTGTGTTTGGGAGGCGTTGTCATCACTGGCACTGCTGCCCGCTTGGTTTCCGCAAGCCGTGAGCACAAGCCCCAAGGACATCATCATGGTCAGAATGCTTTTCTTTTGAAATAATTTCATTTCCTTCACTCCCATCTACTTTTTATTTTCCACTTGGAATTGTATAGTAAACACAGATTCCTAGATAAAGGGATGGAAATTTCGAAGCCTACAATTCTATGTTCTCAAACCTGGATTACTATTAGAATAATGAAACGTTTTTCGTTCTCGTTCGTATATTTTATAAGCGGTTTTTTTGGATCAGAAATGGATGGTTTTATACACGGAAACAACTATCGGTGATGCCTTTACTTGCATTATTTGGAGGAATTTGAAGGGGTGTTCGGATGAGAAGGCTGCTCGTTTTATTGTGTTATTCTTTTGTGCTTCTATATATAGTTGCTGCTTGTGAAAACAGAGACGCTCCCCCAAATTTTACGAGCGATGCGGTGAAGCTTGGAGAGCAATTCCTTAAAGAAGTATATACTGTGGATGATCCCGATTTTGATTTTGATAATATTGAATTAATAAATGATGTGCAAAATAGGTTTTCAACTTACTTTACGAAAAAGGAATTTGCGAATCTGGCAGCTACCAGATTCTTCCTTTTGCCAAAACAAGTAGCAAATAAACAAAACAATACAATTTCTGTACAAAGTATTGCGTTAGATAAATATGATGGTAATCAAGAAGAAAGTAATTCACTTGATTTTGACCATTCCTTCACATTGATATTTACGGATCGGGCAGGAAATGAGATCGATAAGGTGAAAATGAAGGGGCAGATGACTGTTATAGATACGAAGAACGGATTGAAAATTGACCGATATTATGATGGCAATATTATAAAGGATAAATTACATGACCAGGCTGATTGACGTATCCTGTTCAAAATCTTAAACGCATGGTCCAGGGTTTAAGAAGCACTATTCCCAAAAAGGGGATGGAAGCTTTGCATCTTTATGCTGTTATAAGTGTCTGTATTGCCTCAGGACGTAATCTATGCAAATTGTTTTCCTAAAGACATTTTTATAGACATTTTTAAGAAGGGCGCTGCTTTCATGGGATATAAATTTATAGGATTTGTTTTTGATAAATGACAATTGATAGAATGAGGTCAAGATATACAAATTAGGAGGCTTTGAATATGCAATTAGAAGGGAAAACGGCAATTGTAACTGGGGCAAGCAGCGGAATTGGCAAGGCGATTGCAGAAAAACTTGCCAGCGAGGGGGTGCAAGTTGTTCTTGCTGCCCGTAGATTGGAAAGTTTACAAGAACTGGAGAATACCATTAATCAGCAGAGCAATGGCAAAGCGTTAGCCGTCAAGACAGACATCGGCAAGCAGGCAGACGTGGATAATCTCATTAAACGGACGAATGAAGCTTTCGGTGAAACCGATGTGCTCGTCAATTGTGCCGGACAGATGCTTGCAGGAGCTGTTCGTTCTGGTGAAGTAAAACAGTGGGAGCAAATGATTGATGTCAATATCAAAGGGGTGCTCTATGGTGTGCATGCGGTGCTGCCAGCCATGCTTGAAAAATCAGCTGGTCATATCATCAATATCGCTTCTGTCTCCGGGTTTGAGGTGACCAAAACAAGCACAGTATACAGTGCGACGAAATTTGCCGTACGCGCCATTTCTGCCGGATTGGAAAAAGAATTGGCGAAGACGGGGGTGCGGATGACTAATATTTCTCCAGGCATGGTAGACACTCGTTTAAGCGGGAGCAGCTCCTGGGGTAACGGCAGAAAGAAACTAGAGGCAGAAGATATCGCAAATGCGGTCGTATATGCGCTTACCCAGCCTGATTATGTCAATGTCAATGAAATCACAGTCAGACCGCAGTAGAGCAGGCAAGCAGGAATGGTAGCATTCATAACCAAAAATAAAAGTTCCGATCGGTGATCGGAACTTTTTGGGATGGAACTCTAGTTGCCTGGAGTGCTATGCTAGATAAAGAATAGTTGGACGGTCCATGTCAAGATAGTACCGCTCCACTTTTTACATGTACCGGGGTTTGTATCGCTCGACTTTATATTTAATAAGGCTCTGCATCGTGTCCTTTTTTGATAGCTTGTTCAGGGGCTTTTTCTGCGTCTTTATTTCCTAGCGGGTTCATACTGGAACCATCCTTTTTGGTATTGGCCAAGCCTTCTCGCAAACGCCGGCCATATTCTTCATCTGCCTCCTCGGCGAGAGTTATCATCTTGTCTTGGATGTCCTTAACACATTGTGATAAATCACCGACAAGATTGCTGATCAATTCATCTTTTTCCCAATCCTCAAAACGGCGGTATGTTTCCCCGGCTTGTTTGGTATTATTTTGCCGGTCGATTGATTCTCTCACAAGTTTTCCTTCAACCTGCGGCGTATATTCTTTGCCTGTCTGCTCAGCTTCCTTTAACCCGCCCAGTGATGATGGTTCATAGTTCACATGCGGATTTTGTCCTGGTGCCTTATCGTTTTCATAGCGTAATTGGCCTCCTTCCTGATTTGTCGCGACATATTTTTTAGCTGCGTTAATCGGTACCTGTAAATAATTCGCTCCAACGCGGTATCTTTGTGTATCTGAGTAGGAAAACGTCCTGCCTTGCAGCATTTTATCATCGGAGAAATCAAGACCGTCCACCAGTACTCCCGTGCCGAAAGCAGCTTGCTCCACTTCAGCGAAATAGTTCTCCGGGTTTTTGTTCAATACCATTTTTCCGACAGGCAGCCAAGGGAACTTATCTTCTGGCCATAATTTGGTATCATCCAGCGGATCGAAATCCAATTCTGGGTGATCATCATCGCTCATGATTTGGACAAATAATTCCCACTCCGGGTATTCACCTCTCTCGATGGCATCGTATAAATCTTGTGTGGCATGGCTGAAATTGGCAGCCTGAATTTCATTTGCTTCCTTTGTGGTGAGATTTTTAATTCCTTGTTTTGGTTCCCAATGATATTTTACGAGGACTGCTTTTCCATCCTGATTGACCCACTTATATGTGTTGACCCCAGAACCTTGCATCATGCGATAGTTCGCGGGTATTCCCCAAGGGGAGTAGATGAAAGTGACCATATGGAAGGATTCAGGCGAATTGGCGCAAAAGTCAAAGAAACGCTGGCTGTCTTGTATATTGGTTACAGGATCCGGTCTGAAGGCATGGATCATATCCGGGAACTTCATGGCATCACGGATGAAAAATATTTTGATATTATTTCCGACCAGGTCCCAGTTTCCGTCTTCCGTATAGAATTTCACAGCAAACCCCCGTGGATCGCGTACGGTTTCGGGAGAGTGATTACCATTGACAACTGTAGAAAAGCGGACAAAGACAGGAGTTTGCTTGCCTTTATCCTGAAATACTTTGGCTCTGGTGTATTTGGATACGGGCTCATCGCCGGCCGTTCCGTATGTTTCAAAATATCCATGGGCACCAGCACCGCGCGCATGGACAATGCGCTCAGGCACCTTCTCTCTGTCAAAATGGCTAATCTTTTCAATGAAATCATAATTCTCAAGTGTTGCTGGTCCGCGGTTGCCGATTGTGCGAATGTTTTGGTTGTTTGTGACAGGATGCCCCTGTCTGGTCGTTAGTGTATCCTCTTGTCCTATGTTTGTTTGTTTCTGCTGCAGATTTTTTTCCAATTCCATCACTCCAATGTATGAACTGATGTTATTGTTTGTAGAAATACACGCTTTATCCAATAATTGTGTCACGTTCTACCGGAAACATACAGTCTTCCTGGCTCAAACCCCTAAGTCCCTAAAAACCACGGCATCGCTAAGAATGGTGCAGACTTAATTGATAAAAAAACTGTAATTTGTTTTTTACAGCTTTTACAGTCCATTTGTAAACAAAGAATAAAGAAAAAGCAGCGCACCCAAACTGAAATCTGAGTACGCAGCTTTTGCAAAGGATGTATGTAGCTCTCTGATTGTGGACACTGAGTCCAACGGTACAGGCTCAGTTCTTCTGATCCGTATCATCCTGGGAATTTTTGTGTTTAAAATGACCTTTGGCATTGCGGTAGAATTTTCCTGGCGCTTCCGAAGTTTTGCCAATCACTTCGTTGGCTTTTTTGGCTGTGCCTTTAAGTACTCTGCCTGAAGCATCAGCTGCTTTTCCAACAAGGCCGCCCTCACCCGAAACCGATTTAACCATTTTTCCGGATGTGTCCACGACATTCCCAAAAAGATCGGTTGCTTCCTGGGAAGTTTTCTTTATCAGATTATCTTCTTTCTTAACATGATTTTTATTATCGCTAATGTCAACTCTCTCCCTTCTGTTTTATACCAGCCTTTTCTATACCATTATTATGAAAAAAATTGCAGAACATGACATAATACAGAGATTTAGCTTGACCAGATTTTTGATGCAGGCGCAGCTTGAGAGATACTTCGTCTAACTGATGCTGCTTGCGTTTGAATTGCCCACTGCTAAAAATTGTAGGGACAAACCAAATGCAGTACCTGCATGTCAGTATAGGCATGAGTGCACGTTATCGGGAAACCAGGGTCCCTTCCTGTTTTGCCAACGTTACGGTTCTAGATAAAAATACCAAAAGTATAAATGACAGCAAAATAAAACCGGCAATCATGGCGATGACGCCTTCCCATCCGAAATCGGTCCAAAATATACCGCCTGCAGTTCCGCCTACGCTTGAACCGAAATAATAGAAGAACAGATATAATGATGCGGCCTGAGCTTTGTCGTGACCGGCCAGATAACCGACCCAGCCGCTTGCGATGGAATGGCTGGCAAAAAATCCGAACGTGAATGCTGCCATGCCGAAAATCTTAATGAATAGGTTCGTGTCAAGCGTGATCAGGGCCCCAACGAACATGATGAATAATCCAAGCATGAGCATGCTGCGCCGGCCATGTTTCATGGCCAAATTACCGAACCATGTCGAGCTGACTGTACCTACGAGATAAATGATGAAAATCCATCCCACGAGTGTTTGACTTAAAGAGAAGGGCGGGGCCACAAGCTGAAATTCCACATAGTTATACATCGTGACAAAGCTTCCCATCAACAGAAAACCCATTCCGTACAGGCAAAGCAATGCAGGGTTACGCAAATGGCTGCCCATGGATTTGATCAGTTGTTTGATTTGCAGCCGCCTTGGCTGGAAATGTTTTGATTTCGGCAACGCCCAGTAAAAAATCAGGCTGGCGATTAAGCTGATGATTCCCATAACGATCAATGCAGTGCGCCAGTCAAAAAAGTCAGCAACAGTTCCGGTGATGACCCGGCCGCTCAGACCGCCAATGGTGTTGCCGCTAATATAAATACCCATCGCTATCCCAAGGCTGGAAGGCTCGATTTCTTCACCCAGATAGGCCATGGCGATAGAGGGCAGGCCAGCGAAAACAATACCTTGAAGGATTCTTAGCACAAGCATGCTATGAAAACCTGGTGCGAATGCAAGCACAATCGCCAATACAGAGACCGCAATGACGCTGGCTTCCATCATGCCTTTGCGACCCCAGGACTCTGAAAGCGAACCAGTAAACAGCATCGCAATAGCCAGAAATATTGTTGTGACTGATAATGTCAGACTGGCCACAGCCGGTGTCGTATTGAATTCATCAGAAAAAGCCGGCATAAGCGGCTGCACGACATACAAGTTCGCGAAAGTGACAAAACCTCCGATAAACAAAGCGAGATTCACTCTGCGAAAGGCTGCGGTGCCTTTTTGAACATAATTATTTTCCATCTAAATCACTCCAAATTAAAAAGCGGCATATGATCTCCTGCCGCAAACGGAATACATACCGCCAACATCTTTTCATTTATGGATCTATGTATTATTATAATACGTAATAAACCAAATGTATAATGCATTATTTTCATTGTTTTCATGCATATTGGTTATGAATTGAAAGAAGCCAAAGATTCAACCTCTCTGGCTGGAAAGGCAGTGATGCTAAGTGGAATGGCAGCAACTATCCTATTTTAAAACGGTCGCTGAACTGCAGCATATGACGCGAGCTGCTGAGCAATTATCGATTTCCCAGCCGGCCTTGAGCCGCTCCATGTCACGCTTGGAAGAGGAACTCGGGGTTCCGCTATTTGAGCGTAAAGGACGGACCATCCTGCTGAATCGCTACGGCGAGCTATTTTTAAAAAGGGTTTATCGTATGTTAGAGGAATTTGTGGAAGGTAAACAGGAAATAAGAGATTTGATCGATCCGGAAAGCGGGGAGGTGTCGCTTGGATTTTTACACACCTTGGGGACGGAGAAGATCCCGGAGTTGATTGGTGCGTTTCGGGCGGCGTATCCCAGGTTAAGTTTCCAATTCACGCAAAACAACTCCTATGCCCTCATTCAGCAAATGGAAGCGGGGGCTTTCGACTTATGTTTGACGACACCGATTGCATCCAGCATGAAAATCAATTGGCAGAGGTTATGGCGTGAAGAATTATTCGTGATTGTTCCTTTGGGCCATCCTTTGGCAAACCGCAAACATATCACACTGGATGAAATAGCTGGTGAGGATTTTATTGCCATCAAAGAAGGAAACTCCCTGAGACAGATGACAGATTACTTTTGCCAGGAAGCAGGGATGCGTCCAAAAATTCTCTTCGAAGGGGAGGAGATTCACACACTTGCCGGGCTGGTTGGTGCTGGGCTCGGTGTGTCGCTTATACCTGACGTCAAAGGGTTGGATTTTCATAAAATCACCCGTCTGCAAGTCACCAGACCAATGTGTGAACGCTCACTGGGAATGGCGTGGATTGAGGGGAGATATCTATCTCCCGCAGCAGAACGCTTCAAAGATTTTGTCGTCAACTATTTTGCAGAAGGCACCACACTGGACTAACACGTTAAAGTGCTAGGCTGGAAAGTTGCATTGTGTATGTTGCATACGAACATACAGGCATTGAAAGCCGATATTCCAGTTGAATATTGAAAAGAGCTGGTTGAAAAGAACTTCATTTCACTACACGCTCTGTTGCCGAATAAAAAAATGAAAACATATCCGATGTTTCTTTAAAACCAACTACTTGGTTTGGTGTCAGGTAGTTTTGCAGATTTACGGTTAACTCTTTATCTGTTAAACTATTTCCAAATGACTGACACCTCTTGAACGATCCATTTTGATTAGAGGAGAGGATTGTTTCTCGTGAGCGGAGAAGATGAACCGTTCGAAGATCTGAACATTCTGGGCAAAACACGCTTTGTGGCAGTTATTGCCTTCCTGATCGGTATCATTTTTGATATTCTGAAAAGGTCGTTTTGTTTGCAACGGTGGATTACAACAACAGCGCCGTAAGAATATACAATGGATTCTGTTCGTCTAGCTTTGCTTAATGGCTGCTGGTACATAACGTAGATGAGATTGTCAGCTCTATTACATTGGCAGGATTGTCTGAATTTTTAACAGCAGCACTCATTGTGGCGGCAGATCTCGTGTTTGACAAAAGAGTGATCTTAGGGGGAAGTAATATGAAGCCAATCAAAGTATTGTATGCAGAGGATTACGATGAAATTTTTCAGCTTTCTGAATTCGCTTTCCAGTATAAGCTTTCACCAGAAGAATTGCAAAAGAAAAAAGAGGAAGCATCCCGCCACACTATTTGGGGGTGGATGGATGACAATGCTAAAATAGCAGCAAAAGTTCATCTGATTCCGCTGACTTGTTATCTAAATGAGAAGCCTTTTGCCATGGGCGGGATAAGTGCGGTGGCGACTTGGCCTGAATACAGGAGACAAGGAATGGTGAAGCATCTGCTGCACCATGCTTTGCAGTACATGAGAAAAAACGGACAGATGATTTCATACCTTCATCCCTTCTCGGTTCCCTTTTATCGTAAATTCGGCTGGGAGCTCTGTTTCATGGAGAGAAAATGTACCATCCCGATGGAAGGCATGCGGCAAAACTGGGAAGGCAGAGGGTATGTGCGGCGAATAAGCACGGATATTCCGCTGTTACACGCCATTTATACCGGGTATGCCAAGAAATATAATGGGATGATGACCCGTGATGAGAAATGGTGGCAGCAACGTATTCTTCGCCAGGATTTTCATATTGCTGCCGCATATAATGATAGCAATCAACCAGAAGGATACATTATTTATCATGTGCAAAAGGATAAGCTGGAAATAGTGGATTTTGCTTACACATCCATGAATGGATGGAAGCTGCTGCTCCAATTCATTGCCAATCATGATTCGATGGCAGCACAGGTGGAATTGACCGTACCAGAGAACGAGCCGCTTTCACTATTATTGGAAAAGCCGGTTTTGGAGCAAAAAATACAATCCTATTTCATGGCCCGAATCGTAGATATTCCTGCTTTTTTGAAAGAATATTCATTTGCCAAAGGCTCGCACGCAGTGCAACTGGTTGTAGCGGATGAATTCCTTCCGGAGAATAGTGGTAGCTATGTGATAGAAAAACGTGATACAGATACATATGTTAATTTCACGAAAGAAGGTCACATTACAGCTGAAGACATACATATGAAGGTCCAGCAGCTCACGCAAATCCTGTTCGGCTTTGCCCGCCCGATGGAACTTCATCGCCTTGGTTTGATTCAAGGATCAGAAGCCTCAGTAAGAGAATTGGAATGGTTAATACCAGAAAGACAAACATATTTCGCTGATTTCTTTTAAAAACACGTGCTGTATCATTGGTGGAGACGGAGGGAAGCAAGTGAGGAAAAAAACGCGCGCATTGTATTGGATACTAGCGCTTATCGGGCTGCTTCAGCTTCCATATTTCATCCCTGCTGGTACACGGAGTTTGATGGAATGGCAGCGCGAGAATCTGAACTGGAATTATATCGGAATCGCCGCGAATTATTTTCTGTTTGCAATATATGCGGGATGGAGTGGGAAAAATCTCGGATGCTTCGGGGTGCATGCAGGTTTATGGAAACAGTGGATACGATGGTACGCTCTGCTGACAGGTCTTTTTTTGTTTACAACAAGAGGTATTGCTTTTTTTACGGAAGGACCGTTGGGGTTTCAAATCCCATTATGGACGACTGTCTTTTTCCAGCTGATCTATGTTGCTTTTGGCGAAGAACTGTTTTGGAGAGGATTCATTCAATCGGAATTCGGGATATGGATCGCTTCTATTGGCTTTGGTTTCATTCATTTCCTTCCAGGGGTTGTATGGCACGTAATGCTTGGGGCCGATTTCAACATGCTTTGGGGATTGGGGCAAATGATTTTTGCGATCGCCATCGGTTTTTTATTCGGCTGGGTAAGAAACAAAACGGATTCTGTTTACGCTTGTGTTCTATTGCATGGAATATACAATCTAAGCAATCATCTGTTTGTTCCTTTGTGACAGTTATCGGAAAATAAAAAACAAGAAATATGGATTTTTTTAATCATTGCGGCATTCAAAAGGCGGAGGAAAAAATGAACTTTGTAGCATGGACAATTGTAGCTTGTGAAATTGGATTTTGGATCTTTATCATATCCGGTTTGGTTACCAGATATATTTTCAATCAAAAGCGGATCGGGCTGTTTCTTTTAGCCATGACTCCACTAGTCGATGTTGCGCTTTTGATTGTAACCAGTATCGACATCTATTCTGGTGCAACAGCAACCATTGCACACAGTATTGCACCACTGTATATTGCTATTTCTGTCGTTTATGGAAAAAGTATGATCCGGTGGGCAGATGAACGATTTTTGTATTATGTCAAACGCCAGGGGCCCAAGCCGGAGCGAAAAGCAGGTATGGACTATGCCATACATAGCATGAAAGGCTCCTTGCTGCATGTCCTCGCCTATGTAATCGGCGGCGCTATGCTGCTGGGAATGATTCTCTGTATAGGGGATAGCGGGAAAACAGCGGAACTCTGGAATACACTGAAATATTGGGGGATTATCGTATTGATTGACAATGGTATTTCAGTGACTTATTTCATTTGGCCGCGGAAGGCTTGACCAGCCATGCAACGATAGGGGCAGCCCCTGTGTCTGCATGGCTGCAAGGTAGAAAAGTCAGCTTTCTTTTTTTACCACAGCAACTTTTAGGTAGTTCCCTTCCGGAAAATGGGGATTGGTACGGAAATCATTTGGCAGGGAGAATTGCTCCAAAAAAGTATAACGTGTGTTTGTTTCACGAAATGCCTTGTCAATGAATCCTTTAAATTTTTTCATGCCGAAGGAGGCATTATTTGTGGAAGCAATGATGATACCTTGTTTTTCTGTGATGCTGATAGCCTCCTTCATCAGCATAGGATAGTCCTTGGCGGTGGAAAAAGTCCTTTTTTTGGAACGGGCAAAGCTTGGGGGATCGAGTACCACCAAGTCAAAAAGTAGTTTTTTTCGGCGGGCATATTTGAAATAGTCGAAAACATCCATGACAATGATATCCTGTTTTTCGAAATCGATATCATTGGCGCTGAATTGTTCGATTGTTTTCGGTTTGCTTCGTTTCGCAAGATCCACACTTGTCGTCTTCGCAGCGTTCCCCAGAGCGGCAGCAACAGAAAATGCCCCTGTATAGGAGAAAGTGTTCAATACATGTTTATTCTTGGCGTATTTCTCCCGAATGGTTCGTCGCACGTCACGCTGATCTAAAAATATACCGACCATGGCGCCATCATTTAAATCAACAGCATACCGCATGCCGCTTTCTTTGATAATGATTGGGAACGTTTGTCGCTTTCCTTTGACAAAATCATCATCTTCCACGTACTGCCCTTTGGTATCGAAGCGTTTTTTTTCATAAATGGCTTGATAGTCCGTTGTCGCATCCAGTGCCTGAACAATCATTGATTTGAAAGTGAAAATTCCTTGGCTGTACCATTGGATGAGATAGCTTCCTGCAAAATAATCGATGACCAATCCGCCAATGCCGTCTCCTTCCCCGTTAAAAACACGGAAAGCATCCGTACTGTTATCTTGAAAAAAAGACTTTCTCCTATCTAAAGCGCTTTTGATTTTTTGTTTGAAAAAGGCAGCATCAATTGTCTCTTCCTGTTGTTGCGTCAACATCCAGCCGAGCCCTTTATTTTGAATCCCGTAATACCCTTTGCCGATGAATCTTTTTTTTGCATCTGTCAGTTGAACAATGCTTCCTTCTTCCATTCGATCAGGCATTGACTGAACTGTATCTTTCGTAATGAGTGGATACCCATTGCTGTAACGTTTGGCAAAGCTATCTTTAAGTTGTATTTCCCACATTCCAGATTCATCCTTTATATCCTTTGTCATCAGGCGTTGGGGGAGTCCCCCAGTTAATTCTGACTACAACACTTCCACGCCCAGTAAGTTTGCTATCCTATCACGATATGTATCAAAATCTTTCACGACCTTCAGATTAGCGAGCAATCCTTGGAACACAAATGTGTTCAGCTCAGGTTTCTCCAGCTGTTCCTTAAGCAATTGTATCACATCTAATAAACCTTGTTTCTGTGTTTCGGCTATGTCCATAATTTCAAGCTTTTCCTCCGCATCTGTCAGCAATCCTGCTGCCTGCCTCTGTTTATCAGCAGTTGAAAGAGAATGGTTGGGAAGCAAATGGGCAACATCACTGGATTTGATTACTGGTTTTTCACCATTATGGAATGCTTGTACTACATCGTCCATGCGGTTCATTAAAAAGTGGGCAATCCGGTCGGCATCCAGTCGAAGATCGTGGAAAAGGATAGTTGCCATATAACTGTTTCGCATTCCTTCAATCAACAGGATAATATCACTGATAAAAGGCTGGATGGCATTTCCGTATATTCTTTCCAGGTTTTGCTTGTACCACTTAACCATATCAAGCTGTGACTGGTGCATCACTCCTTGAAGTTCCTTATTGATGGAAAAGTTCTGTTCGCGTAAATATATAATGAAAAATTCACGTTGTTTACTTAGTTGATCAAAAGGTACCCGCAATTGCTGTCTCATAATTTCACGGGGAGACAGACCTGAGTTGTCAATTTTACCCAGCATTTCATGCATTTGTTCAAAGTAATACTGGAAAATAGCGATGTGCAATTTTTCTTTTGAGTCGAAGTAATGATAGAAAGCACCTTTTGATATGCCGCAATCATCTGCAATACCTTGAACAGAAGTGTTATAGAATCCGTGCTTTGCTGAAAGCTTGATTGCGGATTCGATAATTTCCTCTTTCTTTTCTTCCTTCATACGAATCACCCGTTTCATTCCCGTTGCTTTTATTATGACCAAGTGGTCAGTAAATGTCAAAGAAAGTTCAATCTATGAATAATTTATACTTGTATTCGACTGTCCGGTCAGTTAAGATAATTACTATGGTTTGAAGTTCTGTATGCAGAATTATCATTTTTTGACCGATCAGTCAGAAGAAATCTTACAATGTAAACGGCGGAGTTAGATTTTTATTTGAATCTTATTCACAGCTGAATCGTATAGATTAACGGTTTACATAAGCGAAAGAAAGCCCTTCTGCTGCTGAAATATAAAAGGGAAGAGGAGTGTACAATGTGAAGCAGGTTATCAATTTTGCCCTGAACAATAAATTTGCCATATGGATATTGACCATTCTGGTAGTTATTACAGGGCTTTATTCTGGTCTTCATATGAAACAGGAGACCATGCCGAATATCACCCTGCCAAATATCTCGATTATGACCACCTATCCAGGGGCGGCCCCTGATGAAGTGGCCGATAAAGTTACAGAACCAATCGAGGATTTGGTGAAAAATTTGGAAGGTGTCGAAACAGTCAGTTCCTCATCGATGGCAAATGCTTCGTCTATACAAATGGAATTCGATTTTGATACAAACATGGACGATGCGCTAAATGATGTGAAAGAGGCCGTTTCCAATGCGGATCTTCCGGATGGGGCGAAAGATCCCGATGTATCGCGGCTTAATATCAACGCATTTCCGGTCATTGCTTTAAGTGTCAGCGATCAGAATAAGACACTTGAACAACTGACAAACACAGTTGAAAAAGACGTCATCCCATCTTTGAAAGGAATTGATGGTGTTTCTGATGTACAAGTCACTGGCCAGCAGCTGCAAAAGGTGACAGTAGAATTTGACCAGAAGAAGCTGGACAAATATGGTTTGGACGAAGACAAAGTAAAACAGATTATCCAAGGATCTGATATGACTTACCCGCTGGGCCTGAATAATTTTGAAGGCAAAGTGAAAAATCTTGTCATCGATGGCAAGGTTGCAGATATGAAAGATTTGCAGAAGCTAAAGATTCCTTATACGCCACAGCAAAGCGCTGAACAGGGACAAATGGGTGGTATGGACCAAGACCAGGCAATGCAAGAGCAAGCAGGCAATGCACAACAACAAGGACAAATGCCAGGTTCCCAAGCCACACAGCAAGACCAAATGTCCGATGCGCAAGCTGCGCAGCAGGGTGATGCTGCAGCACAAGCACAAATGGAAATGAAGCTGCCAACTGTTTCATTGGACAAATTGGCCGATGTTAAACTGGTAAAAGAATCTGAGTCGATTTCCAGAACAAACAGCGAGGATTCGATCGGTATTCAGGTCGTTAAATCATCTGAAGCCAATACGGTCGATGTAGTCAATGCCGTCAAAGATAAGATGGATGGATTTGAAAAAAAACTTGGAATTACGTCTACATCGACGTTTGATCAGGGAGAGCCAATTGAAGAATCCGTCAGCACAATGCTTGATAAAGCTTTGTTCGGGATTATTTTTGCGGTTATCATCATTTTGCTGTTCCTGAGAAGCTTTAAAACAACCATCATTTCTGTCATTTCGATTCCATTATCATTATTAATCGCGATTTTCGTATTAAATTATATGGATATCACATTGAATGTCCTCACACTTGGGGCTTTAACTGTAGCCATTGGCCGGGTAATCGATGACTCGATTGTCGTAATGGAAAATATTTACCGGCGCATGTCGCTCCCGGATGAAAAATTACATGGAAAAGAGCTTGTCCGTGAAGCAACCAGACAAATGTTCATTCCAATCATGTCATCTACTATTGTGACGATTGCGGTATTTTTGCCAATGGGACTTGTACATGGTCAAGTAGGCCAGCTTTTCCTGCCGTTTGCACTAGCGGTCGTATTTGCACTGGCAGCATCGCTGCTTGTGGCAATCACAGTTGTTCCGATGCTGGCACATTCGCTGTTCAAAAAACAGCTGCAGGGTGAAAAAGCACAGCAGCATAAAGCAAAAGCGGAGAAAAAACCTAGCAGATTGGCTGCGTTTTATCGTAAAGTGCTCGAGGGGGCTCTGAATCATAAAATCATCACCTTCGGAAGTGCTGTCGTATTGCTTGTACTCAGCTTGTTCCTGATGCCTCTAATCGGCGTGAACTTCCTTGCTGATGATGAGCAGAAAATGGTCATGGCTACTTATACGCCAGAACCTGGAGAAACGCATAAAGAAGCCAAAGCAGTTGCAAGTGATGCTGAGAAAATGATCAGCAAACGAAATGGTATCGAAACGTATCAGTATTCACTTGGCGGCAGCAGCCCACTTGCCTCCATGGGTATGGGTGGCGGTGACAATTCCGCACTGTTCTTCATCGAATACGATAAAGACTACAAGAATTTTAGCGAAGAAAGCACCAAGATCATCAAAGACTTGAACAAACAAACAGATGTTGGCGAATGGAAAAGCATGGACTTCGCAAGTATGGGCAGCGGCCTAGAACTGTATGTCTATGGGGATAATCTGACGGATATCCAGAAGGCTTCCGACAAAGTGGAAAATATTCTGAAGGACAACAAAGATCTGGAAAAAGTCGATTCCAGTATCTCTGAAGCCTATGATCAGTACACACTTGTCGCCAATCAGAAAAAATTGAGCGAGTATGGCTTGACCACTGCTCAAATCGGTATGGCATTAGCTGATAATAAAGACAGCTCACCGCTGACGACAGTGAAGCACAACGGTGATGATGTCAATGTTTATGTGGAAGTAGAGAAAGATGATTATGATAATATCAAGGAACTCAAAAAGAAAAAAATAGAGACGCCGCTCGGCACGACAGTCGAAATTGGTGATGTCGTAGACGTGAAAGAAGGAAAGTCACCAGATACTGTACAGCGAAAAGACGGCAAGTTATATGCATCTGTCAAAGCTGATATCAAGACGAACGATGCCGGTGCTGTTTCAGATGCAGTACAAAAGAAAATTGACAAACTCGACCTGCCTGACGGAGTGAATATTGACTTTGGCGGAGTAACAGAGGATATCAATGATTCCTTCACGCAATTAGGTTTGGCGATGCTTGCGGCAATCGCGATTGTCTATTTTGTACTTGTGGTAACGTTCCATGGAGCATTGGCGCCATTTGCCATTTTGTTCTCCCTGCCGTTCACCGTTATCGGCAGTCTTGTCGCCTTGTGGATTGCCGGGGAGCCTTTGAGCGTATCAGCCATGATTGGTGCGCTGATGCTGATCGGGATTGTAGTTACAAATGCAATTGTGCTGGTGGACCGTGTCATTCACAAGGAAAAAGAAGGTTTCACAACCAGAGAAGCCTTGCTGGAAGCAGGTGCTACACGCTTGCGTCCGATCCTGATGACAGCCTTGGCCACAGTTGGCGCGCTGATTCCGTTAGCGATTGGCATAGAAGGCGGCGGTTTGATTTCCAAGGGGCTTGGTATCACTGTTATTGGCGGGTTGATCAGTTCTACATTATTGACACTTGTCATTGTGCCAATTGTGTATGAAGTGCTAGCCAAGTTCCGTAAAAAAGAAAAATAAATGAATAGGAAAGGACAGTCTGCTTTGATGACAGACTGTCCTTTTTTGTGTGGCCAAAATGCTTCTAAGAAAGGTGTCGGAATGGGCCAGGCTGGGGCCTTTCCCATATAGTGACAGCCTGGCTAGGTTCGATCGAAATTCTGCAGCAATAAATCCCGAATGCGGGCACAGCCTGTCTGCCAATCCATTAAAAAAGAGAGGACGCCGCCCCTCTTCATTATTTCGTATAATTATCAAAGTAACCTTGGATGAATACAATCGGTGTTCCTTTGTCACCGCTTCCTGAGGTCAAATCAGATAAAGATCCGATCAAATCCGTTAATTTCCTTGGTGTAGTGCCTTGTGCTTCCATCGCGCCAACCAGGTCGCTCTCTTTTTCGCCAATATATTTGAAGACAGCCTGCTGCAGTTCCTCACCGCGAAGGTCAGCGAAGTTGTTGTCTGCCAGATATTTCAGCTTGATTTCATTTGGCACGCCATCCAGACCCGGCGTGTACGCAGGGGATACAACTGGATCGGCTAATTCCCAAATTTTACCTACTGGATCTTTGAATGCGCCATCACCATAAATCATGACCTCCACGTTTTTGCCAGTCTTTTCTTTTAGGACATGTTGGACTTTATCGACGACAGGCTGGCAATCCCGTGGGAACAATTTGACTTTGTCCTCTGTGGATTTGTTAGATCCGAGTAAACCATATTGTTCATTAAACCCGCTGCCATCAATAGGTGCTGCCAGTATATCATCAAGACTGTACACTTTTTCCGCACCATTCGCATTTAAAATCCGTTTTGTTCTTGCTCTTGTATGGATATCACAAGTAAGTACACATTTTGTATGATCTAGAATTGTTTTCGCGTTGTTGGAGAAAATCACTTCACATTCCACGCCATAAGATTCGATTAGTGATTTGTAATAATCGATATAGTCGACACCTGTAAAAGCATGTTTGTTATAACCGAAGTATTCACGGAATTGGACTTCTGTGAGGACATCTGTCCAGGGGTTGACGCCTTTAGCGTCCAGCTCATCGATGTCGACAAGATGGTTGCCTACTTCATCAGAAGGATAACTAAGCATCAAGACGATTTTTTTAGCTCCCTTTGCAATACCGCGCAAACAAATGGCAAACCGGTTGCGGCTCAGGATAGGGAAAATGACCCCGATGGTATCCTCTCCGAACTTATCATGGACATCCTGTGCGATATGGTCGACAGTTGCGTAATTTCCTTGCGCACGGGCAACGATGGATTCTGTTACAGAAACAATGTCACGGTCGCCAATACTGAATCCTTCAGCTTCGGCTGCATGCAGTACGCTGTCCACAACAATGTCAGCAATATTGTCTCCTTCATTAATGATGGGGCAGCGAAGCCCTCTTACAACAGTTCCAACTACTCTATCCATTCAAATCTCTCCTCATGGCTCGATTTCATTATTTAACTCCTACTTGTACTATACATCCCATTTGTGGTATAAGTAAAATTAATTATAGTAATAGTGCATATAAGGAGTATTAATATGGTAGGGAAATTAGATGCGTACAAAATTTTTTGGGTGGTCGGGAAGCATGAGAGCTTCTCCAAGGCTGCCAAATCGTTATTCTTAACGCAATCGGCTGTCAGCCAAGCAATTGGGCAGCTGGAAAGAGAGCTGGATACACGCCTTTTTAACCGCACACCTAAAGGAGTGACGTTGACTGATGAAGGCAGCCACCTTTTTGAATATGTCCAGTCCGCTATGCATTTATTAGAATCAGGAGAGGAAAAAATCGCTGCGTATAAGCATTTAGCAACCGGCGAGCTGAAAATAGGTGTGAGTGATACGATTTCGCGGTATTTTTTACTCCCGTATCTGGAGATATTTCATAATTCGTATCCTGGCATCAAATTCAAAATTGTCAATGGTACTACCGCTGAAACCATTGCAATGCTAAAAAAAGGTGCGGTAGACATGGCCATTTGTAATTTTCCCGTAGAAGATGCTGTATTGGAACAACGGCCTTTTATGTATGTCCATGACATGTTTGTTTACGGAGAAAAATTTAAAAAAGTGCTTTCTGGAACAGTCAGTCTGCAAAAGCTGGTGAAGCTGCCATTGATCTTTCTGGAGCAAAAAGCAAACTCACGAAAATTCATCGATGATTATCTGCTATCGAAAGGGATAAGAGTGAATCCCGAATTTGAACTCGGTTCCCATGATTTACTCCTTGAATTTGCCAGGATCAATTTGGGGGTTGCCTGTGTGACGAAAGAATTTTCCAGAGAATACCTGAAAAGGGGAACAATATTCGAAGTGAAGCTGGAAGACCCTGTTCCCAAACGCAGCATCGGTGCCTGCTTCCTTCAAACCGTGCCATTGACCCCGGCGGCGAAAAAATTCATGGAGCTTATCGAACGAAGGCAGGACAGCATTTAATTGCTTTCAACCCTTCCTTTGAAGCCATCTGACAAACTTTAAATTGTAAAAAAGTATTAAATATAAAACTGGATAGCTGGGGGCGGAATATCTGAATTTCCATCCCGTGTGTTTGAAAGAACCTGTCTGGACAGCCAGCCATTCATAACCAAGCGCGAATAAAGACCAAATGAGCAAATAGACGATTTTCCATATAAACTTTTTTTGTCCTGGGAAATAGTTTAAGAAGAGGATATTCACAAGCGGATAAAGACCAAGCACAATAATAAAATCCTGGAATTTCATTTCATAAAGCCCTGCATACCAGTAAAGGCGAAAATTCAACCCCAGAATATGGTCAACTGTATATGCCAGAGTGGTTGCAAAAAAAATCGTGCTGTATATTTCCAAACGGGATAAACGAATATTGGATAATATTAGCCAAACCAAAAGCATCATGAAAGTTATCACTGATAAAATCATGTTATCCTCCTTTACATTGGCCTACAAACTAAAGTTCCCTGTCCAGTTTCGCAACCCCGAATGCAAGATTATCCCAACATATTCGTTCGACCATTTCAGTCTGTTCGTGTTCACAATAGATGATAACAATTAGCTCTGTTATTTTTCCTTTGGTTTTCCGCTGTCGACGCTGTTTTCTTTTCGTCTTGAGAAGGTCTATGGTAAAGCCGATAATGAATCCAGCCACAGCGCCAATGATCCCCCATATAATCGGACCCCATGCCAATCGGAAGCCCACACTGGCTCCGATGACGGAGAATGCTGTTGCCAGAGCGGCAGCGATATCAAATAAACTGGCACCGTCTGATCGGTGTATCGTATCAAATAATTTTTTGCTAGTGCTAGCGTTATCAAGTGGCACAGCAAGAATATTTTCTTTCGGGATATTTCGTTTCTCTAATGCGGAAAGTGCTAATTCGACATATATGGAGTGATCGAAAGTAGCCAGCACATACATTTGCTCACCTATTTCTTTTGACAAGATTCAATGGTAATTTGAAATGAGGATCTTGGTATCGCTGTTTTAAAAAGTTTCTTTGATCGCTATCAAAAAGTTTATTATTTTCTACGGTATTGACGTAGGCATCATACATGGAAAAAAAGTAGAGAGAAGGGAAAAACAACAGCCATTCGGGATCGAGTACTGTCTTCGCAAGCGGGAAGTCACCGATAACAAGATAATACAGGCCTTCCAACGCATGGGATTGATATACAATAATGACCACCCATACGATGATAAAAAAGGCTGTCAGGATTCTGTGAATATATAGCTGCCCTGTCCCCGGCATGAAAAATGACCACATGACAGCAATCCACGGTTCCCTTTTATCCAAATAATTGATTTCCATCGATGTAACCTGGAAATTGATGAAATTGGCATTTTCCCTATCTGCTAATAAATATTCCTTATTCATGTCTACAGAGGTCCGGTAGCTGTCCCAGATCGCATAAATATAAACAGGGATATATAAAAGCACCCATCTTGGTTCCAATACTGATGTCGCCTGCTCAAACCGCCCCTCAAACGTGTAAACCATCGATAAATTCAATTGGGAATGGACGTTCACGACAATTTCCCATATGAATAGGATGAATCCTCGCAGATATTTGGAAAGCAGCAGGTGACCAAAGCCGGGAAAGGCTGCGGACCACCATGCAATAATATTGGGGTTCCTTAAATGAATTTGCGTGGTTCCCAGTGGACTGACATAGGCTTTGTATCGCCGCGCGCGATCTGTATTCGTATCATTCTGCAAACAAATCTCCTCTTTACACTGACTAAATGGGTTCTCGTATGTATTATTTTTGAATTGGGGAAATTTATACGCGTTTTTATAGGCGGTGATTGCTTAAGTGTTTAAGAAAGATCCATAAAACACAGGCACTCCCGTTTGGTTGATGAGTGCCTGTATTTCCTAATAAATATGTTTGTCCTGCAATATCCGGGAGGCAATTTGCTTGGCTTTGCTGCCATTGACTTCCTCTTTTTTACTTTGTAGATTGAGCGCAAAATAATAGGTGTTGTCAGCTGTTTTGACAAAGCCGATGAACCAGCCGTTCACATCTTTGCCGTTTACTGTGCCGGTGCCGGTTTTCCCATATAACTTACGCTGTTCATGTTCATTGATAAAGATGGCATCTTTAATAGCGTCGGTGTTTCTTTGATCAAACCCAAGCTTATTTTCTTCAAAAGCATGTAAAAGCTGTACTTGTTCAATCGGTGATATTTTTAAGGAAGATTCCATCCAGTAGGTATCCAACCCTCCTGATAGGTCCTCATTTCCATATTGGATGCGATGAAAATGGTCCTGCAGTTTGGCTGTACCTGTTTCCTGGTCCAGATTTTGGAAATACCAATTAACTGAGTCATGCATGGCAGAAGCCAGGTGATGATTCTTATTCCATGCTTTGAAAGGATAGTTTATGCCATTCCAGTTTCTTTCACTTTTCGCGGGAGAAATGACGTTTTCCTCCAGAGCTATCAACCCGGAATATATTTTGTAGGTGCTGTCTGGAGACACTCTGTACTCACTCATTGGACGATTATAAACATGGTATTGGTTCTTAGCAGAATCATACAGCACAAAGCTGCCATCGCTGCCGCTAAAATAGGAGGCCATGTCTTCATCAACGACATTTTCCCCTTTGAAATGATAGACATCATTGGGGCTGGCGATAGCTGCGGTAAGCGGAGTCAGACATAGCACCAATAATGCTAACGCAGTACAGATTGCTTTGCTCTTCCATTTGGAAAACCCTGCCTTCCCGGAATATTTGGCGATGTACAAAATCCTTTGTTTGATTTGCTGTTTTGTACCGCTTATCCCAGTTGAAAATTGTCCATATGTTCGTACTTGCTTTTTCATTGCGAAATGGATAATGGTTTGCCCATATTCCGTATATCCATTCTCATCCAGCAGTTCCAAAACACTGGCATCACAAGCCAATTCCCTGTCGGAGTGGATTTTTTTCAGGCTATGCCAGACGAGCGGATTGAACCAATAGATCGTTTGGAGCAGCCACATGATGTAATTGACAAGGAGATCCTTGTTTTTTTGATGGCATAACTCATGTAAGAGAACATATTTCAATTCATTTTGTGAAAATGATTTATCAGTTTTTGCGGGCAGTAAAATATATGGTTTGAAAATACCTAGCGTGATAGGGGATGCGAGAAGCGGCGTTTCCCGAAGCCTCACTTTTTTCTTGAGACCGACAGCTAAGGTACACGACTTGAGTAACTCATCTATTTGCCTATCCTGCATTTCTGTGGCTGATTTTTTCAATTTGTGGATACGACAGCTTGCATAGATAGCAAGCACGATGAGAAAGACCATGCCAACGAGCCAGACAGCCACTGCCATCTTGAAAAACAGATCGGGGGCAGTTTTGTTGACAGACAAGGCAAAATCATGCCATGCACTTGTCTCATGGGCTTGCACGAAATCCGATGGGTTCTTTTGATTTGCAGTGGCAGACTGGTCTGTATGTGTACTGCCGCCAAAGAGCAGGCTTTTAAAATAATGCAGCAATTCCTGAAGCCGAAAAGACGACCAGGGAAAGAAAGAAATAAGCGGGGGAGCTGCAATAAAAAGCCAGATTTTATAATGCATTTGCTGAGATAAATGTTTAGCGAAAAATTTTTTGATCAAGGAGATGAGCAAAATGAAAAAAGATACCGTTATGGCGCTTAGCAATAGCCGCAGTACAAATGTATCCATCATTTTTCTCCCTTCTTCGCGTCTCTCTCCGATAAAATTTTCTGCAGCTCTGAAATATCTTCCTTCGAGAGCTGATCGTTTTCGATGAAATTCAATACCATGGCGTTCAATGTCCCATCAAAAAATTGGTTGAGAAAAGATTTGCTTTTTTGTTCTACATAATCCTCTTCCGCGACCAATGATGTATAGACGTAGGCTCTGCCATCCTTTTTCGCTTTTAGAATTTTTTTCTTCACTAACCGTGCCAACATCGTTTGTATGGTGTTCGGTTTCCAATCGATTTCTTGTGACACTTTATCAACAACTTCTGGCGTAGAAAGTGGTTCATGCTTCCAAACGACTTTCATCACTTCATATTCAGCTTCGGATATTTGTGGCATTTCCTTCATCATGATCCCCCTGATTCTACGTTTGTAGTATTTATTATACCAAGCTGGATATTAAGTTTAAAGAAGGATTTAATTTAATTTCGCTCCTGGGAATTTTTAAAAAAGGGACACACCATAGTTCCCAGATAATCTGGGGGCAGCCCTTTTGTGTGGCAACTACTCTAGTATTCTTTTGGCAGGTGAATTCTCTTTCAAACTAAAATCATGTTTAGCCGCATCTCGGTAACGTGGATCTACATAACTGGATGTTGCATCACTTCGCGAAGCACGCTTGAACGCCATAAATGAAGTATATGCCTTATCTTTCCATATCCAAATTCCGGTTTTTGCTTTTTCTTTGTGAAATACATTTCCTGTAAGGGAGTTACCTTGATTGGTTGTAAAATAATTAGCAATGAATAAGCGGGATGGCCCCGCTGTCAGGATATTTTTTGCTATCATATTATTTTGTGTGTCGTGCTGTAATAAAATCTGGCCGCCTTCCAGCCCCTTCGTATCATTTCGGTAGATGATATTTCGGGCGATCATGGTGTTTTTGGTGCCTCCGCGATTTTCATCATATCCCCCAATTGATATGCCAGTGTAAGTGTTGTCATATATCGTATTGTTTATAATATGAATATCATCCGCATACTTTTTTTCATGTTCAGAGGTAGCTTCGATCCCGATATCGCATTTATAAATGGTGTTGTTAGCGATAATAATATTTTTTCCGCCATCCACATATATTCCACCGGCTGAATAATCTTTTCCATAGGCTGGATTACCGTAAGAAGAGATATCGTGGACTATGTTGCCTTTGACGACCCCGTGACGTACAAAGTCAGCTTTTTCATCTTTAAAAGTACCTTCAAATCCTATCAAGTCAATTCCAATATTATCATTTCTGCGCACGAGGTTATTTTCGATTCTGAAGCCATTGATATTTCCGTTTAGAACGAGTGCTTCGCTCGAACCGAGTTTTAAATCTTCCACCGTATTATTCAAGATGTTTATATCCTTCATCGGTCCTGTCGCATACACTGCGATTCCATGTGCATTCCCTCCCTCCGCAAGGGTTTCTATCCGTTTGACATGATTGTTCTTTAACGTAATATGACTGCTGGATCCAGTCACGGTAACTCCCATTGCTGTCTCGTCAGCTGAAGCAGCAGTTAAGTCTTGCATCGTCAATCCATCTATAGTTACATGGTTTTTGTTATCTATGACGATCAGGGAAGGATCACTTTTAGTTGTTTTCAGCCTTTTTCCAGTAAGGATGACTTCATCCTGCTTATACGCCTTGAAAAGGATCGGTTTCGATTTTGTGCCGCTATGTTTTACAATAAGTTTTTCCTGATAGATTCCTTTTCGAATATAAATAGTAGTTCCTGGTGTCGCTTCTTTAGAGGCTTTTTTAAGTGTCCGTAAAGGATGTGATTTCGTACCAGAATAGTGGTCATTCCCATTTTGTGCTACATAGATAATGCGATTATCTTGTTTGTTTGTACTTTTACCATTGATTACCAAAATTACAGTGATAGCAACTGTGATCAATAGTGAAATGTAAATTATTTTCATTGTGCCCATCCTTCTCTACAAGCCTATTATGATGAGTTTGCAGCAAGCCATTGATGCAGTTTATTTCGTGTAATATCATAACACATTCATCCCGGTAATCAGTGGATGGCTTCAAAAAATATGGTACGAAACGATGATGTTGCTTTACACCTTCATGTATTCATTCTCCATTCAACTTTCACGGTTCCCGCAAGTAGTTGTACAGGTTTTCTATCAGCGGTTTGTTTAACTGTGTAGCGGAAAGCCCGGCCGAATAATCTTCCACTAGTGAAAGCATGATGAACTGATCGTCTTTTGTATCAAAAGCAAGCAGAAAACTGTTTTCTTTTCCTTTCTTTCCTTGCTCCATTTTTAATTCCGCTGTACCTGTTTTGGCAGCAAGCTGACGATTCGGGTCATACAAGGCGTGGGCGGTTCCGTGCGGATCACTTACCACTGTCTGTAATGTTTTTTTCATTTCCGCTGCGGCGGCACTGCTGATGGCTTGTTTTGTTTTACTGTTCTCCTTATCAGCGAGCAGATGCGGATAGACAAGTTTTCCACCATTTTGAAAAACGGAATACATTGTTACTTGATGAATAGGAGACAGCAATAATTGGCCCTGGCCATATCCTGTATCTGCCAACAGGATATCGGAGTCGAATCTCTTTTTGTTAGAAATTTGGGCTGGTTTCATAGCGATTGGCAGATTTAGATCCTCTCCAAAAATGAACGGTTGAAGTCCTTTCCTAAATGTGGGTTCTCCCATTTCCAAAGCTTCCTGTGCGAAGTAGATATTGTCTGAATAAACGAGGGCCTGGCGCATATCTACATCAGTTACATCAGAGACACGGGTGACAGAATACCCACCCCATGAGCCATCCTTTTGCCAGCTGAGACCATGAATGGTTCGGTGCTTATCCGGACGGGTCACACCTGCATCAAGCCCAATGCTGGCGGTAATTGCTTTGAAAGTGGACCCTGGTGCATAGCGAACAGCGAATCTTGCTATGAAGGGCTGCCTTTCATTTTTCGCGTATTTATCATATTCTGCTTGCGAGATGCCCTGGACCATCTTATTCGGATCGTATGCAGGGGAACTTGCTAAAGCATAAAGAGCGCCTTTCTTAGGATGCATGATGACAGTGGATCCAGCTTCGCCGTTTAAGCTTTTATATGCATCCTTCTGAATATGCGCATCAATTGTAAGCTGTACATCCTTTCCATCAGTCTTATCGACTTTTTGTATGGTTGCTTTTTCTTCTCCCGTGTCATCGATTATGACAATTTCGCCGCCATTGATTCCGCGCAATGTATTATCGAGTGTTCTCTCCAAGCCGGTTTTTCCTATTGTGTCCCCTTCATCCAGATATGGATGTTTTTGAATATCCTCTTTTGTCACTTTTCCTGTGTATCCAATCAGATTTGCCGCAGCTTCTTTCAATGGATAATAACGGATTGTCGTATCTTGATAAGAGATTCCGGGAACCACATCAGCATGGTCTGATGATATAATTTTCAAGGGAACAAATAAATCATCTTTTACCCAGTTCTGCTGTAATTTTTTATCCAATTCCTTCAGTGACAAATGAAGATGCTTGCTAATATTTCGCAGCATGGCTTTCTTTTTGCTGCCAGAATGTAATTCTTTTGGGATAATACCAGCCCATTTGAAATCTTCATTTGCTGCAAGTTTGTTTTCATAACGGTCAACAATTTCTCCGCGTTCAGCTATCCAAGGGTGGAAGGCGATTTTATCTGTGTCTTCCATGCCAGGGAATATCAAAGAAGGGTGCCATTTCAGCCTGAATTCTCCATTGCTTTTCACCAAGGTAGCTTGGTACTTTAGGTCCTTCAGTCTGCCAAGAGGCGTTTTCATAGTTAAATGATAGGAGAGGGTTCGCTCACCATATTTATTTTTGTTGATTTGGATATGGGAGGAATGTATCTGTGTAATATTGATTCCGTTGAAAATGTGATCATACTTTTCTTTAATTTCAGGAAGCGTGTATTGAGTTGATTGTAGGGATTTCCTGTCAAGGACAGCCCCTAGTTTTTGATAGGATTTATTTTCCAGAATCCTGATAAAGGTTTTGGCAGTAGCTTCTGCCTCGTGATTATCGTTTTTATAGAGGGCTTGGAAGGAGATCCAACCGCCAAAACCTAGTAAAAGAAGGATAACGGTCAACAGCAGATAACGTTTTGTCAGGTTTTTTCTTCGTTTGATCCTAGTCAGCAAATTGTTCACATCTTTTCTTTGGCATATTACTACAACTGTAGTAATTGTAACAAAACTACACTTGTAGTAATGGAATTATAGCATAGTCGTTGAGAAGCGGCAAACTGTTTTTATAAAAAGGAGAGCAAGTGTTGAAAGTATGAACGCAGCAGACAAATTATTTTAACATTAAAAGTTTTAATGTTAAAATAAACCCATCGAGATGAAAAGGAGTTGTTCTGTAATGGGGAGATTAGACAATAAAGTGGCTCTGATTACCGGCGGTGCTGGTGGCATAGGTAAGGGAATGGCCACTGCATTTGTCAAAGAAGGTGCCAAGGTTGCTATTGTGGATTTGAATGCTGAAACTGGAAAAGAAACAATAGAAATTCTGCAGCAATACGAGCCGGAATGTTTATTCATTCAAGCAAATCTTGCGGAACATGATAAACTGAACGATCTTGTCATGCAAGTCGTCGACAAATACGGTAAATTGGATATTCTGGTTAATAATGCCCACGCATCGAAAAATATGCCGTTTGAAGAAGTGACCAAGGAAGTGCTGGATCTGTCCTTCGATACCGGATTTTATCCAACGTTTTATTTAATGCAAGCAGCATTGCCATATCTAAAAGAAACAAAGGGGAAAATTATCAATTTCGCATCAGGAGCAGGGATTGACGGTAATATGGAACAAGCATCTTATGCGGCGGCAAAAGAAGCAATTCGCGGTATTTCACGAGTGGCTGCAAATGAATTTGGTCCTTATGGCATCAATGTCAACTTGATTTCTCCAATCGCTGACTCGCCAGGTGTACAGCACTGGGCAAAAGCAGAACCAGAACAATATCAAGCGATGCTTTCCAAAATCCCGATGCGCAGACTTGGTGAGCTGGAAAATGATATTGGCCGCGCAGCAGTGTTTTTAGCCAGTGCAGATTCTGATTATATTACTGGCCAAACGCTGATGGTCGATGGCGGCGCAATCAAGTTGCGTTGAGAGGTGAGACAAATATGAAGGATCAAAATGTCTTCCAGCTCATTCGGACGGTAGAAGCATTCACAAATGAAACGATTATCCGCTGGACGAAGGCTTTTGGCCACCAAATCGGCATTTCACCTATTTTGGTATTGTATGAGCTAAAAACAAAGGGCGCTCAGAAACAGACACAGCTGGCAGGAAGTCTCGGTTATACACCTGGTGCGATGACAAACATTGCTAACAGACTGCTGAAAGATGGTTATGCCAAAAGACAGCTTGACGGGACGGATCGCAGGATTGTCCGATTGATGATCACGGAAAAAGGTCGTCAGCTGTTGAAAGAGGCACAGCAAAAGGGGCAAGAGCTTAGGGAAGAACTATTTTCCGTCTTAACTGAAAATGAAGTCAGGCAGTTCTTGATGATTCACGAGAAATTGCTGCAAAATATAAAAAATGATGGCGTGTGAGGTGTGGGTTAAAATGAAACGGGTAGAAGGAAAAGTGGCATTGGTAACTGGCGGGGCATCGGGTATCGGTTTGTCCGCTGCAACACTGATGGCAAAAGAAGGGGCCAGGGTGGTCATTGCGGACTTTAATGAGCAGGGAGCTGCCAGTGCTGCTAATGAACTGAAGAATCTTGGATTAGAAGTGAGCGGCATTTTCCTTGATGCAGGTGACGAGGCATCTATTAAAGATGCAGTCGATTTTACAGTGGAACAATACGGTACGATTACAGTGCTGTACAATAATGTTGGCGTGACGAATTTGAAGAAAGATCTGGACGTTGTCCATATTGATTTAGATGAGTGGGACAGATTGATGAACGTAAACCTGAAAAGTGTGCTGCTTGGCAGCCGTTTTGCTATCCCGCACATGATCAAAGCCGGCGGCGGCTCCATTATCAATACAGCATCTATGGCAGCATTCGCAGGAGATGCCACTCGTTCAGCTTATGGTGCATCGAAAGCGGCTGTCGCCAACCTGACACGTTACATCGCCGCGCAATATGGTAAACATCATATCCGCTGTAACGGTGTAGCGCCAGGGCTTATTCTTACGCCTGCAGCGAGAAATAACATGCCTGGACAAATACTGGATATGTTTGAAAAATACAATGCCCTTCCATATCATGGGGAAGCAGATGATATTGGAAATACTGTTTTATTCCTGGCATCTGATGAATCCAAATTTATCACAGGGCAAACCATTCAGGTAGAAGGCGGACACTATCTCTCCAATCCGACCATACCTGATATGCAAGAGATGATGGCGGATACTGGCCATTAAGAAGTTTCGTTTCCAGGTAGTTTGATGAGGGTGAGACTGAACTAGCCAAAAACAGCTAAAAAAAGCTATAAAGTGCCATTTCACATCTAGTTGATTGGAGCGAAAGGCGGCTGACTCCTTGAAAAAGAAATTCGCTTTTTCTGCATGCGATGTGAATGCTGCCGAAGCGTTCCTTGTCCTGTGGGAACAATGTTTTTCGATGGGACGCGTAATCGCAGTCCCAGCACGAGTCTAAAGCCCCCGCAGGAAGTGATTTTCTTTGAAGGAAGGCAAGCTACACACGGTCTTTGCGGCCAACGCTTGCACACCCCTTGTCGGGGCACCTGGCGTGCAAATCAACGAAATTGCTAAGCTGGATAAAAAAGTTGGGCGGTTCCATGTCAAGATGGTACCGCTCGACTTTTTTACATTTCCTGGGGTTTTGTCTCACCCTCTTGATACAAAATGGATACATAGAAAAATCTTGGGAAGCAACGATGTCCATCTTGCATAATCTTCCGTTCTCCGTCCCATCTTAAAACTGGGAGGTGCTAATGATGGGAAAAGATCGTCAAGAGAAGAAGCTTAAACAAAGCGGACGTGTGGAATCTGACCGGGATGTCGGACTGCGCTATCCTGGCCGTGCCAAGATGTCCAGCCCAGAAGAAGCTAGAAGATTGAACGACGGACAAAAATAATCTTTTATCAATCGTAAAACGCGTACCCAGCTTGATCGGATGCGCGTTTTTACAGTAGGGCTGCGAAAGATTTTGCAAAAGAAATGCATCATCCCTCACAGATGATAGGAATCAATAACCTGTTTCTACAGCCGCATTGACAATATACATCATGTCATTTTTATCCTGCTTGTCTTCTAAGAAAATCCCGCTTGTCGTTGCCATGCCTCCCGGAATCACTTCCACTGACACTGTGCCGTATGGAATAATCGATTTCACTTTTTCAGTATCTAATTTTTCCTCGTCAGCAGGGACCGCAAGTTTGACGTTTACCACCATATTGTCGAGTCTCTGTTCTGGCAGTGCCTTTTCGATGCCGGGCATGGAATTATGGTGAATAGCATCCTCTACTGCTCTCTGTGCAGCTTTGGTAATATTCTGACCATGCACATCTATTCCTGTTCCGATTTGAATGAATAGCAGCTGTTTCATCTGTTTTTATCCTCTCCTTTATGTTTGTAATACTGATTTTCCCATGAAGACAGAAAAACAAACCAAGAAGCGAAGCGGACGTTAAATATCCACTGCACTTGTGTAGTACACATTCCAGAAATGAAAAATATCATCGCTTACATAATATTCTTCACAACACAAATAACTAAAAGATAAGCAACTGAACTTTAAGGAGGAGAATAGCCAAATGGACGAAAGCAGTCATATCCCTGTGACAGCTACAGAAATCGGGTCACTGTGGACGCAATATTTAACAGATAGTGCAAACGTGTGTGTATATTCATATTTTGTTGAAAAGGTGGAGGATCCTGAAATAAAGCCGATGCTGGAGCATGCCTTACAGCTATCAAAAGCGCATATCCAAAAGATTACTGCCATAATGAAAAAAGAAAATCGCAGTATTCCACACGGATTCAGTTTAGAGGAAGACGTAGATTTGACTGCTCCAAGACTATATACAGACACTTATTTTTTACACAATGTACACCAGATGGCTGCTATTGGCCTTACAATATATGCTGGGTATGTAGCAGCATCTGTCAGAGCGGACATTACTGAATTTTATAGCTCATGTTTGCAGGAGACTGCATTGCTTTATAAGCGATCAAAGGACGTGCTGCTGTCAAAAGGTTTGTATACACGGGGCCCTTTTATGCCGGTAAAAGCGCATGTAGAGTACGTGGAGAAACAAGGATTCATCTGGGATGTTTTTGCTGAAAAAAGACCTTTGACCGTCATGGAAATATCCAATCTGTTCGCTAACATCCAAAGGAATGGCTTGGGTACGGCGACCATAATAGGGTTTAGTCAAGTCTCTCAGTCTAAAGAGTCCACAAAATATTTTTTGCGCGGGAGAGATATTGCCAAGAAACATATCGATAAATTTGCAAGGAAAATGAAAGAGGGTAATCTTCCTGTACCCATGACTTGGGATACGGATGTGACAGAAAGCACGGCGTATACATTTTCTGATAAGCTGATGATGTTTGTGACAACTGGATTGATCATGGCAAGTATCGGTTACTATGGTGTAAGTATTGCAGAAAGTCCTAGAGCAGATCTTGCTATGATGTATAATAAATTATCTTTGGAAATTCAATCGTATTCGGAAGATGGAGCGAATATCATGATCGAAAATAAATGGATGGAGCAGCCGCCCATGTCTGCCAATCGAAATGATTTAGCGGCCGAATGACAGCTTCAGTTCGGCAGCCCTGACTTATTGCTTATTCCTCAAATGAGTGATTACGTGATTTACCGAGGTGAAGAGACTAGTATAAAAGCGCCGGGCCGTCAAGCCAGACGCTTTTTTTTACTCGCGTACTTTAACAAGGGACGCATGGGACAGTTCAGATTCTGTTATAAACATTTTCGAAAACATATTGCCTGTCCTCCATCAGACTATTTGCTCACTAGGTTCGGTTTTCTCAACTGCGGCTTTGTACCGTTTGCTTCGCATTAAATATATACTGTATATAATTAAAAAGGCAATCATAAATAAAGCGGAATAACGATACATCAGAGCATAGCTTGTCATACTGATGATTGGTGTTAATATGACAATACCGAGAGAGACACCGAGGTCCATAAACGACAGAAATGTTCCGTTTGCTGCTCCTTTACGATGGGATGGGGAACGATTGAGAGCCCATGCTTGCAAAGAGGGCTGTACAGCACCGAATCCAAATCCGAAAAAGAGTGAAGCAATGACCAGTGTTGCAATACTTGTGGTAAAGGAAAGGGTAATCAGCCCGATTGCCATGGAAATAGCACCAGGTAAAATGACACTGGCATGGCCTCTTTTATCGAATAGTTTTCCGATAAAAGGTCTGGTAATGACAATCATTGCACAATGGCCGATGAAATAGACCCAAATTTGGTTAATACCAATTTCTCTGCCGAATAATGCAATGAAGCTCATGATTCCACCAAACGGAACAGCAAGCAAAAAACAGAGAATCGAGGGAAGCAACGCCTGCTTTTCAAAAAGCTGCTTCAAAATCGGCTGTTTTTCACTAGCTGGCATGGCCGTTCTTGCGCGTTTAGGAATACGGATCATGTTCATCAACAACAATCCGACGACCATGACTATACTGGTAAATATCAGTATGGCATTAAAACCAAGTTTGTTTTGCATAGCGATGCCGACGATTGGCGCCAGTGAGGTGGCGAGAATGACGGAAAGGGCGTAATACCCTGTCCCTTCTCCACGTTTTTTGTCTGGAACATTATCAGACATGATCGTAGCGATGGTAGTTGATGTCATTCCCCAGCCAATTCCTTGGATGGCCCGTATACTAAGCAGCATGACGACGGTTGAAAAGACGAATAAAGACAAATTGGATAGAATTAATACGATGAATCCGATGAACAACAGTGGTGCACGGCCCCAACTGTCAACTGCCTTTCCTGTGATTGAACGGAAAATGAGGGCGCTGAAGGCGAACAGGCTGACGACAAGCCCTGCCTGCATATCGGTTCCGCCAATATCTTTCACATACACGGGCAATGTCGGAATCAGCATTTGAAACCCCATATATACAAATAAATTTCCGATAACAATGATGATAAAGTTCTTTGTCCACAGTTTGGACGAAACGTGATGTTGTGTTTCCATATAACCATCCTTCTTTTATAGTTATTTCTCTAAAGGGGAACATGGCGGGTTTGGGTTTTACACGACTTTACTATTTTATCAGGATGGTTGATATATTAAAAATATATATATTATAATACTGCTATATGTTATAAGTATAACGGAGGCTGACAATGGAACTGAAACAGTTGCGGTATTTTAAAACGATCGTGGAAGCGGGCAATATTTCCAGGGCTGCAGAGATGTTATATATGGCGCAACCACCATTAAGCCAGCAGTTGAAACGGCTGGAAAAGGAGCTGGGTGCCACGCTGATTTACCGGCATACGAGAAAATGGGAGTTGACCCAGGCGGGGGAAGCGCTGTATCGCCATGCGACAGCCATGCTGCAAAAACAGGCCGATATACAGGAAGAAATAAAGGAAATAGCGTGTGGAACAAAAGGAGAGCTGGAGTGTGGTGTTTCATCCAGCTGTATCTCTCTGTTGCCTGATAAAGTCAAGGCATGCCGGGAGTTGTATCCGGATATTTACATAAAAATATGGGAGGGGGACTCCTCCTATTTAGAAGAATTGCTGACAGCGGGCGATATTGAGATGGCATTGATGCTGCTCCCGATCGAACTGGGAAAGTATCGTTTTTTAGCGTTACGGCAGGAGCCGTTTGTCGTGGTTGCACCAAAAACATGGCAAGCACAGTTCCCGAATTCGGTGATAAAGGCGGAGCAAATCGTGCAGCATCCTTTTTTAATGCTGGCGCCGATGGAAGGGTACGCTGTTTATGAGAATATTATCCATACCTTTCACAAAAACAAATTGTCGCCAAAAGTGGTGATGGAGTGCAAGGACATATCTACTTTATTATTGCTGGTTGCTACAGGTACAGGCATATCGATTGTGCCGAAATCAGAATTGAACCAGGCGTATCACCACGACATTGTCGCATATGAATTGGAGGGCCTCTCCATAAATGTCCAGCCCTCCATCGTCTGGCTAAAAAACCACCGTCTTTCCAATACAGCCCGGCGCTTTATCGACTTGTTCGGAGACAAGTCCGATATTCAAAAGTGAGCATGGGGCTTTTCTACCAGCGTAATTACATGAGGGTCGAGAACCAATAGCCAATGATGGTACCGATATAATTTCCAATGATATATCCTAGTGTGCCTACGACTAGGATTGGTCCTACAAGGTTCTTCCATCCTTTGGCAATCGCCATGGCTGCCGCGGTTGTAGGACCGCCGATATTGGCATTACTGGCCAGCAGGATTTCCTCAAGGTTAATCTTAAGCACTTTGCCGGCGGCCAGGGAAATAAGCATATTGATGAAAACGATGATGAACACAAATAGAAGCAGCAGCGGTGCATGTTGGATGATCATCGGGATTGAAGCTGGTACACCTATCACCACAAAAAATATGTAAATTAAAAATGTCCCGAATTCCTGGCTGCCGTTGATTTTTTTAAAGTGATTCGGGAAAAACGAAAGGACGGCGAAGGTGAGTGTCGTCAGCATCAGATAATGATCACCAAACAAGCCATGCAAAATATGGAAAATGAATAAAGCATCATTGCCGGACGGGATGACCGAAGCGAGATAGTCAGCTGCTTTGAACGAAACGATAACCAATAGAAACGCCGTACCTACAGCTAATGCGATATCTTTCAAAGAAATATCCTTTCTTTTCCAAAACCCTTCCGCAGACGTTTCGTTTTGTTGATTTCCAACTTGTTTTTCAAGTGCATCGATATGTGGCGTGCTATATCGTTTCCGAAAGAAAGTAACTGCGGGAATCGCCATCAGGATGATGATATAGATAGCCATCATCAGGTTGTCAGCCACGACGGCAGAAGATACCATCTCACCCGGTGCAGAGAATTTTGTTGCCATTGCAAGGAAATTAACACTTCCCCCTATATAGGAAGCGCTCATCATCGCACTGATTTTATCAAGAAATGGGATGGAATTTTTTAGAAGAGAAAAACTGATGATCGTTCCAGCAACTGTGCCTATCGAACTTATCAGAAAGATGAGCAGCAGCTTGCCGCCTTCCTGCCATAGCTTCCGAATATTGACATTGAAGAGCAGAAGCGGGATGGCCAGTGGAACTATCACGCTCCAAACAGCATCATAGACTGCTGATTCGGTCGGAATGACATTTGTATTGGATAAAATGATGGCTCCAATCAGTGCGATGACTGCACCGGACATTTTAGAAGCCCAGCTGTAACGCTGTTCCAAATAAATGCTGGCGCAAGCCCAAACGATGATGATTCCCCATAATGTAAGGGTATCATCCGGTTGAATAAGCGTGTGGTTCATGTTCAGAATCCTCCGTGGAAAATCTTGCGATAGTGAATAATAGCAAGAAGGAATGCAATACTTATATTGATTCTAGCAAAACCAGTAGCGGCAGCACAAATGTTGGAGCCACTGTTAAAGAATATCCGATATGAGGAGAGCCGCCGATTGGCGAAAATTTTTCAAGATACGAACAAACCGACAGCAATATAGCTGTCGGTTTGTTGGCCGGCTTGATCGGATGGAAGATCGGTACGTTTTCCGTTCTTAATCGGCTGTATTCCAAATCTGCAATGAGGAGCAGCAGTCAGCAATAATTATTTGCTGAACACCTGCTTGATTTTTTCAATCGCCTCATCCAGCTCTTCTTGTTTAATAATGAGTGGCGGTGCAAAGCGAATGACATTTTCATGTGTCTCTTTGCAGAGCAACCCTAACTCCTTCAAATGTTCGCAATAGGGACGTGCTGATTCATACAATTCCAAACCGATAAACAGCCCTCTTCCGCGTATTTCCTTAATGGCTGGATTGTCGATCTTTGTTAATTCAGCACGGAAATATTCTCCAAGCTCATTAGCGGTATCTGCCAGTTTTTCTTCCTCGATCACTTCCAGGGCTGCTACCGATACGGCACAGGCAAGCGGGTTGCCCCCGAATGTTGAACCGTGGGAGCCAGGTTCGAAGACACCCAGAATATCCGAATTAGCTGCAACACATGAGATTGGCATGACACCGCCGCCAAGTGCTTTTCCTAGAATGTACATATCAGGAATGATATTTTCCCAGTCGCAAGCGAACATTTTTCCAGATCGTCCAAGGCCAGCTTGAATTTCATCGGCAATATATAAAACATTGTTCTCCTTACATACATCATACGCTTCTTTCAGAAATCCTTCTGGTGGAATGATGATACCTGCCTCACCTTGAATTGGCTCGAACAGGAATCCAGCTGTATTGTCGTTGATTGCCCTTTTCAACGCCTCGATATCTCCGTAAGGAATTATCTTGATGCCTGGCAGCATTGGTTCAAAACCACGTTTGTTGTCGGGATCGGATGATAAGGACACCGCTGTCATTGTACGGCCATGGAAGTTACCTTCACAAGCAATGATTTCTGCTTGCCCCGCAGCTACCCCTTTTACATCATATGCCCATCTGCGAGCCGTTTTAAAGGCTGTCTCGACAGCTTCTGCTCCAGTGTTCATTGGCAAAACCATATTTTTATTGGTGAGTCTGCTCACCTTTTCGTAGAATTTCCCTAATTGATCATTATGAAATGCGCGTGAGGTCAATGTCACTCGGTCGGCCTGTTCCTTGAGTGCTGCAATGATTTTCGGATGTCTGTGTCCCTGGTTGACTGCTGAATAGGCACTAAGCATATCCATATATTTATTTCCCTCTGGATCTTTGACCCAAATTCCTTCCGCCTCCGCAATGACAACTGGCAAAGGATGGTAGTTATGTGCTCCGAACCGGTCGGTTTGTTGAATGATTTCTTCTGTTTTGGTTGTGATTTCCATATATTTACCCCCTGTGTACTGCATGATATGAATGCGCTTCCTTCATTGTACCGTTTGCGTAGGAATTTGCAAGATGGCAGTTTCATATTTATCTTATCAAAAACCATATACAAACATCTAAAATTCGTTAAATACAAGTTTGGTAAAAAGTCCGTCAGAAGACGCTGTCTGTATGATAGAATAATGAAATTGCAATGCCTGTCCCGAATGCATTGCATGTACCTTCATATCCCGACTATGAATCCTCAGCCGCGATCCATTACATAAAGCTTACGATAGTAAGAACTGTGTTTAAACAGTGCGTCATGGCTGCCTTGTAAATGTATGGAGCCATTTTTTAAAAAGATGATCTCATCCATGTTTTCTACACCAGCCAAATGGTGTGTGACCCAAATAATCGTTTTATTATTTGCAGCTGTAAGCATGGTATTGATCAGTTCAGTTTCCGTGGCGGGATCAAGACCGTTGGTGGCCTCATCCACCAGAAGAATCGGGGTGTCCTGCAGCAGCACCCGGGCCAGCGCAATCCGCTGACGTTGCCCGCCTGAAAAACGATTGCCCATTTCATGCATGTTTGTCTGCAGGCCATTCGGGAGCGAGTCTATTAAATTGCTTAATTGTGCTTCTTTTATCACTTTGGCTATTTGCGAATCTGTCGCATCTGGTTTCCCAATTCGGATATTATTTTCAATCGTTGTGTCAAAAAGATGTGGTTTTTGGTTTAAAATGGAGACAGATTTAGAAATTAGCGAGCTGTTCATCGGAATGCCACCGACATTGATATATCCGCTTGTCGGCTCAAGCATCCCTGCAAGCAACAATAATAGCGTTGACTTGCCTGTGCCGCTTTGACCAAGAACTGCAATTTTCCTGCCAGCTTCGATATTTAAGCTGATATGATCGAGTACCCTTTTTTGGGCGGCTGCATATTGAAAACTGACATTAGTCAGCTGAATGTCTCCTGTGCTTACGTGTTTTTCGGTCACTTCTGACCTAATATCTATGGATTTTTGTGATTGTGTCACTGAATTATCATCCGCCAGCTGCTGCAAACGTTTCACACTGTCCGTATAGGAAGGCAGCTCGCTTGCAGCTTGCGACAGCGGCATCAATGCGTCTGTAATCGAGAAAATCATCAATGTGAATGCAGCAATCATTGTGTTGGAAAAAACGCCGCTGCCTGTTTGTATGCTGATCCAAATCATCACAGCGACAATGGTAATGCCAATAATAAACTGGGTAGCAGCATCACGCCAATGGCTGAATCTTTGCAATAACCGTTGTTCTCTTTGCAGATGGTCATCCCGTGCTTGCAGATCCGCAAGCAATTGAGTCGTTCTGCCGCTTGCCTGCCAGTCTGCCATTCCAAAAATGGCGTCTGTCAGTTGCTGGTACAGGCGGTTACGGCTAGTTTTTTGTGTCACATGGCGCTGCTTTGTCTGCAATAAAGAAAATAATGGAATCAAAAAGACAAGCGCCCCGAGCAGTAAACCAAGCAGCAGTGCAAAGGTCCAGTCAAATGCGCCGAAAATGATGATGACCAGGGTATATAGCACGACCCCGAGAATACCGGGGATAATCGTACGGATGAAGAGATCCTGTAAGTGTGCGATATCCTCAGCCAAAACAGCAAGCAGGTCACCAGTTTTATATCGGGAATGCAAAAAAATCGCATGAGGCTCCACAAGGTGATACAGCTTGGTCCGCATAGTGGCCAATATGCGAAGTACCAGGTCGTGACTGGTCAGCTTTTCTAAATAAGGGAAGACAGCTTTACTGATACTGAATGCTCTCACCGCAACAATAGGTACATAAATCAGCATGACATTTTCCACCTGGAGGGCGGATTTGGAGATAAGGTAGCCGGAAACGAATAAAAGCATAGCGCCGGAAGCAATACCGAGCAGCCCGAATATCAGTGCTGTGGTGAACGGCCATGTATACTTTTTCAAATAAGGTATAAGCAATGTTTTCATATCCGCGCTTCTCCTCTGCCATAAAATTATCTCAACAATTGGTTGCTGTTTGTGTATTCAAATCAATCACACTGTCCATATCTTTGATCCAATGTGTACGATGTGTTGCAAAGAACACAAGTTTATTTTTAAACAGACTCAACATCAGTTCTTTGATAGCAAATTCCGTTTCAATATCCAAATGCGCAGTCGGCTCGTCAAGCAGAATGACCTTTCGTTCGCTCAACAAAGCACGTGCCAAAGATATCCGCTGCTCCTGTCCGCCACTTAAAGCCCTGCCGCCCTCGCCAATCTGTTCATCCATGCCGTTTTCCAATTCGTCTATAAACGATGCCAAACCTGTTTGCGCAATAATTTGCTTCACTTCTTCGTCACTGGCATCCGGTTCATAAAAACGAATATTATCCGCTATGGAGGCAGGAAAGAGATAGGGGTGCTGCGGAATATAAGCGATTTGTTCCTGCCAGTCCGTGTTCGCAAGTGAAGGGATGGACGTTCCGTTGATTTTAATTATCCCGGCTTGCGGTACAATGAATCCGGCAATTGTTTGGATCAGGGTTGTTTTGCCAGATCCGCTTGGCCCGATGATACCTATCATGCCTTTCCCGTGATGTGAAAACGAAAAATCTTTCAATACCTTTGTCTCCCCCAATTGTACTGTGACACCTTCCAGCATGAGTTCACTCTCCGGACTGAAATGGAGATGCTGCCCTTTTTCAGCAGCTGGGGCTGTAGCAATTATCTTCTCCATTTCCTTTAGGGCTGCTTGTCCGTCTAGCGTAGCATGATATTCTTTCCCGACTTGGCGGATCGGTGAGAAATACTCAGGCGCCAGAATCAAAATCGTCAACGCCGGGAGCAGTGCGATTTCATTATCGATCAGCCGGAACCCAAGCCCGACAGCAACGAACGCTATTGATAGACTGGTAAAAAAATCCAATGCAAAAGAAGAGAGAAAAGCGATTCGCAGTGTTTTATTGGTCGCTTGGCGGTACCGATCGCTCACTTTGCTTATTTTTTGCTCATGCCGCACACTTTGTCCAAGGAATTTCAATGTATCGAGTCCCTTTAACGAATCAACAAAATGATTGGATAAAACACGATATGTTTCATACTGGCTATCAGCTTTTTTCTGTGCTGCTTTACCAAGAAGGATCATGAATATCACAATAACAGGGACTGTCACCATTAAAAGCACTGCGGAGATTTTATCTACTGTATAAACATAGACGACAATTAACGCAGGGGTGACCATCATGGAAACCATACGTGGAATGGCAATTTCAACATATTTCTTCATCTTATCGGTGCCTTCCATGGCGAGCGTGACTAGCCGGCCGGTTCCTAAAGTGTGGATATATCCTTGTCCGTGCCGAAAATAGGCATGAATCAACCTATTTCGCATTTCTTTTCCTTTTCGTTCAGCAAATCTCTCCGCAATCCATCTTCGGAGCTGTGCAAATATGGTGCGGAGTAAGAAGCCCAGTACAAACAACAGGATGCTGGAGGCGGACTCCTTCACTGTACTGCCTGCGAACAAGGCGGAAACTGCCCGGGCAAGAAATAGAGCCTGGCCGATGATGGCCAGCGTTTCCAAAACGGTCAGACATGCAGCTGCGCCATAAAATGGGACGCTATTTTTTCCTGCGGGCAATCCCCGTTCACGAAACATCAATAACCCAGCTTTTCATGTTTTTTCACCCTTTTACGGAATATATAATAACTCCACGCCTGGTAGGCCAAAACGAATGGCAATAAGGTGAGGGAGAAATAAGACATCACCTTTAAAGCATATTTTCCGGAAGCGGCATTAAAAATCGTCAAGTCATTCGCCGCGTGGAGTGAGCTGATCATCACACGTGGAAACATCCCGATGAACACACTGGCAATCAGCAGCACAATCGACGTACTTGTCATGGCAAATGCCCAGCCATCACGTTTTCTTCCATTGAGAATGATGGAAAGGACTAGAGTCACCAGTCCGAGTGCAGGCAGCGCAACCCACCAGAAACCATGATATGTGAAAATGTCCGTTTTAATCAGGCCGGCGAAACCAAAGGCAAGTACAAACAGTACAGTCAACGGGGCAGCTTTTTTCCCTAGCTTGCGGGCGCGTTCTTGTAGCTCTCCTTCTGTACGTATGGTGATGAACTGCAAGCCGTGTGTGATGGTCAGCATCAGATACATGAGTCCGCCGAGTAAAGCGAATGGATGAAGGAATTGTACAAATCCGCCAGTCATTTCCTTATTCGCATCAATTGGCATGCCGGTCATCAAATTTCCCAGGACCACGCCCCACAAGATAGGTGGAACGATACTGCCGGTGAAGATTGCCCAATCCCATGTATTTCGCCATTTCAAATGATTCATTTTGCCACGGAATTCAAATGAAACGCCGCGAATGATCAACGCCAGCAGCATAAATACCAAGGGGATATAAAAGCCGCTGAATAATGTGGCATACCAATGGGGAAAAGCTGCGAACATGGCGCCGCCGGCTGTAATCAGCCATACTTCATTCGCATCCCAGAATGGACCGATCGTGTTGATGTAAACACGCCTTTCCACATCATCCCTTCCAAGAATTCTTGCAACGATACCAACGCCGAAATCAAATCCTTCCAGAACAAAAAATCCGATAAACAGTACGGCGATTAACAGAAACCATAATTCATTAAGAGACACTGATCATCTCCTCCTTATCAAATGGATCGTTTTCGGCTGTTCCTTTTTTCTGTGCAGGTTCATCTTTCTTGATTTCCTTAGCAAATAAATAGATGGTCAAACCGGCAAGAATTAAATAGATAGATGAAAAGGAAATGAGTGAGAACAGTACTTCATTGGCAGTGACCGATGGTGATACGGCATCTTCTGTTTTCATGACACCAAATACGATCCATGGTTGCCGGCCCATCTCTGTCATGATCCAGCCGGCGGTATTACCGATAAATGGCAGTGTGATGCCAAATACCATCATTTTTAGGAAAAACGGGTGCTTATCCAAAGAACCTTTGCGAGAAGCATACCAACCATAAAGAGACAGCAATAGCATTAGCCCCCCTGCGGCCACCATTGTTCTGAAGGTCCAGAATATCGTCTTGACTGGCGGGATGTAATTCCCCGGTCCATACTTCTCGGTGTACGCTTCCTGAAGCTGATTCATTCCTTGGATCTCTCCGCTAAATTTGTTGAAGGAAAGCAAACTGAGCATATATGGGATTTCCAGTCCACCTGTGGTTTCTTTTTTATCAGTATCGATATTGGCGATAACTGTAAATGGCGCAGGGTCATCACTGGTATCCCACAGACCTTCCGCAGCAGCCAGTTTCATTGGTTGTTCTTTAATCAGCAGTTGTGCAGACTGGTGGCCGAAAATCATCACGAAAACCGCAGCAATCGATGCAACAACCATCGAAATTTTAAAGGACTGCTTAAACATGGAAATATCATGCTTGCGGCCGATTTTCCATGCACTGATGCCGGCGATGACAAATGCTCCGGTTAATAATGCTGCGAATAAAACGTGCGGGAACTCTACCCATAAATGTGGATTCGTCAAAATAGCTTTGAAATCGGCCATCTGAGCTCGACCATCGACAATGTCATAGCCAACCGGAGACTGCATGAACGCGTTCGCTGATAATATCCAGAACGCGGACATGATGGTACCAATTGATACAAGCCAAATGGATGCCAGGTGGACTTTCTTTGGCAATCGATCCCATCCGAAAACCCAAATGCCGATAAAAGTTGATTCCATAAAGAAAGCGAGTAAACCTTCTATGGCCAACGATGGCCCGAATACATCACCTACAAAACGGGAGTATGTCGACCAATTCATGCCAAATTGAAACTCCTGCAAGATTCCTGTGACGACACCAACAGCGAAGTTGATCAAAAACAGCTTGCCGAAAAATTGTGTCATGCGTTTGTACATGTCATCATTTTTAACAACATATACTGTTTGCATGATCGCAATTGTAAATGCGAGTCCAATTGAAACAGGGACAAAGAAATAATGGAAGATCGTTGTGGAAGCAAACTGAATACGTGCCAATGATAGAACGTCCATGTGCTCTCTCTCCTTTACTGGTTCTTCTGTCATCATGAGCTATCGTTTGGAGCAAACGCTCCGAAATTTTGTGAAAAACATCACAAATAATTCGTGATCAAAATAGGCTGTAAACAATGGAGTCAGCCAGATTATGTCTTGTTATGTTTAACAACATGTATACAGTGGTAAAGTAACTACACCCATAGTATAACTGGTTATTTTGTTAATTAATTCACAAACTGTTACAAAGCTTTGACTTATTCATGACTAATTGTTGACGTATGCATTAAAATGCTGAAAATCGGATGCACTTTACTTGAAACCAGACAGAAAATGAAAATCAATCGGCGTAAAAAATTCTATGTATTTCGGGCAGCCCGACTTATAATTGAAAACAGGGATTCGATAATCCAACCAAAGGAGAGGATAAATGTGAAGAAAACATCCATCGTTTTTATTGCCACTGTCTTGCTGTTAAGTTGTCTTGTCATGCCGATGGCGACATCCGCGGCTGTTAAAACAACCAAAACATCTGGTGCGTACGCTGCCACCGCCAGCAGCCTGAACGTCCGGTCTGGCCCGGGAACAACGTATAAAAAGCTGGGGACGTTACATAAGGGGGATATCGTCCATGTGAACGCAAAGACCAAAAGCGGCTGGTATCGATTCAAATATAAAAATAAACATGCGTATGCCAGCGGTTCCTATCTCCGAAAGGTAAGCTCGACAGCTAAAGAAATCGCCAAAACAAAAACTGCTAAAAAGGCGAATCAAATTGTTGCTGTTGTTGCAACTGGATCGAAGGCATATGTGGAATATTGGGTGAAAAAGAGCAATGGCAAATGGAGCAGATCCTTTCTCACAAAAGGGCATGTCGGATCCAAGGGAGTCGGCAAGGCAAAAGAGGGTTTGAGCAAAACACCGCAAGGGTCGTATAAACTTGGATATGCTTTTGGGACTTCAAACCCGGGGACGAAGAAGAAGTTTCGAAAGATTACCGAGAAATCGTATTGGATTTCCAACGTGAAAGATGCGAAATATAATACTTGGCAGGAGCGCAAAAAATCAAACAAAGCTGACGAACATCTTATCGATTATCCGACTTCCTATCAATATGGTATTGTGATCAACTACAATACTGCCAAACCGAAAAAGGGGGCTGGCAGTGCGTTTTTCCTGCATGTTGATAACGGCAAGCCGACTGGGGGATGTGTATCTATACCGAAAGCAAAAATGAAAAAGCTGATGGTGAGCTTGAAAAATAAATCGCATATCATCCAGATGAGCAACCAAAAACAGCTTAAAAGCTATTGAACGATCAAAGAATCTATATAGATTCATCATGCATTACAGCGCATTAATCTGCATGGATTCTTAGTTTCTGTTTTCCCGGTTGACGCCAATTGCAATCAAAGGTAAAGGCGACCTCTTGTACTCAAAGAGGTTGCCTTTTGTGTGCACCTAGACTTCCATTTGTTCCATGGACATGGATGTAAAAAGAAACTAAAATGTAGACAGAGCTTTTATCCATTTTATAAGGGGAAAATTATGATGGGGTATATAACCGAACAGCGAAAAGATAAGCCGTTATATAAGCCTGTCGTCTTCAATTTGAAAATGAAGCTGATCACGGCTATTAGTGTATTGATCGTGGGGATATTCGTCATCTTTTCTCTTTTTTTGCATTATTTTATATCAGGACTTATTGAAGATCAGGTTGAAAAAAGGGCGCTCGGTCTTGCTAAAACGATTGCGGGTATGCCGGAGCTCAAAGATGCTTTTCAACAGGATGACCCGACAGGAGTGATACAAAAGCTGGTGGAGCCGATTCGAAAGGAAGCTGGGGCGCAATTCATTGTTGTTGGCAATAAAAAGGGAATCCGTTATTCCCATCCCTATACGGATAGAATCGGTAAAAGGATGGTAGGCGGCGATAATGAACCAGCTCTTAAGGCGGGAAAGTCTTACGTAACAAAAAATATTGGCTCACTTGGCCTGTCTATTAGAGGCAAGACCCCTGTACTGGATGATGACAGACACCCTATCGGGGTTGTTTCGGTAGGTTTTCTCAATGAAAATGTGAAAGCCATCGTAAAAAAACAAAGCAGGCTGTTATGGATGACAATGCTTGGAATCATATGTATCGGCATTCTAGGCGCGATATGGATAGCGTCATTCATTAAGAAAAGGCTATCTGATATGGAACCGGAAGAAATTTCATATACGCTGCAGCAAAAAGAGGCCATTTTGCAATCTGCACAGGAAGGTATCATTTCTGTAGACGCAGATGCAAGAATCACGTTGATTAATCAGGCTGCACAGCAAATGCTGGGTAACCAGCAGCACAGAGCGAAATCATGCATCGGCTTGCCTGTCAATGAATTACTCCCACATGCAAACTTGTTCACAGAGTATGGTTCCTGGATGAATCAAGAGCTAGTGATTGGCAATGATATTGTATTCGTCAGCCAGGTTCCAATCATGAACGGCGATGCAGTTATCGGTGGAGTAGCCACTTTGCGCAAAAAGCAGGAAATGGAAGCCATTACGAGTGAACTGAAACAAGTCAGACAATATGCCAATGCCCAGCGTGCGCAAACACATGAGTTTTCCAATAAATTGTCTATTGTACTCGGGCTTTTGCAGTTGAAGCAATACGAAGAAGCCATTTCTTTCATCAAGCGAGAGCAAGAGATTCAGCATGCATGGACACAATTTTTATTGAAAAATGTCCGGGATCCGCTTGTTTCAGGTTTGTTACAGGCCAAAATGAATGAAGCGGCAGAATTGGATATAGATATGACGATCCAATCAGAAAGCCAGTTACAGACTGTAGTGTCCGGAAAAAAACAGCAGGCACTTCTGACGGGCATCGGCAATCTTCTCGATAATGCGATGGAAGATTTAAAACGATTGCCGGTAAATGCTGAAAAACTGCTGGAAATCTTTTTTACGGACATAGGAGATGATGTGTTAGTAGAGGTCAGTGACAGCGGCTCGGGGATTGCGGAGGAGCATCTGCACCAAATCTTTCAACAAGGGTTTTCTACTAAGCAGGGAGAGCATCGCGGTACAGGCCTAGCGCTCGTCCGGCATCTCTTGCATGAAGCGGGTGGCGAAATCACAGTGGAACAAAGTGATTGGGATGGATCTTGTTTCATTATGACCATTCCAAAAGAAGGAGATTGAATATGTCATATCCTATTAAAGTGATGATCATCGAGGATGATTTTCGCATATCGTCTATCCATCAGCAGTTTGTAGAAGATGTAGATGGATTTACAGTCATAAAAGAAGCCAGAACCGCACTAGAGGCGAAAGATTTTTTGGAGTCTGTTGCCCAGCTGCCGGATTTGATTCTATTGGATATTTATATTCCAGATGTAGAGGGACTGGATTTGTTCTGGCATATCCGCAAAGAATATCATACTATCAGTTTAATTGCGGTTACAGCTGCAACTGAAGCTGGTACGGTTCAAAATGCTATTCGCGGCGGAGTTTTCGATTATATCATCAAACCAGTGGACGCAGAAAGGCTTAAGTGGTCGCTTCAGGACTTTCAGGAAAAAAAAGCTTTTCTTGCAGGGAGGAAAACGGTTCTCCAGAAAGAAATTGATTACTTGATTGGAATTCAATTCACCACAAAGGATGAACATGCGGTTAAGAAAACGGATCTGCCTAAAGGGGTCGATCCGATTACCTTGCGTGAAATCACTTTGTTACTGGGAGAGATGAGCCAGGGAATCACGGCAGTGGAATTGAGTAAGCGGACTGGCATGGGTCGAACGACCGCACGAAGATACCTGGAATATCTGGTTTCGATAAAGATGCTTCAGCCCAGCTTGAAATACGGAACGGTGGGCAGGCCGGAACGACAGTACATCATCCGTGGCACTTATGAACAAAATGAAAAAAATAAGGAATAAATTTATTATGGCAAGAAAGTTTTTTCCATTTTCCCCCTATGTTACATTTAGCTATATTGTACTTTCGAAAGTTCAAAAGATTATGTGGGTTATTTTGCAAACGCATTCAATGTAACTTGGGGAGGAAGAAACATGTTAAGTTTGATTGGTTTTATAACGATATTAGCAATTGTCCTGTTGTTATTAAGCGGAAAGCTCACCCCGATGATTCCACTGGTCCTGATCCCTATCATTGGGGCATTTGTGATGGGATTTGGCTTTGGGGAAATAGGCGATTTTTTTCATGATGGTCTTGGAAGCGTTCTCGATGTTGTAGTCATGTTTATATTTGCAATTCTGTACTTTGGACTAATGCAAGATGCAGGGTTGTTTGACCCCTTAATTAACAAAATGATCGGTTGGTCCAAGGGGAGCGTGGTCACAGTCAGTGTTGCTACCGTTTTGATTGCTGCTGTTGCACATCTGGACGGCTCAGGTGCTTCCACATTTCTTATAACCATACCTGCATTGCTGCCGTTGTATAATCGTTTAAAAATGAGTCGATATTTACTGTTATTGCTCATTGGAGGAAGTGCCAGTGTGATGAACATGGTGCCATGGGCCGGACCGCTGGGCAGAACGGCATCTGTTTTGAAAATGGATGTGGCGGAGCTTTGGCATCCACTCATTCCGATTCAAATTATCGGGATGATATTGATGGTGGGATTGGCTATTTTACTTGGCTTCAGAGAGAAAAAACGAATCGAACGTACATATGGAGCCATTGATGCACAGGCTGCCATTTCAGAGATGGCCGGAACTGTGAAGGATACAAAAAAAGAAAGTGAAAAAAGGCTGCTTGCCAGACCTAACATGCTGTGGTTCAACTTTATACTAACAGTCGCTGTCATCTTTGTCCTGGTTTGGGGAGTCATTCCTGCCGGATTTACTTTCATGATTGGGTTGTGTATCGCTTTACCGCTGAATTATCCAAAAATCAAGGATCAGACAGAACGTATCAGGACGCATGCACCCAATGCATTGACAATGGCCTCCATCATTTTGGCTGCTGGTTCATTTTTGGGAATTCTGAGCGGTACGGGTATGCTGGATGCGATCGCGAAAGATATGGTGAAAGTATTACCGGGGTTTATCGGTCCATACCTTCATTTGGTTTTGGGTGTAATTGGCATTCCGCTTGAACTGTTGCTCAGTACAGATGCCTACTATTTTGCATTATTGCCAGTAGCAGACAGTATCGGTTCTGGATTCAGCATCGATTCATTATCCATGTCCTATGCTATGATCGTTGGCAATATCGTCGGTACATTCATCAGTCCGTTTTCACCAGCGCTATGGCTGGCACTTGGTTTAGCTGGTGCAGAAATGGGCAAGCATATCCGCTACAGCATATTCTGGCTATGGGGCATCAGTCTTGTGCTGCTGCTTGTCTCTGTAGTCACAGGTGTCATTCATATATAGGAAAGAACCTCATATGATTGGAGTCTGAGAACGCTTTTCTTTCGAGAAAGGCGTTTTTTGCATTTTCACTTGGGAATTGAAACTGCGATTACAGAATGAGTAAAACGTCAAACTTCACATACACTAACGGCAGCTTGACTAATTTCATTGACTTATACAAAAACAATATACTACACTAATATTATGTATGCATGAATCTAATATCAAAAAAGAATTATTCTAAATAGAGTTGTTCAGAGAAGAGGTTACATGATGTCAATGACACAAGATGAGATAAATATGATAAGACTGAAGGAAATGCTGCATGCTGATCCCGAGAGTCTGGAAAACAAAATGAAAGATTCACGAGAATTTATGGAAGCAGTCAGGAAACTGATTCAAGTGTGCGGTGATGATCCTGACCGGCAAGGGCTGCAGGAAACTCCTTTCCGTGTGATGAAAAAATTCCTCGAGTATACAGAAGGATACAGAGAAGAACCGAAAGCACATTTAGAGAAGTTGTTCGATGTGGACCACCGTGATTTGATCATGGTAAAGGATATCGACTTTGATTCCGTCTGTGAACATCACTTCGCTCCAATTTTCGGTGTGGCACATGTAGGCTATATTCCGAATGGGAAAATCACGGGTTTGTCTAAAATTGCCCGCATGGTTGATGGCTATGCAAAGCGTTTCCAAGTTCAGGAACGGCTTACAAACCAAATTGCTGAAGCAATGGAAGAGGTATTGCGTCCCCAAGGAGTAATGGTTGTTATAGAAGCCAAGCATATGTGCATGTGCGGACGCGGCGTGAAAAAAAGAGACTCTGTTACAGTATCAACTGCCAGTAGGGGAATTTTCGCCGAGAATCCGGAGAAACGTAAGGAATTCCTGTCGTTATTGAAAAACTGAAACCATAAAATGACTGATTGATGGGGAGGATGTTGTTCTTTGAGGCATGCAATCATCACCGCGGGATCGAAAGGACTTGGAAAAATGGTTACGGAACGTTTTTTGCAGGATGGCTGTTCGGTAACTGTCAATTTCCACAGTGATAAAAAAAGAGTAGAAGAACTGAAACAAGCCTGGCAAGCATATGAAAACAGGTTGCATTTCGTACAAGGGGATGTGACGAGGAAAGCAGATGTGCAGCATATCGTCGATCAAGCGATGCAGCGTTTTGGACGTGTGGATTATCTGATTAATAATGCAGGACCATATGTGTTCGAAGAAAAGAAACTGGTGGATTATGAGGATGCAGAATGGTATGAAATGATTGAGGGGAATCTCAGTGCTGTTTTTCATTTTGTAAAGCGTGTCATTCCTATCATGAGAAAGCAACAATTCGGCCGAATCATCACCTATGGTTTTCAGGACGCTCAGCACACGCCAGGATGGCTGTATCGTTCTGCATTCAGTGCCGCGAAAGTGGGCCTTGTCTCTTTGACAAAGTCTATTGCCTTGGAGGAAGCCGGCAATGGCATTACCGCGAATATGGTTTGTCCAGGTGATATCACCGGTGAAATGAAAGAAGCGGATATTCGAACTGCTAAGTCCGTCAAAGACGACAAAACTCCCGTCGGTCGTCCGGGTTCAGGGGGGGACATTGCCCGCCTGATCGCATTTCTATGCAGCGAAGACTCTGACTTGATTACCGGCAGTGTCATTGCAGGCTCTGGCGGCATCGATGTGGTGAATCGGAAAAGATAAATAAAAATGTACTGGCAAAAAACCAATACCCCCATTAGCGGGATATTGGTTTTTTACTATAAAGGGGGTTTTGGATCGGGTTCTGTGCAAACATTCTTTTTCACCAGTCGTTCTTGGTGCCAATGTGGAGGTTACACCAGGCAAGGGAAAGAGATGTTTATAATCGGCCTGATCTGATAAACATAAAATGTTACGATTCATTGACGTAAATGCAACAAAAACTTGAACATTTTGGGAAATACGTTTCCCATTGTTTTTTTCGTGAAATACATTGGTTAGGTCGTTAATTAACTACGAAATGATAATAGGGTAAACATGATCATTGATATATGACATGAAAACGGAGGTGTTACGAATGCGGTTTTGGAGGCCACGCAGCAAGAAAGGATTTATCCTCATATTAGCAGCTTTTTTCCTTATCTTCCTGAGCGGCTGTGATTCGATAGCGGTCTTTGATCCAAAAGGGCCAGTTGCCCAGAGGCAAAAAGACTTGATTATGTACTCGTTATATTTTATGGCTGGAATTATCCTTGTTGTTTATGTCGCTTTTACGATTATTGTAATTAAATATCGAAACCATCCTAATCGAAAAGCGAGTTCTTATAAGGAAGATTTGCACGGGAATAATCTTTTGGAGTCCATCTGGACCATTATCCCGATTGTCATCGTGACAGCCTTGGCGATTCCGACGATTTCCGCTGTGTTTGATCTGGAAAAGCCACCGGAGGCTGCGGTAAAAGAAAAAACAAAAGATCCGCTGGTTATCTATGCAACTTCCGCAGATTGGAAATGGATTTTCAGCTATCCGAAGGAAAGTATAGAAACGGTGAATTATTTGCACATACCTACTGACCGCCCTGTTGAATTCCGCTTATCCTCGACTGGTTCCATGGCGGCATTGTGGATTCCGCGCCTTGGCGGACAGAAATACAATATGGCAGGCATGGAAACAATCCTTTATCTGCAGGCAGATAAAGAGGGGGATTATCGTGGACGAAATGCCAACTTCACTGGAGAAGGATTTGCGGAGCAGACTTTCCATGTCCATGCGGAGAAAGAGGACACATTTCAAAGCTGGGTGAAGGACATGCAAAATAATGCGCCGAAACTGACCCAGAAAAAATATGACAACATCATCAAACCTGGGCTTGTGGATAAGCAAGTATTTTCTTCTACACATCTGAAATGGGTGGACCACGGCACTCATGCTGGTATGGACTATTTTATCAAGCGTTATCGCGACGCCTATGAGGATGATATGGGATTGAAGAGAAAAAACGGGAAAAGTGAGGTAGATCCTCAGGAGGATAAGAATTAGAAAGTTGGTGATTCCATGAAACTTGATGACTTTTTTGTTACCGGTGAGCCGCTCGTTTATGGCGGAATGGTGGCTATTGTGCTCGTCACGACCGCCATTATTTTCATTCTGACATACTTTAAAAAATGGAAATGGCTCTGGCGTGAATGGCTGACAACTGTCGATCATAAAAAAATTGGGATAATGTATATTCTGAGCGCATTGGCTATGTTGTTCCGCGGTGGCATGGACGCCATGATGATGCGGACGCAGCTGGCTTTACCCAATTTGAATTTTCTAAGCGCGCAACACTATGATGAAATTTTTACGACACATGGGACAGTTATGATTATTTTCATGGCTATGCCATTTTTAATCGGCTTGATGAATATTGTTGTTCCATTACAAATTGGCGCGAGAGACTTTGCCTTTCCATATGTGAATGCGATCAGCTTCTGGTCCTTCTTTTTCGGCGCTATGCTGTTCAACATTTCATTTGTCATAGGCGGGTCGCCAGATGCCGGCTGGACGAGTTACACTCCGCTGGCAGGAGCAGCAATGAGTCCGGGGCCTGGAGAAAATTTTTATTTACTTGGCTTGCAGCTCGCCGGTATCGGTACATTGGCGACAGGCGTTAATCTGATGGTGACGATATTAAAAATGCGCGCACCAGGCATGAAAATGTTCAAGATGCCTATCTTCACTTGGTCGACCTTCATTACATGCTTTATTATTGTCTTCGCTTTTCCAATCTTGACCATCGCACTTGCACTCTTGACGATTGACAGGGTTTTTGGTTCGCAGTTTTTCTCACTTGATGGTCAAGGTATGCCGATGATGTGGGCGAATTTGTTTTGGATGTGGGGGCATCCGGAGGTCTACATCGTTGTACTGCCAGCATTCGGTATTTTTTCGGAAGTCATTGCGACGTTCGCACATAAGAGGATCTTCGGCTATGACGCTATGGTATGGTCGATCATCCTCATTGCCGGCTTAAGTTTCCTTGTCTGGGTTCACCATTTCTTCACGATGGGGGCTGGGGCTTTCGTGAATTCAGTTTTCTCGGTTTCCACGATGTTAATCTCAGTGCCAACAGGGGTTAAGATATTTAACTGGCTTGGAACCCTGTATAAATCAAAAATTGAATTTTCCACTGCCATGCTGTGGGCTCTGGCGTTTATTCCAAGTTTCGTGATTGGCGGTGTGACTGGTGTGATGCTCGGAATGTCTGCTGCGGATTATCAGTTTCACAATTCGTACTTCCTGATTGCCCACTTCCACTATGTGTTGATTGCCGGAACGGTTTTTGCCTGCTTTGCGGGTCTGACTTACTGGTATCCAAAAATGTTCGGGCTGAAATTAAATGACCGGCTGGGAAAATGGGCATTTTGGTTCTTCCTGATCGGATTTCATGTTTGTTTCCTGCCGCAGTACTTTATCGGTTTGGACGGCATGCCGCGCCGAGTCTTTTATATCTTGCCCGAATGGTTCACGCTAAACTTCATTTCTACAATTGGCGCTTTTGGCATGGGAATCGGATTTGCAATATTTGTCTACAACGTTTATTACAGTTTCAGGTACAGTCCGCGGGAAAAAACGGGTGATTCCTGGGGCGGTCGAACACTGGAATGGGCAACACCGACACCAGTGCCGCCATATAATTTTGCAACACTGCCAACCATCAGTGAACGTGATGCCTTTGTCGAAATGAAAAAAAATGGAGAAACCACTTTTGATGAAAAGAAACTTTCGCCAATTCATATGCCGAGCAATACGGGCAAGCCGTTTATCATGATGTTTATTCTGTTTCTGGCAAGCTTTGCACTTGTTTTTGAATGGATTTCGTTGGCGGCTGTAATGGCTGCGGGCGGCATAGTGATGATGATTATCCGTTCCTTTGATTATGATGAAGGTTACCATATTGAAGTAGCGGAAATAAAACGGATGGAGCGTGGCAGAAGGGGGTTAGACCATGAATGAAGAACAGGCACAACCGAGACCGCTTGAATACCAAACGGAAAGAGGACAGTTGAATATTCTCGGGTTTTGGATTTTCCTGTCTGCTGAACTGGCATTGTTTGCAACGCTTTTTGCTACCTACGCGGTGCTCTACGGGAGAATAGCGGATGCCCCTTCACCAAGCGAATTGTTCGAGCCGACAGGCACTTTGATCATGACGTTTTTGTTATTAACGAGTAGCTTCACATGCGGTATCGCAATTCATGAAATGCGCCATGGGGCAAAAAAGCAACTAATGGCGTGGCTGATTCTTACATTGTTGCTTGGTTTTTCCTTTCTTGGGTTTGAAATCCATGAATTTATGGAGTATGTCCAGCAAGGTGCCACTTTGCAATCCAGCGCTTTTTGGTCAGCCTTCTTTATTCTGGCCGGCACGCACGGTGTTCATGTCACATTGGGGACAGGATGGATGATTCTGCTGCTCATCCAGCTGCGTCAGCGTGGGATTACAAGGGTAACCAGCCGAAAAGTTTTTATCATCGGACTATATTGGCACTTTCTCGATGTCGTTTGGATTTTTATTTTTACCGGCGTGTACCTGTTTGGGATGGTGATGTAAATGGAAAAGAGGTCAAAACAGTTTCCTGTCAAACATATCATCGGCTTTATTTTATCGCTAGCGCTGACTATTGTGGCTGCATGGGCGGCACTTGGTTCTGATTTGCCTAAGAGTTGGATTATTGCCGGGATCATGACACTTGCTGTCATCCAGGCTGCCATTCAGCTATTTATGTTCATGCACGTGACGGAGTTCGCCAGCGGTAACGGCCATGCGCCGTGGAATATGATGTTCCACGGGTTTGTGATTGTCGCGATTATTGTTGCTGGCTCCCTGTTTACCATGTCCTATGGATTCGGGCATCAGGACCATGGAGATGGTATGGAGCAGGACAGCCATATGGAACATGGTCATTAAAAATGTAAGATTTATTGTTGCCAAATCATCAAGATCGAAAAAGCCATCCTTTTCATGTCTGAAAAGGATGGCTTCACTGTTTAGTAAGTGGTGGTTGTTTTTTTGGCCGCTTCATATTCTTTTATAAGGAATCCGATAAACATGATCCATGCAAATTCAGCTATGAGCAGGCTGGCGTAAAACATAATCCAGGTGATGGAGAATGCATGGGGAGCGGTATGGAATAATGCTTGGAAAAAATAGATCCACATTCCAATCAGCATCACTGTTTGTACAGCAGCGATTATCTTTTTGTTCAATTGAACGAATAGGAACGGAGTCAGCGACGCCAGTGCCATGAACATGACAACAATACCCATTGATGATCATCTCCCTGTAAACTTCAATTTGAAAGCGCTCTCCTTACTTTATATGTTTATTGTAACAGATTTATCGAAAAAAAGACACAAAAAGTTCATAAATGTGTATTTACAAAAAAATGTATTGGAACGACAATTTGTTGGACTTGTCTGAATCCTTTTGGTTATGTCTATCATGTCTAAGTGAATCCCATTAGCTTCATCAAACCGTAACAGCTTTTTCAAAAAGCAGAAAAAGTCATCCTGTTGATTACTATTGGACCAGTGGATAAGTCCTCGGGGGGGGAGATTGTACATTTTTGACAAGATTGGTTGTCCAGAAAAACTGTATGAACGGATTTCACTTGCTACCATCGCCGCTAGAATGGCAGAGTCCTTGCGATGATGTACAAATGAAGCTATTCGTTCCTTATCATTAATTCTTGCATTTCTCTTTTATAGTACGATATAATTTTTATCAATCAGGGGGGTGGTTCAAGTGGGAAGTCGATAACATGGACAGGCAGCTTTTTTTCTATTTGCGAAAAAAGGAGCCGAATAATTGAACCACAGCGGACATCTAATTTTGTAAACACCACAGGAGGTGAAACCCGAGTGCCATTCTGGCACAGGGTTATTCATTGGAAATAGTTAACATACTTGGGGTTGTCATATTGATTGCTTTTACAGCTTTCTTTGTGGCAGCCGAATTTTCCATCGTAAAGGTAAGAGCTACCAGAATCGAACAATTGATTGATGAGGGTAATAAGAAGGCAGTATCAGCAAAAAAAGTTATTGATCATTTAGATAGTTATTTATCAGCTACCCAACTTGGAATCACAGTTGCTGCTTTAGGGTTAGGGTGGCTTGGTGAGCCGACAGTGCTTGCGGTAATCGAGCCAGTGCTTGATAAGTTTGCAATTAGTCCGGCTGTATCGAAAATCATTGCCTTTGTTCTCGCTTTTTCAGTGATGACATTTTTAAATGTTGTCATTGGTGAATTAGCACCAAAGTCGATCGCGATCCAAAAGGCGGAAAATTTCACTTTATTTCTCGCCAGACCATTGATTATATTTTATAAGATATTGTTTCCGTTCATTTGGTTCTTGAATGGGTCCTCACGCTTGATACTGCGAGTGCTGGGCTTCAAACCCGCAAGTGAGAACGAAGCAGCAATGACAGAGGAAGAACTGCGGCTTGTTCTTTCGGAGAGCTATAAGGGCGGGGAGATCAACCAGACAGAAATGATGTATGTGAATAATATATTTGAATTTGATGATCGGGTCGCAAAAGAAATCATGGTGCCCCGTACTGAAATGGTATGTTTTTACAAGGACAGAGATGCTGCTGAGAATATCGCGATTATGAACGATGGTCAATTTACGAGATATCCGGTGGCAGAGGGCGATAAAGATCATATTGTTGGTCTGGTCAATATCAAGGAAATGATAACGAAGCATATAAAGCAGGAGCAAGTGTCTATTGAACCATTAATCAGACCAATTATTCACGTTTCGGAAGCGACACCCATCAAGAAATTATTGCTGAAAATGCAGAAGGAACGAATTCATATGGCGATTGTCATTGATGAATACGGCGGGACCTCCGGGTTGGTCACGGTCGAAGATATCCTGGAGGAAATCGTTGGTGAAATCCGTGATGAGTTCGATTACAATGAACAACCAATGGTTACCAAAATTGATGATAAAACATATATTGTAGATGGTAAGCTTTTACTGGAAGATGTGAATGAGATTGTCGGCTCGGATTTACTTGAGGATGATGAGGTAGATACGATCGGAGGGTGGATCATCACCAAAAATTTGGAAGCTGAAAAAGGAACTACTGTGACCTGTGGTGATTTTGATTTCATCATCGAGGAAATAGATGGCTATCAAATTAAAAAAGTTAAAATCGCCGCAACAAATATATAAAGGAGACTCATTTCCCTTATCCCAAATCAGGATAGGGGATTTTTTGATGCGAAATATAATAAGGGAGCCCAATAGCAAGTGAAAACCGCATCATTTTAAGCTTATTTGAAGGCGTTTTATAGAAGTATTGATAACGTGAGTGTTATTTGTTTAAAAATCGCTCAAATAAGCTTAATTAGCATATTTTACCGTGTGAAGCTATTTTCTTGAGTCGATTGTTTTTTGTTTTGGCTTCGTTCTGTTATTTTCTCTTCTTCCTCATTTTAAATCTATCAAACATTTAATTCAGAAATAAATGAAAGGATGCGCAACTTAATCTTTTACGAATTTAATATGTGCCACTTCATCACGAAACTTTGTAATATAAACTTGTTTACATTTATGACTACAAGTATACATTAGCGTAAACAAAAGTAAACAATAACTGTATACTTGTATACAAATGGGTATGCATGCTGGTATATTAAGGTGTAAACGTGTATGCATAAAAAGTATGCAAGTAAACGGTTTTGTAAACAAATTGGAGAGAAACGTAAACATGTTTACAAGTTTATTAATTTTTCCGTAATGACATTGCAGTAACCAGTAATTACATTTAAAATAAATAGAGTAGATGCTATCCAGTCAATCTCCTTTAGTTGATACATAAGAGAATGAAGAAGACGGATATGCCATGAAATCATTAAATGAGAAGGAATGATGAGAATGACACAAACGAGAATTGCTGCAGTAGATGTAGGTAACGATTCTATTAAAGCTATATTTGGAGATTTGGATTATGAATTGAACATCCCAAACGTTATTGCGAGAGATACAGAAGATCGTCCGGTAATCGGGATTGAAGAATTGGATTCTAAAAACCCTTTGGAAGGGATACATGTTAGAGTCCATTCCCCTGCATTGAATGAAAATGGTGTGATTTACCGTGTCGGCTCACTTGCCGCGAAAAGTAATAACTCGACTGAACTGGATCCGGGAAGCAGTAAGTCAGAAGAGGATCAAACATTGGTTATGCTGTTCACCACCCTGGCTTTAGATGCGGTGCGCAAAGAAAACGAATCCGCTTTTACAAAGAAGAACAATGTAGTCGATGCCAGTTACTTACTGGGAACAGGTCTGCCGCTCCGGGAAGCAAAAGAAGGAAGAGACGCAGGGTATCGTTCCAAATTGTTGGGGTCTGTCCATCAAGTAGAATTCCTGGTCACACCGAAATATCAAGGCATAAAGGTTAATATCAATTTTGAAGACGTTAAAGTCTATCCGGAAGGTTTTGCGGCCTTTATCAACTTGGTTATGGATAACGATGGGAAAATCACGAACAAAGATTTGATTGACAAACGCATTATCATTCAAGACATCGGTGGACTTTCGACAGATATTGCTGTTATTAAAAACCGTACTGTAGATGATGACAAGGCACAGGGGTTCAACCTTGGTGTTTCAGAATCTCTGGAAGCGATCCGCGACGAGATCCTGTCCAAGCACGGAGTTGAACTAGACAGCCGCAGTGATGTAGTGGAAATTATTACAAAAAAGAACGATCGTAACCATATCATGGTAAAAGGCAGCCGTACAAGTGTCCATGATATTACAGACAGGATATTGCTGGAGCTTGCCAAGAAGCAATATCGATTGCTTCGGAATGTGTGGCAAAAGAACTCCCAGACGGAAATATGCTATTTTGTAGGTGGCGGCTCCAATGTTTTGAAGGATTATCTAAAAACGCTTAATAACAATCTGGAAGGTTATAACATCGATTTCTTCGAGAACGAAAAGGAAAGTATCTGGATGATGGCCAATGCTTATTATAAACTTGTCAAAGATTTTGAAAGAAGATCAAAAAAGGCAAAGCCTGCCAAGGAAACAAGCAAGGCTACGAACTAGGTGAATAACATTGAGTGAGATCAAGCGAGGACAAACTATATCGTTTCGCGTTCCTTCTGATACACCGGACCACCTGCTGAAACACTTGGATGCATTGAAAAAACAGGAACGCCGGAACTTTTCCAGTAAAATAGCCGAGTATGTCATGAATGGCTTGGGGCAATCATATCAGCGCAAACGTGAATCGATAACAGTCCCGCTTCCCCACCAGCTTAGCAAAGCACAGCGCGACTGGCTGAAACACGAGCATTCAGAGGCACTGCTTGGCAGCATTGTCTACCACATACTAGCGGATCCTGTCAGGGCAACGTCTTTGCTGGCTTCAATGAATAGTAGCGCGCTGGACATTGATGAAGCGCTGTATTTACAAGAAGAAGTCCTGGATGATAAGCCGGTGGTGCAAGAAAAGCCGGCAGCTGAAAAGCCAGTTTCATCGAACAAAGAAAACAGCGCTGACATGGACAGCATTGATTGGGAAGCAGCGATGAAAGATCAGCGTGAAGCTGTGGAAGAAACGGCTGCAGCATCAGATGAAGATAATGAGGCTGACCTGGACGATTTGCTGGGAGATTTTCTATCGAAAATGAATAAATAAGTATGACTTGGGAAAGTTTAAAATTCTCCAAAACTCCATTGACATGCGTAAAAACGTAAATTAGTATGGAAGTAGATAAAATGTATTATGATGAAGCAGCCCAGAGGTGATGTACATATGGCTAACGGCTACTTGGAAAAATTAAAAAAACTGGTACACGAATTACAACTGCAAGGAATTAATGCATCACTATGTAAAAAACCAGCAGTACAAGAAAATAATTAATCAAAACAGCATCTATCGCAGCTGAAGACTGCAATAGATGCTGTTTTTGTTTCTCATATCAAATCAATGTCCGCTTTCCTGGATACATGACAAATCACGCGAACGCTTCTTTTCGGATTGGTTGATAATACATGTTCCAACCAGGTCCCCTGTCACATTCAAGGAAGTACAGCCCATACCTACAAGTGCGTCGATTGCAGTAAGCAAACCGACTGCTTCCATCGGGAGCCCTATCTGCGAGAAGACGGTGGCAATCATGATAATTCCCGCCCCTGGCACACCTGCAGTACCTATAGAAGCCAATGTTCCAACCAGCACTACCTGCAGCATGTCAGTGAAACTTAATGGGCTCCCCATAGCATTGGCTGCAAATACGGCAGATACAGCAATCCGGATGGCTGCACCATCCATGTTTACTGTCGCCCCAAGCGGCAAGCTGAAGCTGTACAGGCTTTTGGAAAGCCCTAATTTCTGTGCCGCTTGCAATGTAAGCGGCAGTGTGCCTGAACTGCTTTGTGTCACAAATGAGGTGAGCATCGGTGTTCTGGCAGCCGAAAAGAATTTTAATGGCGATATACCGCTAATAAGCATGAAAAGCACATAGACACCAAGATGGACGATTAAAGCGATATACAGTACCATGACGACATGTCCCAGCGAAAGCAACGTATGCACTCCCTGTGTACCGACCGTTTTAGCCATAATAGCGAAGATGCCTATAGGCACATATTGCAAGATAACGTTCATCAGACGAAACGTTGCTTCATTCAGCCCTTCGATGACAGTATAAACAGTATCCCCTGTCTGTTTGAACTTGTCGGAGCCCCTAAGCGATGCAATAGCGATTCCGAAAGCAAAAGCAGTAAAAATCATGCCCAGCAGGTTCATTTCGGTAAAAGCCTGGACAATATTGTCAGGCACGATATGGAGCAATACATGGACCGCTCCAGGGTTCTCAGGGATATCTACGGCATCACTGGATTTTAACTGGATCCCTGTCCCAGGTTTGAAAACCATGGAAACGAGGATACCGACGACGATGGCTAAAGCGGAAGTCACTACATAATAACTGAACACTTTTCCGCCCATTCTGCCAAGGTTGGTAATACTTGTCTGATTCACACCTACGATGAGAGTGAATAAAATCAACGGTATGATAAGAAACTGCAGGAGACGCAACAATAAATCCCCGAATGGCGCAAGTACAGTTGCAGCCTCTTTTCCAAATACCAAACCGACAATGATACCCAGAATTAGTCCAATCGTTATTTTTAGGATTAACGATGCATCCAGGTATTTGTGAAAAAGAGTTTTCACAATTCGACCTCCTATATAAAATGAACCTTCATTCCATCGCTGTTTGTTTAGCTTGTTGAATGTTCATTTGGTGGACAGGATTTGAATTATTCACGCTTAAAACCGGAAGGATTACGATATATCAAGCGTGATAACTCTAAACCTGATTATTTCACTTGGTTTTATGCGCTACTTACTTTACGCTTTCTGTTAATGACTGTCAAAAAACTTGCTTCAGTCACTCCGCATCTGTGCCCACTCCTGGATGACTGATTTGTACATGCCCTTATTTCTCGAAAAAATGCGCTGACGATGGCCGTTAGCACCGGATGGATGTGGAAATCCACTCAGGCAATAAGCATTTGTAATTTGTTTTTCTTTCATTAGTCTTTGGATTTCCTGATCAACAACTTTTCCAAGCGGTATGATCAGTTTCGTTGTGTGAATAGCTTCCATTTCATTAGGGAATACCTCATTTAAATAGGTATGCAGGGCGGGGACCCGTTGTAAAACGGGCTGATAACCAGTGTAATTTTTGCCGCTGCGAAACAAAGGGTATTTAACGATGGAGGTTGTATGCAGCAAGTGTCTGTGCTCCGAAAACAAGGAGTTTGCCGAAATATGCAGCACATCAAATAATCCACACGACTGTAGCATCTTGACCAAATTAATCCGCATGGAGCCGATAAAGCTTGCGGCTTCCTTCGTCTCCTTAAGTACCTGGTGCAGTGTTTTTCCTTGGTTATAGCTATGTAAGAATTGAATGAGAGCTGCTCTCATTTGCTGCCAGCCTGGTGTGATGCCAGCAATAACAACTGGAGCATCATAATTGATGTATTCATTATGAGGAGAATAGAACATTTCCAACCCGCTTGAACGTCCCATTAGCAAAAGGGGGCTATTTAATATATTTTGCTTGGTAATCTCTATTTTGTCCGCAGCCATTTTTTCCAATACTGGTAAAAAAGAAGCAAATGCACTATTCATCGTCCTCAACTCCCCCCTTAGATACCTTTACATTACCCTAATTTGCAGAATACAATCAATAAGAGAGATAAATTGGATATGTTATCATAGTGACAGCGATGCAAGTACGGAGGGAAAAGTATGAGCCTGAAAGCTGTTTTACCTTATTTCGAGGTGATTCGCGAAGTGAAGAGTGTGGAACAGATTGATACAGAAGAAGAAAGACTATTGAAGCTATACAAGGATAAAGTCACATCCAAGCACCATACCTTTTTGCTGCACGAAGTGATGGATATGACCTTTCGGAAATTCGGCAAAGCGGGTTTGCTTTACGTCTATACAAACAGCGGGATTTTTACATTTAAATTGAAAATAAAACCAGACGAATTTCTGAAAACCTATCGGAAACTTTCTGGAAAACCTTGAATAGTGGCGTTCCGTTTTGCGGATTTTACCGGCTGCGATGGAGAAATGCCTTTGTCCGTTCGGATCGCGGATTTTCAAAGATATCATTCGCAGTCCCGGATTCAATGATTTTTCCTTGATCAAGTACAATGACGTGATCGGCTACATGGCGGGCGAAGTCCATTTCATGGGTGACTACAACCATTGTCATGCTTTCTTTGGCGAGCTCTTTCATCACTTGTAGCACTTCAGCAGTAAGTTCCGGATCCAGTGCGGAAGTTGGTTCATCAAATAGCATAATATCAGGATCCATCATTAGGGCCCGGGCGATGGCGACACGCTGTTTTTGACCGCCGGATAACTTTGCGGGGTAATGATCAGCCCATTTAGCAAGGCCCACTTTTTTAAGCAGCTCTCCTGCTCTTTTTTTTGTCAGGGACTTGGCCTCTTTTTTGACATATTTCGGTGCAAGCACCAGGTTTTCGCTAACGGTCAAATTTGGAAATAAGTTGAAGTGCTGAAACACCATTCCCATTTTAGCAGTGATACGTTTCATAGCGGCAGCACTTACATACTTTCCGTCTTTTGCCAAATAAGCCCCATCGATACGGATTGCGCCACTGTCGGCTTCTTCGAGATGAATGAGACTTCGGAGCAATGTGCTTTTACCTGACCCTGATGGGCCAATAATCGCGAGCACCTCATTTTTTCCAACAGAAAACGTTACATTCTTCAATACTTTTGTCTCGTTATATGTCTTGCCAAGTTCCATAATTTCCATGATAGCCATAGTTCATCGTTCCCTTTATGAAAAATCAATTTCTTTTATTCAAAACGTATCCGCTTCTCCAGCATATTGAAAATTAGCGATATCATTACAGTCATGAGCAGGTAAATCAGTGCCGCCAGGAAAAATGGCAGAATGGTGAAATCGCGATTGACGGCTGTTTGAGCAAAATGCAACAATTCCGGCACGGCAACAGCATACAACAAAGCGGTGTCTTTAATCAGTGTAACGGATTCGTTGGCTACAGCAGGGAGTGCGATGCGAAACATCTGTGGCATTATAATCTTGCGCATCGTCTGCCATTTGTTTAATCCGAGCACTTGCGCGGCTTCATATTGTCCGCTGTCTACTCCCAATAGGCCGCCGCGGAAAATTTCAGCGAAATATGCAGCATAATTGATGATGAAACCAATCGATGCAGCGACAAACCGGTCAAGAACAAGGTACGGACCGATAACAGGCAGCATTGGCAGACCGAAACAGATGATCAGCAACTGCAGCAAAAGGGGAGTCCCACGGACAATGTATATATAAGCTTTGGCGGCCAATGACAATAGCTTGAAACTGCTATTGACAGCCACGGTAAGTAAAAAGCCAAGGGGAATTGAAATAATGATGGCGATGAAAAACAAGATAATCGTCATTTCCGCGCCCTGCAGCATTGGCTTGATAAGTGAAACAATATAGTCAAAAGACATAATTTATTCCTCCAGATAAACAGGCAGTCACCTGCTGCTAACTTTATGCAATATGAAAGTGTTGTGTGGCTTTCCGACACCTCCCAATCAGATTATTTGCTGAAAATGCCGTTTTATTTTAATATTTTATCCTCGCCAAACCATTTTTCGGAGACTTTATCGGCAGTACCGTCTTTATTTAGTTTATCGAGTGCTTGCTGCAAACTTTTCAACAGCTTACCATTTCCTTTTTTAACTCCGATTCCGTACTTTTCCGAAGCAAGCGAATGATCAAGCACTTTGAATGTATTTTTTTCATGCGCCATATAGTAGTCGATCACCACTTCATCGATCACGACTGCATCAAGTCTGCCGTTTTTCAAATCGTTTAACGCAGTCACATTGTCTGCAAACTCGGAGACTTTTTTCACTTTATCTTTGATCGGACTTTTATCCAGTGCATCTCCGGCTGATGAAAGAGACTGCAGACCGATTACTTTTCCGTTAAGATCTTGCAATGTTTGTATTTTGGAGTCTGCCAACGTTGCGATTACTTGTCTGTTTTCCAGATAAGGTTTGGTAAAAAGCACCTTTTTGCTGCGCTCATCCGTGATCGTGTAGCCGTTCCAAATTAAATCAATACGATCGCTATTCAGTTCAGATTCCTTCGTACTCCAGTCGATTGGTTGAAACTGGGCTTCTTTTCCCATTTCTTTGGCGGCAGCTTTTGCATAATCGATATCAAATCCTGCCAATTTGTTGTTTTCATCTCGGAAGCCAAGTGGTGCCATTTTGTCGTCCACACCTATGACCAGTTTGTTGTCATTTTTCTTTGCTTCTGAAGAAGTACATCCAGCAAGGATTGTCGGTACAAGTATGAATGCTAGAATGATTGCTAAACGTTTCATGTTTTTTCCTCCTGTTGAAGTATGTTTTTCTTTGCCACTTTATCACTTTAATTAACTAAAGTATTGATTTATTATAGCATGATGAAAATTTAGTTTGCAAGAGAAATATTTACCAGTGAAATGGATTAAAGGTTTATTTCATGAAGCTCGGCTGCTGCAGGCACGGTTGTCTACTGTCCAAGGCTGAAGGCCGAATTATCGTCACACAGGACAAAAGCCTATTTTCTGTCTGTGGACGTTCCTGGATGGGTGTATGCGCATAGAATGGTAAAAACTTCTACCGGGAAGTGAAGAAAATGAGTCTATATATAAATGAGAAAGGAAAAAGGATCTTTAAAAATAATCAAGTAGCGGCTCCAAACCAATCATATTATCAGTCAGATCAGCGGGCAGCGTTGTTGCAGCAGCAACAGCGGCAGATGGCTTCCATTCAGCAGTCATTAACTGATCTGAAAATGAGGCAGATGGATTCAGGAAAAAACTGGAAGGATATACAGGCGTTACTGAAGGCATTTCAGCAGGATAATCAAAAACAACAGATAGCTCATGAAGCAATTTTCAACGCAATGGAAGAGAACAAAGACTTGGTCCAGTCAGCTATAGGTGATGAGCAGGAAACGAAGCAGGTAGTGCTGCAGGAATTGGAACAAGTGCGAGAGTACTGCCAACATTTAGCCGCCAAGGCCGAGAAGCAAAACGATGCATCTTTAAAATTAGATGAAAAGCTTCATATGATAAATCAAGCGATTGAAGCTACACAAATTATGCAAGAACAAACATTGGCAGAGCTAGCTGTGCAATACAGTCAAGGGGATATGTTCAAGGAACAGCTGCAAAGCCATAAAAACGTATTGAAAGAGCACATGCTGCAGCAGGAAAACGCAATGGAGGAGCATGTACAGACTGTCAATAGTGATTTAGAGGAGAGGCAGACGCGAATGTCGCAACGGATGGAAAACCAGGAAGCTGCAATGGAGAAAATGTTGCGGCAAATTAATAGTCTACGGGCTATCATTTATGAAAGATCCAATCATTTGGCTGACAAGATGGAAGAAGGTTTTCGCCTCTCCTCTGCATTTGCTTATAATTTACTGACACGCAAAGATCAGCCAATCGCTATGGTGACAAAGGAAAAAAGCAGACAGTCATAACTTTTCCTGCCGAGGATTTTGTGATAGTGAACAAGTAAACCGGCAGTGAAAAGGAATGGCAGGCAGAAGATTTTGCGGCGGATTGGAAAACATACCGCTGCAATCGAAAAATACGTTGAATCATATATGGACTTTACCCGAAATTGAAGGAAGTCATGTTCAACGTTTGTCAGGCATAAGCTATAGAAACCCATAACCCGGATGGAGGGGAAAATATTGGACATTTTGAACAAGGTGAGGGACTACCGGGAAGAAGAGGCAAGATTGAAATGGGAAGGTACATTTGCCGATTACTTGGAGCTTGTGAAGGAACGTCCCGAAGTGGCGCAAACCGCCCACTCGCGCATGTATCAGATGATTAAAAATGCAGGTGTATCTAAAAAAGGCAATGGGAAATCATATGACTTTTTCAGCAAGGAGATATTTGGACTGCAGGAGGCGATTGAAAGGCTTGTGGAGGAGTATTTCCATCCAGCAGCCAAAAGGCTTGATGTACGCAAACGTATATTGCTGTTGATGGGGCCTGTCAGCGGGGGGAAATCAACGATTGTCACCATGTTGAAGCGTGGACTCGAGCAATTCACAAAGACAGATGAAGGTGCTGTTTATGCCATTAAAGGCTGTCCTATGCATGAGGATCCACTTCACTTGATACCAAATCACCTGCGGGAAGATTTTTATGATGAATATGGTATACGCATTGAAGGCAGTCTGTCCCCATTGAATACGATGCGTTTAGAACAAGAATATGGTGGACGGATAGAGGATGTCATCGTCGAGCGTATTTTTTTCTCTGAGGATAAGCGTGCCGGAATTGGAACATTTAGTCCATCTGATCCGAAATCCCAGGATATTGCTGATTTGACAGGAAGCATCGATTTCTCCACTATCGCCGAGTTCGGTTCGGAATCTGATCCGCGCGCCTACCGTTTTGATGGGGAGCTGAATAAAGCGAATCGTGGCATGATGGAATTTCAGGAAATGCTGAAATGTGATGAGAAGTTTCTCTGGCATCTGCTGTCATTGACACAGGAAGGGAATTTCAAAGCGGGTAGATTCGCACTTATTTCTGCGGATGAGGTCATTCTCGCTCACACAAACGAAGCGGAATACCGTGCTTTCATTTCCAATCAAAAAAATGAAGCGCTCCATTCACGTATTATTGTCATGCCTATTCCATATAATCTGCGGGTGAGTGAAGAAGAGCGTATTTATGAAAAAATGATTCGTGAAAGTGACATGGCACATGTGCATATCGCACCACATGCACTTAGAGTCGCTGCTATCTTTACCATTTTGACGCGACTGAAAGAATCGAAAAAGAATGGTATTGATTTAGTTAAAAAAATGCGGCTTTATGACGGTGAGACTGTCGAAGGTTTCAATCAGGGTGACGTAACGGAAATGAAAAATGAATTCCACGATGAGGGCATGAGCGGCATCGATCCACGCTATGTCATCAACCGAATTTCATCGACAATCATCCAAAAGGATGTGCCTTCTGTTAATGCACTGGATGTGCTTCGATCGTTAAAAGACGGTTTGGGTGCTCATCCTTCCATTACAGATGAAGAGAAAGAAAAGTATTTGAACTATATTGCTGTGGCAAGAAGAGAGTATGATGAAATAGCCAAAAAAGAAGTACAAAAAGCATTTGTCTATTCCTATGAAGAGTCTGCGAAAACTTTGATGGATAACTATCTGGATAATGTGGAAGCATTTTGCAATAAAAATAAATTGACAGATCCATTGACTGGTGAGGAAATGCAGCCAGATGAAAAACTGATGCGCTCCATTGAAGAACAGATCGGTATCTCAGAAAATGCAAAAAAGGCATTTCGCGAGGAGATATTGATTCGTATCTCGGCATATGCGCGCAAGGGGAAACGTTTTGATTACAATTCGCATGATCGGCTGCGTGAAGCTATTCAGAAGAAGCTGTTCGCCGATTTGAAAGATGTTGTCAAAATCACGACATCCAGTAAAACACCGGATGAACAGCAGTTGAAAAAAATCAACGAGGTGGTGGCCCGTCTGATTGACGAATATGGCTATAATTCCATTTCGGCAAACGAATTGCTGCGTTACGTCGGAAGCTTGCTGAATCGATGATTTTATAGATAAACAGCAAAAACAACAGGACTAATGAATATGGTTAGTCCTGTTGTTTTTAAAAAAGACTGTCCCGGGATCGTGGACAAAGCGCTGGGATTTGGCCAGAGCGCAAACATTGATTATCACGGATGCATAAGCTGGAGAAAGGGATGTAATCTTAAACTGAAGGTGGGGATAGTGTGCAGGAGGAAAAGGAAAATTTTGTCGTTTCCAAAGAAGACTGGTCTCTCCATCGCAAAGGATTTCAGGATCAGGAAAGGCATATGGAAAAAGTGAAGGATGCCATTAAAAATAACTTGCCAGATTTGATCACAGAAGAGAGTATTGTGATGAACGATGGAAAAAATATCGTGAAAATACCGATCAGATCTTTGGATGAATACAAAATCCGCTATAATCATAACAAATCAAAGCATGTTGGGCAGGGCAGTGGGGACAGCAAGGTTGGGGATGTCATTGCCAGGGATGGCTCAGGAAAACAGAAGGCTCAAGGCGGATCAGGTGAAGGGAAGGCCGGCGACAAACCTGGTGTAGACTATTATGAAGCGGAAGTATCGATGGCAGAAGTAGAAGAACTTCTTTTCAAGGAGCTGGAGCTGCCTGATCTGGAAGAAAAGGATCAAGCGAATATCATTGTCGAACAAACGGAATTTAATGATGTACGTAAAAAAGGGTTGATGGGTAATGTGGATAAGAAACGGACAATTTTATCTGCATTGAAACGGAATGCTACCAAGGGTACGCCAACCATTGCCCCCATTTATGAAGAAGATCTGCGATTTAAGACATGGAATGAAGTGATCAGACAAGAATCCAATGCGGTCTTGATCGCGATGATGGATACAAGTGCATCTATGGGCTCATTTGCCAAATTTCTTGCCAGAAGCTTCTTTTTCTGGACGACACGATTTTTACGTTCGCAATATGAACATGTGGATATTGAATTTATTGCGCATCATACAGAAGCTAAAGTCGTGACAGAGGAGGAGTTTTTTACCAAAGGGGAGAGCGGCGGAACCATTTGCTCTTCTGCATATCAAAAAGCGCTGGAAGTCATAGATGAAAAATATCCGCCAAGCCGTTATAATATTTACCCTTTCCATTTCTCCGATGGGGAGAACTTTTCGACAGATAATGCACGCTGCACGAGGCTGATACAGGAGCTCATGAAGATTTCAAATATGTTCGGTTATGGGGAAGTAAATGTGTATGACCGTTATTCGACATTGATGAAGACATTCCGCAATATTGAAGATCCGAAATTTCGGCATTATGTGTTAAAGGAAAAAAATGATGTCTATCCAGCTATGAAAAACTTTTTTCAGAAAAAAGTGTCTGCAACCGTGTAAAATGTAGCTTCCAGAATATGCAGAGCGGATGAAGAAAGGGTCGTGACCGCTTTTCTTCACCCGCTCTGTGTCATGTTCGGATCACCATCTGGCCTAATTTCGTACGTACCGCGAGTGGTATGCAGTTGCAGCGCACTGCCATTCATCTTGTAGCTGGCTGTATCTTCCAGCGGAATGTCATAAACTGCATCAGGCAGCGGCTGTTCCTTCCGGTCAGTTTGTATGCTTCCTGTGCCATTAAGATGTAACGTGTACAGGGACTGATAATTATCAAGCTTTCTTGTGTTTTTATCATATGAGATACTGTTCAGTTCCATTCGAATTTCATCCACATCACGTAATTCGTCCTTCTTAATGCAAATATGGCTGCCGTGCCATTTTTCAAGCTGTGCATGCAAACCTTCGATGTCCAGTTTGTTTTTTTCGTTCAACACTATCATCCTCCTGCAGTTTAGGATTTCCAAATCGGACAAGAACATGCAGGGGAAAAAGGTGTTTTCAAACGAAGGCACCTTCAGCTTTATGAAGGTGCCCGCAAGTCCTAGTTCAATGTTTCGATATCCGTAACAGTGAAATTATTTTTATCAAGGTCGTCACAAACCTTTTTCATCAGTGCTTCATCGACTTCCATTGGCAAGACGATGCAGACACGCCGAACGTAGTTGGAATTGTTATTTAAGGAAATGACACTTTGCACATTGCAATGTTTATTCACGACGCGCAGCATCTTTTGCAGAGCACCGGAGTATTCAATCGTTCCGATGGTCAACGAATAGCTGCCATTATTCGCTCCCCAAGCATTTTCCAGCACCTGTATGACATTTCCGTTCGTCAAAATGCCGAGGAATGTTTTATTTTCATCCACGATTGCCAGGTAAGGCAATTGTTTAATCAAAGAAAATACAGTGAAAAATGGGTCATCTTCCTTGGCATGGCCATTCTTGTTTTTGATCAGTTCTTTTACGGTTCCATCCAGTTTCCCATAATTTTTTTCATACTCGAGCAAGTGGACTTTGTAAATGTTGCCGACAAATGTTTTCTTGTCTTCGTCCAGCACGGGTATACAGCGGTAGCCGGAATCATTCAACTTCTTGAAAACAGTCTGTTTCGTGTCGTTCTCTTTCACGAACACCACATCATGCTTTGCAACGTAATCATTTTTGACTAACATAGCGTCACTCCTCACCACGATATATCTCTATTCTGCTATATATGATTACTAAATTCAATCATTATGAAATATTATTACTAAATAAAGTCTGCTTCAAATCACATGCTTATTTCATTCAAGTTTTTTGTTCTCTCATCATAAACTATACAAACCATATTTGGAGGGATCCGATTGACTGAAGAAAAGGCATTGGAAAAAGCAATCGCCGAAATAACAGAGATCGCAAAGGGTTTTGGATTGGACTTTTACCCAATGCGTTATGAAATATGTCCAGCAGAAATCATTTATACATTTGGCGCATACGGCATGCCAACCAGATATACACATTGGAGCTTTGGGAAGCAATTCCACAGAATGAAGCTGCAGTATGATTTAGGGTTAAGCCAGATATATGAACTCGTCATCAACTCTAACCCTTGTTACGCATTTTTGCTTGATACGAACTCACTCATTCAAAATAAGTTGATAGTAGCTCATGTACTGGCACATTGCGACTTCTTTAAAAATAATATCCGCTTTTCCAATACGCGAGATGATATGGTCGAAAGCATGACTGCGACTGCCGAGCGGATCGCCCACTACGAAATGGTGCATGGCAAAGACGAAGTGGAAAAATTCTTGGATGCCGTACTCTCTATCCAGGAGCATATCGATCCATCCATTATGCGTCCTAAGCTTCCGACTTATGAGGAAGAAGCGGAATCAACGGAAAGAAAAATAAAGACTGCTTATGATGACCTATGGGATTTGGATGACCGAAACAAGGATAAAAAGCCTTACAGGCGCAAAAAGCGCAAAAAGTTCCCGCCTCATCCGGAAAAAGATTTGTTGCTGTTTATTGAACAATATAGCAGTGAGTTGGAGGAATGGCAGCGGGATGTGCTGACGATGATGCGTGAAGAGATGCTCTATTTCTGGCCTCAATTGGAAACGAAAATTATGAATGAAGGATGGGCATCATATTGGCATCAGCGTATTGTGAGAGAGCTGGATCTCACATCATCTGAAACAGTAGAATTTGCCAAGCTGAATGCGAATGTCGTCCAGCCTTCAAGGACACAAATCAATCCGTATTATTTAGGTGTGAAAATGTTTGAAGATATTGAAAAACGCTATGATAATCCGACAGAGGAGATGCGAGCGAGAGGGGTGAAACCAGGTACAGGACGCGAGAAAATTTTTGAAGTAAGAGAAGTGGAATCCGATATTTCCTTCATTCGCAACTTCCTGACTAAGGATCTGGTCTCAAGGGAAGATATGTATCTTTTTGAGAAAAAAGGAGATACATACCAGGTCTCCGATAAAGATTACGAGAATGTCCGAGATCAGCTCGTGTCGACCCGAGTCAATGGTGGGTTCCCATACATCACAGTAGTGGATGGGGACTATCTCCGAAATGGCGAATTGTATTTGATGCACGGGTATGAAGGTGTGGAGCTGGACGTTTCCTATTTAGAGCATGTATTGCCTTATATTCACCAGCTGTGGGGCAGAGTCGTTCATTTGGAAACGGAAATCGACCAACGGACAGCGATATTCACCTATGATGGCAATAAGGTACACCGCAGGTATTTATAACAAATAGAAGGGATTGCTCTTTCTGCCTGGAGAGCAATCCCTTTTGCCTGTGAATGCCGAAAAAATACAGTAATAGCAATCAACTATATGGATTGCTTTTTGTCTTTTTTGGTGAATTTATCGACCAGCATGCTAGCGACGTTATCCCCCGTCACATTCAACAGGGTAGCTGGCGGATCAATGATCGCAGAAACTGCTGCAAGAATTGGCAAGGCTTCGACAGGGAGACCGAACAAGGATAAAATAAGCATTTCACCAATCATTCCGCCTTGCGGGATGGCGCCCATCACCATACCTACAAGCAAAGACAAACCGATAATCAGCAAGTACGTATGCAGTCCGTCAAATGGGATATCAAAGATACTGAATACGAACATGATCTTCAATACACCGCCCATGACTGATCCATCCTTGTGCAGTGTGGCTCCCAATGGAATTGTGATGTCGGCAACTTCTGGGGTAACACCCATTTTCTTGGTCGATTCCAGATTCACCGGAATACTTGCTGCCGAACTGCATGTCCCCAAGGCAGTAATAGATGGCGCGAACATATTCTTCCAGAAATCCAACACTCCATTTCTTCCGACAGCGATAAGTGCATAGATGGTAAAGAAAACAAAAAAATAAAGAATGGACAATGGATAATAAAAAAGCACTGCTCTGAAATAGGAGCCCATCAGGGAAGGACCGAACTCGCCAATCAAAGCTGCAAAATATGCACCAAGACCAATCGGAGCATAATACATGACAATTTTCACCATTTTGAGCATCGCTTCATTTCCTGATTCCAGAAACGCAGCAAGTGGTTTTCCTTTTTCACCAATAAGGGAAACCGATAAGCCAAGCAATACGGAAAACACAATCAGTGCAAGCATATTCGAACGAGAAAATAAATCAGTGAAATCAGAAACAGTGACTGTTTTTACAATCTGAGTAGCAATCGGTTCTGTCTTTTCTGATACATCACCTTTTTCCAAGGAGATGTTCACCCCATCAGCAGGAGGGAACACCTTTGCCCCTATGATCGTTACAACAGAGGCGATGATGCCTGTCGCTACGAAAACAATCATCATCACCAACATGATTTTCCCAAAGCGTTTGCCACTTCCCATTTTTGCGATAGCTGAGGAAATGGAAAAGAAAACAAGTGGAATGACGATCATAAACAACAAATTGAGGAATAGATCCCCTAATGGTTTTATTTTCACAGCGTTTTCACCAAATAAAAATCCGATTCCTGCACCAAGTATAATGGAAAAGAGCAAAATAATCGGAAAGCGATAGCTTTTCCAAAGGCTATGATTCATAGCGTTTCCTCCTAATAGATTAAATTTACACAATTGATTATATCTCTTTTTCTTTTGCGCATGGAAGTAATTTTTAGTAGGGTTGGTTTCTATACTCACTATGATGCTCGCTATAAGCTTGGGAATAAATTGATGTCATGGGGAGGAAGCCGGAGGAGTAATTCGGTCTTCAGAAAACAAAAATATATCAACACATCAATGGAATGAAGGAAGCGGTTTCTTGTATGGCGGAAACCGCTTGTCCTGATTACGAAAAGAATGCCACATCAAGGTGTCCGGTGTGAGGAGACTATTCTTTTACCTTGCTCGTGAAGCTGCTCCATGGGGATTTTCCTTCGTTTTGCACTTTGTTTAATCAACTTGATTTCTTTATGCATTGTGTTGGATAAAATTCCTTTCTCGATGTTCATCTTGATTTGATAATAAAAACCGGCCAATAATTCTTCGGATATTTTATCGTATAGTGTTTCCCGTTCTTCCCCCAATATTGAACCTCCCTTTCTAAAAGAATAGAAAGTTTCTATATATAATATATTTCACCCTTGTAGCTCATACCCACAATTCCGCAAAATGAAACCTCTAAAAGATCATTTTTCAAGCGTAAAGGTAATTAGCGGCAATATCTAGCATAGCGATTTTTTATTGATCATCCAATGAGGCGCGGGAGTACGTATCCCACTGGAGATCATCGTTTCGTCTACCCTGTATCTTTATTTTTGTGACAAAATTAGGTAGATGGAGAAAAGGGACGGAGGACTGCTCCCATGAAGTTTCGGTCTGTACATTCACCTGTATTTCCGTATTTTTCAATAAAACAATTCTATTTTCGGATAGTGTGGTTTAAACTAGTACATAAGCATAATTTTCATGGAAAAAAATCTGCATGTCTGAAGGAAGGTACCCATGTCAGAAGAAAACATTACAAGAATTGAAATGAATGGCAAAGAATACATATTGATCGGAACCGCACATGTTTCCAGAAACAGTGCGGAACAAGTGAAGGAAGTCATTGCGGCAGAAAACCCTGATACTGTCTGCATTGAGCTGGATGATGCCCGATATCATTCTATTATGGATGGGAATAAGTGGAAGAATACGGATATTTTTCAAGTTATCAAGGATAAAAAGGCGACATTGCTATTGATGAATCTGGCTATCTCCTCTTTTCAGCGGCGTATGGCCAGCCAGTTCGATATACAGCCTGGACAGGAAATGATTCAAGGAATTCACTCAGCGAAGGAAACTGGTGCGGAGCTTGTTCTTGCCGATCGTAATATCCAGACAACCTTTTCAAGAATCTGGCATAATTTAGGCCTCAAAGGTAAGTCCATGCTACTGACACAGGTAGTTGGCAGTATTTTCAGCAGAGAAACGATTTCTGAAGAAGAACTGGAACAGATGAAATCACAGGATATGATCGATTCCATGCTGCATGAATTCACAAAAAGCTTTCCGCGCTTGAAAACACCGTTAATTGATGAACGGGATCAGTATTTGGCACAAAAAATAAAAGATGCCCCTGGAGAGAAGGTTGTTGCTGTATTAGGGGCGGCACATGTTCCTGGCATCACAAGGGAAATTCAGAAGGAGCATGATTTGCAAAAGCTCTCTGAAGTCCCGCCAAAATCGAAAATACCAAAAATCATTGGTTGGTCGATACCGGTTTTGATTATAGCGGCAATTGTCTATACGTTTGTTTCCAACCCGGCGGCTGGCTGGCAGCAGACATTGAGCTGGATTCTCTGGAATGGAAGCTTATCAGCGCTTGGAACACTGATTGCCCTTGGCCATCCGCTTGCTATTGTAACGGCATTTGTAGCTGCTCCAATCACCTCGCTAAATCCGTTGCTGGCAGCCGGATGGTTTGTAGGTATTGTGCAAGCATACATACGCAGGCCGAGTGTAAGAGATTTCGAGACCTTATCTGAAGACGTTTATAGTTTAAAAGGTTTTTGGAATAATAAAGTCTCCCGTATTTTGCTGGTTGTCGTTTTGGCGAACATCGGAAGTTCTATCGGCACATTTGTCGGTGGCGCGGATGTCATACGCCTGTTCTTCCAGAATCTCTGACAAAAGCAGTTTTCGCGGAAGCATTCACTGGCTGCATTTGTTATAATATAAATGTGTAGACTTGCGAAGAGTTGTATTTGAAATAGACCGATTTAACTGGTTAAGATACGGATAATTAAAGGATGTGATGGCATGAATGTATTTATGACGGAAATGCCGGCTTTTATAAAGAAAGAAATGGAACAGCTGCAGAAAATGATCGCCCCCTTGATGAAAAAGGCATCCAAGTATGCATTATGGTCCTGGCCGCTGATAGGGGTCTCGCTTGCTAACTTGGTTTTTCTATTGTTCGTCTTGCCGGGAGGCAGTCAGGATTATATCTCTCTGATAGTCACGGCAGTGATTGGGGCATTTGGCTTCGCTTTGTCCAAAGAAGCGAAACATAAGAAAAAAGAGATCCAGCATGTGTCGACAAATTATTTTTTGAAACGAATTGATAAGAGTGATGTCGTTTCAGAAATGGAGAAAAAAAGATATATAAAGCTGATCAAGGAACAACCACTTCGAGGAATGTATCATTTCGTCAAATTCTTGGAAATGGAAAATCAAATCAGCTAAAAAAATAGGGGAAAGGCTGGAACAAAGCTAGCCAAAAACAGCTAAAAATAAGCTGGATAAAAAAAGTTGAGTGGTTCCATGTCGAGATGGTACCGCTCAACTTTTTTACATTTCCTGAGGTTTTGTCTCACTCTCTTCTCATTTGCGGTGTTTGGGGGAGGAGTACATAATGAGGCCCAGAAACCTTCCAAATGACGCACGAATTCAGCTTATTTTATCCTTTGTTTAGCACTCAGTAGTTGAGAGTGCTAAAATAATGTTATATTATAAAATAAGAAAATGGAAAAAGGGAGTGCAAAATGATGGAAAAGAAAGAATTTCAAGCGGAATCTAAGCGTTTGCTGGAAATGATGATTAATTCCATTTACTCACAGAAAGAAGTATTCTTACGGGAATTGATTTCTAATGCCAGCGATGCGATTGATAAAATTTACTATAAAGCATTGACAGATGACTCACTCAGTTTCAATAAAGATGATTACTATATCGAAATTGTGCCAGATGCAGAAAAACGTACGTTAAAAGTGGTTGACACAGGCATCGGTATGAACAAGGAGGAAATGGAAAACAACCTCGGTGTGATTGCCAAAAGCGGCTCGCTTTCTTTTAAAAATGAAAACGAGCTTAAAGACGGTCATGATATCATCGGACAGTTCGGTGTCGGTTTCTATGCAGCATTTATGGTAGCAGATGTAGTCACTGTCATCAGTAAGGCACTTGGCAGCGATACAGCGTATAAATGGCGCTCAGAGGGCGCGGATGGCTACACGATTGAACCTTGTGAAAAAGAACACGTTGGCACTGAGGTCATTTTACAGCTGAAAGAAAACAGTGAGGAAGAAGACTTTGATGCTTACGCACAGGAATACCGGCTGAAGGAAATCATTAAAAAATATTCCGATTTCATTCGCTATCCAATCAAAATGGAAGTGACGAAAAGCGAGCCAAAAGAAGAAGGCAGCGAAGAATATACGGAGTTCAAAGAAGAAGAAACGATCAACAGTATGGTGCCGCTCTGGAGAAAGAATAAGGACGAGCTGACAGACGAGGACTATACGAATTTTTACCAGGAAAAGCATTACGGATTCGACAAACCTCGTAAGCATATCCATGTCAAAGTAGACGGTAGCATTCGCTATAATGCGATCATGTTCATCCCGGAAAATACGCCGTATGATTATTACACAGCTGATTATGAAAAAGGCTTGGAACTGTATTCTAATGGCGTGCTGATCATGGAAAAATGTGCTGATTTATTACCTGATTACTTCAGTTTTGTCAAAGGGATGGTAGATTCAGAGGACCTTTCGCTAAACATTTCCCGGGAAATGTTACAGCATGACCGCCAGCTGAAATTGATTTCTAAGAATATCAATAAAAAGATTAAACAAAACCTGCAGCAGCTGCAGCGCGAAGACCGTGACAGCTATGTGGCATTTTTCGAGGCTTTCGGCCGTCAGTTGAAATATGGCGTTTATGCAGATTTTGGTGCAAATAAGGAAACATTACAGGATTTGCTAATGTTTTATTCCTCCAAAGAGAAGAAACTTGTTACGTTGGATGAATATGTATCCCGTATGTCACAGGAGCAGAAATATATTTATTATGCTGCGGGCGAATCGAATGATCGTATTGCTAAATTACCGCAGACAGAACTGGTGGCGGATAAAGGCTATGAAATTCTATATTTCACAGATGAAGTGGACGAATTTGCCATTAAAATGCTGATGCAATATAAAGAGAAGGAATTTCGCAGTGTTTCCAGTGATGATCTAGGCATTGACATGACGGAAGAAAATAAGCAGGCGGAAAAAGAGGCGGACGAACACAAAGATTTGTTTGCTGAAATGAAAGATATTCTGTCTGGTAAAGTTTCCAATGTCAAAGTGTCCAAGCGTCTGAAATCACATCCAGTTTGCTTGTCGGCTGAAGGAGAAATTTCCCTGGAAATGGAAAAGGTCCTCAATGCGATGCCGAATAACCAGCATATCGAGGCGAATAAAGTGCTGGAAATCAACCCGTCACATGATGTTTATCAGGCATTGAAGCAGTCATTTGAAAAGGATAAAGACAAATTCAAATTATATACAAATTTATTGTACAATCAAGCCCTCCTGATCGAAGGCCTGCAAGTTGCAGACCCGGTTGCATTCACGAATGATATTTGCAAAGTGATGGCTTGAGTGAAAAAGGAAATGGTGTTGTATTAAAAAAGCTATGGACGAATGCATGTCGTTCGTAGCTTTTTTAGATTAGGCAAAACCGGTGATTATCCATTTCAATAAAATATGTTATAATCATGCCAACATATGGAATTATTTATGGATGAAGGTGATAGATTGAATTGGCCCGTTGTAAAGGACAGGAAATGGCTCATGTTACTACTGGTGTCCATTTTATTTGCAATGCTTGCAGTATTCTTGGCAGCTGTAAAAAATCAATATGGGGTGCTATCGATTATCATTTCTATATTACTAACGACTGTGAATGTGAATAGAACTGCCAAGCTAACAAACTAATCTGGGAGCTTTGAATGTAAAATGTGTCCTAAAAATATATGGGAGAGAAGACCATGTCTATAAAAAAACGTGATATTTGGGAGTGGACAAAACCGCTACTGATAGCTGTCGTATTAGCTTTTGTGATTCGGGCTTTTTTCTTTGAACCGAGTTTGGTAAAGGGCGCTTCGATGCAGCCAACCTTGAAGGATGAGGATCGCTTGATCATCATGAAGATAGGAGAGCCGAAACGGTTTGATGTTGTCGTTTTTCATGCCACAGATGAAGAGAATTATGTGAAGCGGGTTATTGGATTGCCCGGAGACCATATAGCATATAAGAAGGATACGCTATACATCAACGGCGAACCTTATGATGAGCCTTACCTGGCAGACTATAAGGAAAAGGTAATGGATGGTAATCCGCTGACATATTCATTTACATTAAAAGATACAGCAGTAGGCGAACAAGTGGTGCCCGAGGGGCATTTATTCGTTATGGGGGATAATAGGCGGGTAAGCAGGGACAGTCGCAGTATTGGAGCCATTCCGATGGAAAAAGTAATCGGAACAACAAAGATTGTCTACTACCCATTTAGTGAAATGAAAATACTTGGTAACTAAAATGGTGTGTTTGCCCAAACCATTGCGGAGGAGCAGCCCCCCACTGAAAAAACACCTCATTTCAGGAATTGATTCAGTGGGAGGGTGCTCCCTGTACATTAACCAAACCTTCCATTCACATAATCTTCCGTCCGCTTATCCGCTGGCTGTTGAAAAACAGTTTTAGTGTGGTCATATTCAATCACCTGGCCATCCAGGAAAAATGCAGTTTTGTCAGAGATACGGGCGGCTTGTTGCATATTATGTGTAACAATAATAATCGTGTATTCATTTCTTAGCTCCCTGATCATTTCTTCCACTTTCAAGGTTGATTTCGGGTCCAAAGCGGAAGTTGGCTCATCCATGAGGATCACCTCCGGCTCAATTGCGAGGCATCTGGCAATACAAAGACGCTGCTGCTGGCCCCCAGATAGTCCAGACGCTTTATCATGCAGCCGATCCTTGACTTCCTCCCAAAGATAGGCGCTGCGCAGACTCTTTTCCACGATTTCATGCAATAAAGTTTTGTTCCGTATGCCATGAATACGCGGCCCGTAGGCAATATTTTCATAAATACTCTTTGGAAAAGGATTCGGTTTCTGAAAAACCATACCGACATTTGTTCGCAGAACTTCGACTGGAAGTAATTTTTCAAAAATGTACTGGCCTGAAAAGGTGACATCTCCTTTGATAGAAACATTACCACTCAACTCCACCATCCGGTTCAGTGTTTTTAAGAAAGTGGATTTTCCACAGCCGGAAGGACCAATAATGGCAGTCACTTCTTTTTCATAGATTCGCAGATTAATATCTTTTAATGCCTGTTTATCGCCGTACCAAAGATTCAGATGCTGGGTTTCAAAAGAGATACGCTTCCCGGCTGCTGCTCCCGCTTTCTTGTCTTCCATATTTTGTTGGAAAGGGATTGTTTTTGCTTTTTGGATATCTGCAATAGCTCCCATCATAACACTCCTCGTATAATATATTTAGGTATTGATTTTCAGCCTATTCATTCTGATATATACAAGCTGTTGTAACTCCGTTATCTTTCACTGCAGCTGGATGCTTTCCGTGGGCATGGCTCGAGCCTTCTCACTCACAAAAACGTTCGCTGTGGGGACTCGTCTCAAGACGCATGCTTTTCCCCCAGGAGTCGCCGCCTTTCGTTACAGGTAACTCGGTTTGTGAACTTTTCAAAAATGAGTTTATCATCTGCCTGGATAATGGTCTTAGAATCACTTGGGACCATTCTTTTCACTCCTTGTGGTTTAACCACATTAGAAAAACAAACGTAACCTTGACAATCGCAGGTCTTTTAATTTATTTTTGTTGAAATTTGTTTCGTATGAAAACGGCTGATACATTTAAAAACAGTAAGCAGAAAAGTAAGACGATGATGGTCGCGGCGGCCAAATTAGCATACTCGCTGACGAGCGTGGCGTCCAGCGTCCAATAATAGATTTGCATCGGCAATACAGTGAATTTATCCATGATACTTCCAGGAAAAGGTATCAGAAAAGCTGGTATGCCAATGACAATCAATGGTGCTGTTTCACCAATTGCCCGTGATAAAGATAGAATGGCTCCAGTCAGAATCCCAGGAAGTGCGGCGGGAATAATGATGTGTCTGATCGTTTGCCATTTACTGGCCCCTATTCCGTAAGAGGCGCTGCTGATATCATCGTTGACTGCCAATATAGCTTCTTGGCTTGCTACAATCACGATTGGAAGAATAAGCAGGGCCATCGTCAATCCGCCAGCTAAAACAACGCTCCCCAAATCCAGTGCACGGACAAAAACAGTCAATCCTAAAATGCCGTATACGATGGATGGTACCCCTGCAAGGTTAGCTATATTGGTTTGGATAAAACCTTGCATTCTGCCCTTTTTCGCATAAAGCTGCAGGTAAATGGCACTGCTGATACCGATAATCATCGTGACAGGGATGACAACCAGCATCAGCCAGACTGTACCAAGGATGGCACCGAAAATACCCGCTCGTTCCGGCAGGGTTGATAATTTACCGGAAAGAAAATCGAAATTGATCCAATGGATCCCCTGTGTGAAAATCCGTCCCAGCAACATGGCCAGAACAGATAAACAGAAGAGAACAGAGAGGAAAAAGATACCACGTGCGATTTTATTCTTGATGATACGTCTGTGCATATACTTTTCAAGCTGTACAGCCGGAATGCTCTTCATGCTAGTATCCCTCCCGAAAATGCTTGGTGATCTTTCTGGCAATTAGATTCATGATGAATGTGAAAGCGAATAGTGTCATAGCGACTGCGTATAGGCTGTAATAGATAGTCGAGCCGGCAGAAGCATCGCCGCCGGTCACTTCAACAATATAAGCGGTCATCGTTTGCATGGACTGTGTGATATCAAATGTGAATTGCTTGGAGCTGCCACTGGCAATGGTAACAATCATTGTTTCACCAATTGCCCTGGAAATCCCTAAAACAAATGATGCTATGATGCCTGATAATGCTGCGGGCACAACTACTTTCAGACACGCTTCTAATTTTGTTGCACCGAGTGCCAATGCTCCTTCACGCATATCAAGCGGGACAGCTCCCATCGCATCTTCTGACATGGAAGCGATCATTGGTACGATCATAATGCCCATGACGATACCGGGGCTGAGAATATTAGTCGTTTCCAGCCCCGGAATGATATATTTCAGCAATGGCGTGACAAAAGTGATAGCAAAGAAACCATATACGATGGTTGGGATGCCAGCTAATACTTCCAAAATTGGTTTGACAATCCTGCGGATACCAGGAGATGCAAATTCACTTAGATAAATAGCTGTCATCATACCGATAGGTACAGCGACTATCATGGCGATGAATGTAGAAATCAATGTCGCATTGATAAGCGGCAGGATACCAAATTCCGGCTGCTGACTCAACGGTTTTAAAATGGTGCCAGTGAAAAACTCCAGTATGGAGACCTGTTTGAAAAACAACACTGTTTCTGTCAGCAAAGTGAATAAAATTGTCAGGGTTGTTAACACGGTTACACTGGTAAGCAGGAAAAGCAATGTAGGCATCATCTTTTCAAGCCACCTGGACCACTTCCGTTTACTTCTGTTTTCAGCAATAAGTATCCGGACTTGTTGCTGTGCCCCATCAGGCTGTGGGGCAGTTTTTTCTGGAATCATCGGTTTATTCACCTGCTTTCAAAAAGTGATATGACTGAATTACTGCTGTCATTCGTTTTGAAGTTCCCTCAGAAATGCCAAGTTTTCTTGCACCTCGTTGTCAGTGATAGGCGCAAAACCTGTTTCTCCCGCAAATTTATTGGCATGTTCTACCACATACTGGCTGTAATCAAGCACTTGCGGTTTTTCCTTGGCAGCATTCACATTCAGATAAGTGAACACCGGACGGGTAAAGTCTGCGTAATCACCATCCTCCGCAATCGAATCCAGTGAAGGGACGATAGAACCCTTGCCAAAGTCAACAGCTACAGCCTGTACTTTTTCTTTGTTGGTCGCATAATAACCAAAACCGAAAAAGGCGATGGCGTTCTTATCTTCTGATACAAGCTTGACAAGTGTGGAATAGTCCTGCTGCAAATTGATATTGCTGACCAGATCCTTTTCTTCCAAGATATTTTCATAGAAAAATTCATAGGTGCCGTGGTTTTCGTTAGGACCATAGGTATTGATCTTTTCATTTGGCCATTTTGGATTGATATCCGACCATTTTGTCACCTTGCTATCAGCAAGGAATATCTTCTTTAAATCCTCTGCTGTCATTTCATTTGCCCAGTTGTTGTCTTTGCTCGTTACGAATGTCAGCCCGTCCAGTGCTACTTTGATCTCGCGGTAGTTAATATTTTGCTTTTTCGCTTCTTCTGCTTCTTCATCCTTTATTTTACGAGAAGCGTCATTGAAATCTGTGCCGCCTGCTGTAAGGAACTTTTTAAAACCTGCGCCTGTTCCCGACCGGCTGACCTCGACAGATACATTTTCAGCTTTTGTGGACATATATTCTTCTGCAAGCCTTGCCATGAGTGGATAGACTGTACCAGAACCGTCGATGGTCACACTGCCTTCCAAGGCCTCCTGTGCGTTATTGTTCTTTTTAGCAGCTGCCTCTGTTCCATCTTCATTTGTTGCGGATGAGCATGCTGTCATGATAACTATTGCTGCCAGCAACAGCCCAGTAATGAAAACTTTCCCTTTCATCTTGTCATTCCTCCCCTTTTTATACAGCTATTTTTCTTGCATCTTCAGTATAAGAGAGAATTGTGAATGCAACGTAAGTACAATGTAAAAACAATGTAAATAACGCTGCTTTCGCAGTAAGGTTTTCCTAGTTCACCTGCCGCCACTTGTCATTTGAGGGCACCTTTTTTGCAAAAAAAAACCCCCACAACGCTTTAACAATTTAGCGTCGAGAGGGACAGTCCCACTAGTCAACTGAATATACCCAATACATCCAGCATGACGGCGATGATTAGGATGGGCGCAAGATAGCGGATCAGGAAGAACCAGGTGTTGAATATACCTTTCTTGATATTGCTTCCCTGCTGCATTTCGGTATAGAGGTCGGATTTTTTCATTTTCCATGAAACGAACAGTGCGATAAGCAGAGCGCCAATTGGCATCAAAACATTACTTACTGTGAAGTCCGCCAAATCAAATATGCTTTTTCCAAAGATACTTACATCTGACAGCACACCATATGACAAAGCGGAAGGTATACCGACAACAAATATGGCAGCGCCGATGATCCATGACCACTTTCTGCGCTTTTGCATATTTCCTTGTGAAATCACTGCGACAATAATTTCCAGCATGGAAAAGGCTGAGGTCAGGGCAGCGAATAGAAATACAAGCAAAAATGCTGCGAAAAATATCATTCCCAGCGGGAGCTGGCTGAAGATTGTCGGCAATACATTAAATAAAAGAACGGGCCCAGCATCAGGTTCCAAACCGAATGAAAATACTGCCGGAAAGATAGCAAGGCCGGCAAACAGTACCACCAGAATGTTCATGCCGACAATGGACAGTGCTGAGCGCGGCAAGCTGGCGCTTTTTGGTAAATAAGAGCTGTAAGTAATCATTACGGATACACCAAGACTTAATGTGAAGAAAGACTGCCCCATCGCATCTAAAATCGTATGGGATGTCAACTTGGAGAAGTCAGGAACAAATAGGAATTTCATTCCCGCTACAGCGTTATCCAATGTAACCGAACGAATGATTAAGATGATAAAAAGAATGGCCAGTGCAGGCATCATGATGCTGGATGTTTTTTCAATCCCTTTCTGGACACCTTTGGCAACCACGAAAATGGTCAAAAGCAAGAAAATCAATTGACTGCCCAAACTGATATAAGGGTTGGAAATTGTCTGTTGAAATGCATCAGCATACTGCGATGCACTTAAATCAAACAAGCTGCCATTGGCAACTTTAATCAGATAAACGACGATCCATCCGCCAATCACGCTATAAAAAGAAAGGAGGATGAAGCAGGTCACCATACCCAGGATACCGATCCAATGCCATCCGCCATCCGGCGCGATTTTTTTAAAAGACCGGACTGCATCCTGTTGGGCGAAACGGCCGACACTGAATTCACCAAGCAGCAATGGCAGGGCAAGGATGATGGTGAAAAGTAAAAAGACAAGCAGAAAGGCTCCCCCGCCATTTTGTCCTGCTGTATAAGGGAATTTCCAAATGGCGCCAAGACCGATAGCAGATCCTGCTGCAGCCAGAATAAAGCCGATTTTCGTTGCGAAATGTTCTCTATGTTCCATGAATTTCACCTTTCTGATATATTTATAATAGGCTAATTTTCATCTACTGCCAGGCGGTTGTCAATAGATTGATACGTTTTGTTGCGAAAAAGAAATAAATAACATCACCAAACAATAAAAAAGGATCGAGCACGGGGGTCACACATGTGAAGATAGAAAGTATGCTTTGCAGAAAAGTCATAGCTGCTTCTGGTACAAGTCTCCTTATAAGCTTTCTGCTTGCGTTTAATTATGTAAAGGGAATTGATTTTAATACAATTGGCTGGTGGACGGTGTACCTGATGTACAGCGGGCCGATTATTATAATCTATGGCACTCTTGCGTCTTTTATTTCAGATATAATGGCAGGCTATATCTCCAAAAAAATACCGTTATGGCCACAACTATGGCCACAACGCCTTTTCTCATTATTATTTCACATTGCATTTGGGCTTATATTATGGCAGGTCAGCATGATTGCTGCTGTTATCTTCTTTGTGCTGGATAACGTCCTGGATAAACGAAGGCCTGTGTATAGTATGAAGCGAGCGGCTGTTGGATTGGGTGCGCTTGTGGGCTGCTGGTTGTATATGATTTTGCTCATTAACTTCATTGGTTGATATAAATAGCGTATTTGCAAACAAAAACAGCCCATTTGCTATCGATTATTTGCAAATGAGCTGTTGCAAACGAGGGGATGTCCCGATAAACGGCCCCGCCATGCTTCAGAAATGAATATCACTATTTGCGATGCATTTTGAATTCCAAAAACAAGTCATTATAATAAGCCAAGTTCTTTTGCCCCAGATTTTCGTAAACTTCCAGCCGGTCAGTTAATGCAGGGGGCGGGTAAAATCGCTTATCCTCCGTCATATCCTTAGGCATGTATTTCAAGGCAGCTTTATTCGGTGTAGAATACGCTACATATTCCGTGTTCTGCGCAGCCACCTTGGCACCCAGCATGAAATTGATGAATTGATGGGCAGCTTTCACGTGCTTAGCTGTTTTTGGGATAACCATGTTATCGAACCATAAATTCGATCCTTCTGAAGGCACCACATAGTCGATGTCTTCATTCTCTGCCATAATATCTGCCGCGTCACCCGACCAAAGTACTGCGATAGCTGCTTCATTGTTTTGCATAAGCAATTTATTCTCATCACCGACAATAGCTTTGACGTTTGGCATCAGGGAGGAAAGTTTTTGTTTGGCTTCCTGCAGATGTATACGGTTCGTGTCATTCAGCGAATATCCAAGGCTGTTCAGCCCCATGCCCATTACTTCACGTGCTCCGTCAATCAGCAGTATTTTATGCTTCAGCGCAGGGTCCCATAAATCGTTCCAGTTCCGCAGCTTTTTTCCACCCAGCAGTTTTGGGTTGTAGGCAATGCCGACTGTCCCCCAAAAATAAGGCACAGAATATTTATTTCCTGGATCAAAAGGCAAATCCATGAAACGTTTATCGATATTTTTTAAATTGGGGAGCTGGGAACGATCAAGCGGGAGAAGCAAATTTCCCTTGATCATCTTATCGATCATATATTCGGAAGGAACTGCCACATCATAGGTAGTCCCGCCCTGCTGAATCTTTGTCAGCATAGCCTCATTAGAATCGAATGTTTCATAGATAACCTTGATTCCTGTTTCATTCTCAAATTGTTTGATCAGATCGGTATCGATGTAATCGCCCCAGTTATAGACAGTCAGCGTTTTTCCACCAGCATATCCTTCACCTTTATTCAAATCATGGACGATATACAATAGCAACACACAAACCGCCAGTCCAGCGGCTAAAAAGGCCAGGAGTTTTTTCATTTGCGAACATTCACTCCTTTCATGTTCACTCGGCGGGTAACCATGTAGTAAATGCCGACCAGGGCAATCGTGACAACGAACAGTACTGTTGACAATGCATTAATATTCAATGAAATGCCACGTCTGGCCAGTGAATAAATTTCAACTGATAACGTGGAAAAGCCATTGCCAGTTACAAAAAAGGTGACAGCGAAATCATCCAATGAATAAGTCAGCGCCATGAAAAAGCCTGCAAAAATGCCTGGAGTGATATAAGGGAAAACAACTTTTGTCAATACGTTCCAGTTATTGGCCCCCAAATCCCGCGCTGCATCCAGCAGAGACGGCTTCATTTCGGAAAGTTTTGGCAAGACAAGCAGCACAACGATCGGAATAGAAAACGCGATATGGGATAACAGCACTGAATAAAAGCCGAGTTTCAAACCGATCAACGTGAAAAGGATCAAGAACGACGCTCCCATGATGACATCCGGACTGACAATCAATATATTATTTAAAGATAAAAAAGTGTTTTTCGTCCTTTTTTTCTTTAATGTATAAATACCGAGTGCGCCAAACACACCGATAATCGTAGCAAAAATGGAAGACAGCAGCGCAATGATCAGTGTGTTTAATACGATGATCAGCAGACGCGTATCATGAAACAATTCACGATACCAGTCCAGTGTGAAGCCGGTAAAATGAATCATGGTACCACCCTTGTTAAATGAGTAGAATACAAGGTAAAAAATGGGTGCGTACAAAATGAAAAAGACCACAACCAGAAAAATTCGCGCCATTGGCGATAAGCTTCTTCTCAATTTACACACCCCGCTTTCTGTCACCTGTCAGGAACATGATCAGGAACATGGCAATGATCAAAAAGACTGCAATTGTCGCACCCATGCCCCAATCCTGGGTCACAAGAAAATGTTGTTCAATCGCTGTACCAAGTGTGACCACACGGCTTCCTGCTATCAGCCTTGTCAGCATGAATAATGATAGCGCCGGGATGAACACAATCTGGCAGCCAGATTTCACGCCATTAATTGTCAATGGGAAAATGATCCTGCGGAAGGTTGTCCATTTGGATGCGCCGAGATCCTTTGCGGCATCTATATAGGTGTCATTCAGTTCGTTCAGCGCATTGAAAATTGGCAGAATCATGAACGGTATAAAAATATATACTGCGACAAAAATGAAACTGAAATCAGTAAACAAGATTTGCTGCCGCCCAATGCCGAAAACTTCCAGAAGGCTATTGGCAAGTCCATACTGGCCGAATATACCAATGAACGCGTAAGCCTTCAAAAGCAGATTGATCCATGAGGGGACGATGATCAACAACAGCCAGAACTGCTTATGTTTGGTTTTTGTCAATAAATAAGCAGTCGGGTAAGAAACGATTAACGCGATCAATGTGATCAAGAACGCGTACCAGAAAGAACTGAATGTCATTTTCAAGTATACAGGTGTGAAAAATTTTTGATAGTTGACCAGTGAAAAGTGCCCTTCTACATCGAAAAATGAATAATAAAGCACGAGCAGCAGCGGTGCAGCAACGAAGAAAACAATCCATAAAACATAAGGAATCATGTACAATTTTTGATATCGCTTATTCCCCAATGGTATCCTCCTCCGCATAAGACTCCAGCCGGCGGTCGAATTCTTCCTCCGTTTCCCCTACGACCATGACATGGATCGCTTCCGGGTCGAAGTAAAGTCCAATCTGTTCACCTGCTTTGGCTTTCTTGGTAGAGTGTACGAGCCACTCATTGCCATCTTTATCATGACAAATGATCTCATAATGCACGCCGCGGAATAGTGTTGAATGCACACTGACCTGCAACTTACCTTTTTCCCAAGGAACGATTTGTAAGTCTTCAGGGCGGATGACGACTTCTACTTTCCTGTTCGCTTGAATGCCTTGGTCGACACATTCAAATTCCTTACCTGTGAATGACACGAGAAAATCCCGAATCATCGTGCCTTTGACAATGTTTGACTCACCGATGAAATCCGCGACAAAGCGATTGACCGGTTCATCATAAATATCGGTCGGTGTTCCACTCTGCTGGATTTTGCCTTTATTGATGACAAAAATCTCATCTGACATGGCCAGCGCTTCCTCTTGGTCATGGGTGACAAAAATGAAGGTAATGCCGAGCCGGCGCTGGAGCTCGCGCAATTCATACTGCATTTGTGTCCGCAGTTTCAAATCTAGAGCAGACAGCGGCTCGTCCAGCAAAATCACTTGCGGTTCGTTTACAATTGCACGTGCTATTGCGACGCGTTGCCTTTGGCCACCGGACATTTCGCTGATTTCCCGTTGCTCATATCCGGCCAGATTTACAAAGCTCAAAGCTTCTTTCACTTTTTCCGTTATTTTTTTCTGTTTGAATCTCTGGATGCGCAATCCAAAGGCAACATTTTCAAATACATTTAAATGCGGGAAAAGCGCATAATCCTGAAATACTGTATTAACCTGTCTTTTGTTGGCAGGGACATGATTGTATATATGATTGTCGAAACGCACTTCGCCTGAGGTCGGCTGAAGAAAACCGGCTATCAAACGCAATATCGTAGTTTTGCCGCAGCCAGAAGGACCCAGCAGTGTGTAAAATTTACCGCGCTCGATTTCAAAATTCACATGATCCAGCACAGGAGCATCCACGCCAAACTGCTTTGTCACATTCTCAAACTTAATAATCGTGTTATCGCTCATTTTCAACCTCCTGTAGAAGGACAGCCCCCCGTTGCACTCTTGTATTGAAGTGCTATAGGGACGGACTGACCGGATTGATCTATTCATCATCATTCCCGTTTGAAACGACATGATTGCATGTCGATTTATTATTGCATGAATGCAGTGAAAATGGAATTGTTTTTTTTGGTGTGGAATGTATGCGATATAGCTTGTAAAAATGCTTGATGGCGGCGATACGCCCACTTTGTTTCACCTTTGCCTGTATCTCCCATATATATAGTCCAAAAAGCTTTTTGCAGAGGCTTGATCCAATTTTTTGCCGTCCACTATGATTGTATCCGTTTCAAACTTCTTTGTATCATCAAGCTTGTAGAATTCGATAGTGACTTCATGTGGCTTCTCGTCTTCGATAATAGTGCCAACATAAGAAACGATGCTTGTTTGCCCATACCTGTCCGCTAGACTCCATTTGCCATTTTCAAAAACAAAGTCGAGAACTTTATCGACTACCAAATCTGGATTTTCTTCAAAATGGCTATAGCGAATAGCGTTGACCGTATCATGGTGTGCAGGTGCAGGATAGAAAGCAGGCGGAATGATAAACATCACGGCAAGCACCATCACGGCAAATGCTACACCTGCAAAACCGACCCCGCCATGTTTTTCAAAGAGCATCTTTTTTTGACCGTTGGGTATATCCAGACGGTCTATCACTGCAATATGCTGCATTACATATTTTTCATACCATTTATTGCCGAATAATGCCGCAAGCAAATGAAAGCCAGCAGTAAAAAGTACATTTGCGGGATCAAGAATGAATGGCGTGTTGAACGAATACCCGCCTATTGCCAGCGATAGCATGAGCAACAGATAAATGCAGGCACCAATCCAAATAGGCTTATATATTTTCCGGTAACCGAGCCAGAAAAAAGAAAGGAATAACGCGGCGAAGTTGATCTGCCAGCGTTTTTTAGAAGACTTCTGCCAGCCCCGAAGGTAGTACAGTGCATTTGGACCGACAAAATTGGCGATTTCATCTGTCAGGTCTTTATTTGTATTTGCTGATGACTGCTTCGTGTTTATTCCGGCAGGAGATGAGGTAAGCGTAGATACTACCTCTGTTGAAAGCGCCGTGCCGCAATTTGGGCAAAAATAAACGTCTTTTGGCAATGGGGAGCCGCAATTAGAACAATACAGGATGGACACCTGCCTTTCGATAACATCTGTATAGGAAGATACGCCGCAGAAATGCAGCATTTTCTAAAGAGATTTCCATTAAATTTTAACATTAAGATGGGATATTCGGGAAATGTTTTTTGAAGGAAATGACCCAAAAGAAGCAAGCGGCCAGACGATGTGCATAAAGCCAACGTAGGTATTCATTACCTGGACCGCTCTTGCAATCATTTTCCCGGATTGATATGTTTGTAGAAAGAAATTTTAGAAGTGCAGAAATTCTTTCGAAATAAGGGGGGGCTAGTGAGTGGTTGACGAAAAAATCGTTTCACTAACAAATTTGTTCATGCGTTATCCGAACAAACAGGTACTTAACGGCATCAATCTTGACGTATACCGTGGTCAGATTATCGGCTACATTGGACCTAATGGAGCTGGTAAAAGTACAACCATCAAAATTATCCTCGGACTTGCAAGTGGATATGATGGCGAGGTAGAAATTTTTGGGAAAAACATCGCATCCGGGGATGATAGTTATAAACGAAAAATCGGCTATGTTCCGGAAAATGCGGATGTATATGACCAACTTACACCAATGGAATACCTCACCTTTGTGGGTGAACTGTATGGTATGCAGCGGCAACATGCTGAGCAAAAAGCTGGGCAGATGCTGGAAGCTTTTGAGCTGGAAGAATCGGCTCATGTACGGTTATCTTCGTTTTCTAAAGGCATGCGGCAAAAGGTACTGATCATTTCCAGTCTGCTGCATGATCCCGATTTGGTTTTTCTGGACGAACCGCTAAGTGGACTTGATGCAAATAGTGTGATGATCATCAAAGAGCTTTTGGAAAAATTGGCAGAAAGAGGGAAGACGATTTTTTATTCCTCACATATCATGGATGTGGTGGAAAAAATCAGCCATCGAATTGTATTACTTGCGGATGGTCATATTGCGGCTGATGGGTCATTTGAGGAACTTCGCAAAGAAAGTAAAGAAGGATCTTTGGAAGATATTTTCAATCAGCTTACGGGCTTTGTCGGACATGAAGAAAGAGCGGATGGCATTGCTGACCTGATCACGGAGGCAGCAGGACATGAAGAATGAATTTCGTTCATTAAAGCTGCTCGACCGTTTGCAATCCCTCTTCCGCAAATTTGGCATTAACTACCCAGTCATGCGTAAAATTCTGGAAGTGAAGCTGATCATGGACCAGCGCAGGGTGCCGACAATTTTCAGTGGAAATGCTTCGAAGAAAAAAGAAGGTAATCAGTTTGTCAAATCCTTATGGATATACGCACTATATGGCATTGCATTGATTTTTTTCATCTTGATCGGCGATAATTACATGTTTCAACTGGCCATCGTTTTCGGTATCAGCATGTTCATCTCGATGACATCCATGATTTCCGACTTCTCCACGGTACTGCTTGATGTTCGGGACAAAACTATTTTGCATACAAAGCCGGTGGATGACCGAACGATCAATGCTGCAAAAATGGTACATTTAACACTGTATATGCTGATGATGACGGGTGCTTTTCTGGGGGTACCGTCTATTGTCATGCTAATCAAACATGGCATCGGCTATTTCCTTTTGTTTCTTCTATCGACTATTTGGATGATCTTATTCATCATTGCATTGACAGCACTAGTTTACATCTTCATTCTTCGTTATTTCAATGGTGATAAGCTGCAAGATATTATTAATTATGTGCAAATCATTCTATCCATTTGCCTGATAATCGGTTACCAGGTGGCCATCAGGGTGTTTGATTTTGTCGATTTAAGCTTTGTCTATCATTTCAGCTGGTGGCATGTGTTTCTTCCGCCAATTTGGTTTGCGGCGCCATTTGAGCTGATATTGCATCATGATACGGCTGCCCATATTATGATGTTATCGATTATGGCTCTGCTTATTCCGTTGATAGCGATTTATTTGTACTATCGTCTCATGCCTGCCTTTGAAAGAAATCTCGAAAAGCTATTGGAACAGCCAGCTAAAGGGAAACAAAAAAGACGTCCGCTGATTACCATGTGGGAAAAACTACTGTGCCGAAGCAAAGCAGAGCGTGCTTACTTTCGATTTTCTTATATTTTGATGGGGGAAGAACGTGATTTTAAGCTGAAGGTGTACCCTTCCCTTGGAATGGCCATTGTATTTCCTTTTATTTTCATCTTTAATCTGCTCCATTCCCAAAGCTATGCGGAGGTTGTGCAGGGTAAAGGCTATCTCAATGTTTATTTTGCTTTGATCATTATCGGAGTGACGGTGTCGATGCTGCGCTATTCCAGCAAATACAAGGCGGCATGGGTACTAAGTGCGGCCCCTGTGGAAGATGCATTGAAAAGCTACAGTGCCGCATTGAAGGCCATGCTGGTAAAGCTGCTGCTCCCCATTTTTATCTTGGTGGCAGTGATATTTGTCGGGATTTTTTCGGTGCGTATCATACCGGATATGCTGATTGTAGGTGTTGTCGCGATATTGCAGACATTGATTTCATATAAGCTGCTGAAGGGAGATGACTTTCCTTTCTCTGAAAAGTTCGAAGCAACCAGTCAAGCTGGCAGCACTATCAAGTATTTCATGATGATGGCGTTTGTTGGTGTGTTTGCTGCCTTACACTATGTATCGACTTTGATTGTCCTCGGAAAGTACATCTACCTGGTCGTTTTGCTGATCGTAACCATTGCAGCATGGAAAAACATCTTTTCGAGCAGGAAAATGCTTGAATGAAGTGGTATATTTACGCCCTGACAAGGGGTGTCCCAGCACCGGCA
>NZ_JBHUIZ010000005.1:456191-457148 GCF_042683165.1 Tigheibacillus halophilus
AATGTTCCCAAAAGCGTCCAACCAACGCAGTGTTTTTCCGGACCGGCTCGAGATCTGATTTCACCTTCGATGGGTGCATGCTACGCGTAGATAGCCTGAAAGGTTAACCATAAGTCATGGTCAATAATTAACAGAATGGTTATCCATCTGTATCGATACTTCCTTCTAGCTTTCAAAAGTTGAGCTTATCATCATAAAAGAAAAGGGATCATTTATCTGGTGATGTTGGTCGCAGGGGCTGTTTTTTCCCTGATCAAATTGTATGATGTATCTTCTGCGCTTGCTGCAGTAACCTGCTCGTATACATGGCTTTCGGGGTATACACAATCATTTACATCAACATGAAAAAATGAAGAGGGTGAGACAAAACCCTGGGAAATGTAAAAAAGTTGAGCGGTACCATCTTGACATGGAACCGCCCAACTTTTTTTTATCTGGCTTAGTAATTTCGTTGATTTGCACGCCAGGCGCCCCGACAAGGGGTGTGCAAGCGTTGGCCGCAAAGGCCGTATGTAGCTTGCCTTCCCTCATGCACTTTCTAAGAAAATCACTTCCTGCGGGGTCTTCAGACCGTGCTGGGACTGCGATTACGCGTCCCATCGAAAACCATTGTTCCCGCAGGACAAGGAACGCTTCGGCAGCATTCACATCGCACGCAGAAAAAGCGAATTTCTTTTTCAAGGAGTCAGCCGCCTTTCGCTCCAATCAACTAGATGTGAAATGGCACTTTATAGCTGTTTTTGGATAGTTCTGTCCCATCCTCTTTCCTACGATTAGTCAACTCAAAAGTTCATAAAAAGAAGATAAATTATTTCACTTATTTTTGTGCATGCGAAATAAACCTCAGGAATCCATTTTTTAAAACTGAGAATTATGTTATAGTATAATCATTATCAGTCGTCCATAGAGACTACGTACGAGTAATCGTACCCTGTATTGTTCCTGATCATAGAATAA
>NZ_JBHUIZ010000006.1:0-220792 GCF_042683165.1 Tigheibacillus halophilus
GTCGAATACCGAACTCAATCCAGCCAATCAGCTGCATAATAAAACTCTAACTTTTAGGGGTAACCACCTGGGCGAGGAGCTTTTTCTGTACGAAATAACTTCTAAAATTCATTTTTTTGAAAGACTTTGATTCCCTGGACGATATTCCAGATAAAAAATACAAAGTAGACAATGCCAGATAAAACGAAGCCTGAAATAATGACTGCAAAGGCTATATTACTATCGAACATTGCTAATGCAAGAATGATCACGACGAAAATCAAAATGAACGGCAGGATATGCGACAGCAATGCCCGCTTAGCATGTCGGCGCACCTCGGTATCAGAAATGACAAAGTAAACGATAAGCGGCAATAAAAAAGGTGCAAAAAAGATGCTGAAATAGCATAAAGACGAGAGAACTTTGTATTCAGTATCCACTGCTTTCCCTCCATATCGGATTTATTCTCTAATTATCATGTGCCTCTAACGTTTTTCCTATCCTGAAACAGCCTTGCGCGCATGAACAGACTGTCAGAACCCGGCTTTAAATATTCGTGAATAACCCGGTATTGTTAAAGCTTCAAGGTGTCAATTCCCTCATGCTTTAGAATATAAACAATCTTAGACGGAAAGCAAACCATGCTGTATGGGTGGAAAAAGGATACGAAGCCGAAAAATACATCAAATATATGTTTAACTGGCTGTCCAAATTGCTTTAGTATAAGCAACTTGGAGTCCGGCCTTTTCCATATTGTACTGACTGATGCTGCCAAAGCTAGCTTGCCCGGTTATCAAATGAATATTTTTTTTTAATGCGGCATGGATTCGTTTATCGATCATTGCCCGGTGCAGCCCGCGTTTACGCATATACGGCAATGTCGCAGAAGCTGCCAATGTGCCAACATCATCTTTTAAATACAGTACGGCGATACCTGCTGGTTCCCCTTGATAAGACGCGATGAAGAATTGCCAATGTTTATCCTCATGCAAGATAGCGTTATTGCAGGCAACTTCCTTACTGGTGAAATCGGGCATCCCGAACGCCTTAACATATATCTCAGCGAATAACCTAAATTCACTTTTTTCCAAGGAGCGTACGGTAATGTCTTCAGGATGATCATGATTAATACAATCTTTTGCATTTCCGTATAAAACCGTATGAAAGCCGGATTGATAGCATCCTTTTTCCGTTAAACAAGCAAAGATCTCGGCACTGGCGCACTCCGGTTCCAGCTCGAACCGTATTGGGATGTTCCGGTCCAGGTAAAAGTTGAATATATCATCTATATATATCATATCTTCCTGTGTGAGTCCCTTGACGATATTGAACGTATGCCCGGGGATCCCTCTGCAAATAAAAGCACTTGCATTTCCGAAATGCTGCATTTCTGCTTCCATCGGATTCCCGTCTCTATCCCTGATGGCAATAAGTTTTGATGCCAGCAAATCTATGTCGGAGCGCATGATTTTTTTTCCAAATTGTTTTGTCCAATACATATCCCCCCTCCTTTTAAAATGAATTATCTATCCAAAATCGCCGCACTACATTGCCATTGTCCGCCATAAAAGGTCTATCCTCTACACCGCCATTATGAAGGATGGTTTTGGCTGACCCGATATTATCTGCATCACAAGTGACTAGTACTTTGTGGATGCCCAGCTCCTTGCATTTCATCAACGCCTCGGCAAGTATCCGGGTCGCGTAGCCTTTTCTCCGTTCACAAGGGCGTACACTATAACCGATATGCCCGCCAGCATTGTAAAGATGATCATTTAGTTCATGACGAATATCCACCATCGCAAGCACACGCTCATGCTCATCGACTAGAAAATAATTGGTGCTTGGAAGCCACTTGCCATTTCCATTTTCCCTGATGGACAAAGCATCTAAATAAGCCTCATAACTTTCGTATCCATTCAAATTAAAGCTGCTTGGAATCATCCGAGATGAGCCCCATTCGCTTACATAAGCTTCATGTTCCTCTTTCCATTTTACGTCAGGTCTTGTTAAACGCATGCGATCTCCTCCTTTACCGTGACAAATATGCATATTAAAAGTTTAGAAATAATTATAACCTACCGCATTCCTTTATGGAATGACAATTTTGAAAATGGGCCATTTGATTACGTTCCGGTAAATGATTATTTTGTCATGGTTTGTTAAACTATAGGGAATACATACTTTGGACGGAAAAGAGGCATACACCATGGAACAAACTGCTTTAATCAGTATCGTTGTCATATTGGGACTTGGAATTTTTTCACAGTGGTTCGCTTGGCGAATCCAATGGCCTTCCATCGTTATCATGTCTATTGCAGGATTGTTGATCGGCCCCATATTCGGATTGGTCAATCCTCAAAATGCGCTTGGAGATTTGTATAGTCCGATGATTTCATTGGCAGTAGCGGTAGTATTGTTTGAAGGGAGCTCCAGCCTGGACATTCGCGAACTGAAAGGCATTTCCAAATCTGTCTTTAGGATTGTCACACTCGGAGCCTTCCTGGCGTGGATAGGCGGGTCACTTGCAGCACATTACATCGCAGGCTTAAGCTGGGAAATTGGCTTCATTATAGGCGGTTTATTTGTCGTTACCGGTCCTACAGTAATTATTCCATTGTTGCGCCAGGCGAAGCTGAAGCCAAGAACCGCTGCAGTGTTGAAATGGGAGGGGATTATAGTTGACCCGGCTGGACCGTTGCTGGCATTGTTTGCATACCAGGTCATCAGGGTGCTGACCAATAACAGTGTGCCACTGCATCAATTGCTGGAATTTTTCTTTGGAGCGCTGCTTGCGGCGATCCTTGGATATTGTTTCGGCCTGTTCGTCACGATCATGGTTAGTAAAGGTGCTTTTCCGGAATACCTTAAATCCCCGATCATTTTGTCTTTTGTATTACTGTGTTTTGCCATTGGCGAAGTCATCATGCACGAGACCGGGATGCTTGCTGTGACCGTAATGGGCCTTGCCATCGGCCGCAGCAAGAAGTATGTGAGCTCGATTGAAAACATCGGCCATTTCATAGAGAACATTTCGGTTATCTTGACATCAACGATTTTTATCTTGCTGACTTCTTCTTTATCTCGCGAGGTCATCGGGCAAGTGTTCACTTTGCCTATCATCGGGTATGTGGCCGTGATGCTCTTTTTAGTAAGACCATTATCGATTTGGTTATCAACGATACGTACAGAATTGACTATTCCTGAAAAAACATTGATAGGCTGGATAGCCCCAAGAGGGGTAGTCGCATTGACCGTCTCGGGATATTTTGCATCACTGCTGCTGGATGAGGGATATCCTGATGCTAACATTTTAACCGCATTGACCCTTGCACTCGTGTTTATCACTGTATGTGCCCACGGGTTCACTATCGGACCATTCTCCAAGAAATTAGGACTTGCCAGCTCTGCCCCGCCGGGAGTGCTGATTATTGGAGCGAGCAGTTTTTCCATTGCACTTGCGAAAAGTCTGAAGGATTTCGGGATTCCTGCCCTCGTAATGGACACTTCTGCTGACAGATTGGAACCGGCCGTTCAAGCGGGGGTTGAAACGCACCAGGCAGAAATCCTTGCGGAACATACTAAATTCGAGGTAGATCTGACACCGTACGAAACTTTGCTGGTTTTAACGGGAGATGCTGTATATAACGCACTGGTCTATCAGTCTTATGTGCCGGCGTTTGGCTACCAAAATACCTTTGCAATCAAGGTTAAGCAAGACGATGGAGAGAAGGAGAGAAATGTCCCTGTCGCCATGCGCGCGCATCTCTTGTTTGGCGAGAAGGCAGCATTTAGAAATTTAAACAAGAAAGTGAACACAGGCTATAGTCTGCAGGCATTGCAGGTGTCAGAGAAAAACACCTATTTGAAGGAGGATTTACCTGGCGAGGGGATACCAATTTTCATTAAAAAACCAGATGATAAGATTTCATTTGTAACTTTTAGGCAGAAACTGTCATTGGAAGAAGGTGATCAGCTCGTTGTGCTTGATAAGCAGAAAAAGGTATGATGTCGGCATATCAAGAGACAGTAAAATAGTATATTTTGGGGGATGGCGCATGCAAGCTAAAAAATTCATGAAAAATTGGAAACATTTTTTCACGAGTATCGTAATGAGCATCATCATCACGGTATTGTTATTGTCTGTGGCGGGTATGATTTATTCCCTATGGTTGGGAAAAACCTTCTATGCTAATTATTCGGTGATCATCCTAGTATTTTTAGTCTTCTTTGTCGCCATATATCTTACCTCGCCGAAAAAAATCAGGAAGTAATGTTTTGGAATTTATCTGCTTGGCGTGTATACTGCAAGTGCAGAAATGCCTGCATTTCGGTAAGGTCTGATAGTCTCAATTTTGGAGTTGGGGGAATCAGATCCTTTTCATTTCATTTTACTGCCATCTTATTTGTATAATGGGGAAAGAATAGGGAAGGAGCGGATCGTGATGGGGAAAAATTATACTGGTTATGTTGGTACATATACACGCGAAAACAGTGAGGGAATTTATAAATTCAGTCTGAACACAGAAGCAAAAAAGCTGGAAAATGTTGAGCTTGTTGCAAAAGTTGGAAATCCAACATTTATTGCTTTCAGCGAAGATCATAAACATGCGTATGCTGTTTGTAAGGATGGTGACATGGGGGGAGTTGCCTCCTATGAGGTGAAGGCAGATTCGGGCAATCTTCGTTATCTGAATAGACGGCTCCAGCGAGGCGCTTCTCCTTGCCATGTCGAGGTGAAAAGCCAGCATCTGTCCAGTGGGAATTATCATGAAGGGACAGTCACTTTATACCATATCAATAGCCGGGGAAGCCTTGAAACGGATTACTTCGTGGTCCAGCATGAAGGCCACGGGCCGCATGAGCGTCAGGAAAAATCCCATGTTCATTTTACAGGATTCACACCGGATGGAAAATATATTGTTGTATGTGATCTCGGGACTGACGAAATAGCCACATATCAAGCTGCAGCGAAGAATTTGGAAAAGGTAGCTTCCTATCAAGTGAAAGGCGGAAGCGGGCCAAGGCATATCGCCTTTCATCCGAATGGCAAGTGGGCATATGTCATTACAGAATTGAGTTCGGAAATCATCGTATTGGATTATGATGCTTCCTCTGGCAGTTTCCGTGAGAAGCAGACAGTCTCCACGCTTCCAGCAGCATTTAAAGGGAAAAATGATGCCAGCGCAATAAAATTATCCGCCGATGGAAAGTATGTTTATGCTGCTAATCGAGGTCATAACAGTCTGGCGGTATTTCATGTTGATATGGCAAGCGGCGAACTGAAACATACGCAGCAAATTGCTTCCGGTGGAGATTTTCCGCGTGATTTTTCTTTGGACCCCTCTGGAAAATTTGTTGTAGTCGCTAATCAAAAAAGCAATCATCTTGTTTTGTTTTCGAGAGATGAAGCAAATGGCAAGCTGGAACAATTATCTTCAGTAGTCAATGTGCCTGAAGGGGTTTGTGTGCAATTCCTTTCATGATTATTTGAATTTGAAGAGGAGGTGAATTGTATGGAAGTGAAGCATCTGGCATATTTTGCAGAAGTGACACGTACCGGCAGCTTTACCCGTGCTGCGGAAAATTTATACATCACCCAGCCAGCCTTAAGCCGTATTGTCAAATCTTTGGAAGAAGAACTGGGAGTAGTCTTGTTCATCAGATCCCGAAAAAAGCTGATTCTGACAAAAGCCGGAAAAATCGTGTATGACCACGCAGTAAAATTCCAAGCTCAATTTGCTGAATTAAAATCGGAACTGAATGAGTATGTCACCCAAAGGGAAGGACATATTCGCATTGGTTTGCCGACAATCGCTGACGTGGGTTTTTTCTCTGAATTGATTTCCAGCTTTCATCAGGATCATCCCGAGGTCGTTTTTCAATTGGAAGAAGATGGCTCTAAAGCGATCGAGGAGAAAGTGATGGAAGCAAAGCTTGATTTCGGAGTGGCAGTCTTGCCTGAGGAGCACGCGCTGATTGATTATTTTGCCATCGTTGAGGAATATCTCTGTCTTGTTGTTCCTGCAACACATCCCATGGCCTCGCGGGAAAGTGTCAAATTGACGGAACTGGAGAATGAGAAATTCATTATGTTCACCCAGGATTTTGCGCTCCGCAATATTTTGGTCGCTGCGTTGAAAGATGCTGGCATGAAACCCAGAATCGTTTCAGAAACCTCCCAGCTTGATTTTATTGAGGAGATGATTGCCGCAGACCTTGGAATCACGTTGCTTCCAGAAAGTGTTGCTGCGCAATTGACCGATGAGGTGGTATCCATAGATATAGAACAACCACGAGTGGCATGGAATCTGGCTTTTATTTGGAAAAAAGATGCCCATTTGAGTCAGATCGCTCGAGCGTTTATACAATTCACCCACGAAAAATTGCTTGAAAGAAAAATAGTGTAAGATCAAAAATCCGTCTGTCAGACGGATTTTTTTTGCTCTTTTGTGTGGTCGGTTTATAATGCTATGCATTTCGTTAGGGCGATATTGGAAGATTTCCATGGCGTTAAAACGATTACATGTGATTAGAATCCGGTTTCATTACAAAATGTTATCTATCCATAGTCAAACGGCATTGTACAGCGGTCAAAGAGTGGAATTATAATAATGCATACAGGCAAAGGACATGAAATTCATTTAATTTATATAAAAAAGGTGATATAGGATGCAAGTAAGAAAAATGAAAGATACACGTGTTGTGCAAACAGACCAAGTGCTAATCAATGATTTGAATAATTATCATACTTTGTTTGGCGGAGTGCTGATGAAAAAACTTGACGCATGCGCAACACTTTCTGCTGGAAGACTTTCCAGGGTGAAGGAATGTGTGACAGCATCCACAGACGAAGTGCAATTCATCACACCAATCAAGCAAAGCGATTCTGTGTGCATTGAATCGATGGTGACATATACAGGCACTAGCTCAATGGAAATTTTTTGCAAAGTAGTAGCAGAAAATATCGTAACAGGGGAACGCAAGCTTGCGGCGACTGCTTTTTTAACATTTGTCGCATTGGATGAGCATAAGCGGCCTACCCAAGTGCCAAGAGTCATTGCGGAAACCGATGAGGAAAGATATCTTTATCAAACAGGAAAAGAACGCGCGCAAATCCGCAAGATGAAGAGACAGCAGAACAAAGAGCTGATTGCCAGATTGACGTTGGAAAAACCTTGGGATCAGTATACGAATGAAAATGGGGAGGCGATATAATGTTCATGACGAGTTTCAGCGATCTTTTGCAAGCAAAAAAAGCACTTGAAGACATCCAGAGGCAAAAACCAGCCTTGTTCCATAAATTCATTAATGTTGTTCAGCTTACCCGCCAGCTGCAATATAGATTTCAGTATATGGGAGCGTTGATTATGGAAGAAGATGCAGCAAGGTTTGAACCATCCCATCAAAATGCATATGTGCTTTCAGTTTATCAACAGGAGATAGACAAATTGAAGAAAGACCAGAGTGCAGAAGATATCAGGGGATTGCTATCCAGCTATAAAAAACTTGGCTATGCTAATATCAGCCGGTTGGCATTGGGAACGAATCCACGTATTTTAGTCGGCCCGGTTGTCGTCCATTAAAGAGGGTGGGACAGAACTATCCAAAAACAGCTATAAATTGCCATTTCACATCTAGTTGATTGGAGCGAAAGGCGGCTGACTCCTTGAAAAAGAAATTCGCTTTTTCTGCGTGCGACGTGAATGCTGCCGAAGCGTTCCTTGTCCTGCGGGAACAATGGTTTTCGATGGGAAGCGTAATCGCATTCCCAGCACGAGTCTGAAGCCCCCGCAGGAAGTGATTTTCTTAGAAAGTACATGAGGGAAGGCAAGCTACATACGGCCTTTGCCGCCAACGCTTGCACACCCCTTGTCGGGGCGCCTGGCGTGCAAATCAACGAAATTACTAAGCTAGATAAAAAAAGTTGGGCGGTTCCATGTCAAGATGGTACCGTTCAACTTTTTTACATTTCCCAGGGTTTTGTCTCACCCTTTTTTTGCCATTTGACATACATTCGTCTGCACTGCTTCCATTTCTTGCTTACACACACGCGTTATGGTCACATAAAATATAGGATAACTGAGCGTGCGCTCAAAAACAGTTGCATTGCAAGAAAATTTGTTATATAGTTAATTCAACAATGTTGAATGTAAAGAAACTTTATTGAATCCAAGTTGTGACGCCTTTATAAAATCAGTCCTTTCACTATTGAAAGCGCATTCATAATATCGGGAAATAAAAATTTACGAAGGAGGAAAATAACATGGCCCGATTTCCGGAATTTGTCCAAATCAAAGAAGTAGGTCCCAGAGATGGTTTACAAAATGAAGAGAAACGTGTCTCTTCAACAGATAAGATCACATTTATTGATTTATTATCAGAGTCAGGATTGCAGGAGGTGGAATATTCGTCTTTCGTACACCCCAAATGGGTTCCGCAGCTCTCAGATGCACATGAAGTCGGCCAAAAGATCAAGCGCTTTCCGAATGTCCGTTACTCCGCTCTTGTACCGAACATAAAGGGTCTTGAGTTAGCCTTAGAAGCCGGTATCGATGGCGCATCGGTGTTTATGTCGGCAAGTGAAACCCACAATAAGAAAAACATTAATAAAAGCATCTCTGAAACTTTTCCAGTCCTTTTTAAGGTGGTGCGGGAAGCAAAACAGGCAAAAAAACATGTGACGGGGTATGTATCCACTGTTTTTGATTGTCCATACGAGGGCCGCATCAACCCGGATAAAGTGGTTGCGGTATGTGACAAGTTGTTGGAATGTGGCGTTGATGACATTTCGCTAGGGGATACAATCGGCACGGCCGTCCCGCCGCAAGTGGAGAATTTGCTCAACGTGGTCCTGTCACGCTACCCGAAAGAGAAAATCATCCTGCATTTTCATGATACACGCGGGATGGCAATAGCCAATATTCTTCAGGCTTTGGAATACGGGATCTTTCGTTTCGATAGCTCAGCTGGGGGGCTGGGGGGATGCCCTTATGCACCAGGTGCAGCGGGAAATGTTGCCACTAATGATGTCTTGTACCTCCTTCACGGACTCGGGATAAAGACGGGCATCCATGAACAAAAGATACAAGAGGCAACCGGGTTCATCCAAAGTAAATTGGGGAAGCCGTTGCCGAGTAAGTCATTTGCAGCGATGGCGAATGAACTGCTTGGCTAATTTAAAAAGTTTATTACTGACGGGCCTGACTCTTTTCTCGCTACAATCCAGCCTTCTCAATGCATCAGAAGACTGGATTATTGCGGCGGGGAGAACTGATCTTTTCAACCAGCCTAAATCTTGACGGAGAAGCGATCCTGCCTTATCATGAAGTCATTCGAGCAAGTGACGACGGTCATTCGTGAAAGGAGTTGGCTTCGATAGAATTACTTCATATCGGTGAAAAAATAAAACAGGCCCGGCTGCGCAATAAAAAAACACAGCAGCAGATTGCAGACCAATGCGGCATATCCAAAAGTCTTTTATCCAAGATTGAAAATGGGCAAACATCTTCTGCGGTCGCCACCCTTTCCAAAATAAGCGAGGCATTGGACATCCCGCTTTCCTGGGTGCTGGATGATCATATCGAAGAAGACTTGGTGCTTCTTGCCAAAGAAGATAGACAGACAAGAATAGGCGATGAAAGCATGGGATATACATATGAACTGCTTGCTAACCGTCCGCGTTTTTCCGGAGTGGAACCAACCATTGTCCATGTTACACCGAAAAACGCTAATTTAAGACATGAACCATACACGCATTCACAGGATGAGTTTATTTACATTATTGAAGGCTCTATACAACTCCTGTATAATGAGAAAAAGCACCTGCTTCATAAGGGAGATACAGCTTACTTCAAAGGGACTAAGCCACATTTGTTTGTTCCGATTGACAATACGGGTGCCAGGGTATTGACATTATTTATTGACAATAGTCTTTGATTCAGGAAAAGTTGTGATTATCCCAAATTGTCGCTGTGAACCATTTGCATGCCTCCGGGGAAATACACCCGGATTTTTGCTGTGTCGATTTTCTATGATGGAGGGATCTGGATTTTATGAAACATTTTATCATTGAGAACGGAAAAATACGCGACTTGACAGAAGAAGAATGCACAAAACTGGCGTTGGAGGCAGGGAATAATAAGTATGAAACCCTTGCTGATATGCTCGAGACTTTGCGCCAGAACTATCTGATGCATCCCTTGCCAGATCAGTTACATACAAAGTACTTTTTATTTTTGAATAAATGACTTGGATGGGCAGCCTATACGATCTTTTCCTGCAGGAATTTCAATTCCAGGGGCCACACGATCTTTAATTATATATCATTCGAATTGCAGAGTATGGATCAGTTTTCCAGCTCTGTATTTTTATGAGCTGTATCTTACCCATTGAATAGTAAACCGTCTGCAGATGTCTGAATAGTCATTAAATTGAACGGAAAACTATTGTATAATGAATGTATAAAATATGAGTGAAGTGGGTGTACAAATGAATGACAACGAGTTAAAACAGCTGCGCAAAAGAGCTCACTTCGGAAGAGCTCGCAAGACAGGTTCTTTTTGCCAAAAGTATCATGTGGAGCTATGAATTGGGAATATTGCATTTGAAAAAATTGTCAGTTACTTTGATGTATCCGCTATTTGCTGGGTCAAAAAGAGAAAGCCTGCTGATTGAACCTGAAGATAAAGATGAAATTGATACTTATTCATTTTTGGTGGATAACACACCAATCTCTAATGAAGAAATGAATCAAGCGATCGCATTCATCAGGACTAAACGGCTATGAAAAACGCGAGTAATAATAAGCAGCATCCTCATTGAACAATCGAGGGAGGCTTTAAACAGAGACGTTGACATAATGAAAACTTATCATCTGGTATAATAAGTCGGTATTTTCTCCACCAGTCGTCTTGGTCTATCCTTAAAGGGAGGACATTATAATTTTTTATGAAGCAGAAGGCAGGTGGAAGAGATGGGCATTGACTTTCACGATCCCAAAAACAGTCGTACGTATACGATGCGAATTGCTGATAAAACATGGATGGAAGCCATCAAAGATCTTATACCAGTCCAGCATATCAAAAGTGCAGTAGATATTGGATGCGGCGGAGGGATTTACACGAAGGCATTAGCTGATATGGGGGCAGGCAGCGTCACTGGTGTGGATTTCTCACATGCCATACTTGAAGGGACAAGAGAACATTATAAAGATGTCAAGAACATGACTTTCAAATATGGAGATGCTTTTGATACCGCTTTAGACAGTGACAGCTATCATCTCGTACTTGAAAGAGCGTTGATTCACCATGTAGAAGACTTGCTTTCTTGTTTTCAAGAAGTATACAGATTATTGAAGAACGGCGGATATTATATTTTGCAAGACAGGACCCCGGAAGATTGCTTGCTGGAAGGGGATAATACTCATATCAGGGGATACTGCTTTGAACTTTTTCCAAGATTAATGGAAAGAGAAGTCAGCCGCCGGCATAAGAGCCAGTTTGTGATCCGTATGCTAAAAGAAGCTGGATTCAATCAAATTGAAGAAGTCAAGTTATGGGAGATAAGAAAAGTCCATACGGATAAACAAAAATTACAGCAGGATTTGAGCGAGCGAACCGGTAGAAGTATTCTTCATGAATTGAATGAGGAAGAATTAGACATGCTGCTGGCGTATATCGACAGGAAACTCCCAGCAAATGAAAAAATATATGAAAAAGACAGATGGACGATTTGGAAAGCAGAGAAATCATGAGGAAAAGAAAAAGACTGTTTCCCTCAATCAATACGCTAGTGGTGTAAACTACAATTGTAGAGATACATGGTGTTACTAATACAAGACTACTGCCGCCTGGGATTCTACCAGACGGATATTTTTTTAGTACCATCTCAAATGCCTAATGTTGCTTGTTAGTTGGACTAGTGGGTTCACGGTAGTCGACTGCGATTTAATCTCCAATCAGATGCAAATTTATGAAACCATCCCACGGCAAGATCTTCAAAAGGTATGTGAACCACGAAAGTGCTCCAGATGCCCCACTGAGTTAGGTTGAAAAGCAAGAAAAAAGTGGTTCATAAGCTGAATGAGCCACCAGTCAGTTTGGAAAGCAAAAAAAGAGTGGTTCATCGGCCATGGGAACCACCGAAAGCGCTTCAAACATCCATACAAGTTGGTTCATCCAGTTGTTGCCGTGCTCTTAACAATGCAGGTGCATGGAGCCCAAAGCAATTTAGCTGCAATATCGAAGTAGATTATGGAGCGCGGTACCATATCACAAAAACCAACTGAGTTTTGTTTGGCTGCAACGATTTTAAAATGAGCTCTATTTGGGCTAACAAAAAAATAAGTTGTTGACGTCCAAGGGGAGAAGGGATAATCTAGTAGTTAGGTCATCTGATGACCTTATCAGCACCTTTTCTGTTGATTGATTTTATTACGATATGAAAACGCTTTATGAAGAGGGGATGGAGTTTTTTATGTTGGTTGTTGCACTAAGTGCGATCATAGCACCTTTTGTATTCTTGGTTTTATGTCGCATGCCTGCAAAAAAAGGCATGTTTTTCAGTGCTGTTATTGTGATTGCGCTTGCTTATTTTGTATGGGGGATGGGCGGTCTTATTGTCACTGCTTCGATTTTGGAAGGGCTGCATAAGGCGCTCACCATTTTACTTATTCTCTTTGGGGCGATTGTTCTGCTGAATACACTGCAGCATACAGGCGCAGTAGTTCGTATCAATCAGGGTTTTCGCAGCATTTCTGCCGATATGCGTGTACAAGTCATTTTAGTCGCGTTTTTATTCGGGGCATTGATCGAAGGAGCGGCAGGTTTTGGCACCCCTGCGGCAGTAACCGGTCCATTAATGGTTGCTTTGGGATTCAATCCAATGGCAGCGGCTACATTGGCCCTGGTCGCTGACAGCGCTTCTGTATCGTTTGGAGCGGTGGGGACCCCGGTAATCGTCGGTTTAAGTAATATTCAGGACGCAAGTATTCCTTTTTTTAAATCAATCGGTATACATATCACAGCTATCGACTTATTTGCGGGCACTTTTATACCATTCATATTAGTTGTTATGCTCACAGTCTTTTTTGGGAAAAAGAAATCAGTTAAAGAAGCTTTGCCACTGCTTCCTTGGACATTCATGATTGGAGTTATTTATACAGGTTCCGCATTGCTTTATGCATGGCTGTTCGGACCAGAGTTCGTATCAATTCTGGCCTCTCTGACAGGTTTGATCATCGCAGCGGTGACAGCAAAAAAGGGAGTTTTGCTGCCTAAATCTGCTGCTTGGACAGATGCCTTACAGGAAGGTTTCAAAATTAGTGAAAATAAATCAGATATGGGATTGTTGACAGCATGGTCCCCTTATTTGGTAGTTGTCGGACTGCTTTTGCTGACAAGAATCATCACTCCGATTAAAGCGTTCACATTAAAATATATGGATCTGTCATGGAGTGATATTTTAGGAGTGAAAGGGATTACATCAAGCTGGGAAATATTGTATTCTCCAGGAACCATATTGATTTTGGCAGCTGTACTGGCAGTCTTCATCCAAAGGAAATCTGTTACAGATTTTACCAAGGCAGCAAGTGAATCGCTGAGGTCCATGAGAGATGCAGCGCTTGCCTTATTCTCTACATTGGCTTTGGTACAGGTCTTTACCCATAGTGGCATGAACACTTCAGATTTATTGAGTATGCCCCAGTATATTGCTAATGCACTTGCCAATTCATTTGGTCCCATGTGGGTTTTTGTTGCACCTTTTCTTGGAGAGCTTGGGGCTTTTGTTACAGGAAGTGCCACGGTTTCCACGCTTACTTTTTCCCAAGTGCAAGACAGCATCGCCCACAGTACTGGTGCCAATTCTCATTTTATTCTGGCATTACAAGTTGTTGGGGCTGCAGCGGGTAACATGATTTGTGTACACAATGTCGTTGCTGCATCGACTGTGGTCGGACTGACCGGAAAAGAAGGGGATATCATTCGGAAAACATTAGCCCCTGCTATACTGTATGGTATTTTAACTGGCATTGGCGCGTTCATATTGATGCTTTTTGTTTAGGGCATAGCAAAAAGAATTCTTCCTCTTCCGTAATCGTACTGCATCAAGTAAACTGGAATAGAGATCTAGTTGGAGGATAGTCATATGGAAACGAAGAGGATCAGACCCAAAAAAATATATGAAGAAGTGGCAGAGGTTATCATCGATCATGTGAAAGCAGGGGAGCTCAGTCCTGGCGACAAACTTGATTCTGTAGAACAGCTTGCCAAGAATTACGGTGTGAGCCGCTCGGCGATCCGTGAGGCACTTAGCGGTCTCCGTGCTATGGGGCTTGTGGAAATGCGTCAGGGGGAAGGAACGTTTATCACCAGTTTTGATGCGTCTGCATTTGCGCTGCCTGCAGCTACTGCGCTGATCATGAAGCGCGATGATATCAAGGAACTCGCTTCTGTGAGAAGGATTCTGGAAATTGGGGCGGTAGCATTGGCAGCAGCAAGCTACCACCAGAACGACTTAGTGGAGATGGAAAAAGCTTTGCATCTGATGGAAGATGCAAAAGGCAAAGGAGAGCTTGGAGAACAAGCTGACCTTGACTTCCACCTGTCCATAGCCAAAGCCACACATAATAAAATGTTAATCAATTTGATGGCCAGCGTTTCCGATATCACATTGGAAGCGATGAGAGAAACGAGGCGGCTTGTTTTATATTCTGAAGAAGGTATGACGCAGCTTTTCAAGGAACATCAGCGGATTTTTAATGCTATCAAAGACAGGGACCAACAGCAGGCCCAACAGGAAATGCGCGATCATCTGATTGCGGTGGAAAAAATCCTTTCAAAATATTTGACCTGAGTTTATGCTTTCCAATACGGTTTTAAAAGAAATCTAAGGAAGAAATTGTCGACTCCCTACATTGACTCAAAGCGGTGAACGTGACAAACAGCCATTCTCACGTTCACCTTCCCAGCTTTTTAGCTTAGCATTCGAATAGTCTCCTTAAAAATAATAATAAGGAAATATTTTTCAATTCAGTCATATGATGACCTGCTTTATAAGGTGTATAATGATTTGTGGAGGCGGATACAAATGAAAGTTTCATTAATGATTACGTGTATGTGCGACATTTTTGCATCCAATGTTGGCAAGGACACAGTGGAATTACTGGAAAGGCTTGGCTGTGAAGTGGATTTCCCCCAGCAGCAGACTTGTTGCGGGCAGCCAGCATTCAATAGCGGTTATCTGCAGGATTCAAAAGAAGCAATGAAGCAGACGATGAAAGCTTTCCGTTTTTCCAAGTATGTGGTTGGCCCCTCGGGCTCCTGTATCGGCATGCTGCGAGAATATCCAAAAGTATTCAAGGGAGATCCTGTTTGGGAAGAAGAGGCCAAAGCGCTGGCAGCAAAATCATACGAAGTGACCCAATTCATCGTTGAGGTGCTGGGTATCGAGGACGTAGGCGCCACATTTGAAAAAAAAGTTACATACCATCCATCGTGTCATATGACACGGATCCTTGGCGTAAAGAAAGCACCTATGATGCTGCTGAAAAACGTGAAAGGGATCAACTTTGTCGAATTGCCGGTTAAAGAAGACTGCTGTGGATTTGGAGGTACCTTTGCAGTCAAAAACGAACAAATATCGACTGCCATGGCCCAAGAAAAATCACGTCATGTATCAGAAACGGAAGCAGAGTATCTTGTTGGCGGAGATATGGCCTGCCTGATGAACGTCGGAGGGATGATGGAACGGGAAGGGAAAAACGTCCAAATTGCTCATATTACAGAAATCTTAAACCATCAATAACATAGAACGGAGGGAAAGGATGAGTATCAAAATAGGTGAGGCACCATATAAAGCGCGTATTCAGGAAGGGTTGGACAACGACTTCATGCGTCTGGCTGTGGCTTCAGCACAGGGCCGTTTCCGCAGTGGCCGCCAGGCACAGGCAGATGAGTTGGGCAACTGGGAAGACTGGCGCACGCTGGGGGCAGAAATCCGTACGCATACGATGGAAAATCTTGATTTCTATCTGCAGCAGTTAAGCGAAAATGTTTCTAAACGAGGCGGTAATGTATGCTTTGCACAAACAGCAGAAGAAGCCAATGCTTATATACAAAATGTGATCAAAGAAAAAAATGCCAAAAAAGTTGTGAAATCCAAATCGATGGTAACTGAAGAAATCGGCTTGAACAAGGCATTGGAAAATGTCGGTGCAGAGGTGGTTGAGTCTGATTTGGGCGAATGGATTTTGCAATTGGATGAGGATCCGCCATCCCATATTGTGACACCAGCGCTGCATAAAAATAAGGAACAGATTCGTGAAACTTTTGCTGAAAAGCGCGGTTATACCAAATCTGATACACCGGAAGAACTTGGCTTGTTTGCCAGGGGACAACTCCGCAAAGACTTTTTATCTGCAGATGTGGGAATCACCGGTTGTAATTTCGCGGTTGCTGAATCAGGGGCTGTGACATTCGTGACTAATGAGGGGAATGCCAGGATGGTCACGACTTTGCCCGATACACAAATCACTGTTATGGGCATGGAGCGGATTGTACCAACATGGGAGGAGCTGGATGTGCTTGTAAGTCTGCTGACCCGTGCGGCGGTGGGGCAAAAACTGACAAGCTATGTGACTTCCATTACCGGGACAAAGCTACCAGGTGAGAGTGATGGACCGGAAGAATACCATTTAGTCATCGTAGATAATGGTCGTTCGAAAATTCTGGGGACCGAATTTCAATCAGCGTTGCACTGTATTCGCTGTGCGGCCTGCATAAATGTTTGTCCTGTGTACCGCCACGTTGGCGGACATGCGTATGGATCTATTTATCCAGGGCCGATCGGTGCGGTGCTCACCCCTTTGCTGGATGGTTATGAGGATCATAAGGAATTACCATATGCCTCATCACTTTGCGGGGCTTGTACAGAAGTCTGCCCGGTGAAAATTCCTTTACATGAACAATTGATCAGACACAGACAGATCATAGTGGAGGAAGAGAACAGATCACCAAAGGTAGAGAAAGCAATGATGAAAGGGTTCGCCAAATGGGCTTCCACCCCTGCTGCGTATAAAATGAGTGCGGCCATGGCAAGAACTGCTTTAAAACCTTGGTCCAGGAATGAAACGATCTCTAATGGCCCCGGCCCGATGAAAGGGTGGACGAAAACACGTAATTTCCCTGCACCATCAAAACAGTCATTCCGTTCTTGGTTCAAGGAGAGAGAAAAAGGAGGTTCAGGGGAATGACAATCGTAAATAGAGACAGCTTCCTGGAAAACGTCGCTGCCAATCTCGGCCGGAACAGAAGAACAGAAGGTGTCGATCGGCCGCAATGGAGTGTCAACCCGCAGTATGATGTGTTTGCAGGACTTTCCCAGGATGAGTTGGTTGATGAATTGGAGGAAATTTCCAATGTCATCCATACTGATTTTAGACGAACAGACCGAGCAGGACTTACCAAAGCACTCCAAGCTGTGATTGAAAATGAGAACGGAAGAACGCTTGTTGCCTCCAGTGATTCCCGCAATCAGGATTTTGGTTTGGATACTTTCTATAAAGACTTGGCTGCAGCAAACCGCGACGTTCATCTTTGGGATGAATCGAAAGGGAAAGAAAATCAGGTAGTCGCGGAAAGAGCGGACATTGGTATTACATTTAGTGATGTAACGCTTGCGGAATCAGGCACAGTCGTTTTATTCAATAATAAATATAACGGAAGATCCATCAGTTTGCTGCCCAGAACATATATCGCAATCATTCCCAAAAGCACGATTGTACCGAGGATGACGCAAGCAGCAAAGCAGATACATGAAGCGAACATTGCTGGAAATGAAGTATCCAGCTGCGTCAGCTTCATTACTGGGCCGAGCAACAGCGCGGATATCGAAATGAAGCTGATTGTAGGGGTTCATGGGCCTGTTCGTGCGATATATATTGTTGTAGAGGATGCTTGATTGCTGGAGGAATCATTTTGTTTTACCCGTATTTATAAAAAATAAAGGTTGCAGTCCTTTTACCCTTTGGATAATCTGTGTCTAAAGGGTATTTTATTGAGATTTGAAATGAGTCAGAGCAGGTGGAAAATATGGCACAGTCGGCGTTGTACAATAGAAATGTTTTTACATCCCTTGTAGAAGAGTTGTCCCGCTTAATCGATGGTGAGGTCATTATCACGAATGAGCAAGGGATGATAGTTGCCAGTACAGATCGCGATCGTTTAGGTGCTTTTCATGAAGGAGCCCAGCTTGCCATGCAAAAAAAGAGCAGACTGGATATGACGAAGGAAATGTCTAACCGTCTGGAAGGGGTTCGTAAAGGGGTGGTCCTGCCAATCATCACCCATGGCAATCCAATCGCTGTTTTGGGAATTACAGGTGAGCCTGCAGCGGTGGGGCCTTATGCTTTGCTCGTGCAAAAGGTTGCGGAACTGTTCATTCAGGAAACGATCAGACAAATGGATCAAGAAAAACAGGCACGGGATCTGGAGTTTTTCGTGTTCGACTGGCTTCATCATCGTGGTGATTTGCAAACATTAATGGAGAGAAGCGAATTCTTCCAGATTCAAATGGACTTGTATTCGCAAGTGGTTATGTTTCGCGCAGGAGATAACGTTTTGGGCCTATCTTATCAGGATGTCAAAGCCCTGCGTAGAATGTGGGATCAGAAAGGTGATGCTTTGTTCGTTCGCTGGGGCCAGGGGAGACTGCTGCTGCTTATAAAAGATATATCAAAGTGCAGGCTGGAACAGAAGTTGAAGAAGTTTATGACCGACGTTATACAAATGCTGCATGTCCATATCTGTGCGGGGGTGGGACAAGCTGTTACAGGTGGTGATTTGCGGAATTCTTATCAACAGGCTGAACGTGCATGTGAGATTGCTTCGGAAAAGAAACCGCTTGTTTTTGAGGAAGATTTGCGGTTAGAAATGATAATTCAGGAATTGCGAAAAACCACGAGAGAAAAATTTGTGAAGCGGACCATTGCACCATTGTCAAAGGAAGCATACTTGCTGGAGACACTGCAGCATTGGTTTGAAAATGATATGTCCACGAGTAAAGCTGCAACAAGGATGCATGTACATAAGAATACGCTGCATTATCGGCTTAAACGAGTGGAGGAATTAACAGGTTTACGGTTGAACAGGGCGGAGGACCTTGTATTGTTGTACCTGGGATTCGTACTGTTGCAAGGGAAAAGGTAGTTATATATTTTGCACAACAATACAATTTGATGAATGACCGAATCCCTTTCTCCATTTTCCCGGATAGTGGGACAACCTGTTACCAAATTTGTTACACCTTCTTTGGAAGGATATGCTTGTTGTGTGATGAGTTATTTCTTTAAAATCGAAATCGGCACGGAGTATTTTTGTACGGCGTTCTTATTTGGGATCTACCACCTTCCCTCAGCAGGAGGTAAGTTCATGACAGCATATCATTAAAACCAAAAACGATACTTTCAGATATTGATCCAGTTTTCTCTGTTCCATGTACAAAACTACAATGAGTATAGAATGCAGCGCTTACTTTTTGTGCTTTTGCACATATAAATTTCATGATTAAACACATAAAATGGATATATAGATTAGTATAGGAGACATGTGTATGTTGACAAATGAAATGAAAGCGAAATTAAGCGATATGGTTGGAATAGAAAATGTAGAAACAGATAATGCCAGCTTGTTGGCGTATTCCTACGATGCGACAGCCCGCTATCAGGCAATGCCGGATGCAATGGTCGCGCCGCGCAATGCGGCAGAAGTAGCTGCGGTGGTAAAATGGTGCAATGAAAATCGGATTCCTATCGTAGCGCGTGGATCAGGCACAAATCTGTGTGCTGGGACGACTCCAACTGCTGGGGGGATTGTGCTTACATTCAAGCATATGAACCGGATTTTGGAAATTGATGAAGAAAATCTGACCATAACTGTTCAGGCTGGCGTATTTACTAAGGACATTTTCGAAGCTGCACAAGAGGTAGGTTTGTTTTACCCGCCAGATCCGGGTTCGATGCATATTTCGCAAATAGGCGGAAATATCAGTGAGAACTCCGGGGGCTTACGCGGGTTGAAGTATGGCGTGACGCGTGATTACGTATTGGGTTTGGAAATTGTACTGCCCAATGGGGAAATAATCCAGACCGGGGGCAAATTGGCGAAGGATGTGGCTGGTTATGATTTGACACGGCTGTACGTGGGGTCAGAAGGTACATTGGGCGTCATCACTAAGGCTATACCGCAGCCGGAAACAAAGAAAACAATGCTTGCACTGTATCATGATATAGATGCAGCGGCAGAGACTGTATCAGCAATCATCGCGAACCGTATTATCCCGGCGACATTGGAATTTCTCGACCAGGCGACAGTGAAGGTGGTTGAGGATTTTGCCCAAATCGGTTTACCGACAGAAGCTAAAGCAGTACTGTTGATTGAGCAAGATGGCGCATCAGAAGTGGTAGACCGGGATGCGGAAAAAATTGTCAGGCTTTGCAAAGAAAATCAGGCATTCGATGTGCAGGTTGCCAAAACGGATGAGCAGGCAGAGCAATTGATGACAGCGAGACGGTCTGCGCTGTCGGCATTATCAAGATTAAAACCAACAACGATTTTGGAGGACGCCACTGTACCGCGTTCAGAAATTCCAAAGATGGTTAAAGCGATTACGGAGATTGCTGAGAAATATGGCGTGACTATTTGTACGTTTGGACATGCGGGGGATGGAAATCTGCATCCGACTTGCCTGACGGATGCCAGAAATACGGAGGAAATTGAATTAGTAGAAAAAGCATTTGCGGAAATTTTCCAGCGGGCAGTTGACCTGGGAGGAACAATAACAGGTGAACACGGCGTCGGTATGATGAAATTGCCTTACCTGCATCTGAAAGCCGGAGAGGCGGGAATTGCAGCAATGCAGAGCATTAAAAAAGCTTTGGATCCGAATGGGATTATGAATCCAGGGAAAATGCTGGCTATCATTGAAGAAAAGGTTGGTGAAGCATAATGGAGACAGCGGAAAAAGAACGGATACAAGCTGCTTTTAAACAGAAAATGGACTACGATGAATTGATGAATTGTACACGCTGCGGATTCTGTCTGCCAAGCTGTCCGACATACATTGAAACGGGCAGAGATGAAGTGCATTCGCCTAGGGGCAGGATTGCCTTGATGAAAGGACTGGTGGACGGTGTTATCGAGCCAAGTGAAGAAGTCAAAGCGTCCATCGACATGTGCTTGGGCTGTCGTGCTTGTGAAACCGTCTGTCCCTCTGGCGTGAAGTTTGGACGGCTTTTGGAACAAGCACGTGATGCCATCTATCAAAACAATAAACAAACACTTCCGGAAAAAATGCTGCGCGGCACATTTTTTAAACACGTATTCCCGCATCAGAACCGGATGATCGGTCTAACTGGTCTGCTCGGTTTTTATCAGCGTTCAGGAGCGCAAAAAATAGCCAGGGCAATCGGCATCATGAATCTTTTCCCCGAAAGCATGCAGGCAATGGAACGGGTATTGCCGCAAGTGCCTAAGAAAAAAAGGATGAAGGACAGACCTTCCTATTTACGCCCCTTGACCAAACAAACGAAGAAAGTCGCTTTTTTTGCAGGATGTCTCATGGATACGATTTTCATGGATACGAACGATTCAACTGTGAAGCTGTTACAACATGCTGGCTGTGAGATTGTCATCCCGAAAACACAAGGGTGCTGCGGAGCGCTTCACGGACACAGTGGAGAAGTGGCAAGAGCGAAAGAGATGGCTAAGAAAAACATCGCATCCTTTGAAGAAGCGGAGGTCGATTATATTATTACCAATGCCGGCGGGTGTGGCGCATTTCTAGTTGAATATGATCACTTGCTTGGTGATGAACCGCAATGGAAGGAACGAGCTGAAGCTTTTTGCCGTAAAATCAAAGATATCACTACCGTCCTCATGGAATTGAATTTTGACAAAAAGGCACTAAGTATGCCGAATCAAATTGTCACTTATCAGGATTCATGCCATTTGAAGAACGGACAGAAGACTTTCATGGAACCACGCCAACTGCTGGAATCTATCGATAATGTCGATTATGTGGAAATGAAGGATGCCAGCAGATGCTGCGGCTCGGCAGGCATCTATAATATTGTCCAGTCGGAAATGTCGATGCAAATCCTGGATTATAAAATGGCGCAGGCACAAAAAACAAGGGCTAAAACGATTGCTACGGCAAACCCTGGCTGTCTGCTGCAGATGAAGCTGGGTATTGAACGAGAAGGTTTATCAGATGAAATGAAGGCTGTCCATATCGTCGATTTCTTGCTGGAAGCTTATGAAAATGCCAACGGCTCGGAACAAGCACAGTCGGAGGCTGCAGCAGTATACAGTTGACCCCTGAGACTTATAATAGGGATGCGGGTTTTGTGCGGGGGATAGCGGAAAACTTCACGTCTTACGAAATGGTGGATGTGAAGTTTTCATTTTGTCTGTCGACTCCAGCGATACCACCCTATAATTTAAGTGAGAATGTTTAAGGTGCTTCGATAAAAATTGTTCAGCATGGTATAATAGTTGAAAAAAATAGGTGATTCCGTTGCAACCATTTACAGAAAGGACCATATATATCATCCAAAACATACCGGCCGGAAAAGTGATGACGTATGGTCAAATTGCCGCGCTCGCAGGAAGTCCGCGTGCCGCCCGTCAAGTGGTCCGGATTTTGCATACGATGAGCGACAAATACGGCTTACCCTGGCATCGTGTGGTGAATAAGCAGGGCCGGATTGTGTTGCGTGATGATGAAATGGCCTGGCTGCAAAGAGAGCTGTTGGAAAACGAGGAGATCGAAGTATCGTTTCAAGGAGAGCTGGATTTGTCCAGGTATAGATGGGATTGCTGATTGGAGTATAAGGTTGCAGTTCCAGCGATGAAATGATTGAATAGAAGGACAATATGAAATAGGAACCGGAGGGAAAAGAGTGGCAACGATTGATGATTTTGCCTCATTAGATTTAAGAGTCGGGACAATTGTTATGGCAGAAGATTTCCCCGAAGCCCGTAAGCCGGCAATCAAGCTGAAAATCGACTTTGGAGAACTTGGCATCAAACAATCATCAGCGCAAATTACAAGACGTTACAGTCCTGCACAATTGCTCGGCAGACAAGTTATTTCCATAGTCAACTTTCCGCCGATGCGCATTGCGGGATATAAATCAGAAGTACTTGTACTTGGCGGGGTACCGGAAACGGATGACGTCGTGTTGCTCAACATCGATGAACCTGTTCCTAATGGTACAAAAATATCTTGAGACACGGAGCAGTCCCCGCTGCACTAATACTGGAATGCATAGGTGATAGAGAGGCGGGAGCTGCTTCGCATGAGAAATTGGAGACGATATTTGTGAGAATGGTTCGTATTGCTGTTCACATTTTGCTGCTGTATGGTTTTTATCAAGTGGGAAATGGGATTCAGCAGTTGTTTCATTTATTCATTCCCGGCAGTGTGATTGGCATGGTGCTTTTATTCATTTTACTGGCTACAGGTGTGTTGAATGTTCGGTTGCTGGAGGAAGGATTGCAATTTATGGTCGCGCACCTTTCCCTGTTTTTTATCCCGGCAACAATTGGTATCATGAATTATTTAGATTTGTTTCAGGGAAAAGGCATCCTGCTCATTTTGATTGTGCTTGTCAGTACGGTGATGGTAATGGCGACCTCAGGTTTGGTGAGCCAATGGCTCGTGATGAGGAAAAATAAAAGGAATGCACATGTCCAGACAGCTGGAGAGTTGGGCGGGAGAGGTGAAGAACGGGCATGACATCTTTTTTCACTTCCGTGATGCTGGTGGCTGCGACTGTGTTCGCATATACCATTGCAACAAAAATACATCAGAAATACGGCAAGCCTTATACGGTCCCCGTGTTAATCGCAACAGTCATCATGGTCGCGGGCCTGATGCTTTTGCATATTTCTTATGACGTTTATATGAAAGGCGGGGAGTGGATCAACAAGCTGCTTGGCCCTGCTGTCGTTGCGTTGGCTTATCCGCTTTATCAGCACCGCACGCTATTGAAAAAACTGCTGATGCCTATTGCACTCGGCACTTTCATTGGTGCTGCTGTAGGCATTGCGAGCGGTGTGTTGTTGACCAAATGGGCTGGTTTCGATATGGTGATCATCGAGTCCATCGCTCCTAAGTCTGTCACCACACCGGTTGCGATGGTTTTAGCTGATGCGCAGGGAGGTATCATGCCGCTGGCTGCGGTTTTTGTGATGATTGCTGGAATAGGCGGAGCGATCTTCAGCACGATCATTTGTAAGGTTTTTCGTATTCATCATAAGGTAGGCTTAGGTGTCGGCGCAGGCAGTGCTTCTCATGCCATTGGCACAGCGCGTGTCATGGAGGTGAATGCTGGAGCTGGCTCCATCAGTACAGTTGCCATGAGTTTCAGTACCGTCTTTGTATCCATTTTGACCCCCTTGTTCATATGGCTGTTTGTTTAAGCAGTATATGGGCGAGGTTTTTTCCAGTAGAAATATCACCGCTTAAGCAGTTTATCCGCATCGATTGCAGGATATCTATAATACTGAAATTTCATTTGTAATTTTTATCAAATATTTCAACCTAAAGCAGTTTATTTGCAACTAATTCATTTTTCTAAATTTACCTCTTGCATTTCTATGCAAATTGATGCATAATAATTCAATAACGAGAATAAATATACAACACATAGATAACGGAGGGGTAGTATGGCTAAGGAAAAAGTGGTATTGGCATATTCGGGTGGTTTAGATACATCAGTGGCTATCAAATGGTTACAGGACAAATATGAATATGATGTCATTGCAGTGGCTTTGGATGTCGGGGAAGGCAAAGATTTGGACTTTGTACAAAAGAAAGCACTGCAGGTAGGTGCGATCAAGTCGTACTGTATTGATGCAAAAGCATTGCTTGCTGAGGAGTATGTATTGCCTGCCTTGCAGGCGAATGCACTCTATGAAGGAAAATACCCATTGATATCTGCTTTGTCGCGACCCTTGATAGCAAAGATCCTTACTGAAATCGCGCATAAAGAAGGAGCATCTGCTATTGCACATGGCTGTACCGGAAAAGGTAACGACCAAGTGCGTTTCGATGTGGCTTTCACAGCGCTGGCACCAGAATTGAAAATCGTTGCCCCTGTTCGGGAGTGGGCAATGTCACGTGAAGAGGAAATCGCTTATGCACAACAAAATGGCATAGCTATTCCGATTGATGTCGATAATCCGTTCAGCATCGATCAAAATTTGTGGGGACGCAGCAATGAATGCGGTGTGCTGGAAGACCCATGGGCTACACCGCCTGAAGAAGCATTCGATCTGACCGCTTCACTTAAAGATGCACCAGATGAACCGGAAACACTAGAGATTACATTTGCAGCAGGCAAGCCGGTTGCTTTAAACGGTGAATCACTGCCATTAGATGAATTGATTTTGCAATTAAATAAGCTGGCAGGAGCTCATGGCGTCGGCAGAATCGATCATGTGGAAAATCGTTTGGTCGGCATTAAATCAAGGGAGATTTATGAAGCGCCTGCAGCTGTAACGCTGATTGCTGCCCACCAGGAATTAGAAGCGCTGACATTGACGAGGGAGGTTGCCGAGTTCAAGCCAATTATTGAACAAAAGCTGTCCCAGGCCATCTATTACGGACTATGGTATTCCCCGTTAACCAGCGCATTGAAGTCGTTTATCAGCGAAACGCAAAAAACGGTCAGCGGTAAAGTACGTTTGCAGCTGTATAAAGGTCATGTGCAAGTGACTGGACGTGTCTCAGAACAATCACTATATCAAATGGACCTGGCGACTTATACAAAGGAAGACAGTTTCGACCATGATGCGGCGCTTGGTTTTATCAAATTATGGGGTTTGCCAACAGAGGTACATGCGAAAGTGAATCAAAATGAAAACAAGCAATCTCTGCTTGAAAAAGCAAAACCTGATGTAAAAGAGACGGTGCAGTCATGAAACTGTGGGGGGGGCGTTTCACGAAACCTACGAATGAGCTGGTAGACGAATATACGGCATCGATCCACTTTGATAAAAGACTGGCGAAACAAGATGTCATTGGCAGCATGGCACACGTCGAGATGCTGAAGCAGTGTGATATTCTTTCTGAAACCGAAGCGGGAAATATTCAGGACGGTTTGCGTGCCATCGCTGAGAAAATAGCGGCTGGGAAAGTAAAAATGCATGTAGAAAACGAAGATATCCACATGAATATCGAAAAACTCCTGATAGATGAAATTGGCCCTGTGGGTGGAAAGCTTCATACCGGACGCAGCCGTAACGATCAGGTAGCGCTGGATATGAGATTGTATCTGCGAGAAGAATTACTTGAGCTGATTTCACTGGCGGCTTCGTTACAAGAGGCCCTTGCAAATACAGCAGAGGAGCAGGCAGACACGCTCATGCCGGGATATACCCATCTGCAAAGAGCACAGCCTGTGTCTTTTGCCCACCATTTGCTTGCCTACATTTTTATGCTGCAGCGTGATATTGAACGCCTGCAGGAGAGCTGGAAGCGGGTTAATAAGTCTCCGCTTGGGGCTGGGGCTTTGGCCGGAACAACTTTTCCAATTGATCGGTATATCGTCAGCGATCTGCTTGGCATGGACGGTATATGTGATAATAGTCTGGATGCTGTAAGTGACCGGGACTTTGTTGTTGAATTTCTTGCGAACGCCTCCTTGCTCATAGCCCATTTATCGAGACTATGTGAGGAACTCGTGATTTGGTCCAGTGCTGAATTTAAATTCATTGAATTGGATGATGCCTTCTGTACGGGCAGCAGCATGATGCCGCAAAAGAAAAACCCGGACGTGGCTGAGCTCGTGCGTGGTAAGAGTGGCCGTGTGTATGGCAATTTGATGGGAATGTTAACCACTCTGAAAGGTCTTCCGCTGGCATATAACAAAGATATGCAAGAAGACAAAGAAGGGATGTTTGACACGGTAGATACATTAAAAGGCGCATTACAGCTTTTCTCACCCATGATCGAAAGCATGAGGGTGAATAAGGAAAAAATGCAACAGGCGGTAAGTGACGATTTCTCAAATGCTACTGATTTAGCAGATTACCTCGTTTCAAAAGGACTGCCGTTTCGAGAAGCACATGCTGTTGTAGGACAGATTGTGTTGTATTGTATACAACAAGGCGACAAGTTCATTCTCGATCTTTCGCTTGCGGAAATGAAAAGCTTTTCGGACCTGATTGATGAAGATATTTACCAAGCGTTGACAGGGATGGCAGTCGTCAATGCGCGTGACGTCGCTGGGGGTACAGCTATCAATCGTGTCCATGAACAACTGCAGACAGTGGAATGTCTTTTGCAGGAAACGGATGAATGGACAGCTCAAAAGTATGAAAAACTAACATCTGTAAAGGAAGGTGCTCACTTATCATGAATACTGCTTCTGTCAAAGAGAAACCAGAAAAAACATTGATTGGAAAAGATTTGTTGACCCTGTCCGCATATAGTGCCGGAGAAGTGCAGTATATACTTGATTTGGCAGCAACACTGAAGGAATACCATAAAAAAGAACGACCCACGGAGCTTTTAAAAGGAAAAATGCTGGGAATGATATTTGCAAAGCCTTCAACAAGAACACGAATTTCCTTCGAAGCAGGTATGTTCCAGCTTGGCGGCAGCGCTATGTTCCTGAAAGAAGAAGACATGCAGCTCTCCAGGGGAGAAAGTATTGCTGATACAGCTAAGGTACTATCAGGCTATTTGGATGGTATCATGATTCGCACATTTTCACAGGAGATGGTAGAAGAGCTGGCAGCGCATGCGTCTATCCCGGTCATCAACGGGTTGACGGATTTATATCACCCATGCCAGGCACTCGCAGATTTATTGACAATTGAAGAAAATAAGGGAAGCCTTGTGGGTTTAAAAATTACTTATATTGGTGATGGCAATAATGTCTCTCATTCCCTGCTAATTGCTGCTGCAATGATGGGGATGGACATTGCGGTGGCGACTCCGCCTGGGTGTGAACCGTCTCACGCAGTGGTTCAGCAGGCGAAAAAGCTGGCGGCTGCCTCAGGAGGGAAGGTGACTGTCACCAATGATGCTTTCTCGGCCGTTTTCAAGGCAGATGCAGTTTATACGGATGTTTGGACAAGTATGGGGCAAGAAGGAAAAGATAAAAATGAATTATTTTCCAAATTTCAAGTAAATCAAAAAATGATGCATGAAGCGAAGCCAGATGCAATATTCATGCACTGTTTACCTGCTCATCGCGGGCAGGAAGTCGCTTCAGAAGTGATGGATTCCAAACAATCTGCCGTGTTTCAGCAGGCTGAAAACAGGCTGCACGCACAAAAAGCCTTATTGGCTATACTGCTTGGCGGGCATCCGGAAAAGTTACATGCTTAGTGAAAGAGTTCAAAAAATCATCCACAGCAAGCGGATGATTTTTTTGCGTAATCACATATAACGCTTGCTTGCTGACGGGTGTGCTGCGATGTTTAGCCAATCCCAAAACGGGAATATCATTATCAACAACAACAATAAGGAGGATAATTTAAGGTATGAAACCATTTGTAAAAGAATATAAAAATGATGAACAGCTGCAAAATGACGTAAGAGTGCTAAAGGACAAAGGAGTATCTAAAGAGAACATCTATATTTTATCCCACGACGATGATCGGACGAAAAGGGTGGCCGGAAATGCCGGTGCAAACACAGTTGGAATCCAGGAAATGGATTTCGGAAATGCGGTAGGCAACCTTTTCAATAAAAAAGGGGATGAATTGCGCAACAAGCTGAATGATATGGGCTTCTCACAAGCTGAGGCAGAAAAATATGAAGAGGACATGGACCAGGGGAATGTATTGCTTATGGTAGAGAACAGCCCGGAAGCAGCAACTTATCTTGTTTAGTATAGAAAAATATGGCAGGCGTACATAGTTGAGGTGCGCCTGCCATTTTTGCAAGTGAGAAATTCCCGCGGTAAGATACCAAACACCGCTTTTAACCAAGCGCAATTATTTAATGATAGCAGTTTTGTCAACCGTACATCGATTAGCAAAATAGGCAAAAACAAGCCTAAATATATGATCATGAGGAGAAATTGGATATGAAAGTTTTAGTAGCAGGTGCAAATGGAAAAATAGGTCGTAAACTCGTGGATATGCTGCAAGATGGCGATAAGCATACTGTAAAAGCCATGGTCCGCAAAAAGGAACAGGCCGGCGCTTTCAAGGAAGCCGGAGTAGAGACGGTATTGGCTAATCTGGAGGATCCTGTCAATGAACTTGCAGCAGCGGCAAAAGGCTGTGATGCGATTGTGTTCACAGCAGGTTCGGGCGGTTCCACTGGCCCAGATAAAACCTTACTTGTCGATTTGGATGGAGCGGTTAAAATGATGGAAGCAGCTGGAGTCGCTGGTATTAAGCGCTTTGTCATTGTCAGCGCGCTTCAAGCGGATAATCGGGAGAATTGGAATGAAAAAATTAAGCCGTATTATGTCGCGAAATATTATGCTGATCTGGAATTGATGCGAAGCAGCCTGGATTATACGATTGTACGGCCAGGAGGTTTGCTTGATGATGCTGGAACCGGGAAAGTAACAGTTGGAAAACAGCTCACCGGGGGTAGTATTCCAAGGGAAGATGTTGCAAGAATCATCTGCACATTGCTTGATGACAGTAATTCATATCGCCGGGCTTTCGATGTTGTGTCAGGGGATACAGACATAGCGGATGCATTGCAGCAGCTTGCTTAAGAAATACCCTTACATTGTATAGTTTTTGTCACTTGCTCAAAAACTAATACATGAAGGAGGGGATGTACTTGGTCAATAAGGAAAAAGAATTCAACAATCAATTTAAGGAAAATAAAAATGCAGGAGAACACCGCAATGGCCGACTGAGTCAATTTAAAAACCACAATTCGCAAGGTGAAGAAGAACCAAACGAATATATCAGCAAAAAACAAAGATAAAGCAAAAGGATGCGTACCGCCTGGTGCGCATCCTTTTAAAATAAGCATTGGATGTACGATAAAAAATAAAAGGTTTTCTAACGTATTAATGACGCTTGCTCAGCCAGAGTACACCGGACTTGGCGAGTCGGGGCAGAAATCCGGTGAATGGCTGTTGGAACATATTTCCAAACCCGTCGTTTCTGCCTAGCGAACCAAGTGTCCCTTTCAGTTTGATAGGCCTTGGAATTTTTGGCTCTTTGCCGTGAACAATAGTATGCAGGACATCTGCGACTTGCTCTCCTTGTGCGCCAGCAAGCTGGGCACTGGGAGAAAATTCGGATGATGCACAATCACCGACAACATAAATGTTAGTCTGTTGAGGTATTTGAAAAAATTCATTGACGACCAATTTATCCTGGCGATCTTTTGTAAAGGGAAGGTCTCTTGATACGTGGTGCGGCTGTACACCTGCAGTCCATATGGTTGTATCATTCACATAACAGACACCGTTATTGCAAACGCCGTCTTTTTCCACATATTCCACGTCAGCATGATGCAATACTTCTACACCGTTTTTTAAAAACCAATCTTCTACATATGCCCGAATTCTGGCATCAAAAGCCTTTAAGACGGATCCACCTCTGTCAAGCAAGCGGATATTCAGATCTTTTCTGCTTTCCCTGATTTCTGCAGCCACTTCAATACCACTTAAGCCAGCACCGACAATGGTCGCTTTACCATAGGCTTTCAGATTACAAACAGCAAGACCTGTACTTCTGGCTTGGCTGAAAGACTGCACACTATGGGTGAACTCCTCAGCACCAGGCACACCGTGGTAGTTATCCTCGCAGCCTAATCCGAAAACAAGATAGTCGTATGATACAATGTCATTCGAATCATGGAATAGGATTTGCTGGTTTTCCGTATCTACTTTTTTCACGTCATGAAAAATATATTGTATGCGGTCATCTTCAGGGAAATCCAAGCGAACATCTCTTTCCGCAGCAGTCCCCGCAGCAATGGTGAAGAATTCTGTTTTCAATGATTGATACGGGTTTTTATCGACCAGGGTGATTTGTACATCATCCGGCAGGTTCCGGCTGAGCAACCCGATGAGCACTTTAATGCCGCCATAGCCTCCGCCTAGAATAACGATATGTCTCATGCATTTCCCTCCAGGTAAAATAAAAGATAGTATAAAAGCACTTCCAATAATCCTACTCAAGGTTATCAAAAAAAACGTAGGAATACCAGAAAAATTTGGAAGAGGGAAACCCGGTGCCACCAAAGGTAATACAGTTATGAAATGTGATTCCAATGCGGGATTTGGAGCTGGGATTCAACATAAGGAGTCAAAACAAGTTGGGGAAGGTTAAATAGAGGTGAGAAGCTTTGGCAGCCGAGAAGCAGGAAGGTTCGTAAAAAAAGTATCACGCTATCTAAAAAGCACTTGAACTATATCTTCCTCAGATTTCAGGAGAAACAGTGTCAAGTGCATTTTAAGTCATTTTATTGCAATCGGCTGATCCGCTCATCTAAATCAGGATGCGTGGCGAAAATGGAAGCTCTACGTTTTCCGTTGATTTTCAGTGTAGACATGGCAGTCTGTTCATCACCGCGAATACGATTTGTGTAGTGCTTCAAGGATTCTAATGCGTGACGCATTTTGTCTTTCCCAGCCAAATCTGCCCCGCCCTTATCCGCGTGAAATTCTCTGTGTCTGGAGTAAGCGAAAACAACGAGACTGCCCAAAATGGAAAAAATGAGCTGAAATATAATAATCGCAAGGAAGTGGACAATCGGTGCCATTTCTTCCTTAACAAATCGTGATGCAATAAAGGCGGCGATGCGTGCAAGGAATACGACAAAAGTGTTTACGACGCCTTGCAAAAGGGTCATGGTGACCATATCACCGTTGGCAATGTGTGCCACTTCGTGTGCGAGGACCCCTTCTACCGCATCGTCATCCATTTCTTGCAGCAGTCCTGTTGAAACAGCTACAAGAGAACGTTTCTTGGATGGTCCAGTCGCAAATGCATTCACTTCTGCAGAATGATAAATACCTACTTCGGGCATATGCATTAATCCAGCTGCACGACAAAGACGATGCACTTTTTCAACGAGCTGCCGTTCGCTTTCGGACATGTTGCTGTTGGTGTTGATGACTTGTACACCCATCATTTTCTTGGCCATCCATCGTGACATCAACAGTGAAATAAATGAACCGGTGAAACCGACAATAGCACTAAAAATCAGCAAATCGATCAAGTTGATTTGTCCATTTTCAATGTACCAGCCTCGGCCAATCAAAGAGAAAATGATACCAATCGTAAGTACGACCAAAATATTTGTCAGCAAATAATAAACAATCCGCTTACCCATAAATTCCCCTCATTCTTATATGTTTTTTAACAATAGTTAGACAAACTCATATTAAGATTCATTATATGTGGTCAAACGTTTAAAAACAACCATTATCATAGAAAACGATTTCAAAGTTTTCCGGATGGTATGATACAATGAGGAAAAGGGGGAATTTACATGACTACGACGCAAGTTACCTATGCTATTCAGGATGAGTACGCCGATGATTACTCTTTTTGCTATGGCTGCGGCAAACTGAATGCCGATGGATTGCATATCCGGACAGGCTGGATAGGAGATAAAACCGTTACTATCTTTCATCCGAGAAAAGAACATACAGCTATTCCTGGCTTTGTCTATGGCGGATTGATCGCCTCCATCATTGACTGCCATGGCACGGGGTCTGCTGCTTTGGCCTTGCACCGCAAAAATGGCCATGAACCCGGTGATGGCATAGAACCGCCGCGTTTTGTGACAGCCTCATTGCATGTTGACTTTTTGAAGCCGACACCACATGAAACCCCGCTGAAACTGGTCGGAACCGTCGAAGAAGTTCATCCTAAAAAATGGATAGTACATACGGAACTTTTCGCCGGTGATACGTGCTGCGTTAAAGGCGAGGTGGTCGCAGCGCTAATGCCTAAAACGATGATGAAATGATTTAGCAGTCTGCGCCTGAATGTTTGAAAGGAAGCATGACAGGTTACATGGACGTAAAACCTAAAAAAGGATGATAGTGCATGAATAAAGTAACCATGGGGAAAACCGATTTTCAGGTTCATCCAGTCGGACTCGGTACAAATGCAGTCGGAGGACATAATTTATACCCCAATTTGGATGAGGAAAAGGGGAAAGAAGTTGTTCGCACAGGCATAAGAAATGGTTTAGATTTTGTCGATACTGCTTTCATCTATGGCGAGGGCCGCTCGGAAGAATTAACCGGCCAAGTCATAAAAGAAGAAGGCAACCGTCATCATATCGTTTTGGCCACAAAAGGCTCCCATAAAAAGTCAGGCAGCGATTATGTTCACGATAACCACCCTGAGTTTTTGAAGGAATGTGTCGACGCCAGTCTAAAACGGCTGCAGACAGACTATATCGATTTGTTTTATATTCATTTTCCTGATGAGAACACGCCAAAATATGAAGCTGTCGGCGCGCTGAAGGAGATGAAAGATGCTGGTAAAATTCGGGCTATCGGTGTTTCTAACTTCACCACTGACCAATTAAAAGAAGCGAATATGGATGGATATGTGGATGTGTACCAGGGAGAATATAATCTGTTGTTCCGCGGCGCGGAGAAGGAAATCTTCCCGTATGCCACAGAGCAAAATATCTCCTTTGTCCCTTATTTTCCGTTCGCATCAGGAATTTTGACAGGGAAATATGATGAAAATACGATGTTTGATGATTTTCGCTCGGAAAAACCGCACTTGCAAGGTGAAGCATTCTTAAAAAATCTTGCAAAAGTTGAACAACTGAAAGAGATCGCGCACAGTAAAGGAGTCGATACTGCAAATCTGGTGCTTGCTTGGTATCTGACACAGAAACCGATCGATGTCGTGATTCCAGGAGCGAAAAAGCCTGCACAGGTCCTTGCTAATTTGAAGGCTGCAGAAGTGACATTGAATGAGAAAGAGATTTCGGAAATCAAAAGAATATTCAGCTGACTCCCTGCATAAGGCACGTACAACACTATTGCTGTATGTGCCTTTATGTAATCAAGAAAAAAATGAAAAATGCAAATGGTCTATTGTCGCAGGTTTTACCTGTTGGTATAATGAAGGCGAAACTTTACATATGAATTGCGAATCACATACCAACACACAGAGAGGATTTGTCGCATGAAACCTATTTATACCGGGAAAACAAAAGATGTGTATGGACTTGAGGACGGCAATTATCTATTGAAATTTAAAGATGATGTGACAGGTGAGAACGGTGTATTCGATCCGGGGGCCAATACAGTTGGTCTGACAATGGAAGGTGCAGGGAAAGCCGGTCTTCGCCTGACATCGTTTTTCTTTGAAAAACTGAAAGAACATGGGATTCCTACGCATTATCTGGATGCCGATATCGCAGCCCGAACAATGAAAGTAGTTCCGGCGACCGTTTTTGGGGAAGGATTGGAAGTGATTTGCCGGTTCCGCGCTGTAGGCAGCTTTCTTAGACGTTATGAAAAATATGCAGAAGAGGGGCAGCCATTGGACGCATTCGTGGAAGTGACATTGAAGGATGATCAAAGGTTAGACCCCCCTATTTCGAAGGATGCACTTGATATGCTCGGCATTTTGTCAGCTGTAGAATATGATATACTGAAAGAACTGACACAGCAAATCGCGCGGATTATCCAAAAACAGCTTGCTGATAAAGATATGGATCTTTATGACATTAAATTAGAATTCGGGCGCGATACCAACGGTGAAATTCTATTGATTGACGAAATATCCGGTGGCAATATGCGTGTATATAAGGACGGCGAGTATGTACAGCCACTTGCACTTGAGAAAATAATGTTGGCATGATGAGCGGTTGCGGTAAAATGAAAGGAAAAAAAGCCGATTTCTGAAGTAAATGTAACCAGGGTATTCGCCGTATTGGCGAATACCTCTTTTTTTATGCAGAAAAATATTACGATTTAGGATTATTTTTTATTACTGACTTACTTGACATAACGTTAATAACGTATTATATTTATTACATAAAGTAACTAGGTTTCTGAAAGGAACTTAATGGTTACATAACTTTTTATAAACATGAGCGATTAGAATTGTTGGCATAAGGCATGCTAGGTTTGTAAAAAGAAATATAAATAAAAGGAGATTGATTTTATATGGCAAATGTTAAATTGTCTATCATTTATTACAGTTCCACAGGCACGAACCACCAAATGGCGAAGTGGGCTGAAGAAGCAGCGAAGGAAGCTGGAGCAGAGGTAAGACTGGTTAAAGTTCCTGAACTTGCTCCAAAAGAAGCAATTGCTACTAATCCACTCTGGCAAAAACATGTAGACAATACAGCGGATGTTCGTGAAGCAACTTCTGATGATTTGGACTGGGCAGACGCTGTGATTTTCAGTGTACCGACTCGCTTCGGTGTCATGGCTGCTCAAATGAAGCAATATCTTGATATGCAGGGTGGTTTATGGGCAACAGGCAAGACAGTCAATAAAGTTGTCAGTGCCATGTCCTCCGCACAAAACCCGCATGGCGGTCAGGAAGCAACCATACTTTCCCTTTATACTGCAATGATGCACTGGGGAGCGATTATTGCTGCACCAGGCTTTACAGATCCAGTTCTGTTCGGTGCTGGCGGAAACCCATACGGCACCAGCGTTAGCGTGGATCAAGACGGAAATATGGTGGAAGATGTGGAAGCAGCAGTCAAACACCAGGCAAAACGCACCATTGAAATAGCTCAACGTATCAAAGGTTAATGGGTTCATTCAAACGACAACCTTAACAAAGAAAAGCGCCTGTAGCCTTGTATAAACTAAAGTTTGAAAAAACCTGTACCACTAATTAAATCGTGGCACAGGTTTTTTTATTCAAATTGCATCCGCTTCGTTTGCTTTTGGGCCCCTGGCTTGATGAATATTAATGTTAATAGGCAGGCTACAACAGCTACTCCGGCAGTCGTCAAAAATAAAATCTGATGGGAGCTTTTAATAATAACGGAAAAGAGCGGGGGACCAAGCGCAACCCCTATAAAGCGCATACTGCTGTAGAAAGAACTGACAGTTCCTCTTTCTGATTTTTCAACCCCGGCAGTGATAAAAGTATCCAGACATGGCAGACTGACACCAATGCCGATTCCGCCCAAAAGTATTGCTCCAATAAGCATGTAAATGTTTTGCGTGAAACTAGTCAGAAAAACCGCCAAAGACAATATGAGACAGCCGATGAAGGTGATCCATTTCATCTTCAGCTTGTTTTCTCCAATTTTTCTGCCTGTGATGTAGGATGATAAAGACAGGGCTAAAAGCGGAATAGCCAGTATTAACCCGGTAAGCATCGTACTTGCATGATGTGTTTCTTCCAACAAGTTGGATAAATAAAACAATATACCAAAAAGGACATACATTAAAATACCGCCAATAGCAAAAACCGTGTAAATCCAGCGGCCCTTTTCCGAAAAAATATCTTTGACGGATGCGAGGAATTCTCTGATTGGCTGTGCTTCTCCCTTATCATCCTTAGGTACTTTTAAAAATAACATGACAAGAACAAGTGAAACGGCACAAAATACCGGAATGGCTAGCAAAGGCACAAACCAGGTAATAAGGGCAAGCGAAGCACCTATGATGGGACTAAGCACTTTACCTGCCGTGTTAGCTGTTTCGATCAAACCGAGATTACTGCTGACCTCTTTTTCATTTCGGTACATGTCTCCCACCAGGGGGAGTACAACAGGAAATGTACCAGCTGCTCCAACTCCTTGGACCAGTCTGCCAATGAGGATGAAATAGTATGAGTTATTGATAAAGATGGCGGAAATACCGCATATTAATCCGCCCGCAGCAGCAATGATGAGACTAGGGATAATGACCTTTTTACGGCCATATCGATCCGATAGATAGCCGGCTATCGGTATAAGGAAAATAGCTATCAAGGAATAAACCGTGATAATCAGACTGGCTTGAAAAGAACTGATATCCAGCTTTTTTTCCATAACGGGCAATACTGGAATTAGCATGGAGTTACCCAAGGTTATGACTAACGGAATGGATGCGATAGAGATAAGATCTAATGTTTTCTTTTCTTCCAATTTATATAGCCACCTTCATATTTATTATGTTTAGTTTATCCTGTGTAGCTGAAAATACATTGGAGGATAATGGAAAATCTACAGTGGTTTGCATTTAGAGTGAGAATGAAGTAAAATGGATTTAAAAATGACTGATAGTCAGTCATTTTTAAATGGAGGCGAATATGACAAAAAAATATCAAATAGCCAGCGCAGCCGTAAAAGTATTCCAAGAAAAAGGCATCGAGAATACAAAGGTATCTGACATTGTAAAAGAGGCTGGCGTTGCACAAGGCACTTTTTATTTATATTATCCTTCCAAACTGTCTGTAATGCCTGTCATCGCGGAAGAAATGGTGATGAAAATGCTTGGAGAGATTGAACGGCAGGTTCCAGGAAAAGCTACTTTCGCCGAGCAGCTGGAACAGGTCGTCAATATTGTTTTCAAGCTGACGAGCGAGTACCGGGACGTATTTGCATTGGTCTATGCTGGACTAGCCTCCACCAAATACCTCCAGAGCTGGGAAACTATTTACGCACCTTACTATGACTGGATGAGCGAATTTTTATCTAAGGCAAAAGCTTCTGGCAACATCAGCGAACTTATTCATCCGGAACAGAGTGCCGTCTTGTTGATCGGGCTGATTGAATCAGCAGCTGAACAGCTCTATCTGTATTCACATGCAGGCGATCAGGCGGCTGAATTGAAAAAGAAAGAGGTCACTGAATTTGCGGCTCGCGCACTCGGAATGGGAAGCTGCAAATGATTACAACAGGATTGAAAGAAACAGAGGTATGAAAACGAATGAATAAATCATGGTTATACGTTATATTGACAAGCCTGGCGGAGCTTGTCTGGATTTACGGGTTCAATACAGCACATGTGTGGTGGCATTGGGTATGGATCATCAGCTTTATATGCTTGGATCTTCATTTTTTGGCAAAGGCCTGTGAAAATCTGCCAACGGGTACGGTATACGCCATTTTTGCTGGATTTGGAACCATAGGTACATTTTTTATGGATTTGGTCTTATTTGATGAGGCAATTGGTTGGGGAAAAGTTGGTTTCATGGTGCTGATCATTGCTGGCGTCATCGGCTTGAAGCTTGCCGATAATCAGAAAGGAGCTGCACAATAATGGGATGGCTTTTTGTAACTTTGGCTGCTGTGAGTGAATTAGTCGGCGTACTTGGCCTGAATCTGTTCAGCAGAAAAAGGAATATTTGGCATGGTTTGATTTATGCGGGCGGACTTGGCTTGTCTTTCGCGTTCATCTACGCATCGTTTCAATATTTGCCGACTAGTGTCGCCTACGCCGTGTGGACAGGAATCGGTACTGCTGGCGCTGTTATCTTGAATATGCTGTTTTTTGGAGAATCCAAAAATGCTTTCCGCCTTGTCAGTTTACTCGCCATTATTGTCGGTGTTACCGGTTTAAAAGCCATATCATAGAAAGGCTGTTCCGAAAGTCACAGTAAGACCTTTGGAACAGCCTTTTTCTCCTATGGCAGCAAATTCATCAAAAATCGCTGTGCCACAAAATGGTTTTGTGCGTTTTTTATTCAAACAACTCAGCGACCAAATCATAGGAATGTAATCGCTTCTGAGGATCAAAAATTTGCGAGTTGATGATAATCTCATCGGCTTTCGTTTCCTCAATAAACCGGGCCAGCTTCACTCGGACGGTATCCAAATTACCGATAATCGTTGCTCGAGACAAGTTTTTCTTTGCGATTGCGGCAGATTCAATGGAAGAAAAGGCTTCTTTTGTATTTTTAAGAGGTGGTTGAAGCTTCCCAGGTGTTCCCCTGCGCAATGCAAGAAATTGTTGATCCTGCGAAGTGGCAAGATATTCTGCTTCTTCTTGACTATCTGCAGCAATGACATTTACGCCGAGCATGGTGTATGGCTTGTCGAGATCATCTGACGGATTAAAGTTTCGTCTGTACAGATTTAAAGCAGCATCCATATAATCGGGAGCGAAATGGCTGGCAAAGGAAAACGGCAATCCTTTTTCAGCAGAAAGCCTGGCGCTGAAATCACTGGAACCAAGCAGCCAAATGGGAATATCTGCCCCTTCTCCAGGTACTGCCTGAACCATAGCGGTGCCAGCAAAATAATCCTGCAGCTCCTCTACTTGACTTGGAAATTCTTCGACACGTTGGCGAAGATCTCTTCTAAGCGCGTAAGAGGTCATGTGGTCAGAACCGGGAGCTCTTCCTAAACCCAAATCGATACGCCCTGGGAACAATGAGGCGAGCGTGCCAAATTGCTCAGCAATGACCAGAGAAGCGTGGTTCGGCAGCATGATACCCCCAGAACCGATACGGATACGCTCTGTATGGTTGGCTATATGGCTGATGATGACAGATGTGGCTGAACTGGCAATGCCTGGCATACTATGGTGCTCTGCCAGCCAATAACGGTTGAATCCAAGATTTTCGGTGTGCTGTGCCAGTGCAACACTATGTTGAAAGGAAGTGGTCGCGTCGCTTCCTTCATTGATAGGAGCCAAATCCAGTACGGATAATGGAATGCCTTGAAATGTTTTACTGTTTTCTGCAGTTAATTGAAACAATGAGATATACCTCCTTTTATCGAAAAGCTTACGCTTATTTCTTGAAAAAAACCAATAAATGGATCGGGGATATATATGTAGCCGAATAATTCTGTTAACATGAAAGGATAATCAAAGAACAGGGGTGAGTTGGTGGAAAACATTGGAAATATTATCCAGTTTCAGTTATACAGCACAATGATGCATCCTGATCCGGGTAGACTGCCGGTTGTCTATGAAGAATGGGAAGATATGGCAAGGAAAACATTAGAAGATGGCCCGTACTATTATATTGCTGGCGGTGCAGGTGGAGAACAGACAATGAAAGCGAATTTGCGGGCGTTTGAAAAGTGGCAAATCGTACCAAGAATGCTGCGTGATGTAGAGATAAGGGACCTTTCAGTCAATCTCTTCGGAAATAAATTTCCTTATCCGATACTGCATGCACCGATCGGTGTGCAGTCAATCATACATCCTGATGGAGAGACAGCCTCTGCTAAAGCTTGTGCAGCACTAGGGGTGCCATATATTGCAAGTTCAGCTTCGACGGTGCCGATGGAAAAACTGGCAGAATTGATGGGGGACGCTCCGAAATGGTTTCAACTATACTGGAGCCGGGACCCTGACATAACAGCAAGTTTTTTGCGGCGTGCCGAGGACTGCGGGTATTCAGCGATTGTGGTGACACTGGATACACCAATGATGGCGTGGCGTGAATTTGATTTGAAAAATGTTTATTTACCGTTTCTTGCGGGTGAGGGGGTGGGTAATTATTTCACAGACCCTGCTTTTCTTTCAAAGCTGGAAAGAAATCCAAAAGAGGCCCCTGAAGCTGCCATTATGCATTGGACAAAGGTATTCGGCAACGCGGGTCTGACATGGAATGATATTGCTTTTTTACGGAAGCATACAAGTTTGCCGCTTATTCTGAAGGGTATACTTCACCCGGAAGATGCCAAGCTTGCAATAAAACATGGAGCAGATGGCATCATTGTTTCCAATCATGGGGGACGTCAGGTCGATGGGGCGATAGGAGCCTTGCATGCTTTGCCGAAGATTTGCGATGTCGTGCAGGACAAGATCCCCATTTTGATGGATAGCGGGATCAGAAGAGGATCGGATATCATCAAGGCGATGGCATTGGGCGCGAAAGCTGTTCTTGTCGGCAGACCCGCCATGTATGGACTTGCTGCAGCAGGAGAGCAAGGGGTAAAGGAAGTTTTACGGAATATGGTCGCTGATTTGGATATCACCCTTGGTCTTGCCGGACAAAGGGATGTAAAACAATTGGATCTATCTATTCTGTATAAAACATCATAATATCATATCCCTTTGGCGGGAATCACAGATTTTGATGTCTGCCTTTTAATAAATCGTTGCCATTTTGCCCATTTTTCGGTAGTATGGTAATGAATGAAACTAACGAGACGGATGAATACGTATGTGATGACGGCCTGTTTTGAATCTTGTATCATAGCAGTCCTTTTTTATATTGTTTTCAGGAAAAGAGGTTTACCATGTCGAAACCATCTATTTATAACATGACATTCGAGCAATTGACAGGATGGCTTGTCGAAAACGGACAAAAGAAATTTCGCGCGAAGCAGGTTTGGCACTGGCTGTATGAAAAGCGTGTCAACGCATTTTCGGAAATGCACAATGTGAATAATGATTGTATTGCTTTATTGGAGGAGAACTTCACGATCCATGCTTTAACAGAAGAAATCAAACAGGTTTCCAGTGATGGGACCATCAAATTTCTCTTCAAATTGCCCGACGGCAATTTGATTGAAACGGTACTTATGCGATTTCCGTATGGCTTGTCAGTATGTGTGACCACACAGGTTGGTTGTAATATCGGCTGTTCGTTTTGTGCAAGCGGATTGCTGCGCAAGAATCGTGATCTGTCTGCAGGCGAAATTGTAGAACAGATTATGCATGTGCAGGCACATCTCGATCAGGTTGGAAAGGAAGAAAGGGTCAGCCATATCGTGGTCATGGGAATTGGTGAACCGTTTGATAACTATGATAATCTGCTTGCCTTTTTAAATGTGGTTAATGATCAAAAAGGCTTGTCAATTGGCGCCCGTCATATTACTGTATCAACAAGCGGCCTTGCACATAAAATTTACCAGTTTGCCGACTTGAAGTCACAAGTCAATTTGGCCATTTCGCTTCATGCGCCAAACAACGAACTGCGCACTCAGATTATGAAAATCAACCGGGCGTTTCCAATTGAAAAATTGATGGCCTCCGTTGATTATTACTTGGAACAGACCAACCGTCGAATCACATTTGAATATATTATGCTTAAAGATGTCAACGACCATGAGGAAGAGGCATTACAGCTTGCCAGGCTTTTACACGATAAGCGGCACCTGTCCTACGTCAACCTGATTCCGTATAACACCGTTGATGAGCATAATCAGTACCAGCGCAGTGATACTGCTGTTATTCAGCATTTTTATGAAACACTTCAAAGCAAGAATATCAACTGCGGGGTCCGCTGGGAAAACGGGGCGGATATCGATGCTGCCTGTGGACAATTACGCAGCAAGCAAATAAAAAAGACCGCTGGTTAATATATAATAGAGAATGAAGAGCGCAGATTTTCGCGCTCTTCATTTTGTACTGGAATTCTTTTTGGAACTATTTCCGAAATAAACTATAAACGCCAGTTGTTTTTTTAATTAACTCAGCTTTCGCAGGCTGAAAAAGGCTGGTAAACCTTGAGGTAGTCGATCACCAGCTTCAGCTTACTACTATCTGACTTTTGATCTACATTTAAAGTTTCTTTCAAGCGATCTTCGCCTAGGTTGTTACTATTGAAGTTTGACAGCCAGTTTAATTGTCTAATAGGATTGCTGATGCCTCCGTCCGGATCGCTACGGCAGCACTCACAACGCACGCAGAAAAAGCGAGTTTCTTTTTCAAGGAGTCACCGCTCTGCGCTCATCCGAACTGGTATAGCTAATTACAAAAACTATTTACAATTCGCCATATTAGAGAACGCTATGATTAATAACACATACCAGCGGAGGAAAAACACGGAGACCCCTGTGGGAGCGAAGGCCTAGGTGAGACCCCGCAGTGCGATAGCACGAGGAGGCTCATCAGCCGCCCACGGAAAGCGCAGTGTTTTTCTGAAGTGGCCATTCAGCATTTTCATTTTTAACCACTTCGCATTTTATGTTTCTTCTAAGAAAATAAGAAAAATGCAACAATTTTTCAGAAGACTTCATTCGCATTGCAGGACAATAGTTAGTACAGGAGACTCTTCATATCCTTTGTCAGGAAAGACATAAAATTCCTTAAAAGACAATTGTTGATAAGCGAAAAATCAGGAAAATCTCACTGAGAAAGCTATATATTCATAGCTATCAATATGGTACGACTTGAAACGCCTTCCGTGGTCTTTAGCGCTGTGGACAGGTGTATATATCATGGCCCAGGCATGCTGATACGGCGGCAGTCCAGGCTGATGCTCCAGTATCCATTTTTCACAAAAAAGGCTCTTGTACTGCGTCTTTGCCATTTTTAGCAGAGAAACCGTTTTTACCCCGATCCTTTGTGAACAAAAGCAGATCATCCGCACTGACATAGGCAGATTTCATATCGATCAACTGATCAGTCTGGTGGTAATATAGGCCGAAAGTGGCTGTATACGCTATGAAGATGGGCTGGCCTTTAAATTCTGCTTCGGCAGGCTGGCAGGCGACGGATGAACGTATTTGTTCAACGAGCACAAGGCATTCATCATAGCTTCGATGCCGCAGGAAAATCGTGAATTCTTCTCCGCCGCTGCGAAATAAATAATCCTCATCCCGTAAGTGCTGGCGTAAAGTAGCTGCAAACTGTTGTATGACCCGGTCACCAACGGCATGATTGTATGAGTCGTTTATCCGCTTGAAATTATCTATGTCACATACGACAATTCCCAGCTCTTCAACGGATTGATCCAGTTCATTCATAATGTGGTCCATGAAAGCCCGGTTATGTACCTCGGTTAAAAAGTCTGTGTAGGCCATTTCTTTGAATTTATCCCTTTCCATCTTGTGCTGAAGCAGATTCGTTTTTTCAAAGAAAGAGCGGCTGACAAGATAATTCAGAAAGAACAAAGCAAATAGCATTTCCCAGCGCTGCTCGTTTAAAAATACAAATAGCAGGCCATTTGAGAAAGCTGTCTTGCCCATATCGAACAAGTTCCGTGTTTTAATAAATTCGAATGCTTCCTTGATAGATTTCATCTCCCCGCTTAGTGAAAAGACGGTGATCAGATAGCAATCTGATAGCAAAGAAACGATACTGACAATCAACATGATCAGCAGCCAAAACCCAAGATTTAAGGGGAGATGCTCAAGAGCGGGAGACAGCCAGATGAATAAGAAATATGCGATACTGTTATTCAACGCAAAAGCTCCGATATTATAAAACGTATGTATGAATTCTTCCTTATCAGCTGTTTTGGTCATTTTCCGTATCAAATAGACGATAAAACGCTGTACACCTTCGAAAATGAAGGCACCGAGTGGACCGGCAAGCAGACTGATGGCCAACCCATAGGATATACTATAGTCCATTCGAATTTTTCCTTTATTGACAATAACACTCAGATGAGAATATAACGTGGAAAAAATCCAGAAAAACAACAGGGCAATGAGGAAAGTGCCAGTATCCGTCATTAATTTACCGAATGAAATTGCTGTGGCTACAGAAACAAGAAATAGACACATGATGAATACATTAACACGTTTCATTTCCCCACCCCTTTTTAAAATAGGTCTTATTACCTATATCACCTATCATACCACACTATTTGGGAAAAATAGTAATAAAACAGAAAATTTTCCAACAAAAAATAAGCTGGTCATACTGCATGCAGATGTTTATCATTTCAATTGCGCAGATTATGAAGTAATATAGCTGTAGATGAGATGTTTAGGGGCTGAAACAATGATCACCATCAAGGAAATTGCTAAATTAGCGAATGCTTCCAGCTCGACAGTATCCCGGTATCTAAATGATTCGGGTTATGTGAGCGAAGAGACGCGTAAACGAATTGAAAAAGTCATTAAATCCACTGGATATGTGCCAAGCGAGCAAGCAAAATCATTGCGGACAAAGCAGACGAAAGTCATCGGCGTCATTGTACCGCGTCTCAGCACAGATACATCAAGCAGGCTGGTCAACAGCATCAATGATATCCTGGCAGAACAGGGGTATCAAATCATCCTTGCTAATACAAATTTGAATCCGGAAAAAGAGATTGCTAACTTGAGATTGCTTCGGAGCAGGCAAGTGGACGGCATCATTCTGCTGGCCACGAATATCAACCCTACATTAATTAAAGAAATTGAAAACCTGACTGTACCACTTGTCGCTCTTGGGCAAGAGATACCTGGTATCTCTGTCATCCTCAACGATGATTATCAAGCTGCCAAAGACATGACCAAGCTGTTTGGGGAACAGAGCCATCAGGATATTGCTTTCATCGGGGTTTCTGAACAAGATCGCGCAGTCGGGCATCTGCGAAAGAAAGGTTTTTTGGACGCTATGAACGAACTTGGCTTGTATGTTGATCCAAAATGGGTTGCTGAGGCTGGTTTCGATTTACAGTCTGGGTATCAGGCAATGAAAACAATCGCGGAGGCAAAGCGGCAAAAACCGACTGCAGTATTTGCTGTTACCGATACAATTGCGATTGGAGCGATGCATTATTTACTGGAGCATGGCTACGATATTCCGGGGGATGTGGCTATAGCCGGCACGGGAAATTCGCGGGTTTCCGAATATATCAGACCAGCACTCACAACAATCGATTTTTCGAACGAATTGGCAGGGAAACAGGCTGCTGAGCTGATTATCGATCAAATTGGCAAAAAAGAACTGTCCATAAAAAAAGTGGTTATGCCGTATAGCATTATCGAAAGAGATAGTGTATAATACGCTACAAGAGCATATGGAATCGATTTCATACTGTGAATCAACGCATGCTCTTTATTTTATCTATTTTATGGAATCGATTCCACATATAAAAAATGGGGTGATGGGGATGAAAGAGAATCAAAGAATTGCCAAAGAAATCATTACAGCTGTCGGGGGTGAGAAAAACATCCATTCAATCGCACATTGTGCCACCCGTCTGCGAATCATGGTCAATGATAGGGATGCCATAGACCAGGAGGCTGTAGAAGGCATTGATAAAGTGAAAGGGGCGTTTTTCAACTCAGGTCAGTTTCAAGTTATTCTAGGTACGGGAACGGTTAATAGAATCTATGAAGAAGTAGAAAAGTTAGGAATTGCAGGGGCGACAAAGGCAGAACAGTCAGAAGAGATGAAGGGCCAGCAGAAAGCGTGGAAGAGAGCTATCCGTTCATTTGGTGACGTGTTTGTCCCGATTATCCCTGTACTTGTCGCGACTGGTTTATTCATGGGTCTGCGCGGGCTCGTCATGCAGGAACAAATTTTGGGATTGTTCGGTATGACACCGGATGATATATCAGAGAACTTTATTTTATTTACGCAAGTATTGACGGATACCGCCTTCATTTTCCTGCCGGCGCTCGTAACCTGGTCGACGTTTCGTGTGTTCGGTGGCACACCGGTGATTGGCCTTGTGCTGGGTCTGATGCTTGTCAGTCCTTCTTTGCCGAATGCCTGGGATGTTGCCGGTGGTGATGTCCATCCGCTTCATTTTCTTGGATTTATTCCGGTAGTAGGTTACCAAGGTTCTGTGCTGCCCGCCTTTATCGCAGGTATTGTTGGAGCCAAACTGGAAAGGGGCATCCGAAAGCGGGTGCCGGAGTCACTTGACTTGATTGTGACGCCATTTCTGGCATTGCTTGTTATGATTACCCTGGCATTATTTATTATCGGGCCGATTTTTCATACAGTGGAAGATTATATCATGGCTGGTACAGTGGCTGTACTAAATTGGCCTCTTGGTCTGGCGGGTTTAATCATCGGTTTCTTGAACCAAGTCATTGTTATTACCGGTGTCCATCATATTTTCAATCTGATGGAAATCAAGCTGCTCGAAAAATATGGCTTTAACCCGTATAACGCGATTGTCACTTGTTCGGTTGCTGCACAAGGAGGCGCAGCTTTGGCGGTGGGTTTGAAGACAAAATCAAAAAAACTGAAAGCCCTGGCTTTACCATCTTCTTTTTCGGCATTGCTCGGTATTACTGAGCCGGCAATCTTTGGGGTGAATTTACGTTATGGAAAGCCGTTTGTCATGGGACTGATTGGCGGAGGAGTCGGCGGTTTTACGGCCGCATTATTGAAATTGAAAGCAACGGGAATGGCTATTACTGTGATACCGGGGACTTTACTATACTTGAATCATCAAATTATCGGGTATATATTCGTGAATCTCTTGGCAATCGCTATTGCTTTTGTTTTGACATGGATGTTCGGCTATTCGGATAAACATAATGTAGTCAAAGAAACAACGGGCCAAAATGGCTGATGATAAGCTGGACAATATATGGTTAAACACTTATATGACATGCAGTTTATTGTTTCTGTTTGTCAGTACAGCCTGTCCATCGGAAGATGACAGCCCATTATTACGTTATAAATGATGGAAAACAAACTGAAGGAGCATGATTGCTTGATTTACAACGAGAGAGAGCACTTTATGAAGGAAGCAGAAAAACAAATCAAAAAATATTGCCCGTCCCGCGGAAATGATCCTTATCGTTTGCGATATCATGTGATGCCGCCGTCAGGTCTTTTGAATGATCCAAACGGGTTGATCCAGTACCGCGGTATCTATCATTTGTTTTATCAATGGAATCCATTTGAAACAAAGCACGGAGCAAAATGCTGGGCGCACTGCACTTCGAATGATTTAATCCACTGGCGGCAGGAAGACATCGCACTGGCGCCTGCTGACTGGTTCGATAAAAATGGCTGCTATTCTGGCAGTGCAATTGAACACAATGGGAAGATGCATATCTTTTATACCGGGAATGTGAAGGGGCCCAGTGGAAAAAGAGAATCATATCAATGCTTGGCGGTTTCGGGGGATGGCAGCAATTTTACTAAAAAAGGACCGGTGGTTACGCTGCCTGACGGTTTCACCGCCCATTTCCGCGATCCGAAGGTAGTACGGCGTAACGGCCGATTTTACATGCTGATCGGGGCCCAAGATATAGATAATCAGGGCTGCTGTGTAATGTTTGTCTCAGATGATTTGTCCAGCTGGGAATATCAGGGAGTGCTGGCAGGCACCCATAGAAATAATCTTGGATATTACGGTTATATGTGGGAATGCCCGGATTTACTTTCATGGGCTGGAAAGGATGTATTGCTTGTATGTCCTCAAGGGATGGAGCAGGAGGGAAACAGGTTCCAAAATATATACCAGTCAGGCTACTTCGTTGGAGTGGTCGATGATAAAAAAGGAATTTTTCAGACGGAAGGTTTCACGGAGCTTGATAGCGGGTTCGATTTCTATGCACCGCAGACAATGACTGATGAAAATGGGAGAAGAATATTGTTTGCTTGGATGGGGATAACGGATGCCAGTGAACAAAATCACCCGACAATAGCGAATGGCTGGATTCACGCGATGACAATCCCAAGGGAATTGTCGCTCAAAGGCGATAAAATCATACAGCGTCCCGCAGTGGAATTAAAGAAACTTCGCAAAAGCCATACTGCTTACACGAATGTATTCATTCAAGACACAGTAGAATTGCCGCAGGTATCCGGAAAGTCACTGGAACTGCTCATGGAGGAAATCGATACATCCGAAGCTGCGGATTTTACCATTTCTTTTGGGGGCAGTGCTTCTCTGAGCTATGAAGTGAATCGGCAACGCCTGGTATTCAGACGTGTAAGTTTGCTTGACCAATCTTGGGAGCAACGTGTTTGTGAAGTGGATGAACTGGAAAAATTGCATATTTTTATGGATACATCTTCATTGGAGATATTTGTAAATGACGGGGGGATCGTTTTCACTTCCAGATTTTTTCCGAAACCTGAGAATGACAGCCTGCAGTTTTCAGCAACGGGACAGGTATCCTGCCACCTGCAAAAATGGGCCTTAGGCAGCATGCAGTCAAAAAGATGAAGACCTGAAGCAACAAGGTGGATTGCTGTCGGAGGAATTTTCATTAGTTAATCCTCTTTCACAAAATCAATAAGTAATCATGGTTTGGCAGTTTTAAGAAAAATTTTCTTTCTGCCAATGAACAAAACAGGAACAGCTTTATGGTGACAGCTGATCCTGTTTTGTTTTAATGGCTTCATAGATACGCTTTGGGTGTGTATAAACGTTCATTTTGCGGCCGCGGACAAAACCGATAACGGTGATGCCCAAATCATTGGCAAGCTTCAATGCCAAATCAGTCGGTGCAGATTTGGATACGAGAATGCCAATGCCCATTTTGGAAATTTTCAGCAGCACCTCGGATGAAATCCTGCCACTGAAAACAATCAATTTATCTCGCAGGGGGATTTCCCTGATCAATATGTCACCATATATTTTATCCAGTGTATTATGACGGCCGATATCCGTTTGTATGGAAATAATCTCTTTTACACTGCAAAGAGCAGCGTTATGAACACCGCCGGTTTCTTTAAAATAAATCGATGCTTGCTGCAGTTTTTCCATTAATGTATAACATTGTGCTACAGAAACAACCAGCTGGTTCAGAACCGTTTTAGCTGTTTTGACATCACTTTTGAAATAGAACTGCCGGCTTTTTCCGCAACAGGAGCCAATGAATCGTTTGGAATGGTCAACCTGTGCCATGTCGATTGGCCGAGTGACCTCCACATACGCAAATCCCTGTTTGATGTCTATATCTATCGAAGCGATTTCGCGAAATGTGTGAATGATACCTTCTGAAGCCAAAAAACCGATGATCAGTTCTTTGACATTCGAAGGGGAACAGACCATCGTTGCAAACTCCATCCCATTAATCATCACAGTGAGCGGATTTTCACTTGCTATGGTTTCATCCTGCAAAATGGGTGAGCTTTCATTGAAATGAATGATTTCCCAATCATATTTCACTGTTTCATCCATTGTCATTACCAGCCTTTCTCGTGGATATGGTTCCACACACATACAGTGCTGCCAATCTACCAGGTTTTACTGTGAAATGGGCGGATTGGCAGCCTTCACCTGCAAAATAAGGTTTTGCTGTCTATTATAACATGTTCCAACAACCGATTTTCAGAACATATTTCGGAGAATAATAAAATACCATGATCTTATTCCATACCTTGCTTGAAAGTTTTATAAACATATCAGGTTTCTGCTCATCCATGGCACCATTCTCCTGAGAAATGGCAGATAAACAATGCTAATGGACATTGGGGGAATCGGTCCCTGTATTGAAATTTGTATCCGTTTGACTTTTTTGTTCCCTGAGTTTGCGGATATCAGCCCGGATCCATAAAGAAAGCAACAAAGCGATGATAAATAGCACACCAAAGATATTCATGGTCAAATCATAACTGTGTGTGGTGTCATAGATGCTGGATAAGAGCAAGGGACCAGCAACTCCGCCCATCGCCCACGCTGTCAAAATATAACCGTGAATCGCTCCAAGCTGTTTTGTGCCGAACAAGTCGCCGATATAAGCCGGAACAGAAGCAAAACCGCCGCCATAGCAGGTGATGATAGCGAATACAAGGATTTGAAATAAAAAAGGGTTCGACGCAAACGGAATCAGGAAAAAGGCGATGACTTCCATCACAAAAAAGGTGGTGTAGACATTCGGTCTTCCAATATAATCGGACAAAGACGCCCATCCAATTCTTCCTGCTCCATTGAATAAACCGGTGATACCGACCATTCCCGCCGCTGCGATAGCGGACATGCCTGCAATTTCCTGGGCCATTGGCGAGGCGAGAGAAAGGATAGCAATACCACATGTGACATTCAAAAATAACATGAACCACAGCAGCCAGAAACGCCTGGTTTTAATGGCTTCTTTCGCTGTCAACTGAGACAGATCCCTGCTGATTTTTCCGCTAGGCGCAGCTGGTTCCTTTCTTTCTGGCGGTGTATAGCCTTTCGGAAGCCATCCTTCTGGAGGGGCTGACAGATATTGAGAAGATAACATCATGACAACGAAATAAGCTGCCCCCAAAACGAAGAATGTCGCAGAGATGCCGATAGAATGAATCAGGGAAGCTGCAGCCGGTCCACTGATTAAAGCAGCAAAGCCAAATCCCATGATTGCCATGCCTGTGGCAAGTCCCCGGCGATCGGGGAACCATTTTACCAACGTGGAAACAGGTGCTATGTAGCCGATCCCAAGCCCGATTCCCCCGACGATACCGTAGAAGAAATAAAGCAAGTACAAAGAGCCTGCTGCAGTTGCGATTCCAGATCCGGCAACGCCGACACTGAAAAATAAGGCAGAGAGCATACCGGATTTTCTCGGGCCGTGCTTCTCGACAAATGGCCCCATGAATGCTGCTGAAAAACCGAGAAAAAAGATGGCCATACTGAAAGCGAATGAAATCTCGGTTGTTTCCCAGCCGAATTTATCAGCCATTGGATTAGTAAAAACACTCCAGGCATAAGCGGATCCGATCGAAATGTGGATTCCGACACCGCTTGCGGCAATAAGCCAGCGATTTTTCACTTTGTTTCGCATACTTTACCCCTTTTCTGTTTTAATTGTGAACTTTCTGTGAAATCTTATGGACATCATAACATTTAGAATTTTACAATTCAAACGTAGCAAGCGGTAAAACGAAAATTTGTGCATGCTTATTATTCCTTCAGGATACGGTGCTGAATGAGCAGGAAGTGGTTCCCGCCAGCATAAAATAAAAAAGACCGGTTCCGCATGATGCTGCAGCGCAGTTTCCCAAAAGGAAACGCGAGCTGCCGCAGTTACACGAGGAATCAATCCTTATTAAAACCATGAAGCATATTCAGATAATCAAACAACACCCAATTCTATCATGGCATCCGCAACTTTTATAAAACCGGCTATATTTGCGCCGACAACAAGGTTGCCTTCTTTTTCGTACATTTTAGCTGCCTGTTCGCAATTTTTATAAATGTCCCGCATGATTTCCTGCAGGCGGGTTTCCACTTCTTCGAAGGACCAGGCCATACGGGAACTGTTTTGCCCCATTTCCAGGGAGGAGACTGCGACACCGCCGGCATTTGCTGCTTTTCCAGGACCATAATATACATCGTTTTTAAGGAAAATATGAATGGCCTCTGGTGTACACGGCATATTCGCTCCTTCCGCTACATACGCAGTGCCGTTACGCACAAGTGCGGCTGCCGCTTTTTCATCAAGTTCGTTCTGAGTGGCACATGGCAATGCGATATCACAAGGGATATTCCAAATATCCTTGCAATTTTCCTTATAGACTGCAGTCGGGTGCGCATCGATGTAATCACTGATACGGCCTTTCTCCACTTCTTTCAACCGTTTGACCGTATCCAGGTCGATGCCATTTTTTTCATCATACACATACCCATCGGAATCACTGCAAGCAACGACCTTTGCACCAAGTTCGATTGCTTTCTCCATAGCGTAGATGGATACATTTCCCGAACCGGAAACGACCACACGTTTTCCCTTGATCTTTTCCTTTTTGCCTTTAAGCATTTCGCTTACGAAATAAATCAAACCGTATCCAGTTGCTTCTTTCCTGGCAAGGCTTCCACCGTAATTCAATCCTTTACCGGTAAGCACGCCAGCCTCGAAGTTGCCTCGGATTTTTTTATACTGTCCGAACATATAGCCAATTTCCTTGGAACCGACGCCGATATCTCCGGCAGGAACATCGGTGTTAGGTCCGATATAGTTGGCGAGTTCTGTCATGAAACTTTGGCAAAAACGCATGATTTCCATGTCGGACTTGCCTTTAGGATCAAAATCGGATCCGCCTTTTCCGCCGCCAATTGGCTGGCCAGTCAAAGCATTTTTGAATATTTGCTGGAAACCAAGAAATTTGACAATGCTTGTATTGACGGTGGGGTGAAAGCGTAAACCACCTTTATAAGGACCTATGGCACTGTTGAATTGGACGCGGTATCCACGGTTGACCTGTGTCTTGCCTTGATCATCCACCCAAGGCACACGGAAGGTAATCAATTTTTCAGGTTCAACAATTTGTTCTAAAATCTGGTGTTCGATATAGGCGGGGTTTTTCACTAATGCGGGCTTGATAGACTTGAATATGACGCTGACGGTTTGATGGAACTCTGTTTCGTGCGGGTCCCTTCTCTTAATCATCGTGAACACATCATCAATATATGATTGAACGCGTTTTTCAACCTCAGATGTGCTTTCCTTTAGTATTGTCTGCATAGAATCATTCCCTTCAAATTTGATAGTATCTGACTATGTGCATGTGCCATGGTGTAGAAAGAAAACACGGCTTGTGCCGAGCCATATGTCACAACATTCTGTATGAAAATATTTTACGTTACTTTATTTATCGAATCAATATTAATTATAGATATAATTGATGCCGATATGAGATAATAGAGGATGTACAAAAAGTCTGGTAAAGGAATTATATAGTAGGACTAGAGGCAAAGCACGGTCTTCCCATTCTGAAAAAGTCATGTAGGATTGCGTTTTGTTCTGGATGTATGGATGCTATCGATATCATAAAGTGACAGACACCGACTTGGCCTTTCGCCACACTTATGCCGTACTACATCATACCATGCGGCTCCTTCATCTTAGTTATGAACTTGCTCAAGCTTTAGATGATAGAACAATTTTTTATTGAAATACTGGGACAGTTTAAAATTAGCATTGCAGAAAAGGGTGGCGTAATTGGAATTGCGGCAAATCATCTACTTTATTGAAGTGGCAAAAAAAGAACATGTGACGGAAGCTGCGGATAAATTACATGTGGCACAATCAGCAGTCAGCAGACAGATCGCCAATTTGGAAGCAGAACTGGGTGTGCAATTATTCATCCGTCAAGGAAGAAATGTCAAATTAACAGCTATCGGGCAGATCTTCCTGCAGCATATGGAGCAAGCGGTCCATGTTATTGAACATGCGAAACAGGTTATTGAAGAGTATATGGACCCGGAAAGGGGTATTATCAGATTAGGTTTTACAAGCAGTATGGCGGCGTATATTCTTCCGAATGTCATTTCTGCATTCTGTGAAAAATACCCGAATGTGCAATTCAGACTGAGTCAAGGTTCCCATCATGAAATGCAGGAAAAACTGGTAAGCGGAGAAATCAATATGGCGCTGCTTGGTCCTGTACCGACAAAATCCAGCAGCTTGGATGGGACAATCTTGTTCCACGAGAATATGGTAGCACTTTTGCCGGAAAATCATCCGTTGGCATGTAAGGAATCCATACAGCTGGATCAGCTTCGGGCGGAGAAATTCATCTTATTTCCAGAGGGATTCGTATTACGGGATATCGTTGTGCAGGCATGCAGGCAACTTGGGTTTAGCCCGGATATTTCATTTGAAGGAGAAGAATTAGAAGCGATCAAAGGACTCGTCGCGGCAGGTCTTGGTATTTCACTCGTTCCGGAAATCACACTGGTGGACGGACAAATCCGCTCAGCCGCAAAGGTACCTGTAAAAGATCCTGAAGTGAGACGGACAGTAGGCGTGATTATTCCGGTAGATCGACAATTATTGCCAACAGAGAAATTATTCTATGACTTCCTGAAAGAATTTTTTAAGAGGCTGAAACGCTATCAATATTGATTTTTGCAGGTCTTCATGCGAGAATTGCCTTTGGACTAAAAAAATATATGGTTTATTCATTGTCAAATTTCCCTTTCTGTGATAAGCTTTAAATACAATATATAGAGATTAGTTAAAAATAAAAACACTATATATAGTGGTTATTGCAAATTCGACAGGAAATGTATATAGAAGAGGAATACAGAGAAAAGCAGGGGTTTGCATCATTGCTGAGAAAGCAGAGTGAACCGATACGGTAGTCTGGAAACACAACATATCGACCAATGCCGCAAAATCATTGCAGGCCGAAACGACCATATGCTTGCACCTCAATTGGGAGAGGCTGCATAAATGATAGAGGCACAAATGGATCTATCTGTTTTTATGTCGTTTATTCACTGGAATGGGCGGCTTTTTTCATTAAATGGGGAGGATGGAATAAATGATTACAACCATGGGTAGTGAGAATGTCAGAAATTTGATAGATGAGGCTGCAAAAGGGCTTCATCTCGATTTGGACGGTTATAAGGAGAAAGTTTTCAATACAACAGACATGTCTGCGTCAAAAATGGCTGATGTATTGATGAAGCGCGCATTGGAAAATATTGATGAAGCAAATCCTGACTGGACTTTCTTTGCTGCCAGGATATATTTGCATGCACTTTACCAAAAAGCAGCGGCAAATCGTTCTTATGATGCGGATAAACGCTATGGAGATTTTTATGAATTACTGCAGATGTTGACGGAGAAAGGCATTTATACAAATCTGCTGCTTGATAAATATACAAAAGAAGAAATTGAACATTTCGCATCCCATTTAGAACCGGAGCGCGACAATCTGTTTACATATCTGGGGATTTATACATTGGCAACCAGATATCTAGCAACGGATCATGAAAAAAATACATATGAACTGCCGCAGGAACGCTGGATGGTTATCGCCATGCATCTGATGCAGGATGAAGATCGCCAGAAGCGTACTGACTATGTGCTGGAAGCCTACTGGGCACTGAGTAACCTGTATATGACGGTTGCAACGCCGACATTGAATAATGCCGGCAAAACACATGGCCAATTGTCCAGCTGCTTTATTGAAACTGTGGACGATAGTTTGCAGTCCATCTATGACAGCAATACCGATATTGCCAAGTTGTCGAAAAATGGCGGCGGAATCGGAGTCTACATGGGTAAAATCCGTGCGCGGGGCAGTGCGATCAAGGGATTCAAAGGGATGTCCAGCGGGGTCGTTCCGTGGATCAAACAATTGAATAATACAGCGGTAAGCGTTGACCAGCTAGGTACACGCAAGGGTGCAATCGCCATCTATTTGGACGTTTGGCATCAGGATATTGAGGCCTTTCTCGACCTGAAATTAAACAATGGTGATGATCGAATGCGAGCCCACGATATATTCACAGGCGTCTGTCTTCCAGACTATTTTATGGAAAAGGTTGACGAAAGAGGAGACTGGTATTTGTTCGACCCGCATGAGGTCAGACAGGTGATGGGTTATTCGTTGGAAGATTTCTATGATGAGGAAAACGGGCAAGGTACGTGGCGCGAGAAGTATGAAGAATGTGTGGCTGATGACCGTCTTGGTAAGAAGAAGGTTCCAGCTATCGCTATTATGAAACGAGTAATGAAATCACAGTTGGAATCAGGAACTCCATTCATGTTTTATCGCGATGAAGTGAACCGTAAAAACAGCAATCCGCATAATGGCATGATTTATTGCTCAAATCTGTGTACTGAAATCACACAAAACCAATCTCCAACACAATTTCTTGAAGAAATTGTAGAAGCAGACAATAAGATCGTTAAAAAGTATGAAGCAGGAGATTTCGTCGTATGTAATTTAAGTTCAGTGAATCTTGGACGGGCAATCCCAGCTGGTGTACTGGAACGTTTAATTCCAATTCAGGTGCGTATGCTTGATAATGTCATCGACATCAATACATTGCCGATCATGCAAACGCAGCTCACCAACCAAAAATATCGTGCAATTGGACTGGGGACATTCGGCTGGCACCATCTGCTTGCGTTGAAAGGCATCCAGTGGGAAACAGAAGAAGCAGTCACTTATGCGAATGATCTATATGAAAAAATCGCTTATTTGGCCATTAAGGCAAGCTCAGAGCTAAGTAAGGAAAAGGGAAGCTATCCTGCATTTAAAGGCAGCCGTTGGGAAACAGGGGAATATTTCACATCACGCGGATATGACAGTGATGAATGGAATGAAATGCGAGAGACCGTCCGGGAAACAGGTATTCGAAACAGTTACCTGCTGGCGGTGGCGCCGAATTCTTCGACTGCGATCATTGCTGGTTCAACCGCGAGCATCGATCCGATTTTCAAACCGTTCTATTATGAAGAAAAGAAAGATTTCAAAATTCCATATACAGCCCCCGAGCTGAATCACCGTACGTACGACGTTTATCGCAAGAGTGCTTACATTGTGGATCAGCGGTGGTCTGTCGCGCAAAATGCAGCAAGACAGCGGCATGTGGATCAAAGTATTTCATTCAACTTTTATGTGCCGCATAATATCCGTGCCTCCATACTTCTCGACTTACACTTGCAGGCATGGCGGCAAGGCTTGAAAACGACATATTATGTACGCTCCACAGCAAATGATGTAGAAGAATGTGAATGGTGCCAAAGCTGATGGGAAATTGGTTTCACCTGTCTGCGGCAGAATAACAAATCTTATGATTGGTGGTGGAAAAATATATGAAGGCGTTGGTAGCTTACTTGTCATTTAGCGGCAACACAGAAGAAATAGCCGACATGATTTCAGATCACCTCATAATGGACGGCATGCAGGTGGACAAACACCAGATTGGCCTGGATGCCCCGATAGATGCGCATGAATATGACTTCATTTTCCTTGGGACATTCACTTGGGATATGGGAAGTACACCGGATGAAATGAAAGACTTTGTATTGGAAGTAGGCTATAAACCGGAAAATGTTGCTGTATTCGGCAGTGGGGATACACAATTTGGCGGAGATGACTTATTTTGTCTGGCGGTCGATAAACTCGCAAAATTTTATCACAGCAACTGGCCGGGTCTGAAGATAGAGCAGTCTCCCCGGGGACAGCAAGAGAATCTTGTCGAATCATGGCTGGAAGGAGTTTTACAGGATGCAAAAAACTATGCTTGAAAAAGCTAAAACATTAGAACCGCGCAACCCGAACAAATCTACCGGATTGTTCGGCGGCAAATCAAGCGGAATACTCAACTGGAACGATATTGCCTATCCGCATTGGTATAAAATGTATAAGCGTCTAGTGGGAAATTACTGGCAGGCTGATGAAATCAATATGTCTACAGACGTGAAACAGTTTGCCAACCTGGGCGAATCTGAACAGGATGCTTATTTGAAAATCATTGGTCTGCTTTCTACTTTGGATGCACCACAAACGCGAACTGCTTTGCTGCTTTCTTTGTATGCGACCGATCCATCTGTGCAGTCCATCATGGCGGTGATCGCCCAACAGGAAGCTGTTCATAACGAGAGCTACTCTTATGTGCTTTCATCTGTTGTATCGTTGGATAAACAAAATGAATCCTTCCAATTAGGACGGACTGATCCGGTTTTACTAAAGCGTAATGAAAAATTGACAGAGCAGTACAATGCTTTCGTGGAAGAACCGACATTGGAAAACATCCTGAAGACAATGGTGTATACATCGTTGCTGGAAGGTATGTTCTTCTATTCAGGATTCGCTTTCTTTTACAATCTGGCAAGACAGAATAAAATGGTCGGCACTTCCACGATGATCAGCTATATCAATCGCGATGAATTGGAACATGGCCGCTTTATCGCAGAATTGTTCCGTGCTACGTTGGGAGAAAACCCGGAATATAATACGGCTGCATTCACCGATTGGGTATATGATACATTCCGCAGTTCCGTTGCTTCTGAACTGGAATGGTCGGCATATGTACTAGCCGATGTGGATGGCATCGACTTGGAAGAAATGGGTGGCTACGTAAAATACCGTGCCAATAAAATGCTGCGTATGATGGGGCTTCATGAACTATATCCCGAGCATGTGGACAACCCAATGAAGTGGATCAGAGCGTATGTGGATAACATTGACGGTACAAAAACAGACTTTTTTGAGCAAAAATCACGCCAGTATTCAAAAACGAGCGATTTGAACGGTTTTGATGACTTGTAAGCAATAAAGGAGGATCCACAAGACAGGGATCCTCCTTTATTTTGCAATTGAACGAGGGATTTTCATTTTTTTCGAATGGTTAATCTTGAAAATCGTCTAACCATACCCGTTCGCCACTTACGGCATCCACCCCATAATCACAATCCAGTTTTCCGCATAGAATGAACGATTTTCTCTCATGATCGTACACATAAATTGGCTCTAACGTAATATCATCCCGAATTTTTTCCAGTGCAGCTTCTTTTGGGACAGTGACTGTCTCATTGTTTTTATATTCCGTAAATGTATCTAAAAAGGATTTCCTGTCGATATAATTCAGCGGCTCCATCGTCTCCGGAAGAATGAATAAGCGGACTTTGTCAGCTAGAATACGCTGCCGTTTCATTTCCGTTTCTTTAAGATCGGCAGCCAAGTAACCATGGTCACGCTGTAACTTTGTTAATCGCCATTTGCCGGAGTCATTTGGGTAAACAGCCTGCAAGAAACGTGTTACTGTCTTCACACATGCTTCTTTCTGTGCCTTTGTAATCGGTTTTGTATCAGGGTCAGCAACGTTTTCGCGTGCTTCCTCCATTGGGGCTTTATCATCGAGTTTCAGTTCTTGGCGTCGAAAACCTTCCGGCACTGCAATTTCTTTCCATTCAATAACCTTGTCCATTTTAATAAATGCCCCGCTGCTATCATTTATTTCCATGGGAATGATCCGTTTGTCATTGGTAATGAACGTTTCTTCCAATCCATAAATCGGCACCCATTTTTTCTGGCTATGCACTGGGAAATCGACTAACTTCAGTTGGCTGAACGATATCTTTTCTACGTCTTCGGGCAACAGCGCGAAAGGCTCCCAGATGACTTGCTCTTCCTGAGGGAAGACGCCATATATGGAGAAAGATACCAATTTCTGATCAGCAAAACGGACCTTAATTATTCCGCCTGGGTGAACAGGAATATTATCCACAGTAGCGTGGAATTTGTATGTACCGTCCGAGGATTCTGCTAGTTGAAACTGCCTTCCCCAAGCCAATCCTGTCCGGTTTTCTACCCAGTCGATCACAGATTCCCTGTCATTATCCGGGTAGGCGCCAGTCTGGTTAGCGAATGATTTCCCTTGCACAAAAACCATTCGGCGTAGTTGTTTGCTGTGAAAATTGATTTCTACGATGGCGGCCCCTTCGGGATTTTCATCTTCCTGTTCATTTTCAGCATATCTTTGCGGGTAAAATGTCATGGAATAAATATAGATTGATTCATGTAAGGCATTACGCTCTCGAAATAGACAACAGTCTTGTTCTTTTAGATAATACTCTTCCAAGCCATACGCAGCTTGAACGTCCGAAGCGATATTCCGGAGCTGTTCATCCATTATCCAGTCCTCCTCTTTCTTTGCTTGTATCATTAGTGTAAATCATTGCGGCTGAAACTGAAAAAGAAATCGCTTATAGAGAGAGGCATTCTTTCTAAATAAAAAACATGCAGCTGCATAGAAAACAGCTGCATGTCTGTCAGTTAAAATATGTCTTCAAGCCGTCTGCAATCGCATTGGCTACATCTGTCTGGTATTGATTGGTTTGAATGTTGCCAGCATCATATTGATTGGTGATGAAGCCGAGTTCGACAAGTACAGCCAGATCACTGTTCGTGCGAAGGACATGATAATCGGATTGGTGAATGCCTCGGTTTGGCATATTCACATGCTGCATTAAAGCAGTCTGGATTGATTGGGCAAGCGCCATATCATTTCCGCCATTGCTATAATAATGGGTGCTTACACCACGGACCGTCATTGTTGGGTAGGCATTAAAATGTAAGCTGATGAATGCGTCAGTTTTATAGGAATTACTAATCTGAACACGTTTGTCTAACGAAAGAAACTCATCACCGGAACGTGTCGCAACCACGGTCGCTCCCTCACTTTGCAATACATCGCGAACCCTGTTGGCGGTAGATAATGTCAAATCTTTCTCTCTTAGGCCGTCAAGACCGAGTGCGCCGGGATCCTTTCCGCCATGTCCTGCGTCAAGGACAATATTATACCCTGCTAGTGATGCTCTTTTTGTTTGCGTACCGTTACTTTGTGACGTATTGGTCGCTTTGGTTTGTCGGGTTGTCTGATGAACGTTTGTCGGACTAGTCAGCCAGGCAGCAATCCATGCGGTGGTGCCATCCCCAAGAACGATCCGATGCCAATCACCTTTCGTACCAGTAAGCTTGTATGTGTCACCATGTAAAGCAGAGCCGATGACCTGATGGTTCGTCCCAGGCCCTGTACGGAGATTCACCCCATCCGCTGCCACAGCAATATAATCATTGGATGGTTTGTGTACTGTTTCACCGGAATCAGTGCTTTGCTGGCTGTCCGCAACAAGGAATTGGGATGCGACCCATGCTTCCTTGCCAGCATAATATGTCATTGCCCAGCCGTGCTGTTCCTTGAAAACAATCACAGTTTGTCCTTGGGATAATTGGCCTATGATTTCACTGTTGCTTGCAGGTGCACTGCGCACCACCAGTGATGATGTACCAACCTTATACGCATCTCCACTCTGTGCGTTTGCTGCCGGAAGGAAGATGAATAAAAATAGCAGAATTCCAAATCCGACCATTGAAAATCTTTTCGCGTTTGTCATGATTGCCTCCTTTGTTAAGATGAATTCAATTTTCAAAAGAAAACCTGCTAACTAAAGTGAATGATAGTTAGTTAGATTCATGGTATCATATTCCATTTCTGGATGAAATTATTTTGTAGAAAATAGTCTAAATTTGCTTTAAAAGTACACGCTTAAAGTAGAAATAAAGTAGTGGCGCCGACGTATTCATAGACATAGTTGATTCATGATCAGCTAGGAAGGGTAAGGTGTTTCATTTTTTTGCGTTTAGAAGCAAGGGTATTCTAACATGACCGCGCATGATAAAATGAAAACACGAATAAATAATAAGTCGAGGGACGCCCATGAAGAAGACAATCATAAAGACCGCTGCTGTGTTGCTTGTTTTGACTATGCTCATGTTAGGATTTGCCACCTGGCGATATCCTTTTTCCGCATTTAGTTTGTATCATGCAGTGACATTTGACCAGCACAATCTTTTATTCACGGAGTATCGGAAAGAGTTGCAGCAGTTCAAAAACTATTATCACAATCACAAAAAACAAGATGATGTGACAAGTGACCATGTGCAGTATATATTACAGGCATATCAAATACCTTTTTTGACAAATGATAAGGCTATGAAAATATCAATAGATACATTGGACGAAATAATTGCGGTACTCCGTAAGACAAGGGATGATATCGTAGAATTGGCCTTCACAGAAAAATATGATGAAGAAACTAGAAATTATTTAAAACTGATGCTTATTGATTTTCTGTCGCTGGAAGAACAGGCACAGCATGTGAAAAATGCATCTGGTGACTCCAGAAAGGTATTACATCTCCAAATCCGTAATTTGCGTACGTCAATGCAAAGTAATCTTGGTCATCTGGCGACTTTTTATAAATTGTATATCGAAACCACATCGTGAGGAGATCTGGCAGCTGTTAAACCGAAGGATCCTACATATTTGTATACATACGAGAGCAGATTACAGCAGGATTTACGGATGGTTTGACTGAAGTATCGCCGAGCAGTGCTGGGATAAGGCTTAAAAACCCCGGTTTTTCCTATACTAAACGGAAACCGGGGTTTACAGCTTGTTTAAACAGCCTTTGGATTCAATGTAACATCGATATTGCCGCGGGTTGCTTTGGAATAAGGGCAGGCCTGATGAGCCTTTTGTGCCAAATCCTCAGCTTCTTCCTGACCAACTCCGCTTATTTCAATATGCAATGTCGCAGCGATTTTAAAGCCGTTATCCTCAGAGTCTTTCAAAAAACTGATATCTGCCGTGGTTGTCGAATCAATTTTCTTCTTTTCTTTGGAAGCGACCAAATTCAAGGCACCATCATAGCAAGCTGAATAGGCTGCGGCGAATAGCTGCTCCGGGTTGGAGCCCTTTTTATCGGAATCGCTGTTGGGCATTGTCAGGTCCAAATCAATTAATCCGTCATCTGACTTGACATGACCCTCCCGGCCGTTTTTCGCTGTGGCGTGGGAGGTGAACAATACATCGCTCTTCATATTAATTAACTGCTCCTTTCCATTTTCAATGAAATCATTTATATTATTTTGTTTCCACTAAGCTCAGCTTTTAAAACATCCGACAGTACATGTGACAAATGTGGATAATTTCCCGAGATTTGGCAACAATGATGTTAAAACGATCCTGGAGGGATTTCCATGCATGTGAAAAAATGGATGTACATATCATTCGTTCTAAGTTTTTCAATACTGCTTGTTGCCTGCTCGGGCCCCAAGCAGGAAGAAAGCGGGAACAACAAGCAGCAAGATGCTGATATAGAAGCTGCTGCAGCCAAGGAAACTGCTGGTCTGGCTGCCAGGGCAGTGCTAGTCAATTCACAAGGATTGAAAGTCGGGACTGTTGATATGCATCAGACCGATAAAGGGGTGGAAATGACATTGAAGGCTTCCGATTTGCCGCCGGGATTGCACGGGTTTCATATCCATGAAAAAGGTTTATGCGAAGCACCATCATTCGAATCAGCCGGCGGCCATTTTAACCCCACCAACGCTAAACACGGTTTCGATGCAGCAGGAGGACCGCATGATGGCGATTTTCCCAATTTGGAGGTGACTGCAGACGGCACTGCAGAGGCAACATTCATCAATGATCGGGTTACATTAGCCAAAGGAAAAAAGAATTCATTGTTTCAAGAAGGTGGCACATCATTCATTATCCACGCCAAGCCCGATGATTACGTTTCACAACCCGCCGGGGATGCAGGCGACCGTATTGCCTGCGGGGAAATTGAGAAAATGAGTACAGCAACATCACAATAGAAGACAGACTATGGTTTGCTGATCCTTTCCCTATACAATAACAGAACCGTGATTGACCTGAAGAAAATCAGAGTGATGGACTTGGCATAGGAGAATGATTGCGTATATTGTCTAAAATCAAGGAGTGACTACTGCCAGTCACTCCTTGATTTGTTTGGATGATTACCTGCTAAGTTCGATATTGGACATGGTTTCCGCAATAACTATCTAATGCACATATTTTCTGTCATCAGGAGTGGCTATATCATTAAAGTGCTTTACCAGATGATGCAGTTCTGTGGATAACATGTCACCTATACAGGTTTGCCGTATCCGGTAACAGCAACTTTTGGATGTCATGTCACTCGTTTGATGGTAAGGAAAGTGTCGACTGCAATCAATCTTGTAGCTAAGTGGTTTTTGAGAAAAATTGTGATCAACGACTGGCTTTCAAACTGTTCCTGTTGTATAATATACTTCGTATATCGAAGGAAGTGGTCTGTATATGAAAAGCCAGGAGGCTGTTAAAACTGCATTAAGAAAGGAAAAGATTTGGACACGGGATTTCATATTGATCTGCTTGGCCAATTTTTTTATTTTTTTAGGGTTTCAAATGACACTGCCAACCCTGCCGTTGTTTGTCAAAGAGCTGGGAGGCAGTGACCAGTTAATTGGCATCATTGTAGGTGTTTTTACTTTTTCCGCATTGCTGTTGCGCCCTTATGCCGGCCATACGCTGGAGTCAAAAGGACGACAATTTGTATATATGCTGGGTCTGGTGATTTTTGTGATTTCTGTTGGCTCATTCGCCTTTATCACCAGCATTGTCATCCTGTTTATGATGCGGGTTGTGCAAGGTGTCGGCTGGGGATTTTCGACAACCGCGACAGGTACGATTGCAACGGATTTGATACCGTCTGAACGCCGGGGTGAAGGAATGGGCTATTTTGGCTTGTCAGGGAACCTTGCGTTGGCTTTTGGTCCTACGCTCGGACTGACACTGGCAGGGAAAATCACCTTCATGCAACTGTTTCTCATCTGTGGCAGCATGGGAGTACTGGCATTGCTGCTCTCATCGAAAATCCGCTATAAAAAAGTGGAAGCTTTGCCGGATAAATCGACGACTGTCAAATTCGATATCTTTGAGAAAACGGCAATACAGCCCTCAGTACTCCTATTTTTTATCACTGTTACGTTTGGCGGGATCGCATCGTTTTTGCCGTTATATGCAGCACAAAAACATATTAACGGGATTGAACTCTATTTTCTCGTGTATGCCATCTTTTTGATGGTTTCCAGAACATTTGCTGGACGAATTTACGATAAAAAAGGCCATCTATATGTTTTTCTGCCAGGAACGGCAATGGTTCTGATCGCGATGGCCCTGCTGTCATGGCTGCCGAATCTGACTGTCATGCTTGTTGCCGCCGGTTTTTACGGACTTGGTTTTGGCAGTGTGCAGCCTGCCTTGCAAGCGTGGGCTGTGGATAAAGCCCCATCCTACCGAAAGGGTATGGCAAATGCGACATTTTTTTCTTTTTTTGATTTAGGTGTCGGATTGGGAGCGATTGTGTTCGGACAATTGGCAGGAATTTGGGGCTACTATGCCATCTATGTAACTGCTGCAGGTTCTGTGGCGATTTCCATGCTATTGTATGTGTATTTGCTCATACGTTCGAGAAAAATAGTTTCATAGCAACATGAAAAGCACCAGGTTCAATGAAAAAGAGAACCTGGTGCTTTCTTAAACAATTTTCATAAGCAGCCGTTGGCGACGTCATAAGCATCATTTTTCTTTCGGTAAAACGATACTTTTGTACATGGTGACTGTCAACCAATAATAAACACCATATATGATGAGGAAAATACTGATTGGTATCCAAATTTTTGCATATGGGTCTATCAGGATGAAGCCGAACATCTTCATACCGATAAGCACATGGAATAGCCCGATGATAGCCGGAAATAGGAATACGAGAAATACTTCCCGGTAAATCGACTTTGATAACGTCGCAGTGCGCACACCGATCTTCCGCAGCATCTGATAACGGCCGATATCAGATGAAGCGCTGGACAGCAGCTTGAACATAAGCACGCTGGCCATCATCATCAAAAATGCGACTCCGAGGAATAACCCCATAAAAATAGTTCCGCTGGATATGGCTTTGAATCCTACATAACCAGCATATTTATCATTCACAGAATCTACCTTTTCTCCCCGATAATCAGAGGCAAGCTTGATTTGCCGTGAATCGAGTTGTTTGAACTGTGACAGATATGGTTCGTATCCATTCGTGCGGATGAGCAGCACCTGTTTTGATTTTGCGGTGATATTATCGTACTTTGCGCCATCCACAACGTAAATGGTGCGGCTGCCAAACATTTCAGGGCCTGCGTTCATTTGTTGCAGTGCATCCAGCCATTTTTTAGGAAGGGGCGTAACAGATTTTTCTTCATTGGCAGCATATATTGCTTTTGGAAGTTTCGTATCGACTCTTTGGCTTTTGGGGTATTTCATCGTTCCTGGATCGAATACCATCGTAAGCGGTGGATGAGCCATCAAATCATCTTTAAGAAAGTAAACTTTTTTGTCCGTGATTTTATAATGATAAGCGTTTTTTTCCTTGATATCCATGGTGGACAGCAACTTTTCATCTTTTTCGTCAGGTTGATAGACAGTCGCATCATTGATAAAAAACATGTCTACTTGTTTTTCGATATTATGATAGAAAGCAAGCCCCGCTGTCATGGCGCCAAGACCTAATGCAATCAGCATGGCTACCGTTCCCAGGACCTTTGTCAACTGTTGAATTCGAAAGCGAAGCTGTGCCAATGTGAAAGAATTGATTCCTTTTTCATTTAGACTTCTAATGCCTTTCATTCGCTTGATGAAAAATGGCAGAAAAGCTATAAAAAACAAGTAAGTGCCAAGTGTAATTGTTATCGCTGCTACGATGACACCAAATTGCCCCAGCTTTTCCATGTGTACCATGGCCCAGTAACCGAAGCCAATCAACGCGACAGACAGGATGACCCCAATGAATGTCCAAATCCCTTTTCCGTATACATTGTCTTGTTTGCGATCTGCGTGAAGCAGGGCAAGTACAGGTTTACGAGCGATCTGGAAAGCATTGGTCGAAGCCGTCAGGAAAAACAAGATGATATAAAATACGACAGTCGTGATGATGGAAGACATGTAAAATGGCTCGAACCCTTTTGCGGAAAAATCCAGCTGCCAGGTGAAAAGCATTGCGACTGCCTTGGCCAGACCGACACCAATGAGGATACCAGCTATTAAAGAAATGATACCGATAGCGAAGGTTTCTAAAAACATCATTTGTGAAACTTTGCGTTTTTTAGCCCCAAGTGTTAAATACATCCCCATTTCTTTCTGCCGGATCGACAGAATAAAGGAGGTAGCATAAAAGATATAAAAAACGGTGATCACGCCTAGGATGAACGTACCAATATGAAAGACGAACACGATGGCGGAAATCATGCTGTTCGCCTCAATAAATACTTTGTTTTGAGCCAGCGTTTCAAACATATAAAAAATCGCGATGGAAATCGTGAGGCCGAACAACAGAACAAGATAATCCTTGCGTAATTTTTTCATACTGGATATTGATAATTTGAATAGCATCATGTTTTCACTCCTAATCCAATAGATCCGGTGAAGAGATTTGTGCAAGAACATCCAGGATTTCCTGATGGAACTGCCCTTGTGAGCCGGTTCTGTGTATTTCCCGATCTAATTTTCCATCCTGGATGAACAGAATCCGCTGGCAGTAACTTGCGCTTAACGGGTCATGAGTGACCAGCATGATAGATACATCATGGTTTTCATTGAGCTGTACCATCGTTTCCATCAGGCTTTTCGCATTTTTGGAATCCAGTGCACCAGTCGGTTCGTCAGCTAATATGATGGCAGGATCGTGGACTAAGCCTCTTGCAGCAGCTGCACGTTGCTTTTGCCCGCCGGAAACAGCGACAGGTAACTTAGGAAGAATGGGGACGATGCCCAATTTTTTGGCGACCTGCTCCACGCGCGGTTTGATGTCGCGTGAGGCCACTCCTTGCAGTGACAGTGGCAGGGCGATATTTTCGTAGATAGTCAAGTTCTCCAGCAGATTGAAATCTTGAAAAATGAATCCTAGCTCAGCAGAACGAAAATCAGCAAGCTGGCCCTGTTTCATTTTTGTGATGTCCGTTCCGGCGATTTCGACGGAACCTTTAGAGGCTTTGTCCAATGTCGATATGACATTTAGTAAGGTAGTTTTTCCAGCCCCCGATGGTCCCATGATTCCAATGAATTCACCTTTTGCCATATCAAAAGAGACATCCTGCAATGCATGGAAAGGGTTGCTTTTGCCATAAACCTTATAAAGATGCTTTACTGAAAGCACATGTTCATTCATTTTGTTTCCCTCCAATATAATATCTATTTTTAGTTTAACTGCTTTAATGGCCATAAGGTATGGATTCAGCTTTCATCAGCCTTACAATTTTGTAAGGAAGCACATCTTAAGGGAGACGGCTCCATTCTTTATATATGGAAATGTACTTTGAAATACAATTTGCGTATCTTTTCTATACAAATCATTTTAAAAATGTTATTTCTCGTTTACAATAGAGGGATAAGCAAAAGTAAAGGAAGGTTCATAGCATATTGAAAAATATAAGCGAAATTGATATCCAGCAGCTGTTCCCCAGTTTTATATACAGGCGAGGTTTGGATTATTATCATCAAAAACGCGTTCGTGACCTTTTATACGATGTAAATAATGAATTATGGACGGCAACCGTACGTGGTTCGCAGCCTTATTTCGTACAAATAGAGGCACCATCCATTTTTACCGGACATTTGGATGCAGAATGTGATTGTCCTGCTTTTGATATGTATGATACATGCAAGCATATTGCGGCCACATTGATATATATCAAACATAAGGAATCGAATTGGCAACGCGGCGGCCATACCCCCCCTTCTGAAGCAACCCGAAATTATGAGGCGTCAAACCGTTTCATACAGGCGCTCACTTCCTTGCAGCAGCCACAGGCCACGGTTGAACTTTTACCAGAAAAAGTACCGTTACATGTGGAATACTACTGCGTATTTTCCTATGCAGAATATGTCTATCTCGAAATGAAAGTCGGCGAAAAACGCTGCTATGTTGTAAAGGATGCGGAGGGATTCCTCAAAGCGGTTTTACGTGGAAATTCTTATTTCTTCACCAAAAATTTTTCATACTCTCCTGAGACGCATCAAATACAGCAGCAGGATTTGGAAATTTTCGAAATGCTGACTGATATGTACCGCAATGAATCCATTTATCATGATAATCATTTTTCATTCTATGCCCAACGACACACAGAGGATAAACGTTATATCAGGATTGCGCCGTTGCTTGTCAAAAAGCTTTTCACCAAATTGGTCGGGCGTGACTTTAAGATGGAAAATACAGTCAATCAAAACAGCCAGATAGCGATTGAAACAGACAGTTTGCCTTTCCAGTTCTCCATTACCAAAAACGAACAAGGGGAGTTGCAGCTTGCCTTGGGAGACATTTCAAGCATGAAGCTCTTCCCCTCTTACCAAATGCTGTACAACAGAGGTGTATTTTATTTCCCAAAGAAGGAACAGCTCCCTATTTTGGAACAGGTAGTGGCATTTGGGGGAATGCAGCAAAACATGGCGATCGAAAGGAAACAGGCCGATACTTTCATTTCTGAAGCACTGCCGTCTTTAAAAAAAGTTGGTGACGTGCAAATTTCTGAGAAAGTATCTGAAGAGATTGTCCAGTATCCACTGCACGCGAAATTGTATTTGCAGCTTCGTGATGAACTGGTGATCGGAAAACTGGAGTATCATTATGGTGATACCATCATTCTGCCTTTTGGCACTACTGAAAAAAGTGATTTCATCCTGATTCGCGATGTGCAAAAAGAAAACCAGATTATGAGCCTGATCGAGCATGTCAATTTCCACTATAATGGCAAGGATCTGTATATGGAAAACGATGAGGAAGAGATGTATCACTTCCTGTACAAATTGCTGCCTATTCTCGACGAATATGTGGAGCTATATTTATCCAAAGAAATTCGGCATATGATTTTCGATATGAAACAAGGTCCAAGTACCAGCATACGGCTTGAAGGGGATACGGATCTGCTTGAAGTAGGCTTTGACATGCAAGGGATCGAGGATGGGGAAGTCCAACAGATTCTGGAGGCTGTTATTGAAAAAAAACGCTACTACCGTCTGCAAAACGGTGCATTGTTATCGCTTGAGGGAGAAGAGTTTTCCTCACTCAGCCAGTTTGTTAATGATCTGCACATAAAAAAAAGTGATATCAATGAGGATGGAACACTGCAAATGCCGGTTTACCGAGGCATGCAAATTGATGAATTGCTTCATACACAAAAAGATTACGATCCTACTTTCAGAAGACTGCTGAATCATTTAAAATCGCCGGAGGAACAAGTATACGAATTACCGGAAAAATTGCAGGCTGATTTACGCAATTATCAGCTGACCGGTTTCCAATGGTTCAAGTCATTGAGTGAATATCATCTGGGTGGGATACTGGCAGATGATATGGGGCTTGGAAAAACATTGCAGAGTATTGCCTATATCGCCTCCGAGCCAAGCGATTATCCACATTTGATTGTAGCGCCTTCCTCGGTGGTCTATAACTGGAAAAATGAAATTGAAAAATTCACGCCATCTTTGTCTGTCGCTGTACTGACCGGGCTTGCCGAACAGCGCCATGCAGAAATGGAATTATCCAACGAAGCAGATATCTGGGTGACTTCGTACGCAACCTTAAGACAGGATATAGCGCTATATCAATCATTGCAGTTTCAAACAATGATTTTGGATGAAGCACAGTATATAAAAAATTATGCGACAAAAACCTCCCAGGCAATCCGTCAGATCAAAGCGTACCGACGTTTTGCGCTAAGCGGGACGCCAATTGAAAATTCGATCGGTGAGCTTTGGTCCATCTTTCAAGTGATTCTGCCAGGGCAGATGCCGGCTCAGAAGGAATTCAGACAGATGGCACATGAAAAAATTGCTTCTTTGACCAAACCGTTTATCTTGCGACGTCTAAAAGGCGATGTTCTGAAAGAACTCCCTGAAAAAATCGAGACAGTGAGCGTATCCGAATTGACAAAGGAACAAAAGGATTTATATGTCGGTTATTTACGTAAACTGCAGCAGGAAACTGCTTTATCTTTAAAGGAAAACAGCTTTCAGGAAAATAGGATGAAAATTCTTGCTGGCTTGACAAGGCTGCGACAAATATGCTGTCACCCTTCTTTATTCATTGAAAATTACGAAGGAGATTCCGGGAAATTATCACAACTGATGGAGACGGTACAAACAGCGATGGATAACGGTAAGCGCATGCTGATTTTCTCGCAGTTTACATCGATGCACGAAATCATTGCTTCCAAACTACAGGAAGCGGGAATCGAATACTTTTATCTCCACGGCCAGACACCTTCCAAGGAACGAGTGGAAATGAGTGAACGATTTAATCAAGGAGAGAAGCCTGTCTTCCTTATCTCGTTAAAAGCAGGCGGCACAGGCTTGAATCTTACTGGGGCAGATACTGTAATACTTTATGATTTATGGTGGAATCCAGCAGTTGAAGATCAGGCCACAGGAAGAGCACATCGCTTTGGCCAGAAGAATGTTGTGCAAGTTATCCGGATGATTACAGATGGGACCATCGAAGAAAAAATATTTGAACTGCAGCAAAAAAAACGGGCGTTGATTGATAAAGTCATTCAGCCTGGAGAAACAATGCTCTCAAGTTTGAGTGAAGAGGACATTCGCGAACTTTTGCGCATATAATAATAAGGAAAAAGACGATATCGTCTTTTTCCTTATTTTGGGTTTGCTTGGGAAGCATACATCTTTGCCATAACCATACGTTTTCCGGTACTTAGACTGCTAGTCGTTTCACGCAGGGTTAGTCCGCTAGAAGCAAAATGGAAACAGTTAAATGAGGTGTTGCAGGCAGTTTCATGAGACTTCTTCTTGAAAGGAGGACTGTGACAGGTTTGTGACAAATGTTTTCCGGGAATTATGATGAAGAAGACACATCATGAAGGAGGGCTACAAATGAAAATATTCCGTGGAATCGGAAAAATGATCGTTGCGAACCTTGCTGTCTTGCTCGTCATCATGATGTTGCCGATATTTCTTGTGACAGATGATGTTTCTATCATGAATCAACTGATTGAATACCTTTTTTCTACCAAAGGATGATGTTATACAACGGGGATATGCATGACGGGAGTGCCATAGGGTGCTCTTTTTCATGTAGAAAATGGCTGGTCAGTGTGATGGGTCACACCATGATGTAAATCCGCCCGGATTAAACGGACGGATTTACGCCATGTTTACATATTGATTTGGAATAGCTTTCTCGGTCTTCCTTTTGCATATGGGCGTTCTTTGCCAACAACTTTAATGACTTCACCGTGAAGCAATTTGTTAATAGTCCGTTCTGCACTCCGCTTTGTTACTTGATAATATGCAGCTATATCCTGGGAAGAGAAAGGCTCATTATTGCGAAAATTGATAAAGTCGATGAATGAATAGGACAGCTCATTATTGAGTCGGGCTCCGTGAATCAATGCATGATAAAGTTCTGATGTATTGAAATGTTTTTTAACGCCTAGCGGCCCGATTGTTTCCTTACGATCGTTGACAATATAACAGCTGCTTCCTTGCATTTCTTCACATGCCCGGATCGCCAAGCTGGCATGAAGCGCAGCCTGCTTGGCAGTCAGCCCGAATCCGAATCCAATGGCAACCGGGTTCCTGATTTCCTGCTCTATTTCAAAAAGCAATGGCAGATGACGTAAATGATTTGCTAAATAATCAAGCAACGAACGGGTACCGAAAAGGACCACCTGTTTTTCATTTTCAAAAATAGAAGCTTCCACTTTTGCTGCGAATGATTCCAATATGGCGAACAGTTTTTTCTGATAATCAAGTACCTCTGCTTCTCCATATTTGTCTTCCAGTGCCTGCGCGTTTTTTATTCGGATAAAAGCCGCAACGACTTGGGCGCTGATGCTTTGATTCAAACTGGCAACGGATTGTGATTCCTCCAATGCCTCCTTTATATTCTTTGATGGTATTGGCATGCAATGATTAGGTATTTGCAGGCGGTTGAGCTGCTCGTGTACTTCATATAAGGATGTTAGTACATGATTGATTTTCCCCTGTTCCCACAATTGTTTGTGATGCTCCACGATTTTGGAACAGTCGAAATCTGTGTTACCAATATCACCGTATGTAAGGATGAATGACTTTGTAAACCGCAGATCAAGAAGCATTTCTTCGATATGTGTGCATGGCGGTACATCAATGGACACTTTCCCTAACGGTAGATTTTCATATGCTGTTTTAGCCTGATAAAGTGATGACAGCACCATATAGGTATCAATCGGCACATGCACAACCGGCAATTTCTTCTTCTCAATCAGTTTTTTTGCCGCTAGCAAGCCCGCTACTTCGGTAAATAAATAGATATCACACATAAAAGCCTTTTCTATCAAACCAGGTGATTCGCGGATGGAATTATAACGAAAAGGTACAATTTCGATATCCGGATTATCCCGAGCTATTTGGCACAATTGTGAAAGGTGCTGCTCTCTCCCTATCGCAGCAATTTTTACCTGCATGGTGTCCCTCCTTATTTATTTCATAATTCAGTAAATAAACGATAATAAAACATAAAAAAGTTATAAATTAATATTATCTATGCTATGGAATTTTCTTAATATTGTCAAGAAGAAAAAAAGGGAAAGATTTCACTGCATCGTCGTTTAAACTGTCTCGTAATTAAGGAAGTAAGGCGACACCCGAGCATTATCAGACACATGGCAAACAGCCGATCAAGCCACATCTCTTTATTTTTCTGAAGAAAGCTAAAAACCCCCTGAAAACAAAGTAGTACAAGCGCCTGTTAAGCTGTAACGAGCATGGCTTAAGTGAAATCCTTAAGCGAAACCATGCACCAGCGGGAAAGATTTAGTTACTGATAATACGTGCTTCGCCATCGTTTTTGACAGATTTGTGATATGCTTAAGAAAACAGAGGGAAAATGGAGGCGAATGAAATTGGTAAGAAAAGCAATGGACTTACTCCACATACAATATCCGGTTATTCAAGCAGGGATGGCCGGAGGCATCACAACACCAAAATTAGTGGCTGAAGTTTCCAACGCAGGCGGATTGGGGACAATCGGAGCTGGTTATATGAGTGCATCAGCTCTTAAAAACGACATTCAAGAAGTAAAGAAGCTGACGAAGAAGCCTTTTGCAGTTAATCTGTTCGCGCTGAATCTTGAATCGTTTTCGACAGACTCGACGCCAATGCAACAATTTTTAAATACATATCGGGCAGAATTGGATCTGAAAGAAGGAAAGGAAGCTGTCAAAGTCAACGACCATCTGCAGGAAAAATTACAGGTCATTCTTGAGGAGGGTATCAAGATTGTAAGCACAGCATTTGGTGCGCTTTCTGCTTCCTGGATGGAGAAACTAAAAACTGCCAATACCCAAGTGATCGGCATGGCTACGAATCTTCAAGAAGCGAGACAGCTTGTTGAAACAGGGTATGATATCATTGTCGCACAGGGGATGGAGGCTGGCGGACACCGTGGGACGTTTGATATAGAAAAATATCCAGAAGGCTGTAATATTGGACTATATACGCTGGTGCAGGAATTGCTTGAACATCTGACTATTCCTATTATCGCTGCCGGTGGAATATATACTCGACAACAGCTTGCCGGGTTATTGACCCTCGGTGCATCAGGCGTACAGATCGGAACCAGGTTTCTGTTGGCCAGGGAAGCAGGTACGAATGCGGCGTACCGCAATGCATTGTTACATGCCGGCACAGCTGATACCGTCATCACCAAAGCATTTTCCGGCCGTCCAGCGAGAGCAATCCGTAATCGATTTATCACTGATATGGAAAACTGCGGAGTTAAGACAGAACCTTTTCCGATACAAAACGAGTTGACGAAAGATATAAGAGCCGCGGCGAAAGAATACGCCCTTAGTGATTTGCAGTCACTGTGGGCCGGCCAAGGGGTCGGCTGTTTACACAAAGTGGAATCTGCGAAAGCGATTGTTTATGATATGGTGGGCAAAAGACGATGAAAAACATCATGCGCTTCCCGAACCTGTGAAAGCACAGGGAAGCGCCTATTCAAGTGCATGCTACTTGCTGGGAGTGTATCTCGCTTTAACTTGTTCACGCAGCTGTCGTTTAAGAAATTTCCCGACAGCCGTTTTAGGTATTTCATCAAAAAACAGGATATCATCCGGCAGCCAGTAATGAGCAAATTGCGGCCGCAAAAAATCTATCAGTTCTTCTTTGTCAGTGTCATATCCTTCTTTCAATACGACGCACGCAATTGGCCGTTCCTGCCATTGCGGATCAGGTATAGCGACAACACTTGCTTCAAACACACTTTCATGGGCCATAAGTGCATTTTCCAGATCGACTGAAGAAATCCATTCGCCGCCGCTTTTGATCAGGTCTTTGATTCTGTCGACAATTTTGATTGTACCTTCCTCATCGACGGTCACGACGTCCCCGGTATGAAACCAGCCTTCTGTGAATGCTGCATCGCTCCGTTCATCATGAAGATAGGAATCGGCAATCCAAGGTCCCTGCAGCAAAAGTTCTCCCATTTCTTTATTATCCCATTTGACAGGTCCGTCACTGCCGACAACTTTCATTCTCAAGCCGGGAACAAGGATTCCCTGTCTGCTTTTTTCTTCCAATTTAGCTTCACTGGTAATGTTACGCTGATAGCTTTTCAATCGGGAAAATGTTACCAGCGGCGTAGTTTCGGTCGCACCGTACGCATGGAAAAAAGGGATGCCGAAATGTTCTTCAAATGTTTTGATCAAACCTAAAGGCGCTGCTGATCCTCCGCATAATACCGCCCGCAAACTGGACGTATCATAATTGCCTCTAGACAGCTCCTTCGCCAGCGCCAGCCAGATTGTCGGCACCCCCGCTGTGATCGTCACTTGATATGCTTCGATAAATGTCGCCAGTCTTTCAGGCGTGAATTGCGGACCTGGCATGACCTGCGTACTGCCAAACCATGTACACGCAAACGGCATACCCCAGGCGTTGACATGAAATTGCGGGACCACAGGCATGGCAACATCTGATTCGGATATGGCGGCAGCATCTGCTAATCCTAATGCATAGCAGTGTAATACAATGCCGCGATGCGAATAGGTTACCCCCTTCGGTTTGCCGGTTGTTGCAGAAGTATAGCAAATACCGGCAGCGTCGTTTTCTTTGATGTCCTGAGCGAATGGGTGGGCGGGATCACCGGAAGCAATCAAATTCTCATACGAATACAACGGCTGCAGCTTAGACGCAGGAAGTTCCGGCTTGTCAGTCATTACAATGAAAGCTTCTACGGTTTGTAAATGAGCGCTGATTTTTTCAATAAGCGGCAAAACGTCTTCATCAACGAAAAGAACTTTATCCTCCGCATGATTGATGATATGGATAATATGTTCAGGGGAAAGACGGATATTGATGGTGTGCAGGATTGCTCCCATGCCCGGTGCTGCGAAATAGATTTCCAAATGTCTGTGATGGTTCCAGGCCAGTGTGCCGACTTTGTCACCTTTATTTACTCCGAGTCCCTGTAAAACGGACATCAGCCTTCTCGTTCGCTGCCCAATCTCTTTATAGGTGAACCTGTGCAGCTTGTCATGCGTTTGTGAAATGACCTCTTTTTTGAAAAAAAACGTTTCAGCATGCTCCATCATCGAACCGATCGTTAATTGTGCATTCATCATTTTGCAGCATCCCCCCTTGGGAAATATTTTACAAGGCAGTTAACCCAATCATGATGTATTATTGCAAGTTATATTTATATTACCACGAGTCAGTTTATTTGGAAAGCGTTTTCATGAATCAACCAGACAGGATGATGGAATAGGATTTTACCTCTAGCAAACGAAGCTGCTAAACTTTGTAGTTGCTGCTTGGTATCGAGAGTCTGTTCATCTCCTGTGTGGCGGACGATTTAAGATGGATGACTACATTCTTTATAAGCGACTCCACAAACTGTTTTGATTTTAAAATTTGTTGACAATTGTGCAAAAAATTTAGTAATATGTGAGGTATAACTATGTGCAAGTACAAAAGGGGGATTTTTTACATGAGAAAAAAAGGGGCATTTTTATCTGTTGCAATGCTACTGGTCTTAGCCTTGTTCTTAACAGCATGCGGAGATAAGAAAACGGATTCAAAAGAGAAAGATTCATCAAAAGGGGATACCCCCAAGCTGATGCAAATGTTGACAGGTGGCACCAGCGGTACATATTATCCGCTTGGCGGACAGATGGCCAAAATCATTTCTGACGAGACAGGTATTCAAACAGATTCAGTATCCTCCAATGCTTCAGCTGATAATGTAATCTCTTTAGCAAATGGGGAAGCCGATATCGCTTTTGTCCAGACGGACGTCATTGCAAACGCAATTGAAGGAACGAACGCATTTGAAGGGAAAAAAGTGGATAACGTCCAAGCGCTCGGTTCACTTTACCCGGAGACTATTCAAATCGTGACGACGGAAAAGTCGGGAATTAAATCTGTGGAAGATTTGAAAGGGAAAACTGTATCAGTCGGTGCTCCTGGATCTGGTACATATATTAATGCAGAACAAATTCTAGAAATTTATGGCATGACAATGGATGATATCAAGCCGCAGAATCTGGACTTTGGCGAGTCGACTGGCGGTATCCAGGATGGCACGATCAATGCTGCTTTCATCACCGCGGGAACCCCGACTGGTGCTGTCGAAGGTTTGACCGCATCTGCGAAAGTGAGCATCGTGCCGATCGACAAAGAAAAAGTCGATGCATTGGTGGAAAAGTATCCATATTATGCTGAAGATACAGTCGAAGCTGGCACCTATGGCTTAAAAGAAGATGTCCAGACAGTGGCTGTTCTTGCGATGTTGGCTGTTAGAGATGATCTTTCTGAAGACGCAGTCTACAAAATCACAAAAGCTATTTATGAGAACCCGGATAAAATCAAACATGACAAAGCAAAATTCATCAAGCCAGAAAGCGGATTGGATGGTATCGGTATTGATTTGCATCCCGGTGCAAAGAAATACTTTGATGAAAAAGGTGTAGAAATGAAATAAACCAGGTCATAGAAGGCCAGTTTCAAGCCTGTTCCAGGCAGTTACTGGTCTTCTTGCTTTCTGGCAAAGAGAGCGCATGGCATTTTAGTGCTTATATTGGCCTCTGGCACTTTTTTTAAAAAAACGGACTGACAGATTTGGATGATAGCATGGAACACCAGAAAAAATGGAAAAAAGCCATTTTGATTGTCCTCCCGATTTTTATGGTTATATCTATTACTGCATGTATACCTTTTAGGACGGCGCTCGTTTTTTATGATGGTAAAACAGATAAGATGGCTGCATTTTTACCTATGGAAAAAGGCGGCAATTTTCAAGTGGTTTGGAAACACTCCATTCATTTGACCGATGTGACTGAAAAATATCAACTGCAAGATAATGGTGATATCAAGCAATATGAAATCGTTTATGAACATTTCGGCATTGGGATGCCATCCTATGCATTAAAAGGAGAAAAGTTCACCTACAAAAATGGAAAATATCATATTAGCAATCTGGAAAATGTCTTTCCGGAAATCAATATTCGAAATGGAAAAACGGTTTCGAAACACCGGCTTGTCTGGGGGAAAACAGGTGAGCATATGGTATGGTTCAATCAATACCTCCAGCCGGGGGCATGGTATAAAATGAAAGCGAAAAAGCTGTCTTGGTGGACATATTTGAAAGGAGTGAAAGTACATGAGTGAAAAAATAGAGCAGCTTTCAGAAAAAGAACAGCAGGAGCTCATGCAGAAATACGACACAGAGTCTAATACGCGCCACTTGAAAGGGACTATCTTTGTCGTTATCTCCCTGATTATGGTAGCATTCTCTCTATTTCAATTATATACAGGAGCATTCGGCCAGTTTACAGCGTATATACAGCGAACAGTTCACCTTGGGTTTGCTTTGGTGTTAATATTTTTATTGTTTCCAGCAAGGAAAAAAGGAGCGAAACATAAGATTGCCTGGTATGATTTTGTGCTGGCTCTTTTATCCATCGCAGTAACTGCTTACTGGCCATTCTATTACGATACACTCGTACAGCAGTTTGGAGGGATAACCCAGGCTCAAATAGTGATTGGTGCAGTAGCCATTCTTTTGGTTCTGGAAGCGACAAGGCGAGCAGTCGGTCTTCCAATTACAATTATTGCAATCTGTTTTCTGCTTTATGCGCTATTTGGGCAATATATGCCAGGGATGCTGATTCACCGAGGATTAACCCTGGAACAACTGATACATTCCATGTATTTTACGACAGAGGGCATTTTGGGGACGCCATTGCAGGTTTCGTCCACGTACATATTCTTGTTCTTATTATTTGGCGCGTTTTTGGTTCAGACAGGAGTGGGAAACTATTTTAACGACTTGGCAATTTCACTTGCTGGCAGGCGTACCGGCGGGCCGGCAAAAGTGGCGATCTTTTCTAGTGCATTACAAGGGACGATTTCCGGAAGCTCCGTGGCAAATACTGTAACAACTGGATCATATACGATTCCATTGATGAAAAAACTGGGCTATCATAAAAACTTTGCAGGCGCAGTGGAAGCCGCTTCATCTACAGGCGGACAGATTATGCCGCCGATCATGGGGGCAGCTGCGTTTCTGATGATTGAATTTGCGGGTGTCGGTTATTGGGAAATCGCCAAGGCTGCCATCATTCCGGCAATCCTATATTTTTCCGGTATCTGGATTATGACACATTTGGAAGCAAAGAAAACCGGCCTGCATGGACTGCCGAAGGATCAGATTCCATCTAAGCTGGTCGTGCTTAAAAAAATTCATCTATTACTTCCGATTTTTGTGATCGTATGGTTCCTATATATAGGATTAAGTATTGAAAGAACGGCATTATATGGCATCTTGAGCGCCATCATCGTCAGTCTTTTCATGAAGGAGACGCGAATCACCCCGAAGAAATTCGTGGAGGCGCTGATTTCCGGAGCCAGGACGGCACTGGGAGTAGCGGCTGCAACTGCATGTGCGGGAATCATTGTCGGGGTCGTCACGAAAACAGGGTTGGGCTTGAAGCTGGGACAGGGACTGGTCGATATGGCCAAGACTATTACCGAAAACCCCAATGGCTTATTATTACTGACACTGTTCTTCACCATGATCACATCATTGATATTGGGCATGGGATCGCCGACAACAGCGAACTATATCATTACTTCGACTATAGCTCTTCCGGCAATCCTTGCATTGAATGACCAGCTTGAAGTCGCTATTCCTGTACTGGCTGGCCATATGTTCGTATTCTACTTTGGAATTGTTGCAGACATAACGCCACCAGTTGCTTTAGCTGCATTTGCTGCGACTGGCATATCGGGGGGGGATCCGATAAAGACAGGAATAAATGCTTCTAAGCTGGCAATCGCGGCATTCATCATTCCATACATGTTCATTTTGCAGCCACAGCTGCTGATGATTGACACAAACATTTTTGAACTGATTTTGATTCTGATCACAGCATTCGCAGGCATGATATCCATTGGTGCCGGTATGATCGGATTCTGGTACAGAAAGTTATTCTGGTTCGAGAGGATTATTTCGGTAGTTGGCGGGCTCCTCTTAATTTATCCAGGAGGATATTCCGATATGATAGGGGCTGTCATCTTCGCGGCCATGCTTGTTTGGCAGTTTGTATATAAGCGTGGGAAAGGTGTGAAAGAGAACACTCGAAACGCTAGCGGTGCTGGAGCGTAAATTTAGTTGACACAGGGAAACAAAATGATTCCCTGTGTTATTTTTTATAAAATATGATCACGAAGCGCACTTATCCACAATGAATGGAGCAACATGTGCATATTTGTGTATAAAATAAATTTATTTGGATAACTTTTAAGAAGTTATGCACAAACTGTGTATAAAGTTGTATATAACACCATATTTGGTGCTGGCGTTTAAGAAGAAATCAAAATACGGTAAGATGAAATTTGTCGATTTGTGTATAACTTTGTTGGTAATATGATTCATCACACATGATTCTCCAGTATAGAGACTATGTTGCTTGAGGCGGAATTCGTTTTGTCATTCAGATAATTTGAAATGGAATAGACAATATACCATACTTATGTTGCCATTAATGATATAATGTTGTAGAAAAATAGTTAAAGAGAAAAAAGAACCAAGGAGGAATTCCGAATGTTTGAAAAAATTTATACTGATAAGGCTCCAAATGCAATCGGCCCCTATTCACAAGCGGTCAAAGCAGGTGATTTTCTTTATGTTTCTGGCCAAATTGGCTTGAACCCTGAGACAGACGAAAAGGCTGAGGGGATTGAAGCGCAGACGAAGCAGGTTCTCGATAATCTGCAGGCCATTTTGAATGAAGCTGGTGCGGATTTCTCGCAAGTTGTCAAAACAACTATCTACCTTCATGATATGGCTAATTTTGCGTCAGTAAATGAAATTTATGGAACTTATTTCAAAGAACCCTATCCTGCGCGGGCGTGTATTGAAGCTGGCAGATTGCCAAGAGATGTATATGTGGAGATGGACGTTGTAGCTTATCTCAAATAATAGATGGAACGTCAGGGGACAGTATAAGCAACTTCCTGTGAAATCCCCCCTGTATCTTAATCTATATCGTCATAAGGGAGTGTGGTTCATGAACAACTTCACATTCTGGAATCAGACAAAGCTGATATTCGGCAGAGGCCAAATATCAGCTTTGTCTGATGAAGCCAAACGGTATGGCAAGAAGATCTTGCTTGTATATGGTGGTGGAAGCATCAAAAAGAATGGTATTTATACACAAGTAAAAGAGAAACTCTCCCAAATCGATGCCGAGGTCACAGAATGTAGCGGCGTGGAGGTAAATCCACGTGTGGATACTGTGCGCAAAGGAGTGACGCTTTGTAAGGATAATGGCATAGATCTAGTCTTGGCGGTCGGAGGCGGAAGTGTAATAGATTAGCAAAGCGATTGCGGCGGGTGCCAAAACAGAGGCAGATATGTGGGATGTAATCACAAGAAAGTCAACTGTTACAGATGCCTTACCATTGGGTGTGATTTTGACGCATGCAGCAACAGGATCAGAAATGAATCGCAGCTGTGTTATTTCCAACCCGGAAACACAGCAAAAATGCGGATGGGGCTGTCCATACACTTATCCGAAGTTTACCATAGCCGATCCAGCATTCACTTTTTCTGTATCTGAGCAACAAACGGTGCTTGGCATTGTAGATATAATGTCCCATGTCCTGGAACATTATTTTCATCATACATCAAATACACCGGTACAGGATCGCTTCTGTGAATCACTTTTGCTGACTATCATTGATACTGCTCCGAAACTTATGGACGATTTGCAGAATTATGCTTATCGCGAGACGATCATGCTTAGCGGCTCATTGGCTCTTTGCGATTTTCTTAATATGGGATATCGCGGTGATTGGGCATCACATGATTTAGAACACGCTGTCTCGGCGGTACACGATATTCCTCACGGCGGGGGCTTAGCCATCATTTTCCCACAATGGATGCAGCATGCCCTTGACGAAGGTAATGTTGGGAGATTTATTCAATTGGCCACCCGCGTATTTCATGTAAGTACGGAAGGAAGAACAGATTGGGAAATTGCTAATGATGGGATAGCTGCTTTGCGTAAGTTCTGGGATAGCTTGGGTGCCCCGAGCAACCTCTCAGACTATGGCATCAAACAAGAGAGTGTTGAATGGATGATCGAAAAAGCATTTGAGGTTCGGGCAGAGCCGGGTAATTTCAAACCACTTAGCAAAGAAGATGCACGACAAATCTATCTGGCATCTTTGTAATGGTAATGGACCGGAATCGGGCATATGCTGTATCGGAATATAGTAGCGTGGGTGTATATTTATATGTGTAGAAAGTGTTTTATCAGTTGTTGAATTGATAGATGGATAACCTTTCACCATTCGGCCCTTATTCTGTGTAGAGAAAGATTACCTAAAGGAAGAATGATTCCATGGATGCAATCTATACGATTAATAATAACCATGGCAATGTATGATGACCAAACCGCACCTGAAAAAATCATTCAGACTGCGACAAAATATTTCCCAGGAAATATATATGTCGAATCATTCATGTATATCATCGACAAAGTGCCAACACACATTTTTTCTGTAATACACTATAGATGATTCTCCAAACGGGGATTCAAATAATTATAAAAAATGCTGACCATGCGTTTCATGGTCAGCATTTTTTGTCATCTTTTCAAGATAGATAGTAAATGTCCGTGTTTTCTGCTTGTGCCGCTGTATTCATGCTTATACCAGGCTGCCAGCAGAATGAATCCGCAAATGATAAGCAGACTGCTCGTGATGATGAAGACTCCTGTAAAACCGAAAAAGCCGGCAATCAAACCACCAAGAGCCGGGCCGATAATATTGCCCAAGAAACGCAAACTTGTATTATAGCCAAGTACTTCTCCTTGCATGGATAAAGGTGCTTCTTGGCGGATGTAGGCAATCCGGACGGGGACAATCCCGCCAATGGCAATCCCGAGAAAGAAGCGTAAGGCTACAAGCTGCCAAAGGTTTGTGACAAATGCAGCAGGGAAATAAACAATACCAGCCATGAACAGAAGGAAAATCATGATTTTGACATAGCCAATACGATCCCCCCACTTGCCCCAATTTCTAGCCATTATCAAGTTGCCTGCACCGGCCGCAGAGAAGGCAAGGCCGGAAAAGAAAGCAATGCTGGCAGGACCATGTATATCTGCGACATATAGCGAAAGAATCGGCTGTACACTGAAATGTGCAATCTGTACTAATGCAGATATAAGCATCACCACAAGAAATACAGGGTTTTTAACAATATGAAGAATAACTTCTTTACTGGAATATATTTTTGTATCCGTATCTACTGTACTGTTTTCCGCGGATGGTTCTGTTTCTTTTACACCAAAAAGAACGATGATTGCAGAGAGGAATATGCTGAATGCTGTGATTTTAAACGATGCATCATAACCAAATCCATCAGCTAATGCGCCGCCAAGCATCGGTCCAAGTAATTGTCCGGTGATGCTTCCAGTCTGTAAGGTTCCCAGTACTTTACCTGCTACGTTCTTCGCAGTTTGCGTAGCAATCAACGCTTGCGACATAGGGATAAACCCAGTAAAGATACCCATGATCATACGCAATAAAAAAAGCTGCCAAACGTTTTCGGCAAACCCCATGAGAAATATGGATAGTCCCATTCCAACAGCGAAAAAGACCAATAGTTTTTTTCGGCCATGTCTATCGCCAATTCTGCCCCAAATAGGCGAAAAGAGGAAGGCTGCGACAAATGTGATGGCAAAAATCCATCCTGACCAAGATTGTACATATGAATCAGAGAAGTTGCCGAATGACTCGACATATAAAGAAATAAAAGGGACAACCATCGTCATGCTTCCTGCTACAAAAAAATTTGCAATCCACATGATCACCAAGTTACGATTTGCTTGAAGTTGTTGTTTCCTAATGGAAAAGCGCCTTCTTTCTAAAGTATTTATTTCGTTATCCTAAATATATACCATATTATATATACCATATAAAGAATCATAGATAAAGAAATTTGCTCAAAACTTGACAAACGCTCCCTGAACCAGCTTTTTCCCTGTGTTTAAACAGTTTCAAACTAACAAAAATCATCCCGAGATTCATGTAGAAATAGTGAAAATAGTGTTCAGAAGGCAAATGAAACGTTATAATAAGAAAATAATGGGAGCATGGCTCCTGTTCCCTTCTAAAATTCCCCATAAAAAGGAGAATAATAAAATGATAAAATATGTAACTAAAATGACAATGGTACTTATTTTGGTTACCAGTTTGATAGCTGGCACCACGCTCCATGTCGCAGCTGATGATGGCAACGGAGATGATGATGCCATCAACGAGAAATTCGGTGTGCCAATTGTTGTCTATGGTGAAACGTTGACACCATCTCAAAAGGATGAAGTTCGCAAACAGTTAGGTGTGAATGATCCTGAAAATACAAAAGAATATACTGTTACTGGTCAGGACATTGTGAAATACATTAATGGTGACCCTGGTTCGCATATGTATTCGTCTGCTAAAATAACCCGTGAAGATAAAGGGAACGGACTGAATATCAAAATTGTGACTCCAAGCAATATAACGGAAGTAACGAGTGAGATGTATGCCAATGCGTTGCTGACTGCAGGAGTAGAGGATGCCACAGTGGAGGTTGCATCACCAGTGAAGGTGACTGGTCATTCGGCGTTGACCGGCATATATAAGGCCTATGATGTTCAAGGCGACAAGCTGGATAAGGAACGGATGGAGCTGGCGAATGACGAGCTGGATGTTGCAACTGAGCTTGCAAAAAAAGATGGGGTAAGTCAGGAAAAAGTCAGCGAGCTCTTGACTGAAATCAAAAAGCAAATTTCAGAGCAAAATCCAGCAACGAAAGAAGATGTAGAAAGAATTGTAAAAGAGCAGTTGGATAAACTGGATATACAGCTTAGTGATAAAGACCGTCAAATGTTAACCAACCTATTTGAAAAAATGCGGGATCTGAATATCAACTTCGATAACGTGAAGGGGCAACTAAACGATATAGCCTCCAAGGTAAAGGATAAGGTTGGAAAATTAATCGATGACGAAGGGTTTTGGCAAAAAGTCGCTAATTTTTTCAGTCAGCTGTTCCAGTCTCTTGCAGACTTCTTTAAAGGATTATTCAATTAATCAATCACGTCGCTAAATAATCATTATTTAAGAAGAACCTTGGCAAAATTGTCAGGGTTCTTTTTTTGTATGTCGCTAAATGAAATTCGACAATTCAGTGTATATAGAAATATGGTAAATATGATCTAGGATATCACTAAACCCTCGTGTTTGTAACAGTATTGCGCTGATTTGATAAAAAATAGTATTATTTTTGTAAAAAAATTAAAAATGGTAGTGCAAATCTTGTCGAATGATAGTATAATGTTCACTACAGTTCGACATAGTAAAGCGAAATTATCAGAATATTGGGCGGAAGTAAACCCGGAAATGTTTGTAAATTTTATATATTTGAAAGTCCGTAAAATATAATACAGACATTGTTCTTATGCATTGTTTGCATGTTAATGTACAGAATATAAGCATCACTACATTGATAGCAAACTGGACAAAAGGTTTCTTCATTCTTGATAAAAGGCGCTTTGAAGGCTTTAATGTTGACATCTGCCTATGCATAGTAGAGAACTAAAGCGGCAGACATCAAACATAGGTCTACAGCACCAGTGATTAATGGCACATCATAGTTTTGTGGGATTAGTTTTGAGAGCGGTTCACGTCCTCTATTCTTCATACCGCTAAAAAAGGACTGGAAGCTGTAAAACACAATATCAAAGAAACGGGCTTTGGTAACAATACCCCCTAAGGAGATGAGTATTAGCAAAATAGAAACAGTAAACGAAATATTGATATAACTCAAAAGATGGAAGTTATTGTAAACGACTTTACAAAGCAATAATATGAAAGCTTGTGAGGAGACAATCCATATGATATTTTTTTTCATTAGTTTGTGAGTACCTCCATAAGGAATTCAGTATATGAAATAACATATACGTGATTATATATCAAAAAAATTAATAAAAAAACAAAAACACTATTTAATGGAAAAATAAAACAATTTACATCTTTTTAAAGTGGTGTATAATAAAATTTATCAAAATTATCATTTACGCAAAGGAAGTGGAATAATTGAAAAAATCAAAATATTATCTCTTCATAGCTTTAATTTCTGCTCTTGCATTGTTTGTTTCTGCTTGTGGTTCTGGAAGCAGTGACAGTAAAAAAAGTGATAAAAGCGACACAGCAAAAGGAAACACAGACGATCAAGTTTTTAACATGATTGAAACTGCTGAAATTCCAACTGGAGATCCTGCCAAAGCAACAGATGCAGCAAGCTTTATTGTGTTTGGACAAACAATGGAGGGTCTGTATACTCTTGATAAAAACGATAAACCAGTACCGGCAATCGCTGATGGGGAACCAAAGATAAGCGAAGACGGCAAAAATTATACCTTTAAACTCCGCGAAGACGCGAAATGGACTAATGGGGACCCTGTTACCGCCAATGATTTTGTTTACGCGTGGAAAAGGGCAGTAGACCCGGATACAGCTTCTGAATACGCATATATGTTTTCCGGTGTTATCAAAAATGCAACAGACATCATGAATGGTAAGGCGAAACCGGAAGAACTTGGTGTAAAAGCAGATGGAGATTACACGTTGAAAGTAGAACTAGAACAGCCTGTCCAGTACTTCGACTCTTTATTGGCATTTGGCACTTATCTGCCGCTGAATGAAAAGTTTGTTGAAGAAAAAGGCGATAAATTCGGAACAAACAGTGACAACATGCTGGCTAACGGCCCATTCGTTTTGAAAGATTGGGACGGCACCGGATTGACATGGTCTTATGAAGCCAATGATAAATACTATGATAAAGATAAAGTGAACTTGAAAAAAGTTAATGTACAAGTTGCCAAAACACCAAATACCGCAATCAACCTGTATCAAACAGGCAAAGCAGACCGTACTGCTGCATTAAGTGCGGAATATGCTAAACAGTATCAAAATGATAAAGATGCTTCTACGTTCCAAGAAGGAAGCTCATGGTATTTGAAGTTTAACCAGAAGAAAGATGGCAAAGATTCTCCTTTAGCTAATAAAAATATTCGTAAAGCACTGGCGATGGCGTTCGACAAGAAGTCATTCACAGATCAACTTCTAGCAAATGGTTCTGTGCCTACCGATGGCTATGTTCCAACAGGATTGGCTAAGGACCCAAAAAGCGGGAAGGATTTCCGTGAAGAAAGTGGCGATCTGATTTCTTATGATGTAGATCAAGCCAAGAAATATTGGGCAAAAGGGCTGAAAGAACTCGGTAAAAAAGATTTGACACTCCAATATTTAAGTGATGACACAGAAAATGCCAAGAAAACAGGTGAATATTTCAAAGGTCAATTGGAGAAAAACCTAAAAGGGCTGAAACTGGAACTGACAAACGTGCCATTTAAAGTACGTCTTCAAAAAGTAAACGATGGGGACTACGATATTGTCATGCATGGTTGGGGACCGGATTATCTTGATCCGATGACTTTCCTTGATTTGTATGTAACAGATGGAGGAAATAACCAAACTGGTTACTCCAACAAGGAATATGACAAATTAATTGACGATGCAAAAGTGAAATATGCCAATGATCCTGAAAAACGTTGGGAAACAATGTTGAAAGCCGAGAAATTACTTGTACAGGAAGATACAGTTGTTGCTCCAATCTACCAACGGGGAAGACTTGTTCTTTTGAAACCTTATGTCAAAAACCTCGAAGAACATCTATTTGGTCCTGACTATACACTGAAAAATGTAAAGATTGAAAAGTAGAAAAGGGATCTAAAATGAAATAGTTAATCTGAGAAAGAGAGTATTTCAGTGTACTCTCTTTCCCCCTTTTCATCGCTTTTTAATTTGAAAATTTACATTTATTTGTTTGAGGAGGAAACAACATGACGAAATACGTGTTGCAACGTATCTTGTATATGGTTATAACGTTGTTTATCATAGCGTCAATAACGTTTTTCCTGATGAAATTCTTACCTGGCACCCCCTTTCAAAATGAAGAAAAACTATCAGAAGAACAAGTACAAATACTAAATGAAAAGTACGGTCTGGATAAACCGATACCTGTACAATATGCCAATTATTTGGCGAATATTGTCAAAGGAGATTTGGGTGTGTCGTTCCAATTTGACAATCAGCCCGTGACAGACCTCCTGATTAATCGGATGGGTCCGTCTTTGCAACTTGGTTTTCAAGCTATGTTTATCGGGACGATTATCGGAATATTCCTGGGTGTTATAGCCGCTATGTTTCAAAATACATGGATTGATTATGGTAGTACATTTCTTGCAGTACTTGGAAAATCAATCCCATCATTTGTATTCGCGGCCCTGTTGCAATACTATATTGGTGTAAAATTGCAATGGCTCCCGGTTGCCTCCTGGGACGGATTCAGTTCTTCGATTATGCCTACCATTGCACTCGCTATTTTCCCAATTGCCACAGCAGCTCGTTTTATGAGAACGGAACTGATTGAAGTGCTTGGATCCGATTATATACAACTTGCAAAAGCAAAGGGAAATTCAAGAATGGAAGTATCTATCAAACACGCTGTCCGTAACGCATTAATTCCGATTATTACCGTTCTTGGACCAATGGCAGTCGGTTTGATGACGGGGTCCATGGTTGTTGAACAAATTTTTGCCATCCCTGGAATCGGTGAGCAGTTTGTTAAGTCGATACAGACTAACGACTTTCCAATTATTATGGGAACGACGATCTTCTTTGCGTTTTTATTGACAGTAATCATTCTAATTGTTGATATCCTTTATGGCATTATCGACCCAAGAATCAGATTGGCAGGGGGCTCTAAGAAATGAACAATCCCACTGAAAAAATATCAAAGGAATTATTTGAACCAGCACAAACCGATCATTTGGATAATGAAGTGATTGCAAAGCCGCAACTTTCCTTTATGAAAGACGCCTGGCTGCGCGTTCGAAAAAATAAAGGTGCCCTGATCAGCGCAGTTGTTTTAGCGTTGGTCATCATTATGGCAATTGTTGGTCCCCATATTAACTCTTATTCGCTTAATGAGCAGGATGTAACCAAAGCGAACCTACCACCTAAAATACCGGGGATCGAAAAACTTGGGATATTTGACGGAACCCAGAAAATTGGTGGGGTAGAAACCGATGTTTACAAACAACAAGGTATAAAAGAAAACTATTGGTTTGGCACAGACAGCCTTGGTCGTGATCTATTTTCACGTGTCTGGCTAGGGACAAGAGTATCCCTTTACATTGCGCTATTAGCAGCGTTGATTGATATGCTTATTGGTGTCGCTTATGGGTTAATTTCCGGTTTTACAGGCGGCAGGACCGATAACGTTATGCAGCGGATTCTCGAGGTCATTTCAGGAATACCAAACCTCATTGTTGTTATTTTAATGCTTCTCATCTTAAAACCAGGTATCATGTCAATTACAATTGCGATGGTTATTACTGGATGGGTTGGGATGGCTAGGGTAGTACGCGGACAAGTCCTGAAATTGAAAGATCAGGAATACATTCTGGCTTCAAGAACGCTTGGAGCTAAAAATAAACGGTTGTTAACGAAGCACCTGCTCCCCAACTTATCGGGCGTTATTATCATCAATACGATGTTTACCATTCCTAGTGCAATATTTTTTGAGGCTTTCCTCAGTTTTATTGGGATTGGGCTGCAGGCACCGAGAGCATCGCTAGGTACATTGATCGAGGATGGCTACAAAACATTTCAATTTTTGCCGCATTTGATGATTATTCCTTGTCTTGTTATCTGTGTCATCCTGATTGCCTGCAATTTGATTGGTGATGGATTGAGAGACGCATTCGACCCTAAAATGCGTGATTAAACAGTGAGGTGAAAACAAGTGGAAAAGAAAATGCTCGAAGTGAAGGATCTTCATATTTCTTTTCATACGTTTGCGGGTGAAGTGCAAGCGATCCGCGGTATCAATTTTGATTTATATGAAGGAGAAACACTCGCGATAGTGGGAGAGTCGGGATCTGGTAAATCGGTCACGACAAAATCAATTATGAAATTGCTTCCGACAAGTAATTCAGAAATAAAAAAAGGAGAAATACTTTTTAAAGATAAAGATATTGTACGATCGACTGAAAAAGAAATGCAAAAAATTCGTGGAAAAGATATTTCCATGATATTCCAAGACCCCATGACTTCTTTGAATCCAACAATGACTGTTGGCAAACAAATCATGGAGCCACTGCTTAAGCACCAAAGACTAGGAAAAAATGAAGCGAAAAAGAGAGCTTTGCATCTGTTGGAGCTAGTTGGCATTCCTAAACCTGAAGTGCGAATGAAGCAGTACCCGCACCAGTTTTCCGGTGGGATGCGGCAGCGGGTAGTCATTGCAATCGCACTTGCCTGTGCGCCTAAAATACTGATTGCCGATGAACCGACTACGGCCCTTGATGTAACTATTCAAGGACAGATTCTGGACTTAATGAAGGAACTGCAGAAACAAATCGAAACATCCATTATTTTTATTACACATGATTTGGGTGTTGTTGCGAACGTTGCCGATCGTGTAGCGGTTATGTATGGCGGAAAAATTGTCGAAATAGGGACGGTTGATGAGATTTTCTACAACCCACAACATCCATACACATGGGGGCTGATTAGTTCTATGCCTTCTTTGGATGAAACGGAGGATGAATTATATGTCATTCCGGGATCCCCTCCAGACTTGTTAAACCCGCCAAAAGGTGATGCATTTGCTCCAAGGAACGCCTATGCGATGAAAATTGATTTGGAACAGGAACCCCCAATGTTTAAAATCTCGAATACACATTATGCTGCAACATGGCTTTTGCATCCAGACGCGCCCAAGGTAGAGCCTCCCGCAGATATTCAAGAGCGTATGCACATGTTTGCTAAGGGGGAAATATGAGATGGCGGAAAAAGAGAAATTATTAGAAGTAAAACAGCTGAAGCAATATTTTAATGAAGGAAAAGCGAACGAAGTTAAAGCAGTGGATGATGTCACCTTTGATATCTATAAAGGGGAAACACTTGGAATAGTAGGAGAGTCTGGATGCGGAAAATCAACAACGGGCAGGACGATTATACGTTTGTATAATGCAACCGGGGGAAAAGTGCTCTACAAAGGAATAGATGTCCATGCTCAAAAATCACAATCCGAGCTAAATGAGCTTCATAAGCAAATGCAAATGATTTTCCAAGATCCGTATGCCTCCCTAAATCCTAGAATGAAAGTCAACGAGGTAATTGCAGAAGGAATCGATATACATGGGTTAGCAAAAAACAATAAGGAAAGAAGAGACAAAGTGCAGGCGCTGCTGGAGACGGTTGGTTTGAATAAAGACCATGCCAATCGATACCCGCATGAGTTTTCCGGAGGCCAGAGGCAGCGAATTGGAATTGCCAGGGCACTAGCGGTAAATCCCGAATTTATTATTGCTGATGAACCAATATCTGCACTGGATGTATCCATTCAAGCACAGGTTGTTAATCTATTGAGAAATCTGCAAAAAGAAAAAGATCTGACGTATTTATTCATTGCCCATGACCTTTCCATGGTAAAATATATCAGTGATAGAATAGGTGTCATGTATTTTGGGAAAATGGTTGAGTTGGCAACATCTGAAGATTTATACCGCAACCCGATGCATCCATATACCCAGTCACTATTATCTGCAATCCCTTTGCCGGACCCTAATTACGAACGTAAACGCAAAAGGAAGTCGTATGACCCTAATTCTCACCAGTACGATTCAGGCGAAGAGGTAAAGATGAGAGAAATTGTACCTGGACATTACGTAAGATGTTCATTAAAAGAAATGAAACAGTATCAGGACAATTATAAGATATAATAGTTATCGCGAAAAGGCAGGACGCCTGTTGAAAATGCAAAATCACTGCATTTTTAACAGGGTAAGTCCTGTCTTTTACTATGCCAAATAAAGGGAATAGTATTTGAAAACTTTCAATGCGGTATTTTGTAAAAATACTAGATAAAAATAATTTTAAAAAAATGGTGAAATTTTACTAGAAGGATAGTATAATAAAAGTGAAGATAAATTATTATTTATTGTAATTTATCAGAATTTAAAAAATACATATTTAGGAGGGTCTACATGAGAAGTTTGAAAAAATGGCCTTTGCTTCTTGTCTTGATTTTGGCCATGGCAATGTTCCTTGCGGCATGTGGTGGCAAGGATAAAGAAGCAGGTGGCGACAAGAAAGATAATGGTAATTCAGAACAAACAGATGATGGCAATGCAAAACCTGCCGATGATCAATCTATAAAAGTAAATATCAAAACGGAACCGCCTTCATTGCACCCAGGTTTGGCAACCGACACCACTTCAGGAGCTGTGCTGAACCAAACATTTGAAGGACTTTTGCGCATGAACCAAGACGAAGAAGTTGAGCCGGCCATGGCTGAAAAATATGACGTTTCAGATGACAAGAAGACATATACCTTCCATTTGCGTGAAGATGCGAAGTGGTCCAACGGTGATCCCGTAACCGCAGCGGATTTTGAATATGCATGGAAATGGATTCTTAACCCCAAAAATGCTGATGCTGACTACGCATACCAGCTATACCCGATTAAAGGAGCAGAAGATGCCAAAGAAAATGGCGCATCAATGGATGATGTAGGCATTGAAGCAAAAGATGACCATACATTGGTAGTGGAATTGGAAAACCCGACAGCTTATTTCCTTGATCTAACTACGACATACACATATTTTCCTGTAAATGAAAAAGTAGCCAAGGACAATGATAAATGGGCGAACGATGTTTCAGATGATTATGTAACTAACGGTCCATTCCTAATGAAAAGCTGGAAGCATAAAGATGAAATTGTTCTTGAAAAAAATCCGGACTACTGGGATGCCGATACAGTTAAATTGGAAAATATCACGATGTATATGATCGATGATGAAAATACAGCAAAGCAAATGTTTGATAACGGTGAACTCGACTGGCTGGGCGACCCGCTTGATGCTGTTCCTTTGGCTGCTATCCCAGCTTTAAAAGATTCCGGTGATTTGAATATCAATGATAAAGCAGGGGTTTACTACTATGCCTTTAATATTGAAGAAAAGCCTTTCGATAATGTGAATATCCGTAAAGCATTTGCATTGTCACTTGACCGTAAGGCAATTGTTGATAATATCACAAAGGGTGAACAAAAACCTGCTATGGCTTTGGTTCCGCCTTCCATTTTTAAAGACAATGAAAAAGGATATTTCAAAGATAATGATATAGATGAAGCGAAGAAATATCTTGAAAAAGGTTTGAAAGAAGAAGGCTTGAAAAAGTTGCCGACGGTGAAAATTTCTTATAACACTGACGAAGGACATCAGGCTATTGCCCAAGCGGCACAGGATATGTGGAAAGAAAACCTTGGTGTGGATGTTAAATTAAGCAACGAGGAATGGGCAGTATATCTGGATTCGATGGGTGCTGGGGATTTCCAAATCGGTCGTATGGGATGGATAGGTGACTTCAATGATGCCATCAATTTCTTAGAAATTTTCCAATCCAAAGGCGGCAATAACTATACAAACTGGGAAAATGATGATTACAAGAAATTGCTGAAGCAGACAAGAACAGAAAAAGATGAAAAAGCTAGAGAAGAAATCTTGCATAAAGCAGAAGATTTATTCATGGATGAACTTCCGTTATCACCTGTGTACTTCTATACAAACGTCTGGACACAAAACGAGAAACTCAAAAATGTGGAAGTCTCTCCACTTGGAAATATTCAATTCAAATGGGGATATCTCGCAGAATAGCAAATCAGAAACGGGTTATAAATAAACCCATTTCACCAACATTGGAAGATTACATCATGATCATAACTCCTATAATGCATTTTGTAGTAATTGATAGTGACTGACAAAATGTAATGCAGCTTTCCATTATGTTGACCTTATGCCAAAAAAGAGGGGTGAATGATTTGTTCACCCCTCTTTTTTGGGTCTATAACTGCAGTTGCTCTAAATGGAATGAACAAGGAAGTGGAGGAGACATCTCATGACGAAATTTTTATTAAAGCGGTTCGCATATATTCTCGTCTCGATGTTTTTTATCGTGACAATCACATTCATCTTGATGAAAGTAGCCCCAGGTGGACCTTATACCTCAGAAAGAAAAACATCACCGGCTATTGAACAGCAAATGAAAGAAGCATATGGTTTGAATGACCCGATTATCAAGCAATACAAGGATTACCTTGTCAAGGCGGCTACTTTTGATTTTGGTCCATCTTTCAAGATGAAAGGTCAAGATGTACTCGATATCATTAAGCGCAGTACACCATATTCGGTGATTTTAGGAGCAGAAGCTATTTTCATCGCCTTGGCTTTCGGGGTATTATTCGGAGTAATCGCCGCGATTCGACATAATAAATTTGCGGATTATTCCCTAATGATAGTAGCCGTACTTGGCATCAGTGTACCAAGCTTCATCATGGCTACCATTTTACAATACATTTTTGCGATTAAAATGGACATGTTTCCAATTGCCAGATTCGATTCGTTTGCGCACACGATACTACCAGCGGTAGCGTTGGCCACCACGCCACTGGCCTTCATTGCCAGGCTGATGCGTTCCAGTATGCTGGATGTGCTGAGTGCGGATTATATCAAAACAGCAAAATCGAAAGGACTTGGAGAACGTGTTGTCACTTATAGGCATGCACTGAGAAATGCTATCCTTCCTGTTGTTTCCTATCTTGGCCCACTTGTGGTTTCCATACTGACAGGCAGCTTTATTATTGAAAAAATCTTTGGTATTCCTGGTCTTGGCAATGAATTTGTCACCAGTGTCACAAACAGGGATTACACAGTAATTATGGGAACAACAGTGTTTTTCAGTATACTTCTGCTAGTCTCCATATTGATTGTCGATTTGGTATACGGCATGATTGATCCGCGCATCAAGGTTACTGGAAGGGGGGCAAGCAAATAATGGCACAAGCAGAAATGCAGAATAATGATTTTAAACCGTTGCATGTTGACCTATCCGAAGCAGAAAAAATCTCTGGTAAAAGCACTTCATACTGGCGTGATGCCTGGAGGGGTTTCCGTAAAAATAAAATAGCTGTTGCATCTGTTGTCATCATCATATTACTTGCAATTATGTCATTTGCCGGGGGACCAATATCGGGACATAATTACTATTCGAATAAATTGATCGATGCCAATAAATCGCCATCAGCAGAGCATTGGTTCGGGACTGACAACCTGGGAAGAGACGTTTTTGCGAGAACATGGTATGGAGCAAAAATTTCACTTTTCATTGGCCTGATGGCAGCCTTGATCGACTTGATTGTCGGAGTCATTTGGGGTGCTGTGGCTGGTTTCTTTGGAGGAAGAATCGATGAATATATGATGCGTATCGCTGATATCCTTTACAGTGTTCCGTATTTGTTGGTCGTTATTTTGTTGATGGTCATCATGCCACAGGGTTTGTGGACATTGATTCTTGCTATGACGATAACCGGCTGGATCAATATGGCCCGAATTGTTAGAGGACAAGTCCTGCAGCTGCGGGGAGAAGAATATGTCATGGCCTCTAGATCACTAGGCGCCGGCAATATGCGTTTGCTTTTCAAGCACCTCGTACCAAATACGATGGGACCTATTCTTGTAACATTGACACTGACCATTCCGAACGCGATATTTACTGAAGCGTTTTTAAGTTATCTGGGTCTGGGTGTACCAGCGCCTTTAGCAAGCTGGGGAACTATGTCATCGGACGCATTGCAATCGTTCCAGTACTACCCGTACCAGTTATTTTTTCCGGCATTCTTCATCTGTTTAACGATGCTCGCATTCAATGTCATTGGTGATGGTTTGCGTGATGCACTGGATCCAAAGGAACGCAAGTAAGGGGGACATAAGACCATGAAAAAAATATTGGATGTAGATAACTTGTCTATTTCTTTTGACACATATGGAGCTGAGGTGCAAGCGGTCAGAGGTGTTACATTCGATTTATATGAGAAAGAAACATTGGCTATCGTTGGGGAATCAGGTTCTGGCAAGAGTGTGACTGCACAAGCCGTCATGCGACTAACGCCGATGCCGCCCGGGAAATTTGTCAGCGGATCTATTACATTTCAAGGTGAAGATTTGACAAAAAAATCGGACAAGCAAATGGAGGCTATCCGCGGGAAAGACATCAGTATGGTATTCCAGGACCCGATGACATCACTGAATCCAACGATGACAGTCGGTAAACAAATTTCAGAGGGATTGATTAAGCATCAAAATATGTCGAAAAAACAGGCTTTTCAAAGGGGAATTGAATTGCTTAAGCTGGTGGGGATCCCGAACCCGGAACGAAGAATTAATCAATATCCACACCAATATTCGGGAGGGATGCGGCAGCGTGCCATGATAGCTATTGCACTAGCCTGCAATCCAAAAGTTTTGATTGCTGATGAGCCGACAACTGCTTTGGATGTGACAATTCAAGCGCAAATCCTTGATCTGATGCGGGATTTACAAGATAAAACAGGCACTGCTATTATCTTGATTACCCACGATCTGGGGGTTGTTGCCAATTCTGCACACCGTGTAGCTGTGATGTATGGTGGGAAAATTGTCGAAACAGGTAAGGTTGATGAAATTTTTTACAACCCAAAACATCCTTATACATGGGGGCTATTGGGTTCTATGCCGAAACTTGACCAAAATGCGGGAGAAAAACTGCAAGCGATTCCGGGTTCTCCCCCAGATTTGGCGGAACCTCCAAAGGGATGCCCATTTGCTGCGAGATGCCCTTTTGCAATGAATATCTGCGACAAAAAAATGCCGCAGTACACGGAACTGTCCGAATCCCATCATGCTGCATGTTGGCTGCTTGATGAGCGGGCACCAAAAGTGGAGCAGCCTGAATACGCAAAGGTAGGAGGTACCGAGGTGCATGGCTAATACAAAAGAAAAACTGCTGGAAATCAGAAATCTGAAAAAACACTTCAAGATTGATAGTACCAATGTCCTAAAAGCTGTTGATGGCATTTCCTTTGATATATTCAAAGGTGAGACCTTTGGATTGGTGGGAGAATCCGGTTGCGGAAAATCGACGGCAGGACGAACCATTTTACGTTTGTATGAAGCGACAGAGGGTGAAGTTAATTTCAAAGGTGAAAACGTCCATGCTAAAAAAAGCAAAAAAGATCTGAAAAAATTCAACCGCAGCATGCAAATGATTTTCCAAGACCCGTATGCTTCCCTCAATCCACGGATGACAGTGAAGGACATTATTGCTGAGGGCATTGATATTCATGGATTGGTGAAAAATAACAAACAACGGTCAGAAGTCGTTAACCAGTTGCTGCAAACAGTTGGCCTGAACAGCGATCACGGCAATCGCTATCCACATGAATTTAGCGGTGGTCAGCGCCAGCGTATCGGTATTGCCAGGGCATTGGCGGTAAATCCGGACTTTATTGTTGCGGACGAACCTATTTCAGCTTTGGATGTTTCTATTCAAGCCCAAGTTGTCAATTTACTGAAAGAGCTTCAGCAGGAGCGTGATTTGACGTATCTGTTTATTGCGCATGATTTATCCATGGTCAAGCATATTAGTGATCGTGTCGGGGTCATGTATCTAGGTGCAATGGCTGAAATAGCAACAAGTGATGAGTTATACAAACGCCCCATGCATCCTTATACTCAGGCATTGTTGAGCGCCATTCCATTAGCCGATCCGGAAGTCGAACGGACAAGAGAACGTATCATCATTGAGGGTGATATTCCAAGCCCAATCAATCCTCCAAGCGGCTGCCGATTCCGGACTAGATGCCCGATGGCAATGGAGGTTTGCAGCAAGATAGTTCCTGAGCTCAAAGAATATGAGGATGGCCACTGGGCTGCATGCCATTTATATGACAGCCGCTATAATGCGGAAAATAAGGCGATGGAATTGCAACACCATTAATGTGTTAATGTAAGGAAAAATCGGTGTCAGGCCGGTTTTTCTTTTTTTAAGAAGAAGAAAAAAATGCTTAACCGAATTTTAATTCTAACGTCCCGAATTACGAATAAAAAAATTTAAAAAAGTCTTGTCATAAATTTGAAATTAATATATACTTTAAATCAGTTCCCATTTATTACAAAACCATTACACTAATAGTCTAATAAGAATTTTCAGAAATGTATAAATAGGGACGCATTTAAAAATCTAATAGCCTTGATTTTCAGCAAGATATTTTTATGAAAATAAGGAAGTTTCTCTTATGTTAGGAGGGTCTTTTTTGGCACAGGAATTATTGCAGCTTAAAAACTTGAAGACATCATTTCGAATTGAAGATGATTACTATGCGGCCGTTGATAATGTATCTTTGACGGTAAATAAAAACGAAGTCCTGGCTGTGGTTGGTGAATCGGGATGCGGGAAAAGTGCACTGGCATTTTCCGTCATGGGATTGCACACCCGGGCCAAGATAGAGGGAAATATATTTTTTAAAGACCAGGATCTCGCCCATATAACCTCGGGAAAAATGAATAAGCTGCGCGGAAAGGATATGGGAATGATATTTCAGGATCCGCTGACAGCGCTTAACCCCTTGATGACAATCGGGGACCAAATCGGCGAAGTCATTTTTTTACATAATAAATCAATAAGCAAAGGCAAAAGAAGGAAAAAAGTAATTGATCTTTTAAATAAGGTGGGAATCCCCCGGCCAGAACATACATATACGCAATTTCCGCATGAACTGTCAGGCGGTATGAGGCAAAGGGTCGTCATCGCAATCGCAATTGCCAATGATCCCGAATTGTTGATTGCAGACGAGCCTACGACAGCATTGGATGCGACCATTCAGTCGCAAATATTGGACTTAATCACAAATTTGAAGAGGGACATGCAAGCAGGCATTATCCTGATCACGCATGATCTGGGAGTTGTCGCTGAAATGGCAGATCGAGTAGCCGTCATGTATGCAGGACAAATTGTGGAGATCGCTGACGTTGTCACGTTATTCAGTAACCCGCTGCATCCATATACAAGGTCATTGCTGAACTCTGTACCGAATGCCGAAAAAGATCAAACTGAGCTTCATGTCATTCAGGGTATTGTACCATCACTTAAAAATCTGCCGCGGCAAGGCTGCCGTTTTAAAGACAGGATCCCGTGGATCGCGGAAACTGAGCACGAGGAGAATCCGCAGATGCACGAGGTAGCACCAGGTCATCATGTCCGCTGCACTTGCTATAAGCATTTCCATTTTCCTGAAGTAAGCAAGGAGGCACAACACCATGGCATTTCTTGAAGTGAAAGATTTAAAGGTTCATTTTCCGATTAAAGGTGGTGTTTTCGGCAGGACGGTAGACTACGTCAAAGCAGTTGATGGCGTTTCTCTTAACATTGAGAGAGGCAAAACCTATGGTTTGGTTGGAGAATCTGGATCTGGCAAGACCACAACTGGACGAGCTATTATTGGGTTGAATCATATCACCTCTGGGAAAGTTCTCTTTGAAGGGAAAGACATCACAGATACACGAAAAGCGAAACAAGATTTCAGAAAAGACGTACAAATGATTTTCCAGGATCCTTATTCATCGCTTAATGCAAAAAAACGTGTACTGGATATTATTGCTGAACCACTCCGTAATTTTGAAAAAATGAGCAGAAAGGAAGAAAGGAAAAGGGTGCAGGAGCTTCTCGAGCTTGTAGGTTTAAGTCCGGAGAGCATAGTGAAATACCCACACCAGTTTTCCGGAGGGCAGCGGCAGCGTATCGGCATCGCCAGGGCAATAGCTTTGAAGCCGCAGTTGATTATCGCAGATGAACCTGTCTCCGCATTGGACGTTTCTGTACAGGCCCAAGTACTGAATTTCATGCAGGAAATCCAGAAGGAATTGAATTTGACATATCTGTTCATCAGTCATGACCTTGGTGTCATCCGCCATATGTGTGATCAAATCGGTATCATGTATCGCGGGCGCTATGTAGAAGAAGGAACAACCGGAGATATTTTCAGGTCCCCGCAGCATATTTACACGAAGCGTCTTGTTGCAGCGATACCTGACATTGATCCGAGCAAACGACAGCAGCATATGCGTTATCGTCAAGAGGTAAAAAAAGAATATGAGCAATCATATAATGACTACTTTGACAATCAGGGATTGGCATATGGCTTGCAGCCGATATCGGCCACACATTATGTTGCCCTGCCAGAGAAAGGTTGAACGGTATGTGGAAATTTACTGTAAGAAGACTGTTAATCATGATTCCGCAAGTCGTTTTGTTAAGCATCCTGATCTTCATCATGGCCAAAATGATGCCAGGTGACGCACTTTCAGGGATGATCGATCCGAATATCGATCCGAAAACGATTGAGGAATTACGGGAGAAACTGGGACTTCATGACCCTTGGTACGTGCAATATGTCAATTGGGCAAAAGATTTGTTCCACGGAGATTTGGGGCAATCGTTCCGTTATAAAATGCCTGTTTCTGAATTGATTGGGCAAAGGCTTGTCAATACATTCTGGCTCTCGCTAGCGACATTAATCCTAATCTATGTCATTTCCATACCGCTGGGAATCATTAGCGGGCGCTATAACGATTCCTGGGCGGACCAGGCGATCACAGGTTATACATATATTGGGTTTGCAACTCCGTTATTCATTTTCGCACTCGTCCTGCTTTGGATATTCGGCTATCAGGTCGGCTGGTTCCCGACAGGAGGAAGTGTATCTCCGGGACTCATACCGGGTTCATTTGAATATATAGCGAGCAAGTTGTATCACTTGCTGTTGCCGGCCATATCGATGGCTTTGATCGGAACGGTCGGAACAGTACAATATTTGCGTAATGAAATCATTGATACCAAGCAGAAGGATTTCATTCTCACAGCAAGAGCCAAAGGGGCACCGGAATCTAGAGTCTATAATAATCATATTCTTAGAAACTCGCTGCTTCCGATCGCTGCATTCTTTGGATATGAAATTACCGGATTAATCAGTGGGACCATTTTCGTGGAAAATATTTTTAGTTACCCTGGCATGGGACAGTTGTTTTTGGAATCCATTACAACGCGTGACTATAGTGTGGCAACATCACTGACACTGCTGTTCGGAATCGCAGCAATTTTGGGTACATTGATATCCGATATTGTGCTAAGTTTGGTCGACCCGCGTATCCGAATCAAATAAGAAATGCAAGATGTATAAACACTATGAACATGATTGCAAGTGGAAATTTCGAAATAAACAGACTGATAATTTCTGGGGTGAATAAAATTGGAGAAAAATACAGTGGTTTTAGAAGAAGTGGAACAGATAGATGAAAGTAAAAGCCCGACTGGTTTTTCTATCTTCTGGAGGGAGATTGTCCGCGATAAGCTAGCGCTGATTTCATTAATCTTTCTAGTATTAATAACAGCTTTTGTATACGGTATTTCATTATTCATGGATCAGGATGAAATTGTAACAGTAGATTTGTTTTCCATCCATCAGGCACCTTCCAGTGAATTTTGGCTTGGCACAGACTATGGGGGCAGGGATGTTTTTGGACAGTTGATTATCGGTACAAGGAACTCGCTGTCGATCGGAATACTAGTGACAGTCATGTCTGGTGTCATAGGAATATTGTTTGGTTTGATAGCTGGCTATTTTGGCGGTGCGGTAGATAATGTATTAATGAGAATTTTAGATTTCTTCATGGTATTACCATTTTTGATGATTGTTATTGTGTTTGTTGCGATGGTACCCAAATACAGCATTCTATCATTTTCCTTGATTATGACAGCGTTCCTTTGGATGGGGATAGCGAGGCTGATCAGATCCAAGGCATTGCAAGAACGTGAACTGGATTATATCCAGGCATCAAGGACACTGGGATCCTCCAATATGAAAATCATGCTGACACAAATGCTTCCGAATCTGACATCCATTATCATCGTTAACATGACATTAAACCTGGCAGGTAACATCGGTATTGAGTCAGGATTGTCATTTTTAGGGTTCGGTTTTCCCGAAAGTACGCCTAGTCTTGGGACCTTGTTAAGCTATGCAACAAACCCGCAAACATTGGAATTCCGCTGGTGGATTTGGGTACCAGCAGCAATATTAATTCTGGTACTGATGCTGGCTGTTCGTAATATCGGTGAAGCATTGAAACGAGCAACTGATGCGAGACAGCGGCGGGGGTAAAAGATATTCTGACATGTTTGGCCACACGATGCAATAAATATAAAAGAGGAATGGTCAATTTAAGGGGGGTGAGGCGTAGCGGCAGACTGTGATAACAGAATGCATCATTATCCAGGCAAAAGTACTCCATTTAGTGGGGTAAGACACAGTCGGCAACGTCCGGCTCACAATGATCGTTATCAAAAGGGGAGGTTAAGACGAATGAGAAAGACAAAGTGGACAAAGCTGTTATTCGCAATGATGCTCGTATTGGTACTTGCATTGGCGGCATGCAGCAAGGATTCCGGCGGAAGCGGGGACAAAGCAAAAGGTGGCGGCAATAAAAATAAAACAGCCGAAAAAGGTGGTAAATCCGAGGACGGTATTTATTCCATCGAGGATTTCAATGAAGATACTTCCAATGATGGAGAAGTAAAAAAAGGGGGAGAGATTACTTTCGGGCTTGTTTCCGACAGTCCGTTCAAAGGTACACTGAACTGGACCTTCTATGATGGAGATCCGGACTCACAAATTCTCAAGTGGGTGGATGACGCTTTACTCGATATAGATAAGGATCACAATTATAAGGATGGAGCAGCTTCCATTGAAGTAAGTGACGATAAAAAAACGTACACATTTAAAATTAAGGATAATGTAAATTGGCAGGACGGAGAGCCTGTGAAAGCAGAAGACTGGGCATTTGCCATTGAGACAATTGCTAATAAGGATTATGATGGTCCGCGGTATGACTCCACTCTGAAAAACATCAAGGGGATGGAAGAGTATCATAATGGTAAAGCTGACAAGGTTTCCGGCTTGGAGGTTGTCGATGAGAAAACATTGAAAATGACATTTATTGATCCGACTCCGTCCCTGTTGGCTGGTGGTATTTGGCCATATGCTATGCCGAAACATATTTTTAAAGATATTCCAGTAAAAGATATGACAAAATCGGATGCAGTTCGTAAAAACCCAATTGGATCAGGTCCATTTAAAGTAGACAGCATTGTCCCAGGTGAATCTGTTACATTGGTTGCAAACAAGGACTACTGGCGTGGTGAACCTAACCTCGATAAAGTAACCATTAAAGTAATCGATCCATCTGTTGTTGTGAAAGAATTGCAAAATGGATCAGTTGATATGGTGAGTTCGTTCCCTACTGACCAATATCCTGACAATGCAGATATGAAAAATGTCGAATTTCTTGGTAACGTTGATATGGCCTATACGTATATTGGCTTTAAACTAGGTACCTGGGATAAGAAAAAAGGCCAGGTTAAGCCCAATCCAGATGCGAAAATGGGTGATGTGAATCTGCGCAAAGCTATGTGGTATGCAGTAGACAATGATGCTGTTGGTGAGAAGTTCTATCATGGTCTGCGTTGGTCTGCGGATACATTGATTGATCCTGCTCATCCGACATGGAGAGCGGACGATGTCGAAACCCCGAAATATGATCCGGAAAAAGCGAAAGAGCTTTTGGATGAAGCGGGATTTGAAGACAAGGATGGCGACGGATATCGTGAAGATAAAGATGGCAAAGAATTGGTTATCAACTTTGCTTCTATGTCTGGTGGTGACACAGCAGAACCAATCGCAAAATACTATATCCAGGCTTGGAAGGAAGTTGGCCTTCATGTAGAATTGTTGGATGGTCGCTTGCAGGAATTTGAAGCATTCTATGATCGTGTAGGAAATGGCGGTAATGATGATCCGAAAGTTGATATTTTCCAAGGTGCATGGGGTACAGGTGATGATGTAGACCCATCAGGTCTTTATGGCAAAGATGCCATGTTCAACTTCTCTCGTTATGAAAGTGCAGAAAATGATAAACTATTGAAAGAAGGACTTTCTGATAAAGCCTTCGATATGGATTATCGCAAAGATGTCTACAAAAAATGGCAAGAGCTGATGGTGGAAGATGTACCGGTGTTCCCAACACTATTCCGTGCACAATTGGTTCCGGTTAACAAACGAGTTGCTAATTACACTATTGCACATGAGGATAGAGAACCGTTCAAATACCAAATTGGTGTAACGGAATAAAGTAGATTAATAAAGGATCCATCAGATTTGAAGTGCACCCCGAAAGTTTGAGTAGAAAGCTAACTTTCGGGGTGTTTATTTATGAGTAAATATGACGATTTTTTCATGGATGAAGGAGTCTTTGTATCTTCCGTTAGGTTACTCGCAGTTCAAGCCGCGATTACAAAAAACGGATGCATAACTTAAGCGGTGGGTGGCTGTATAAGGAAATTCGATACTGAGGGTCTAAAGAAAAAACGACACAATGTAGTTTATTCTCTTCAATTTAAACTGGGTGTACAAAACTTTATGAAAAGGACAGGAGTTTTGAAGTATGAAACTGCAATGGCATTTGGTTTAACGAACCCACAGATGATTTCTTTGGAAGAAATGATTTTTTGAAGGAACGGCAAACGTTAGAAAACCGAGTGGAACGGCCAGCGATGTGTATAAAGTGAATAACAGAAAAACCTAAATAAAACTAGGTAATACACACGAGAACCAGAAACTTGATCGCAAAACTGAACTCTTTCTTTTGGAAGTTGAGGTATCTGAAAAGTCAAGGGCATTTTAGAATGAATACGGAAGCCATCTTGAAAAGCTTGAGCAACGCTATCATTTGAAATCAAGGAGAATTCTGATTGAAAAGGTATCTTCATATGAAACTCTAACTTTTTGCTGCCCATTTTGGGGATGTCCTTTTGTTTATTTTTATAAAGCCCTATTTATATAGGAAGAAAAACGATTTTATGGGTACTGAATAATACTTCAAAATGCACAAGATATATTTTAGAATATACAGATTGTGATAATGAAATTCATTAAATCAAAATGTTCCAAATGACAAATAAGACAAAATGACTACATATCCTTTTTTAAAGACAATTATGTCACACATCTAACAAACTTGTAATAAAAGTCCTTCATTAAGGTAATCCTTGTAATAGACTTTTAAAAGTCTTGTAACCTACAAGCCTATGAAACTGTGTTAATATAGGCATTGTCAGATTTTAAGGAGGGACTACCTAAATGAAGAAAGTTGTAGCATCACTTGCTATGGGTGTCGTAATTGCTGGCGCGGCTGTAACAAATGTTTCAGCGCAGGAGTACAAAGTACAAGATGGAGATAATCTTTGGAAAATCGCCGAAGAATATAATACTTCTGTTGATGACCTGATGGAGATGAACGATCTTGATTCAAATGTCATCCACCCAAATCAAAAAATATTCATCAACGAGGATTATGAAGTAGAGAAAGGCGATACATTAAGTAAAATCGCAAAAAAATTCAACGTTGACATAAAAGATATTAAAAACTGGAATAACTTGGATTCAGATTTGATCGTTGTTGGGCAAAAGCTCGACATTAAAGGAGTAAACGTTCCTAAGCAAGATGAACCTGCTCCAGCAGCTGAAAAAGCGCCGGTAACATCAAAAGATCAAAGTGCTGCTAAGCCAGCAGAAAAAGCAGACAAGCCAGCACCGGAAGCTAAAAAAGCTGAACCAAAACAAGCGAGCAATGAAAATGGCACACCTGAAGGAAAAACAGTTTCTGTAACTGCTACCGCTTATACAGCAAATTGCGATGGTTGTTCAGGTGTAACTTCAACAGGCATTGATTTAAAGAAAAATCCTGATCAAAAAGTAATTGCTGTTGATCCAAATGTGATCCCATTAGGATCCAAAGTATATGTGGATGGTTATGGCTATGCAACAGCAGGCGACATCGGTGGCGCAATCAAAGGACATAAAATTGATGTCCATATGCCAAATGATGGCAAAGCCAAAGCATGGGGCGTAAAAAATGTCAATGTAACCATCGTTAAATAATCAAATAATCCATATCTCCAAACTTCAAGGGAAACATCTTAATTGATGTTTTCCTTTTTATTTTCCTCTGTAAACATTAATTTAAGTTGGTGATGATTGTCTGTCCATCCTCGTTTACCGCATCATTGGTCACAGGCTTGTTTGAGGCGGCATATCCGAACACACAAAATCCGAGAATAATCAGCATGAAAACAGCGATGAGTAATTTCTTCATTATTCTCCCTCCCATTCATTTTAACTGTTAAAACGATTATATGATAAACGGGTTTGCTGTCCCTATTGATTATGATGACGGAAGCTTACAATGTTGTAAGTTTAGAAGTGAATACAAATGAAATAGGTATAAAAAATGTACATTTTAAGTAAACATTTTTTCTGATGTATGTTAAACTATGGATAAATAAAGGATTTTAAGTATATGAATGTCCTTCTGGAACGGACACATGTATACAACGATAAAGGAGGCCTTTGCATTGAGCAGCAAAACACTGGATGTTTTTTTAAATGAAAATATTGCAGATTTGAAGGAGCGAGGACTTTATAATGAAATTGATCCTGTTGAAGGAGCCAACGGACCCAAGATAACGATTCATGGCAAAGAATTGATTAATCTTTCCTCTAATAATTATTTGGGATTAGCAACAGATGAACGCTTGAAAAAAGTGGCTAAGGCTGCAGTCGATTCACATGGAGTAGGTGCAGGCGCAGTAAGAACGATAAATGGAACACTTGACTTGCATCTGGAGCTTGAAAAGAAGATCGCCCAGTTCAAAGGTACGGAAGCAGCAATTTCTTATCAATCCGGCTTTAATTGCAATATGGCAGCCATTTCAGCCGTGATGGATAAAAATGATGCCATTCTTTCAGATGCATTGAATCACGCCTCCATTATTGATGGATGCAGACTGTCCAAAGCAAAAATCATCCGCTTTGAGCATTCGGATATGGAAGATTTGCGCAAGCAGGCAAAAGCAGCCAAAGAATCCGGGCAGTACAATAAAATCATGATCATTACAGATGGAGTCTTTTCCATGGATGGAGATGTTGCCAGGCTGCCTGAAATCGTAGAAATAGCGGAGGAATTCGACCTGTTGACATATGTGGATGATGCCCACGGTTCAGGAGTTCTCGGAAAAGGTGCTGGTACGGTGAAGCATTTCGGGTTGCAAGATAAAGTCGATTTCCAAATGGGGACACTTTCGAAAGCAATTGGCGTCATTGGCGGCTATGTTGCGGGCAAACAGAATCTGATCGATTGGCTGAAAGTACGCTCACGTCCATTCTTATTTTCCACAGCTGTATCTCCAGCTGACGCTGCAGCTAGCACGAAAGCAATCGAGATTTTGATGGAGAGCAGTGAATTGAATGAAAAGCTGTGGGAAAATGGCCGTTATTTAAAAGCCGGATTGAAAAAACTCGGGTTTGATATCGGTGATAGTGAAACACCAATCACTCCTTGTATCATCGGGGAAGAAAAAGCTGCACAGGAATTCAGTAAACGCTTGATAGAAGCAGGCGTTTATGCGAAATCGATTGTGTTCCCGACGGTGCCTAGGGGAACAGGCAGAGTTCGTAATATGCCAACAGCTGCTCATACGAAAGAAATGCTGGATGAAGCAATTGCGATTTATGAAAAAGTCGGTAAAGAAATGAACTTGATTTAATTTGACGTATAAGATGGATTAAACGTATCAATAGGGAAGAGGTATGTGCTATGAAAAGGATTCTGGTTACTGGCGCACTTGGACAAATTGGATCGGAGCTCGTCACTAAACTCAGCCATGTATATGGCAGTGAAAATATTATTGCTACAGATATAAGGCCGGGGCGTCATGACGGTCCATTCGAGATTGTCGACGTAACTGACGCAGACCGTTTGTATGAAGTTGCCAAAAAACATCAGACGGATACGGTCATGCATTTGGCAGCAATGCTCTCAGCTAAAGCGGAAGAAGCGCCGAAAAAAGCCTGGGATATCAACATGGGCGGTCTGGTCAATGCATTGGAGGTCGCCAGAGAACTCGATTTGCAATTTTTCACGCCAAGTTCCATCGGTGCATTCGGGCCATCAACGCCGAAAGACATGACACCACAGGATACATTGCAGCGTCCCACAACTATGTATGGTGTAAACAAAGTTTCTGGTGAACTGCTTTGTGACTATTACCACGAACGTTTTGGCCTGGATACACGCGGTGTCCGTTTTCCAGGGTTAATCTCTTATGTCGCCCCGCCGGGTGGAGGAACGACAGACTATGCGGTGGAAATTTATTATGAGGCAATAAAACATAACACATATACGTCATTTATTGCCCCGAATACGTATATGGATATGATGTATATGCCTGATGCGCTCGCTGCGATTGTCGATCTGATGGAAGCGGACCCGGCAAAATTGAAGCATCGCAATGCATTTAATATTGCTGCGATCTCTGCAGCACCAGAAGATTTTGCAACGGCAATTCAGCGTTATATTCCGGATTTTAAACTGCGTTTTGAAGTCGATCCGATGCGGCAGAGAATTGCGGAAAGCTGGCCGAACCAAATTGACGCGACCGCAGCAAAAGAAGAGTGGGGTTTTCAGGCAGCATATGATTTGGATGCAATGACCAGAGATATGCTTGAAAAAGTATCTGATAAAATGAATGTAAAGCGTTCTTCCTAATGGGAAGAGCGCTTTTTGTCTGTAAAGGAAGATGTTTTTTTATAGATTAACAAGTAAGCTGGAGCAACTGACAAGTAAAGGCTGCAATCTGACAAGATATCCCCCTTCAACTGACGAGAGAAATCAAAAACAGTAAATTCCAAACACTGTCAGTGCACGATGGTTTAATCTACGAACGCTTGCTGATCCAATTTTCAAGCGCCATTTTATATAAAAAAGTGACGCCAGAGGAAAAATTTCTTGACGTCACTTCACGAATTACTCACTTATCCAGCGTACATGGCGGCAATTTTATTCTGCAGCTCACGATCCTGGACATATTCATCATAGCTCATTTCTTTATCTATCAATCCATTTGGTGTGATTTCAATCAAACGGTTGGCGATACTTTGTACAAATTGATGGTCATGGGACGTAAACAGGATCGAACCTTTGAATTTGATCAAACCGTTATTCAAAGCGGTGATGGATTCCAAATCCAAGTGGTTGGTCGGCTCATCGAGCAAAAGTACATTGGCATTGGAAAGCATCATTTTCGACAGCATACAGCGTACTTTTTCTCCCCCGGAAAGCACATTTGATTTTTTCAATGCTTCTTCACCGGAAAAGAGCATTCTTCCTAAAAATCCACGCAGGAAAGTTTCTGTCTCGTCTTCAGGAGAAAATTGCCGCAGCCAGTCGACCAAATTCAAATCCCCATTTTCGAAAAACGCAGCATTATCTTTAGGGAAATAGGATTGAGTTGTTGTAATGCCCCATTTATAAGAGCCGGAATCAGCTTCCATTTCACCCATCAAAATTTTGAACAAAGTTGTTTTGGCAATGTCGTCACTTCCGACAAACGCTACCTTATCATCTTTATTCAATGTAAAGTTGATATTATCAAGCACTTTCTTGCCGCCAATTGATTTGCTCAGTCCTTCGACACGGAGTAAATCATTGCCGATCTCGCGTTCAGGAGAAAATGCGATATATGGATAACGTCTGGATGATGGCTTGATATCATCAAGAGTAATATTTTCCAATAACTTTTTTCGTGATGTCGCCTGTTTTGATTTAGAGGCGTTGGCACTGAAGCGGGCGATGAATGCCTGCAGTTCTTTGATTTTTTCTTCTTTTTTCTTGTTCTGTTCTTGCGCCATTTTTGAAGCCAGCTGGCTTGACTCATACCAGAAGTCATAGTTGCCGATATAAATTTGGATTTTGCCATAATCGACATCAGCGATATGCGTGCAGACTTTGTTTAGAAAATGTCTGTCATGGGATACGACAATGACTGTATTTTCAAAGTTGATGAGAAATTCTTCTAGCCACTGGATCGCTTGAATATCAAGGCCGTTGGTAGGTTCATCAAGCAACAGTACATCGGGATTTCCGAACAATGCCTGGGCAAGCAAAACCTTCACTTTCTGATCTTCAGTCAGCTCGGACATCAATTTAGCATGTAAGTCTTCAGAAATACCGAGCCCTTTCAATAAAATGGCGGCATCCGACTCGGCTTCCCAGCCGTTCATTTCTGCAAATTCGCCTTCCAGTTCAGCAGCTCGCATTCCATCTTCTTCGGAAAAGTCAGCTTTCATGTAGATGGCATCTTTTTCTTGTTTTACCGCATACAGCCGCTCATGGCCCATTAAAACCGTCTCAAGAACAGGTAATTCTTCAAATGCAAAGTGGTCCTGTTTCAATACAGCCAACCGTTCGCCAGGTGAAAAAGAAACATTACCTGTCTGTGGCTCTATTTCGCCAGAAAGGATTTTTAAAAAAGTTGATTTCCCGGCTCCGTTCGCTCCAATCACGCCATAGCAGTTTCCTGGTGTGAATTTAATATTGACATCTTCAAATAATTTTTTATCGCCGTAGCGTAAACTTACATTATTCACTGTTATCATAGTGTTGGTTTTTCCTCCAATAAATAGTTCAATCATAGCTAGCTTACGGGAAAATAGGGGTTTCGTCAATCCAAATCCACCATATAATATAGGAAAGCATATATTTTTCCAGGTAAACAACGTATAATGGATTTAGAAAACTTGGGATTCACAGACAAATAGGGTAAGCTTTCATTGCGCTTATGCGTTGGATAAAGGGGTTTTGATACGACAAAGGAATTAGACGGTGATTTAGAGAACAAGTCTTTTTGTACAGGAAAAGGCAACCATTCATATAGTACAGTGGGGGGAAGGCATGGGGGAAAGGATGATTTACTTTATTTTCACGGATACGGGAACATGTTTATCAAAAGTGATCAATTTGTTTACCAGATGCTCATTGAATCATGTTTCAATAGGGTTTGATGATGCATTGACCAAGGTATACAGCTTTGGACGGAAGAAGCCGAAAAATCCTTTCAGCGGCGGTTTCGTTCGGGAAAACATTCGTGGTGATTTTTTGAAAAAAGCTGATTGTGCTATTTATTCATTTTGCATAGAAGAGGCAGAGTATGAGAAGCTGTTGCATAATATTTCAGCGATGGAAGCGGAGCAGGGAAGTTATCGATATAATTTTCTTGGTTTGATTGGTGTATTGCTTCAAATCGAAATCAAGCGGGAAAATGCTTTTTTCTGCTCGCAATTCGTGGCGATGATGCTGAAAGACAGCCTTTCTTTCCAGTTGGCCAAACCTTGCTGCTTTATCACGCCAGCAGACATACGGGGTATCGAAGGGCTATGTCTGCAATATGAAGGAAGACTTGGTGATTATGCCACTAAAATGATACAGGATGCCGAGACGAGTTCTGCGTTTGCGGTAAATGAAAGAAAATCAAGATTTGTGTTGCTGTCACAAAAAATTAAACGGCTAGTCTTGCGTTGAGTATCAGTCATGCCTCGTTAACTATTGCAATCCCGATTTACAATGAGGGGTGTGACTGATCCTGCAAGCAATCTCGCACGACCAGGAATTCAGCATTGCTTATTCACGGTAAAATGAGCAGGGAAAATATGCAAAAGCTGGAACGAAGCAATAGCTATAGGCTGCTAAAATTGCGAGAAATGCTTTTTCGGCGTACCGACGAATCGAATGAGCTTGCCATGAATGAAATCAAAGATGCGATGGAAGCATACATAATAAACGGCAAGTATGACAATAGAACTTTGAGAAAAGATTTGGAAACGTTGGATGGGATGGATTTTGAGATCGTTCGCAATATAGGAAAACATGGAAAATTATTATACAGCTATCAATCCAGGCTTTTTGAAACGTATCAGCTGCGCTTGATTATCGATGCGGTATGATCAGCCAAATTTGTCACTCCGAAAGAAAAAAACAGCTGCTGAGCAAGCTGAAAAGTCTTACGAGCGAACATTTTGCAAAAACATTGCCGCAAGCGATGGTGTTCAGCCAGTCTGCCAATATGGGTTATGAACTTGTCAAACTGAATATCCGAAATATGGATTAAAATACGCTTTCAGCATGAACTGGTCAACGTCGTGCTGGATCGTTTCGGGCATCAAGCAGATATCAGGAAGTTCGATGAAGAGCATTTTGTATTAAAAACCAAGGCCAAACTTTCTGATGGATTGATCAATTGGATTCTCACTTGGGGAAACAAAAGCGAAGGTGCTGGAGCCTGCTTACTTAGTCGAAACGGTCAAAGATAAAATAAGCAGTATGCTCGCTGTCTATCAAGATTGACAGCGGCATGCTGCTTATTTCGTAAAGGCCGGGATCAGATATTGTCCTGCCATGTTTGATTTACACGGCCTCTATGAAGATATGGCTAAGCATCATTGCCCATTCGTATTGATCGGGTCGATACCCAGTGTACGGTATGGGACTTTAAGCTGTATGGCGATATTGTTTGCCTCCAGATCGAGATGCTCCACTTTCACATGAAAGTTACTCTTGATTTCCATCTGGGTGACAGCTAGGTAAATCTCTGATTTAGCTGGATCGATCGCTACCCATTCAGGCATTGGCAAGTATTTTTTCATGTATTCCATGATTTTTTTGTTCGGGAGCTCGAGCAGCCCGATTGAAATGGATTTCTGTTTCAGCACCACATCTCCGTTTTTTTGTACAATGGGTTCCAAGTGAACAGACAATGGGACTGTGGTTGAAAAAACAGGTAATTCCCCCATCAGATGTACATCGTCCTCGAGGGAGATTTTATAATGATGCTTGGAATCCTGCAATAATTTATCCAAGTAAGCATTAATTAGTTCATCCAAATTCTTCCTTGTGGTGCGAATCGTGAATGATGAACTTTGCTCCTCATCCACATTGTGTTTTGCCGGCATATCTGCACCCTGAACCGGCCAAAAAATAAATGCCAGTAATACTGCGATAATAATGATATCAATAGATAACAAAAGCCAAAACAGCTTTTTCCATTTGCTTTTTTTCGGTGATACTCTTTTTTCTGACATACTCTCCACCTTTCTTTTGCGTGGCCAGGCAGTTTTAATACGATCCTCTGGCCTATTCTGTTATATAAGAAAGAATCCTCTTCGCCATCAATTCATAACCCGTTATGTTGGGGTGAAAATTGTCGGCTGCGAATAAATCCTTCTTATGATGGAATAAATCCTTTGTTGGAATGTATGTGACACCGTCATATGTCTCGACAACCTTTTCGCTTGTGGCATTCCAGTTATCGACAATCCGATCGAGTTCATCGATATTCTGGAAGTATTGCTCGAATGGATTGTAAAAACCGATCAGGTAAATTTTGGCGTCACCATTCATACTCCGGAGCTTATCAAAAATGACATGTAATCTATCCTCGTAATGCGAGCGTTCTTCTGAAAAAGCCCTATAAGTAATATCTGTAATGTTTTCTTTCAACACTTCCATGATGTCATTGGCACCGATAGTGATCAAGATGACATCAGCTTTTTTCATAGAAGCCATAATTTCTGGATCATCCAGCCGCTTGATTAATTGATCTGTTCGATTGCCGCGCTTGCCGTAGTTTTTAAATGTGGCAAGCTTTTTATCCTGGTTAATGGTATCATCAAGCAAGCCGACATATCCGCCATTATCCGTCGTATCGCCCACACCTTCTGTTAAGGAATCACCTATGGCCACAAAATTCGTTTTTCGATTGGAGAAGAAATCAACGGTCTGTTGCAGTGCGACTTCAAACGTTTCCCTGATTTGATTATCCTTATTTGATGCTTCGTCTTTTTGATGACTCGATTTGTGGTTTTTTTGCTGCTCGTCTTTTTTTCCTGGTGCAGCATTATTCTGTTGCGGTTTTAGTTCTTTTTTCAGATGGGTAAGTTTCTGATCCGGGTCTGGTCGGTTCATATATATAATCGATGCGAATATCGTTCCTGCTAATAATAGAAGTATCCCAATGATAAGCCACGTTTTTTTATGTTTCATCTGTTTCATTTGATCACACCTGTGCTGATATAGTTGTCTATATATAATATGTTCATATGCTCATAGTATTGTTCAAAAAGAGAGATAAAAAGACCGCATTGGCTCTGAGTAGCAGTCAGCAGAATGGATAGACCGCTTTTACCTGGCTTTTTTGGACAACTTCTAATAGATACATATATCTACACATATTTATATTCTTACCCATTATAGCTGACTTTAATATGGAATGAAAAAAATCGCCCACATTTTAGGCGATTTTTAAGGTGTTTGTAATATAAAATACATTATCAGTGGATAGAGGCCAGTTCTTCATGCGCTGAATAGGCATTCGGGCGGCCAATAATCGTGCAAAAATCTTCTATCATCGCACTCGCCGTCGGCAACGCACCGGCACCTGGGCCAGTTAACGTAAGCTCACCAAGAATGTCTGTTTCCAGATGAACCGCATTATCGACTCCCTCTACCGCATAAAGCGGGTGGCCGGGTTCCAATGCAGCTGGGGAGATATCACAGTATATCCCGTCTTCCGTCTCGGCGATCGTTACAAGATGCTTGACACGCTTACCTGCGGCTTCTTGTTCATCCAGAAATGACATGGAAATGTCACGGATGCCAGTTTGTTTGAAGCGGGCTTTATCTGCCTTGCTTCCGAAGAGCAGCTGGCATAGAATTACAGCTTTGAAATATGCATCCCGGCCATCAATGTCATTGGCAGGATTTGCTTCCGCATAACCTAGTTCTTGTGCCTTTTTGAGCGCCTGGGAAAATGAAAGCTGCTTCATGCGCATCTCCGTCAGGATATAGTTGCTAGTGCCGTTCAAAATGGCTTGGATTTTTCTCACACGGTTGACTTGTAAGAGTTGCCTGATTGTTGCAATGACAGGGATGCCACCGGCAGTGGTTGCTTCAAAACCGATTTGTACACAGTGCTTTTCGGCGAGTTTCTTCAATTCCTGGCCATGTTGTGCGAACATTTCTTTGTTTGCGGTAACAACGTGCATCCCTTGTTGGATGGATTGCTGTAAATAAGTGAAAGCTGGCTCTTTGCCGACAATTGCTTCCATCACCAGATCTATGTTTTTGTCTCCCAACACTTCCTGGAAATCGGTGGTGAGCTTTGCATGGCCGTTATAATTTTTATGGTTCTTCAAGCTCTTGACCACAATAGCTGCTATCTCCACCTGCTTGCCAGTGAGCTGCTGTAAACGTGCTTGTTGTACTTCTATTGTTTGATAGATCCCTTTACCGACTGTTCCGAAACCAAGCAAAGCAATACGCAGCTTATTCATTGGACCACCTTTTCATGAAGGGGCTTTTGTACAAATTGCTGCACCACATCTCCCCATTTCTCGTATTCTGTCAAAAAACCGTCATGGCCGAATGTCGTTTCCACATGGTGATAGGTACAATCTGGCACATGTGAAGCAAATGCTTTGATTTGCACAGGTTCATAGATCAAGTCATGTGCAAAACTGATCGCCAGCATCGGTACTGTGAAACTTGCTGCTGCTTTTTTCCATCCACCTCGGGTATGGCCAATATCATGCTGATCCATCGCCGCCAGCAAGCAAAGGTAACTGTTGGCATCAAAACGGGTGCAAAGTTTTTCACCCTGGTAATCCAAATAAGCGTTAATTTCAAAGTCATCTCCAGAGTGATTACGCTGGAAGCGTTCTGCGAATAATGGCGCACTGCGATAGGAAACCATCCCGACCATTCTGGCGATTTCAAGTCCCCTTAAACGCTCGTTGTTTTGATAAAAGCCATTTTGCCAGGCAGGGTCAGAAGTGATGGCTGTCCTGGCTATGTGGTTATAAGCTATGCCATAATCTGAAAGCGTGGGAGTCGCTGCCAAGATGATCGCTCTTTCTATCTGTTCTGGATAGAGAAGAGCCCATTCCTGGACCTGCATACCGCCAAGCGATCCTCCAATGACAGTATGGATTTTTAAGATTCCAAGTGCCCGCAAAGCTTTGTATTGTGCATGCACCATATCACGTACGGTGATAGCGGGAAAATCGGAACGATATCGCTGCCCGGTTTTGGGGTTGATGGAGGTGGGTCCGGTGGAACCGTCGCAACCCCCAAGTACATTGAATGTGACCACCTGGTAAGTGGTTGTATCGATGGAGCGGCCTTCACCAATCAAACCGCTCCACCAGCCAGGGATATCTTCTGTTCCTGTCGTTGCATGGTTACCTGTCAATGCGTGGCAAACCAGCACTACTGGTCCATCACACAGTCCAGCCCGTTCATATTGCAGAATCACATCCTCCAACAAAACGCCAGATTCTAAATTCAAACTGCCAATATTTACAGTTCCGTAGCGCTTTACCACTTTACCACAGCGGGAGACTGTCCCCCGCGAATCCGGTTTGCTTCCGCATACAGTTCAAGTCCTTTAATGACTGTGACACCTGCTGCCTCAGCGTTATCAAGTATTGGAGTATCTGGGTAGCCATTTTCAAACCAGATGATTTTCACATCTTTTTGAATCAGCTGTTCTACCAGGTCTGCTGGGATGCTGTCCTGCTTAACGAGTACAGCATCGATATCTTCTTTTGCATCTGGCAAACGTTCATAGGATGTCGCCTGCAGAAGAGTGCCAGCATTGGATGCGATTGGCAGGATTTGAAAACCGCGTGCTTTCAGATGCTTGATTTGATCATAAAAAGTGCTCGTTGACTGGTCCAGACCGAAAACAGCAATCGTCTTTTGTCTCGGGCCATTTTCAGTTCGCTCAAAAGGTGAATGCAACAGCCACTGGACTACATTATCCTCAGATGAGGCTACAGTTGGCGACGAATCAGTAGCTGCAGCAATCGCTTGATCCAGATCTGCAATGATATCATCAGTGGACTCAATACCTACGGACAGTCGAATCAATTCCTCGCTGACACCGCTTTGCACCAGCTCCTCCGCACTTAACTGCTGGTGAGTGGTGGATGCAGGATGAATGATAAGTGATTTCGCGTCTCCTACATTTGCAACATGTGACCAAAGCTTGATGTTGTCGATTACTTTTCTGCCGGCTTCACGGCCGCCCTGAATACCGAATGTAATCATTGAGCCGGTCCCTTGGTGTAAATATTTTTTTGCAAGACTATTAGAAGGGTGTGATTCCAGCCCTGGATAATTGACCCATGCCACCTGCGCATGCTCATTCAGATAGTCAGCTATTATTTTCGCGTTGGCATGATGCCGTTCAATGCGAAGATGCAGTGTTTCCAGTCCCTGTAAGAGGAGAAAAGCACTCTGGGGACTGAGACATGCGCCGATATCGCGCAGCAATTGGACACGGAACTTCGTCGCGAACGCTGCAGGTGCTGTATCTACGTATTTCAGCCCATGATAACTCTCATCCGGCTCGGTGAATTCGGGGAACCTGCCCGAGCCCCAGTCGAAACGACCGCCATCTACGACAACACCACCAATAGTGGTCCCATGGCCTCCAATCCATTTCGTTGCGGAATGAACGACAATATCCGCGCCCCACACCAATGGTTTGGCTGCATATACTCCGAAAGTATTATCGATGATGAGCGGGATACCGTACTCGTGGGCAATCTCTGCCACTGTTTCAATATCGAACACATTCAGGCTTGGATTGGTAATTGTTTCAGCAAATACTGCTTTCGTTTTATCCGTAATCGCCTGTTTGATTGCTTCAGGATTAGTACCGTCGACAAAAATAACATGAATTCCGTATTTCGGCAGTGTTTTAGCAAATAAATTATATGTGCCGCCGTACAAGTTGCTGTCGGCGATGATTTCGTCCCCTGCACCAGCTATATTGAGGATGCTGAGGGTGATAGCTGCCATACCGGACGATGTGGCCACAGCAGCGACACCGTCTTCCAGCAAAGCGACACGCTGTTCAAAAGCGTCTACTGTCGGATTCATGATACGGGAGTAGATATTTCCAGGCTCTTTAAGGCCGAACAGATTTTGAGCATGTTCTGTGTCACGGAAGACGTAGGAAGTTGTTTGATAGATTGGCACGGCACGTGACCCGGTTGCGGGATCCACCTGCTGGCCACCGTGCAATAATACTGTTTCTGGTTGATTGAATGAAAATGCTGACATGAAAAATTCCTCCTTTGATTTCGGTTCTGGAGGAAGAGGTGGAATGAAAAAAACGCCTCTTCCTAAGAAGAGGCGATTGCATTTATTTATGCGTATCCTCCTCTTATCTTCCAGACCATCCGTATGATCTGTAGGATTTAGCACCTTAAAAGCGAGCAATGCTCCCTCTTTGGTTGCCGGGCTTCACAGGGCCTATTCCCTCCGCCGCTCTTGATAAGAGATTTGATTTTTGAAATTAATCAGTATTATAACGGACAAAAACATAAGTGTCAACAGCAGGCACGAAAAATTATTAATGTTCTTGCATGGATTGTTTCTTCGGACGATATATCGATGCCAAGTAAACGATCAAGGCGAACCAAATCAAGCTGAAGGCGATCATATGAGCAACTGTGAAGGGTTCATCATATAAGAAAACACCGAGTAAAAGCATGATTGTCGGTGCTATATATTGCAGAAAACCGACCAGAGAAAGTGGTATGGTTTTCGTCCCTGCAGCAAACAAAAGCAATGGGATTGCTGTGGCCACACCAGCACCCATCAGAAGCATGTTGGTTCCCGTAAACAGGGAATGGAAATGGAATGCCTGGACCGGCAAAAACGCAAGATATATCAATGCGATCGGTGTTACAACCAATGTTTCCACTGTCAACCCGAACATAGCAGAAATATCCACGGTCTTTTTCAGCAGGCCATATAAGCCGAACGTGATAGCTAGTACCAATGAAATCCACGGAAATACACCGTAACTGATTGTCAGGTAAATGACCCCTGCTGCCGCAAGGACGACAGATAGAATTTGTCTGCGCGTTAGGCTTTCTTTCAGAAAGATGATACCTAGCAAAACGCTGACTAATGGGTTGATATAGTATCCAAGGCTTGCCTGAATGACATGGTTTGCGTTCACTGCCCATATGTAGGTGAGCCAATTCAAACTGATGACGATCGATGCACAAGTTATGCCAAGCAGCTTACGCTTATCATGAATAATTGCTTTACATTCAGTAATAAAAGGGCGCCATTTGACTGTAACAGTTACTAGCAGTGCCATAAAAACAAATGACCAAATAATCCGATGAGCAAGAATCTCGCCGGCAGACACCCGATCAGCCAGCTTCCAGTAAATGGGTAAGAACCCCCAAAATACATACGCTAACGCAACAAGTATAATGCCGTTTTTCTGTGATGACTGGTTCATATGTATCTCCTCTCGTTCTGGTAAATAAGCTAATTTTAGAAAATTAATAGCAAAAAGGCAATTGAATTGCTTGTGAATTATCAGGAAACGCTTTCAAATTTGAAGGGAATAACATAAAATAGAATTATAGAAGAAGCGTTTAAATCGTTTCACTTGATAAAAGGGGGTCCACCATGTCTAAAACATATCGTCATTTTGAAACATCAGCTATTCATGCCGGATACGATGCTAAAACGATGGATGGGAGTCTCACCACGCCAATATTTCAAACATCGACGTTCACATTTGAATCGGCCGAGCAGGGAGAGAGGAGATTTGCAGGGGAAGAGGATGGTTATATTTATTCCCGGCTGGGAAATCCCACAGTAGCGGCATTGGAAGAAAAAATAGCGGCGTTGGAAAACGGTGAGCGTGGATTGGCATTTGCATCGGGGATGGCAGCTGTTTCGGCTATCTTGATTGCACTGACAAAAGCCAATGACCATATTCTCTGTTCCTCAGGGCTTTATGGCTGCACATTCGGTCTTTTAACCATGCTCGAAGATAAATACAATATTAGACATGATTTTTCCGAGATGGAAACAAAGGAGGACATCCGCTCCCTCATAAATGATAAAACAGCATGCATCTATGTAGAAACACCAATCAATCCTACAATGAAGCTGGTAGACTTGCGCTTGGTAGCCGAAGTGGCCAAGGAATACGGCATCCCAGTCGTGGTCGATAATACCTTTAGTTCGCCATACTTGCAGCGCCCGCTTGAATTAGGCTGTGATGTGGTTATTCATAGTGCGACCAAATATATCGGTGGTCATGGCGATGTGATTGCGGGGCTTGCTGTCGGTCAAAAAGATTTTCTTGATCAGGTGGCTATGACTACGCAAAAGGATATCGGCGGCATTATTGGTCCAATGGATGCCTGGCTTCTGCTGCGCGGTTTAAAAACGCTGCCGGTACGTCTGGAGCGCCATTGCGATAATGCAGAAAAAATAGCTGCGCATTTAAAAGCGCATCCTGCTGTCAAGCATGTATACTACCCAGGAGATGCGGACCATCCTGATTACGCACTCATGCAGCAACAAATGAAGCGTGGCGGCGGAGTCATTGCCTTTGAAATGGAAGGCACAAAAAAAGATGCGCAGTCATTACTGAATCAGCTGCAATTTTTGAAAATTGCTGTCAGTCTCGGAGATGCAGAAACATTGATTGAACATCCGGCGACAATGACCCATGCTGCCGTGCCGGAAAAAAATCGCTTGGAAATGGGCATTACGGATCAATTGATCCGCCTTTCAGTTGGGCTGGAGGCCTGGGAAGATATCTGGGAAGACTTGCAGCAAGCATTAGACTGGTGTTCATCAAAAAGTCATAATAAGACAATGACAGAAACGGAAAAGCTGGTTCGTTAATATATTTGCATGTAAATGGATACCATTCTTGCCGTAAGGGGAGGGTGGTATCGTTTTTATTATGTGCAAGTATATGGTGTGTTGCAAAGAAATATCCATATGACGGCATGAAGCGGATCACCTGCATATGATAAATAAGACAGCACACACGAATCTCGTCTGAGGATTGGAAACCAATCACTGAATGATGTATGCCGCATTGAACCAAACATCCCTTGCCATGTCTTCAGCCAGTCCGCAAGCCAGCTGCATATTCGCGGTTCTCAAGACCTGTGCTAAAAGTTGGCGTTCTCGAAATGGCAAATTATTTACCAATTGTGCTATAGTAAAGCTTATACAATTCTTTTATAGGAAGGATATGTTCGATGGAGCTCCTGGCTTATTTGGTCGGTTTCATTTTTATTTTTAACATCGGTCTCGGAATTTCAATCATCTTCCTGGAGAGAAAGGATGCTACATCAACTTGGGCCTGGTTGATGGTATTGTTGTTCATTCCGATTGCAGGCTTCTTTTTGTATTTGATTTTTGGAAGAAGATTGAGTTCCAGCAGGATTTTTACATGGGATACCAAGAGCCGCCTTGGAGTGAAAACTGCTGTTCAGGCTCAGCTCCGGGCGCTGGAAGATGATAAATTCACATTCCGCCAGCCCGAAATTGCTATTTATAAAGATCTTTTTTATCTGCATCTGCGCAATGATGATGCTGTTTTCACACAGGATAACAAGGTGAAGATATACACAGACGGGCGCGAAAAGTTCAATGCTTTAATCAATGATATAAAAAAAGCGAAAGACCATATTCATCTGCAATATTATATCATCCGCCATGACCAGCTGGGACAAGAAATCGCGCAGGTGCTGATTGAAAAAGCCAAAGAAGGTCTAGAAGTGCGTGTGCTGTATGATGATACGGGCTCCAGGCTGCTGCGCCCTAAATATATTCGCAATTTGCGAAAGCACGGTGTCCGAGTGGAAGCTTTTTTTCCACCGAAAATACCTAAGATCAATTTGAAAATCAATTACCGCAATCACCGTAAGCTGGCGATTATTGATGGGAAAATCGGCTATACCGGAGGATTCAATATCGGGGACGAATACTTGGGGATGAGCAAAAAATTCGGTTATTGGCGCGATACGCATTTGCGTATTGAAGGTGATGCCGTCCACAATATGCAGACAAGGTTCATTCTGGACTGGAACCAGGCATCAAGAAACCATATTGGATACGAGGAGCATTATTACGCAGCAGAGTCGAGCGGAGACACTGGCATTCAAATTGTATCCAGCGGACCGGATTCCGACTGGGAACAAATTAAAAACGGTTATATCAAGATGATTTTGTCGGCAAAAAAATATGTCTATATCCAAACCCCTTATTTTATTCCGGATGAGAGCTTGCGGGATGCGGTCAGAATTGCCTCTCTCTCAGGAATCGATGTCAAAATAATGATTCCAAACAAGCCAGATCATCCATTTGTCTATTGGGCGACGCTTTCTTATGTTGGTGACCTGCTGAACGCAGGGGCTGAAATTTATATTTATCAAAAAGGCTTCCTGCATGCCAAAACAATTGTCGTGGACGGAAAAATTGCTTCGGTTGGCACAGCGAATATCGATGTGCGCAGTTTCCGCCTTAATTTTGAAGTGAACGCATTTCTATATGATATCGCGATCGCTCAGGAATTGGAGGCCGCGTTCATGAATGACATTGCCATATCGACACAAATGACCAAGAAACTCTATGATAAAAGATCTCTTGGTGTCCGATTCAAGGAATCGATATCCAGGTTGCTTTCCCCGGTATTATGATACATGTTATCCATAGCCGGGTGAAGGCTATACAAACATTCAAATTTGAAATCACCCATTGGAGGAATTCAGCATGGAAGAAAAAACATGTTCCAAATCTTTGGCAGTCAAAACATCACATGTATTGCCTCCCGATACAAATGCATACAAAACGCTGTTCGGCGGCAAATTAATGGCTCATATCGATGACGTAGCAGCTATTTCTGCAGTACGGCATGCAAGGAAAAATGTTGTGACCGCATCTACAGACTCCGTTGATTTTTTGGAGCCTGTCAAGGAAGGCGATTCCATTTGTATTGAAGCATTCGTCACATGGACACATAAAACGTCGATGGAGGTTTTTGCGAAAGCTGTTACGGAAGACTTGCTCACAGGGGAACGGAGAGTGAGCGCAACGGCATTTTTGACATTTGTGGCTGTAGATGAAAATGGCAGGCCGATCCCTGTTTCTCCTATTGTGCCTGAGACACAGATGGAAAAGAGGCTGTATGAGGGTGCTCCCAAACGTGCCAAGGCTCGAAAGGAAAGACGCAAGGAATCGAAGGAATTTGCCGAGGCATTCGGAACAGACTACCCTTGGATTGAAAAACCTTGAATTGCTGTCCGGTAAAGCCACGATCCTAAGGGGTCATGGCTTTTCTTTTATTTATATGAGAGGTCTGCAATTTTCCAGGCTGTAAAACTTTTTGAAGATTTTTGTTTTAAGGTCGCTTTATTTAGGGAAAACACCATGCAACAGGAAATAGAGCATACATATATTTTGCTTAATATGAAACAGAGAGGAATGAATAACATTGAGCACTTTTCACGATTTGGTGGCATTTTTAGATGAACAGATAGTTTCGCATATTCTGGTAGTTGTGCTAATCGGCTTGGGGCTGATATTTTCGTTTGGGACGAAGTTTGTGCAATTCAGGCTTTTACCAGAAATGTTCCGGGTCATTTTTGACAAGAGAGCGGTTAGCGCTTCAGGAAAAAAAGGAACCTCTTCTTTTCAGGCATTCGCTATTAGTGCTGCCGCAAGAGTAGGAACAGGGAATATGGCCGGTGTGGCGACCGCTATCGGTATGGGGGGGCCTGGAGCACTTTTCTGGATGTGGATGCTTGCACTAGTCGGGGCGGCAACAGGATTTGTGGAAAGTACGCTGGCACAAGTCTATAAAATTCCCGACAAAAACCAATATTATGGCGGACCGGCGTATTATATGGAAAAAGGTCTCAATCAGCGTTGGGTTGGAATTATTTTTGCGGTTGTCATTATTTTTACATATGGCCTGGTTTTCAATTCTGTACAATCCAATACCATTAGTCTGGCATTTTCAGGACAATTCCATATGAGCAAATACCTGATTGCCGGCATATTGTTTATCTTATCAGCGATCGTTATTTTTGGCGGGCTGAAAAGCATCGCCAATGTCACACAAATCATTGTGCCTGTGATGGCAATACTCTATATTATCGTTGCGGCAGTTATATTGATTGTTAATGTCAATCTGATTCCAGATATGTTCCGACTGATTTTTCAAAACGCCTTTGGCATTAAAGAAGTTGCTGGCGGCGGATTTGGTGCGGCGATTTCATTCGGTATCAAAAGAGGATTGTTCTCTAATGAAGCTGGTATGGGTAGTGCACCGAATGCAGCGGCAACAGCAGAGGTATCTCACCCTGTCAAGCAGGGCTTGATTCAGGCGCTGGGTGTATTTTTCGATACGATTCTTGTCTGCAGCGCAACTGGATTCATCATATTGTCCTCCAGCGGTTATGCAGGGAGCAAACTTGATGGCATCCAGCTGACACAGAATGCCTTTGCACAGCATCTGGGTGACTGGGCAGGTATTTTCGTAGCTGTCTCCATTTTCTTATTCGCATACAGTTCTATTTTAGGAAATTACTATTATGGGGAAAATAATATTTCTTATATCAAGAAAAACAAAACCGGATTGTTCATCTATCGGATTGCAGTGCTTTTAATGGTCATCTTCGGTGCGCTCGCAAGCTTCGATCTTGTTTGGGATATGGCTGACGTGACAATGGGTGTCATGGCATTGATCAACTTATACGCTGTCACCAGGTTATTCCCTGTTGCGAGAAAAGTGCTGCAAGACTATATGCGTCAGCGAAAAGAGAAAAAAGATCCCGTGTTTTACAAGGACGTACTGGACGATGATAATGGAATCGTGTACTGGGATCGCGAAACGATGAATAAAGATGCCTGAGCATTGAGGCGGACTTCGGCCACTGATATAGCAGGAATGCCCGAATACAGTTGTTTCATAATCCGGGTGAACCACTGATATAAGGGGAAGAGCCGAGCAAAGTTGTTTCATAGGTCGGATGACCCACCGATATAGCGGGAATGGCCGAGCAAAGTTGTTTCATAGGCCGGATGACCCACCGAAATAGCAGAAAGAGCCGAGCAAGAGTGTTTCGTAAGCTGGATGAACGTAACCACCAGGAAGATGGCTCAAAAAAACCATACCTTGCTTTGGCTCGGGATTTTATTTGTAATAAGCCCATTGATGAACCCCAGAGATGTGAAAATTTTTAGCTAGAATCCTTCTTATTGTTTCTTTGGACAGTGACAACTGACACCAGTCATAAATAGCATTTGTAGTAACTTTTTCATTTGGAAACAGTATCTTGTATTCATTGATACTTCTTAAGACAGCATTTGAAATTAATTCGTTATATCCGCACTTTGTGCAGACACACATTCTTTTTTCCGCAGCTAAGATAGAAGAGTGGCATTACGGACATATAATTCCTTTTTTCAATTGGTCAAAATTGTAGGCAGGTATTTGAGTAAATGGAGAATCTGTTATGTTTAGAGACAATAGTTGAGCTGCTATATTCTTGTGTTTTTCCGTTAGTTTCGATGATATTGCATGGAGGTTTTTCATGTGTTGCTCAATTTGAGTTGGAAAAATAAATGGTTTGTCCATCTGGGCTTGGTACAGCGTGAAGTTGGGATTGATAAAAACCACGAAAGCATTAATTCGAGGTTCAATTCCAATACTAAGGAGTAATTGACGTAGTAAGGATTCTGTTCTTCCTAATTGGTGAAGTGTATTAATAACCTCTATGTTGGGTTTTTTGAAGAGCTTGTCAGATTCGTAATAATAATCGCCTTGATAGTTTTTGACTTCATAGAGATAAAACTTACTGTGTGTGATAAAAAGGGAATCAATCTGGAATGTCGTATGGTTTATTTCCAATAATAAATCGTTTAGTATCAAGCATTCACTTTGAAGTTTTTCAGTGAAAGCCTCGAATTGTTTTTCGCGGGCAAAGCCTCTTTTAAGATTGAGATAATATTGTTTGTCCTTTTTCGATAAATGCATCCTCCTCTTCACTAATTCCAGGATCAATCATTCATTTGATTTCGTACGAGGTTTGTAAGGCACTTCATTGCCTCCTTATCCATATTCTATTTTCTCTGTTAAACTGAAGTATTAGGGTGGTTTTCCGGGGTGGGGCAACTCATATGTATTATAGCATTGATTTTCACTTTGCCAGCATTAAGCCAAAAACAGTAAGCCAAAAATAAGATAAAATACATCCTATGGATATTTTGACTAATAAAAAAATCGAAAACATCAAAGAAATTTTGCGGTCAACGCCTACTGACATAGTCGAATTCCAAATTATAATGTTATCTTTTCAGGTAACACTTGTAAACCCTTGTGAAAACGTTTACAATGATACAAAGGAAAAATTCAAATCAAGGTGTGATTGATATGCGCAGGCATTTTATGCACCATCATACAACCATATATGGCATATATATAAAAGGAGATCTGCCGCGGCGGATCTCCTTTTAGATTGCACTTTAGTTCTGTAAAGTGATAAAAGGAGGAAGGTATATGTTTATGCTCGCAGATAAACCACTCACTTTAATAGAAGCTAAATCTATTATCGAAGGGAACGAGAAAGTCGGGCTTGCCCCATCTGCAGTGGTCAAAATAGCTGCCAATAGAGATATAGTGGAAAAAATGATTGCTGATAAAAAAACAATGTATGGCATCAACACGGGATTTGGTAAATTCAGTGATGTCATCATAGAGCAAGATCATCTCCAGGAATTACAGTTGAATTTGATTCATTCCCATGCATGTGGCGTGGGAGAACCATTTGCAGAATCCATCAGCCGGGCGATGCTGCTGCTCCGGGCTAACGCTTTGGCCCAAGGCTATTCAGGTGTACGGGTCGCATTAGTCCAGCAGCTGATTGATTTTTTGAATTGTAGAATCCATCCGGTTATTCCGCAGCAAGGTTCTCTTGGTGCAAGCGGGGACCTGGCGCCACTGTCTCATCTGGCTTTGGCCTTACTTGGTGAAGGGGAAGTGTTCTACCAGGAAGAACGAATGCCGACAAAAGATGCATTGAAGCGGGCTAAAATCTCCCCCTTGCAATTAGAAGCAAAAGAGGGACTCGCACTGATCAATGGGACCCAGGCAATGACGGCTGTGGGTGTGGTTACTTATTTGCAAGTGGAGCAGTTATTGCTGCAAAGCGAACTGGTTGCGGCAATGACGATGGAAGGTCTGCGGGGGATCATCGATGCATTTGCCCCCGAATTACATGCGGTCCGCAGGCATCCCGAACAATTGGAAGTAGCAAACCGCATACAGATGCTTCTAACAGATAGCAAATTGACAACCAGACAGGGCGAACTGCGTGTTCAAGATGCCTATTCATTAAGATGTATCCCGCAGGTACTCGGTGCAGCATGGCAAGTCGTGAACTATGCCAAAGAAAAATTGGAAATGGAAATCAATGCGGTGACAGATAATCCCCTGATTTTTTCTGATAGCGGTAAAGTGATTTCTGGCGGGAATTTTCATGGGGAGCCGATCGCTTTTGCCATGGACTTTTTAAAGCTGGCAATTGCTGAGATTGCTAATATTTCCGAACGGCGGATAGAGCGTTTGGTCAACCCGCAACTGAATGATTTACCACCTATCTTGAGTCCGAACCCGGGGCTTGAATCAGGTGCAATGATCATGCAATACAGCGCAGCCTCGCTTGTTTCGGAGAATAAAACCTTGGCCCACCCGGCAAGTGTCGATTCCATTCCGTCTTCAGCAAATCAGGAGGATCATGTCAGTATGGGAACGATCGCTGCCAGACATGCATTGCAAATGCTTGGAAATTCACGTCGTGTGATAGCCATTGAATTGATATGTGCGATGCAAGCTGCAGAGTATCGGGGAGTTGATATGATGTCTGCAGCAACAAGGGATTTTTATGATCAAGCTAGAGAAATAGTCCCGAGTATCGTGAAAGACCGAGTTTTTGCAATGGACATCGAAAATCTCGCAGATTGGCTCTTTAAGAAAGATATAAGGGATTTGAACCAATTTGTAAAGCACCGGGAAGATAGGAAATCAATAACGGAAAAAGAAATGTTGACATGATTAATCAATACCATGGGAAAAGTGAAAAAAGGGTTGAGGTTAAAATGCAAGGAACGGAAGCGCTAAGCGATGTAAATCAAAGGACCACGTGAAGAAAGATTTTCGCAATATGATAGTCACCTGCACCATCACGTTACTAAAAGATTCTATCACCCAAGCTGGCCGAAGAAATGGCTGTGGTCTATTAGAGGCAGTTTCCCATTGAAAAAAGCACCGGTCTGTGATGCCTCCCGAAAGTTAGATTTTTGGTCTGACTTTTGGGGTTCAGTACAGTCAACGGTGCCTTTTGTAATTCAATTTACGTGCTCCTCGACTTCCTCCGGCCGGACCCAATCATCTGCCCAATGGCGAATTGCAGCGACGACAGGCTGCAGGGATTTGCCTTTTTCAGTCAAAGAGTATTCAATCCGTACTGGGAATTCTGAATAGACGTCACGTTTGACAATTCCTTCTTTTTCCAGCATTTTCAATCGATCCGACAACAATCGGCCGCTGATTGGCAAATCGGCTTCCATCTCAGAAAAGCGCTTCGTTCCACTCAAGAGCTCAGACAGTACTAAGCCGACCCAGCGCTTGCTTAAGAGTTGCATAGCTTTTTCAAATTTGGGGCATAAATTGCTCATCCTTTATCCCTCCCCTTGTCTACAACGATAATCAATGAATAAGAGATGTTTATCTGCTTACGAAAAGTAACTTCATATATATTATCTTATCATAACATTGTCAAGCTGTAAATGGATTGGAAGTATTTGCTCGTTCACCGCTCATATTAGAATTCTCTTTCAATAGATTGCCTAATTTGCTATCCTTATTTAAAAGACAGAGAGGGGGCGGTCTGTTGCCACTTGACCATAAAAGCTCATTACCATTACATATACAACTGAAAGAAATCATTGAAAAGCAGGTATCAGAAGGTGTATTGACCGATCAGATTCCCAGTGAAAGACAATACATGGAAGAATATGATGTCAGCCGCAGTACAGTTCGGGAGGCGATAAATGTTTTAGTCCGGGAGGGAATTCTGGAGAAAAGACATGGAAAAGGTACTTTCGTTTCATTAAAGCCTATTCATGATTGGCTTGGCAATTTGAGCAGTACCACAGAAACGATAAATAAAATGGGGATGAAAGCGGGCGCCAGACTAGTACAACATTACCGAAGAAAAACGTCTGACTATATTGAAGAACGCACAGGCTTTAAGGAAGCATACTTTATCAAGCGTATTCGTTATGCAGACGATATAGCCATTGGGGTGGAACGGCATTATTACCCTCCGGAAATAGGGGAGAGGCTGATTCAGTACGATCTGAATGATGCGACACTTTACGATTTGATTGAAAACGAATTAGGTATTCAGTTTGCCGTGGCCGACCAGACCATTTCCTGTGGTCCACTGCTGCCGGAAGACCATACTTTATTAGACATCGATGAAAACAGATACGCTTTAATAGCTGAACGAATGATCAGAGATCAAGAAGGTCATATCATCGAATTTGAAGAAGCGTATTATCGCAGTGATATGTATGCATTTACGATCAATTTGTCCCGAAAGTTCGGGTAGTAGAGGACTTATAAAAAAAGTTTATAAGTCTTATCGCTTCTTTTAATATCGAAATTGAAAAAATATATTGAAATAATTATCGCGTTGGAATATATTGAATATAGACTCATTGAAACTGGTACGGACATCGTGACCTATAAAATGAGTAAGTCTTTTCGAGAATGGAGTGATGACTTTGATTATTGGTGTACCTCGTGAAGTGAAAAATAATGAAAATCGGGTAGCTATGACCCCATCCGGGGTGACGGCATTTATCAATGCGGGGCATCGGGTGCTGGTTGAAACCAATGCAGGAAATGAAAGCGGTTTCCTTGACGAGGAGTATCGACAAGCCGGTGCGGAAATTGTAAGCAATGCAAAGGATGCATGGTCGGCAGATATGGTTATGAAGGTCAAAGAACCGCAGTCATCTGAATATGCATTTTTGCGTGAAGGATTGCTATTATTCACCTATTTGCATCTTGCTGCTGAGCCTGAATTGACCAGGCAGCTTGTAGAGAAGAAAGTTACGTCCATTGCTTATGAAACGATTCAGCTGCAGGATGGGTCATTGCCGCTGCTGGCTCCAATGAGTGAGGTAGCCGGCAGGATGTCCGTGCAAATTGGCGCGCAATACCTTGAAAGAAATAATGGTGGAAAAGGAATTCTGCTTAGCGGCGTCCCTGGGGTAGAGCCGGCCAACGTGGTCATTCTTGGTGGCGGAGCAGTCGGGACAAATGCAGCGAAAATGGCACTTGGTCTGCGTGCGAATGTGACCATTATTGATATAAACGTAAAACGTCTGCGGGAACTGGAAGATTTATTCGGCGGTGCAGTCAAAACTGTGATGTCCAACCCGTTGAACATACAAAAAGCTGTCAAAAATGCAGATTTATTGATCGGAGCTGTACTTATCCCCGGAGCAAGAGCACCTCAACTCGTTTCAGAGGACATGGTGAAAGAGATGACACCTGGTTCGGTAATCATTGATGTGGCTGTTGATCAGGGGGGATCAATTGCAACTATTGATCATGTGACGACACATGATGATCCTGTTTATCTGAAACATGGTGTCTTGCATTATGCAGTAGCTAATATGCCTGGAGCTGTGTCTAGGACGGCAACATTATCTTTGACAAATAATACTTGCCAATATGGCGTTTTTATTGCTAACAAAGGCTTGGAGCAGGCAGTGGAAATAAACCCGGCGTTAGCAAAAGGGGTCAATACACTAAAGGGCTATGTCACCCATGAGAAAGTTGCGGAGACCCATCAGCTCCCATACAATTCACTGTCAGAAGCGCTTCGCAAAGATGCCGTCAGCATCGGGGACTAGTAACAAATAACTTCATACAGGGGAGCACCCCCTATCATGAAAGGGAGGAATGAAAATGAAGGTCGGATCGGAAATAAATGAAGTAGCTGCAAAGACGGCTTCCAAGCTTTGGAACGCCATGCATCGTTATAACCCGGATGCACAGACAATGATGGCAGTCTCAGGAAAGGGCTCCTGGTTTGTCGATGAAAATGGCAAGAAGTATCTGGATGGTGTTTCAGGTTTATGGTGTCTAAATCTTGGATATGGCCGTGAGGAAATTGCCGAAGCGGCGGCTGAGCAAATGAAACAGCTGTCTTACTTTCCCTTGACGATGAATCATCCTCCGGCAGTGAAACTAGCAGGGAAAATCAGCGAACTGCTTGGCGGTGAATACCAGACATTTTTCTCGAATAGTGGATCTGAAGCAAATGAAACGGCTTTCAAGATTGTACGCCAGTATCACAATCAAACAGGAAACCCTGGCAAATTCAAGGTTATTTCCCGTTACCGGGCTTACCATGGTTCGACTCTTGGCGCTTTAAGCGCAACGGCACAAGCGAATAGACGTGTGAAATATGACCCCTCTGCTCCGGGCTTCCTGCATGTCTATCCACCTTATAGCTATCGTTCAATTTTTGGCGGGGATCCGGAAGAGTCAGATCTGAAAGCGGCGCAAATGGTGGAGGAAATGATTAATTGGGAAGGCGAGGAAACTGTTGCCGCCTTCATTATGGAGCCGTTCATCTCCGGGGGCGGTGTGATCGTCCCATCACCAAAATACATGCAGCGAATTGCTGAAATATGTAAGAAACACAATGTGCTGCTTATTGTGGATGAAGTTGTTTCAGGATACGGCAGAACAGGAGAGATGTTTGGTTTCATGCATTCTCAAGGAGTGGAACCAGATATCGTTACGATGGCCAAAGGACTTACAAGCGGGTATTTGCCACTTGGTGCGACTGCAGTGAAATCTGATATCTATGAAGTGTTCAAACACGATGGCAAAGATAACCATTTGCGTCATGTTTCAACCTATGGCGGTCACCCTGCAGCATGTGCAGTTGCATTGAAAAATATCGAAATAATTGAGAGAGAAAATATCGTTGCCAGAGTGCGCGAACTTGGCAAACTGAAGCTGGGTCAGCTTCATAACCTGTCAGATCACAAAAATGTCGGTGAAGTAAGGCAGGCAGGGTTCTTGTTAGGTATTGAAATGGTTGCCGACAAAGCCACAAAACAGCCGCTTGATGAAGCGACTGTGAGTGCTATTGTAGGCAAGTGCAAAGAAAAAGGCCTCATCATCGGTAAAAATGGTGATACTGTACCTGGCTTCAATAATGTGCTGATTCTTGCTCCGCCTCTATCCAGTACGGAAGAAGATCTGGATTTTATGGTAGATACGGTGGAGTCAGTCATTCGCAGTATCGAGTAAACCTGCACTTCGGGGTTGGATAGGAAGGTGATTGCCTATGAATCACGAAAGGTTGAAAACATTCATTGCTGTGGCAGAGAAAAAGAGTTTCTCAGAAGCTGCAAAAATTCTGTATATCACACAGCCAACCATTACAGCACAGATTAAAGCTCTGGAAGAAGAATTACAAACGAAGCTGTTTGAAAGAACTACAAAAAAAGTGGAAATGACTGAGTCTGCCAATGTATTGCTGCGTTACGCCAAAAAAATCGTCCATATGAGCGATCTGGCCAAAAAGAAAATTTTGGAGATGGAAAATACAATTCATGGAGATTTGCGGCTAGGCTGCAGTCTGACTATTGGTGAATATATTTTGCCGGAATTCCTGAAGACGTTCAAAGATGCGCATCCGGATGTCCATATGCAAGTGGAAATAGCCAATTCTGCCAACATCATTAATAACGTGAAAGATCAGCTGATTGATGTCGGTTTAATTGAAACACCGATTTCGGATAAACAAATCCTTGTCGAACAAATTTTAAAGGATGAGCTGGTATTGATTGCGGCTCCCGACTATTTTCCGAAACATATGACACACATCACTGCGGAGCAATTGCGTGAGCTGCCATTCATTATGCGTGAACAGGGGTCAGGAACAAGGGAAGTGGTGCATGATTATCTGGATAAAGCGGGTCTCTTGCTGGATGAGCTGAATATTGTGATGGAGATGGGCAGTACAGAAGCGATCAAAGCGACAGTACAATCAGGCTTAGGCGTTTCCTTTGTTTCCAGGAATGCTGTGAAGAAAGAGCAAAAACTAAAACTGCTGAAGATTTATCAAGTGAAGGGCATTCCATTCTTTCGATATTTTTATATCGCATTGCCGAAAAATCGTGTCATTAAATCAATTACCGAACATTTCATCAAGGAATTACACGACATCATCGAACAAAAGGTAGAAAGCAATCTGATTCACCTGCCGGCAGGGAATGCCTGAAATACAGAATGTAAGCGGAAAAATAATGGATGGTATGAAAACAAGGGAGGAATCGTTAATGGTAAAACAACAGGAAGACGTGAAAAAACAATTACAGCAAAAGGTGAAAATGACACCAAGTGAAGCAATCGTTGAGACTCTCGTTGCAGAAGGTGTCAAAGAAGTATATGGCATCGTCGGATCCGCATTCATGGATATGCTGGATTTGTTCCCGACAGCCGGCATTCGTTTCTTGCCAGTCCGCCATGAGCAAAGTGCCGGACACATGGCAGATGCCTATACACGTGTCTCCGGGGTAGCAGGGGTCATTGTTGGTCAGAATGGTCCAGGAATCACTAATATGGTTACATCTGTGGCTGCTGCCAACCAGGCACACACGCCGATGGTTGTAATCTCTCCATCTGCCGGGACACCTACAATTGGCTGGGATGGTTTCCAGGAAGCGAATCAAGTGTCCATCTTTGAAGACATTACAAAAGAAACAGTAAGGGTAACACACAAAAGCCGTGTGGCGGATTGTTTGCGGACAGCATTCCGGATCGCCTACGCTGAACGCGGACCTGTTTTATACGATATTCCACGTGACTTATTCTATGGAGAGTTGGAAGAACAGATTTTACAGCCGCATCAGTATCGTGCAGACAAACGCGGCAGCGGCGATCCGGTATCTATTGAAAAGGCAGTTGATTTACTGAAAAATGCCAAGCATCCTGTTATCATTTCCGGACGTGGCGCAGTCGATTCTGATGGTGTCGAGACCGTTGTCAAGATCGCAGAGCACCTGACAGCCCCCGCTGCGGTATCTTACATGCATAATGACGCTTTCCCAGCAGACCATCCACTTGCCGTGGGACCAATTGGTTACATGGGATCCAAGGCTGCTATGCATACCTTGAAGAAAGCGGACGTGGTGCTTGCGATTGGAACAAGGCTCTCTGTTTTCGGGACCCTGCCTTGCTATGATATCGATTACTTCCCGAAAGATGCGGCTATCATCCAAGTAGACATCAATCCAAGGCATATCGCAAGGACGCATCCTGTGGCAGTCGGCATCATCGGGGATGCGAAGGCGACAAGTGACGATATTCTGGCAAAATTACAGGCCGGCGACCCGTCTCCTGAGAAAAACGTAGCGAGATTGTCTACAGTGAGCAAGCTCAAAGAAGAATGGGAGCAGGAACTCGTCGATTTAGCAATGGTGGACGGAGATCCGATCAACCCGCGCCGTGCATTGCTGGAGCTTACAAAAGCACTGCCAGCCAATGCTATCGTTTCATCGGATATCGGCAATGTATCTTCGACAGCAAATGCTTACTTGAAGTTCACGCAAACAAGGAGACATATTGCAGCTCTGACTTTTGGAAATACTGGTTTTGCCTATCCTGCAGCACTTGGCGCGCAGCTCGCTGAACCGGATGCACCAGTTGTCGCCATTGTCGGCGACGGTGCGTGGGGGATGAGCCTGCACGAAGTGAGCACAGCGGTTGAGCAGAATATTCCTGTTGTCGCTTGTGTATTCAATAATAGGTCTTGGGCAGCTGAGAAAAAGAACCAGGTCGATTATTATGATGACCGTTATATCGGATCTAATATAGAGGGCCCGAACTTTGCTGAGGTGGCTAAATCGATGGGAGCTGCCGGTTACACAATTGAAAAAGCGGAAGACGTAGCACCAATTGTCGAGAAGGCTTTGAAAGACCGGAAACCAACGGTACTCAATATCTATGTGGACGGCACGCAACTGGCTCCTCCATTCCGTAAAGATGCACTGCATATGCCGATCAGATTCCTGGAAAAATATAAGCATTTGGATTATAGCTCCTGGAAGAAATAAATATAGTTTGCATATGGAACAGCCCGGTGCCTCACTAGCGCCGGGCTGGTTTCTCTGTGAAGAAAAAGCTGTATAAAGGCAGAAGTGCTACATAAAAGGATCGCAGTTATCACATGGGCCTTTGGAAGTTAGAACTGAAGACAAAGATTAGTAATTCGCACACAAAATTGACTTCTAAGACACCATATAAGATTAAGGCAGCCTGCGAGCTATATTTTCCCGCGAAATAAGGACCATTTTCGCTTATCCCGCAACAGTTCCAGAAAAACCTGGAGCGCCTTTGTCTGGAAAGGGGAGGCGGTAATGATGTAAAATTGCCTGCTGAATGGCATGCCTGCCGTCTCTATAATCTTTAGCTCCCCATGATGAAGCTCTTTTTGCACTGCCCATTTCGACAACAGACTGATGCCTAGCCCTGCTCCGACAGCTTCCTTAATCGCCTGTGTGCTCCCGAAGCTGATAATGTTAGCTGGCGTGATATGACCTCGCTGCAGAACCATTTCACTGGCTTCCCTTGTGCCGGAACCTGCTTCACGCAAAATCCATGTCTGAGCTGCTAAATCAGCAGCAGTGATTTCTTCATTTCCCACCGCGATTGGGTGGTTTGGTGAAGCAACTAATACCATTGAATCTTCCGCAAAGGCATCTGTCTCCAACTGTTTTTCTTCTTTGAAATGGCCTTCGACGATACCGATGTCAAGCTGTCTTGCCATCATGAGAGCGGCGATTTTCGCGGTATTGTCAATGGTGACAGCAGGGATGATTTCGGGGTACAGTTGGTGCAGTTGTGCAATCACATGTGGCAGGATATATTCGCCAAACGTATAGCTGGCCCCGATGTACAGAGTGCCGCTGGCTTTGTTTGTTAAGTCATCTACAAGACTCTCCATTTTTGCATACAGACCGACGATTTCTTTCGCGTGATGATAAACGATTTCGCCCGCTTTGTTCAGGCGAACATACTTGTTTGTACGCTCCAGCAGCCGTGCACCAAAACGGTCCTCAAATGTCCGGATATACTGACTCACCGCTGGTTGTGTCATGTGCAGTTCTTCCGCAGCTCTGGAAAAGTTCTTTTTTTCTGCGACAGTGACAAAAACTTGCAAATGCTGATCCATATTGCGGCCTCCCCATTAAACGATATTTCATAATATCATGATAACAGTTTACTTATTATAAAGACAGATGGTATTTTATAAGCTTATTAAACTAATGCACAAGAAACCCGACCATCCATGAACGGATAATCGGGTTTACTAATGAATGTATGCTTATGCTAATCTTCACTGACGGCTTTATCAGACAGTGCGGCTGTTATTGCCGCTGCTGGCATATCTTTTCCTTCATCTGTATTGTCTTTGCTATCAGCAAAGTCTCCCAAAATATAATGATCCAGATCTTCTTTTGGTATAGCACGGTAGTTTTTCAGCTTTGCGAGGAAAAAGATAGCACCAAGTACAACCCAGACGGCCAGTGCAATGAGCGAAGGTGTCGCTAAAAATCCAGGCGATCCCGGCACAACAAGCAAAAGAAAGAATCCTGCACTACAAATGACTCCTAGTAAGGACATAAATTTTCGGAACGGAGCTACGACTGATTTTGACTTCCCGACTGCGGCCTGAGGTGAACTATCAGACCATTTGAATAGACGGTATGCGACAAAACAGGAATAGAAATAAGCAATTGTAACACCGATGGACGCCATGTCAACCACCCACATTAGTGCTTGGCGACCGAAAAATGGAGCAACCAATGTCATTCCAAGCGTAAATAAAATGCCGATATGCGGTGTTTTGTATTTTGGGTGCAATCTTGAAAAAGGTTCTGGCAAGATTCTGGCGCGGCCCATAGCGAGAAGCAGGCGGCTTGTAGATAAATAGAACCCGTTCAATCCGGTGAATATGCCCATTAGTAAAGCAAAAGAAAGCAGGAGCACACCGACTGTTCCATAAGTATTTTCGACGATGGTGCCTGTTCCCCAAACATTTTGTTCGGCAACGGCACTTGACCAGGACTGGCCGACACCGGTAGCAATAATAGTTAATCCGTAAGTCAAACCAGCACAAAGCAGTGCAATGACAATAATTTTAAATGACTTTTTGGGTGAAAAATCAAATTCCTCTGCAGCCTGAGGAATATTATCAAAGCCTACAAAGGCCCATGGCGCAATTGCCACAATGGCAATAATGGAAGAAAAAGCGCCTATTCCCGGTTTGAAAACAGGTGTCAGATTTGAAAAAGAACTGGAAGGATGGACTATCATTGCAATTGTTAATATCACAACACCTACGATCAGACAAACGCAAAATACAAACTGCGCAAGCCCTGAAAGCCCGGCTCCGCGCGTGTTCAGAAAAGCAAATACAATCAAGGAAAGACAGGCCACAACAATTTCACCTGCGTATACGTGCCAGCCGGCGATATCATACATGTACCCTTGTTCAATCACTTGCGGCAAAACAAATTTACCAAGCAATGCGATGGCTGAGGCATTCAAAGCGACAATCGATGCATAGCCAAGTGTCAAAAACCAGCCGCAAAAAAAAGCATGATAGCGGCCAAGACCATAGTAAGCATAGGCGAATTCCCCGCCAGATACCGGAAGCTTCTCTACTAGAAAACCGTAGCTCACGCCAATGATGATCATTAGTACTGCCCCGATCATAAAACCGATGATGACCCCCAATGGCCCGGCCATGCCCATCCAGTCCACAGGCAGAACAAAAGCTCCCCAGCCGATTGCGGATCCAAAGGCGATGGCCCATACCCAATGCGGCTTCAGTGTTTTTTGCAACTGTTCTCGTTCCTTCATACATTATCAGTCCCCTTTTTGTAAGCGCTATCAAAACGTGAGAATATTGCTTATAGTCATTTAATCAGTTTTCACCGATATAATCAATAGAATGAGCTATTGAAAAATACAATAAACATTATCGTTGATTCCCATAATGCTGCATGAACTTCACGATTTTTTTTGGTAATGAATTCCAGTAAGTATGAAGCTCCAAGTAGAGCGGTGTTATTTTTCCAACAGACGGACAACTTTCAATCTTTTGTCTAGCGAAAATGTAATAGGAAAGATATAATGACAATGACGAATTTCTATGTTCTTTGAATTTTCAATAGGAAAATTAAATACAATTCATCAATTTCTCGGGTGTGATCTTATTGCCGGGCGGTAATGAGATTGCCTTTGGGACATGTGATATCAATTCAAGGAATAGCTGAAGCTGATTAAAAAATAGGAGGAAAAACGATGACAGATGTCCAAATCAAAGAAAAGTACGCGGAATTAGCTTTGAAAACGGGTGTCAATTTACAGAAGGGGCAGGCATTGATGATCAATGCGCCGATAGAAGGCGCGGATTTTACCAGATTGGTTGCAAAAAAAGCTTGGCAGCTTGGTGCAAAAGATGTACATATCAATTGGGTGGATGACGAACTTACATTGCTGAAATATGAATATGCGCCAGAAGAAGTAATTGCTGATTATCCAGAATGGAAAGTAAAGCTGCATGATACGTTTGCAGAGGACGGCGGGGCAGTACTGAATATCCGTTCCACCAACCCTGATTTATTGAAAGACATTGATCCGACTCGTGTAGCCAAAGCAAATAAGGCAGCCGCACAAGCGCTGGTGAACTTTCGTAAATATACAATGAACGATAAAATCACTTGGTCGATCATTTCGATTCCAACGGCAGATTGGGCTCAGAAAATTTTCCCGGATAAATCAAAGAAAGATGCAATGGAAAGTCTGTGGGAGGCGATCATCAAGATTGTCCGTGTCGACCAGGAAGATCCAATCAAAGCCTGGGACAAGCACAATGCAACACTGGAAAAAGCTCGTGAAGTGCTAAATAAGAAAAATTATCATAAATTGGTTTTCAAGGCCCCCGGAACCAATTTGGAAATGGAATTGCCAAAGGGACATATTTGGAAGGGCGGATCAGCGGTGTCTGAAAAAGGTATCACATTCAATCCGAATATGCCGACTGAAGAAGTATTTTCTATGCCGCATAAATACGGTGTCAATGGTACTGTTTCCAGTACAAAGCCTTTGAATTACGGAGGCAGCCTGATTGACAACTTCAGCCTGACCTTTAAAGACGGTCAAGTGGTCGATTTCAAAGCCGAACAAGGTGAGGAAGTGCTCAAGCACTTGCTGGATTCGGATGAGGGATCGAGAAGGCTTGGCGAGGTGGCGCTCGTGCCGCATGAATCTCCTGTATCACAATCAGGGCTAATTTTTTACAACACATTATTTGACGAAAATGCATCTTGTCACATCGCCCTTGGAAAAGCATATCCAACTAATTTGGAAGGCGGGTCCAAGATGAATGCCGAAGAACTGGATAAGCACGGTGTCAATGACAGCTTGAATCATGTCGATTTCATGATCGGGTCGGAAAAGCTGGATATTGAGGGTATAAAAGCAGATGGTACAACAGAGGCAGTGTTCCGTAATGGTACATGGGCTTTAGATGTGAAATGATATCATGGTTCAGCATACCCCTTTGGTATATTCAAAGGGGTATGTTTGTATGCAGGCTGCACACTATTCCATTACGCTCAGTTCTTTTTCCTTGATAAAGATGACATCCTTCTTCTTTTCATCAAAAAAATATATCCTCATTGTTTGCTCGATATTGTCTGTATCGCTTGTTAGCACCCCAAAATAACCATTGCCCAACGGAATCATATTGGCGTGATAAAGATTTAAATCGTCAATACTTGACTCATGGTCGACAGTGACAGTGTCGCTTCCTCCTGTGAATAACATAAGAATAGCGATGATAACCAAAGTAATGCGAATTCTCCTTCATTCCTGTGCAGTTTCGTTTAACATGCAGTACCCCGCTTCTATTCTCCATGGTAAATAACTGGAAAACTTTTACCTGTATTGTAACGCATTTTTGATCATTTTGTTTGATTATTTCGTATTTGTATTTCTGTTTTGCATGAATGAGCATTTATCAGGATCACAAAGGGGTGGAGAACGACTGAGAGTAACGTACATGATTCTATAAATGTTTTACGGAATATGTATTAAATTTAATAAATGTATAGACATATATATCATAAAATGATATAGTGATGTTAATTCACATATCACTTTATGATATATCTTAAAGTAATATAGGGGGTGACTGATTGAAAACAACTGGACAATTAACGGATTCCATGTTCTATATTATGGCTACCCTAACTAAACCAAGGCATGGTTACGCTATGATGAATCTGATTGAAGAAACAACAAAAGGGGCGATCACGATAGGGCCAGCCTCCATGTATACGATTATTAAAAAGTTATTAAAACAAGAGTGGATTTATTTGTATGATGATTCGGATGCAAGACGTAAAACCTATCTGCTTACCAAGAAGGGCAGAGAGATATTAGCGGAAGATTTGAAGCTGAGGAAACTGCTGATTCAATTAGCTGAATCTGGATTAAAGGAGGTTGAAGAATGAGACAAACAAAGTATATCACATCAGGCGGGTTAGCTTTTTCTGAAAATAAAGACATGGAGAAATTGCGCCGATATTCTTTGAAAGGTTGGCATGTCAGTGATTTTAAGTTTATGGGGTACACGCTTAAAAAAGGAAAAAGCTCGGATTTTATCTACAGTGTAGACTATCGTTGGTTAGAAAAGGAAGATGAAGAAGAATACTTTGACTTTTTTACTTCGGTTGGATGGTCGCATGTTGCATCAGAAGGAAATATTCATTTGTTCCGGGCGCATCCTGGTACAAAGCCGATATATACTGACAGTGATACAACAGTTGCAAAGTATGAAAGTTCAATTGGCCCCATCATGAAATTTGTGGTTCCTTTTGTTTTAATAACTGCGCTCGTATGGGTTGGCGCGATGATAAGCTCAGGTACCTTAAAAGCAACCCTTTTTGTATTAGCTGCTATTTGCAGTGCAATTGCCTTCCCGGCAGTCTGGACCGCAATCGCGACATACAGTAACAAATGGGAGGCAGATGGAAGAAAAAAATTAGCCAATCTAGGGAAAGTAATGCCATTTTTTCTTGTATTCATTGCCGTTATTTTGTTATTTGCCGGCGGTACAGATACTGCAGTTGATATCTTGACATCTGCGATAATCGGGGCGATTGTGCTGCCAACTGCGATTTGGGCTGTACTCTCTTTTTATCAGAAAATAGGCCCGAAAAAGGATTAAAGTATTGAATGCAGCTGGTGTATGCTCTCATATGCATTCATCATGCGTTTTACTTTAATTACGTCACTCCCACCCACTCTTCTGTAAAACACACCATCCACTTTGAGGGACATTGGCCAAAGTGGATGGTGTTATTTCTTAAAAACCGCCGTTATATTATCATCTGTTGAACCAAACGGCGTGATTCCCTCGATTACATATATTGATGTTTCACCAGCACGGCTTTGATGGCAGTATAATTCGTTTCTTCAGGCAGGGCTTCTTTCAATTCCTTTAATTTTGGTTCCTTCATTTTTTCCCGGGCTGCGATGACAGCTTTTTCAATATCTTCATCGAAAAAGATATCCCACATGATCGGCTGTCCTTCCTTGGCTGCTTTAAATATATGTCCTTCAATGGTTTGTTGAGACAGTTCGCGAATAACGGCAATGTCTTTCAATGATTTTCCAGACTGCAGCATCTGGTAACTGATGAGATGGCTCGGACGTTCGTCAGTTGTTTTTGTTTGTTTGACCACTGTCGGTGTGTCTCCGCCAATTTTCACCTTTTTGCTGCGTGTAGAATGTGCCTGATCCCATTCCTTTAAAACCTCTAGGAACGGCTCTCCATATTGCAGAAGTTTTTTCTCTCCGACTCCTTTGATCTGCAGCATGCTATCGCGGCTTGTTGGAATATAGCGGCTCATTTCCTTTAACGTGACATCGGAAAACAAAACATAAGGGGGAACATTTTGCTCATCGGCAAGATTTTTGCGCAGCTGACGCAGCTGGGTGAATAATCCTGCATCATAGTCTGCTTCTTCTGCGTATATTGGAATGGGAGCCTGGAGCATCATGACCTCCTGTTTTCCTTTAAGCACATCGACTGAATTGGCATTCAGGCGGACTTTAGGATATTTTCCTTCCTCCATGCTCAGAAATTTTTCTGCAATCAAAAAGTGAATACGTTCTATCAATTCTTTTTCTGTATAAGCAGACATAATTCCAAAAGTGGATAACTTTTGAAATTGGAAGCCGGCAACTTTCTTGTCTTTGGATCCTTTGAGCACCTTTGCAGTCATTGTGACGCCAAATTGTTCGCCCATACGTTTAACACAGGACAGAATCATTTGCGCTTCTTCAGTGATATCGACCTTCTCATGGTTTTTCGAGCAGTTGCTGCACTGCTTGCAGGCAGGTTTTGGCGAAGGGTCATTGAAATAGTCCAATATATAATTTGCCAAACATTGATGTGTGTGGCAGTAATTGATCATTGCTTGCAGTTTACGGTACTCTTGCTGTTTGCTGTCATCATCCATTTGCGATTGCTCGATGAAAAATTTTTGCAGCTGTGTATCCTGCGGGGAAAAAAGCAGGATGCAATTGCTCATTTCACCGTCTCGTCCAGCACGGCCGGCCTCTTGATAATAGGATTCGATATTCATTGGCATCGCATAATGTATCACATGGCGGACGTTTGATTTATCAATCCCCATCCCGAATGCGTTCGTAGCAATCATCACGGTTCTTTCATCATGAATGAAAGCTGACTGGGCATTTTTTCGTTCCTCTTCTGAAAGTCCGGCGTGGTATTTGGCGACTGAGTAACCTTGTTTTTTCAAATTCTCATATAGTGAATCCACTTGTTTGCGAGTTGCGGCGTAGATGATGCCGGATTCATCACTGTGTTCACTCATATAGGCACGGATATAACTGGTCTTATCACGTCCTTTGATGACATGGAATGCCAGATTTTCTCTAGCAAATCCCGTATTGACAACGTGCTCATCAGATATATGAAGCAGACGTTGAATATCCGAGATGACAGCTTCGGTCGCTGTTGCGGTCAAGGCGGCGAAAACCCGGACGTTGCGGAGTTTTTTCAATTCGGGAACGATCGAACGGTAACTCGGACGGAAATCATGGCCCCACTGGCTGATGCAGTGCGCTTCATCAAAAGCGATAAGTGAAATATCCAACCGCTTGATGACATGAAGGAAAGAAGCTGTCTCAAAGCGTTCAGGCGCAGCATAAACAAAACGGTAACGACCTATGGCAATGTCATGCATCCGTTTTTTCAGTTCATCGACCGACAAAGAGCTGTTGATATATGTAGCAGCGATTCCTAAGGCTTGCAGTGCATCCACTTGGTCCTTCATCAGGGAAATAAGCGGAGATATGATCATAGCTGTTCCATCCATACTGAGGCCGGGAATTTGATAACAAATCGATTTTCCGCCACCGGTCGGCATGACAGCCAAGGTATTATGGTGTTGCATCATATAAGTGATAACGTCCTGTTGACCAGGACGGAAATGTTCGTAGCCAAAGTACGTTTGCAGAATCTTCTCTTGTGTTTCCATCATACACATCTGTTGTCAACGCCCTGTATGCATCATTTGCTGATTCACGACAGAATTTAAAGCAAGTGCTATACTGGCTGTTGGATAAACAGATTCCCTCCTTTGTGGTTCCAGGCTCCCATCATCGTATCATATTTTCAAAGAAGCATGCATGGGAAATCTTTCATTGACCAGTTGCCTGGAGGTAATGAATCTTTTAAATACGACAAACGTAAATTATAATGTAAAATAAGTTAAGATGTAATTCAGCAAGGAGTGATCCTCTTGCCAAGCATGATATTTCTCGGTGTTTTCATTTTAGGATTGGTGATTATATATTTAGCGATCAGACGAGATATAGATGAACAAAAAAAGCTGACAAAAAAAGGTACAATCAAGCTGTTTTCCGGGCTTACCATTTTGCTCGCACTGGTCATTTTATTTATAGTCGTTATGGAACATCTCTAAGAACAAGCGGAGTTGTCGAAAGTGCAAGAAAACACGGTATCGCTGTACTGGCATTCGGCAATTCCGCAAGTACAATATAAGAGAGTTACTTTCGATTCCAAACAAATATAGACGCGATTCACGAGAAAATCCACAACTGGAAATTACTGGGGTAAATGATAATGTTTTCTGTATGAAAAAAGCGGGCTAAAATAGTTTACTTTCTTCCTTCGGGCATATAAAATGTCTTTATATTTAATTGAAATGAGTGGTTAGAAACAGCCTTTTGCAGATAGGAAAGTATATCGATCGTAGCATACTGTCCTATCTGCAAACGTGCACCTAAGGCATTTGGCAGTGGCCATGAGTGCAAGGTTGTCCAACACCTCATTAAAGAATAGGGGGATGAAATGAGTCCTACATTGCTTTTTGAAATCATGCTGATTGGATTATTGGGTATAGGTTCGCAATGGGCTGCCTGGCGATACCGCATGCCGGCGATCGTCGTCATGTCCATTACAGGGCTGCTTGTTGGCCCGGTGTTTCATTTTATCAATCCACAGCAGGATTTTGGCGATTTATATAGTCCGATTATAACTGTCGCTGTTGCCATCATTTTATTTGAAGGCAGCTTGAACTTGAACTTCAAGGAATTGCGAGGATTAGGCAAACCATTATTCCGAATTGCCACTTTCGGAGCATTTCTCGCATGGATATTGGGTTCGCTGACAGCACACTATATAGCTGGATTAAGCTGGACGGTTGCTTTTGTCATTGGCGGGCTGTTCATTGTAACGGGACCGACCGTGATTTTACCGCTGCTGAGGCAGTCCAAACTGAAACCGAGGCCAGCAAAAATCCTTAAATGGGAAGGTATTATTGTCGATCCGATTGGTGCGTTACTAGCCGTATTTGCATTTGAAATCATCGCCTTCATGACATCTGAAAATCCGGATGGCACGAAGCTGTTCATGTTCTTTGCTGTCTCTGTCTTTGCATTAATTTTTGGCTGGTTGTGCGGACGGGGGATTGGCTGGATGTTCGAAACAGGTCATATACCGGAATATTTAAAATCTCCAGCAGTATTCATTACAGTCATTTTAAGCTTCACCATACCGGATACAATTACTCATGAAACCGGACTGCTTGCAGTAACCGCGATGGGGATGACTTTGGCAAATATGGGTATCAATTCTGTCGCGGACATGCGGCACTTTAAGGAAAATGTTTCTATATTGCTTATCTCCGCCATATTCATTATGCTGACAGCATCGCTGAATATGGAAACTTTGCTGCACATTTTTCAGCCGAATATTATTGGCTACGTATTGCTGATGATGTTTGCGGTGCGCCCTTTGTCGATTTTTTTGTCAACGATTGGCACCAATTTGACTTTCAATGAAAAGCTGCTTGTTGGGTGGATCGCCCCCAGAGGCATTGTGGCATTAACTGTATCCAGCTACTTCGCGAAAATTTTGCTTGACGCCGGGTACAAAGATGCGCAGATTCTCACAACACTGACTTTCGGTCTGGTCTTTTTCACAGTTGTCGCGCACGGATTTTCTATCCGTTCGCTTGCGAAAAAGCTGAACCTTTCAATGGAAGGACGTCCTGGCGCATTAATTGTTGGCAGTAATCGTTTTACAGTGCAGTTGGCGAAATCCTTGATGAAAGTCAACACTCCAGTGATTGTGGTTGATTCTTCCTGGGAGAATCTTAAAAGTGTGCGCGAGGCAGGCATACCTTTTTATCATGGGGAGATGCTATCAGAACAAACGGAGTATCATCTAGACACGATACCGTATGAATATCTGATTGCAGCGACTGATGATCAGGCATATAATTCCTTGATCTGCACGACGTTCATGCCGGAATATGGGCGGACGAATGTGTTCAAAATCAGTCCGTATAATAAGATGTATATCAACACAACCAACGAAATCGTCTCCAAGGTTGGCGGACGTGTCTTGTTCAAGGAAGATGTCACGATGGATGACCTGAATGAAAAGCTGGACAATCATTTTGTATTCAGGCAAACATCGATCACCGAGCAGTTCACTTTCCAGCAATATATGAAGGAAAAAGATAGCGCCACTGTCTTCCTATATTTGATGAAGCCGTCAGGACAAATCAAGTTTTTCACAGAAGAAATGAAGACGAATGTAGAAAGTGGCGATATCATTATCAGTCTGACACCGCCGAATAAAGAAAAAGCGAAGATTAAGGCGAAGCTGGAAAGCCAGCGAAATGGCAACAGCAATGGCATGACTTCAGGCAAGTAATACAGGAAAAGCTATCAGAACAGCGCAGCTGAACGAGACCGCTGAAAAAGTTCAAAAAAGCAAACTAGATTCTTTATAAGGCTCTAGTTTGCTTTTTTGTTGTATCATTGAAATTAACCAATAAAATCCAAAGGCTAATATAACTTATATGGCGGGAAGCACCGTTGATTTTTACTTCAGGTGGACGCTTTCCGCGGGCAACGCCTCCACTTCCTTGAAAGCAAAGTATGCTTTCTGCGGGATTTTCGGCTGTTGCTTTTCACATAGGAGTCGCCACCCTCCGTTACAATCAACGGGATACGATTTCTTCAACAAATGTAGGTGGTGTATCGGATGGTCTCAAACCAGCAATCTCTATCGCTTAGTCCTTTTACACAAATTTATGATCTTGTCGTGCCACAGGATAATATGTTGCGCCAGGTCAATGAGCTTGTAGATTTCTCTTTTGTACGCCATGAATTAAATGACAAATATTGTCATGACAACGGACGTGATGCAGTCCCGCCCATTCGCATGTTCAAATACCATCTTCTTAAATCCATTTTTGACTTATCCGATGTGGATGTCGTGGAACGTTCCAAATATAAAATCCCCACTAAAAATTCAAAAAAAGAATTTTAGTGGGGGTTTTAGTGTACAGAAGACCTATATCATAAAATAACCTTAGATTTTCAGTGGCCTTCTGCTGAACTGATGGCTTTTTTAGTAATTTATTTTTGCTGGATACGGGGCTTGATGAAGTCTATCTATTTTTGATCGAAGAGTCATAAGGTCTCCGGGACAATGATTTGCGCATCCAAGCCTAAATTTGATAGCCAATTGTTTGGGCTAAGCACAAAGTTTTTTTCAGCTCAGACAATCCGTATCAGCTACAAAACCGGTCTGCCTTTATTCGAAATGTTCCAGCTGCTTATACACCTCAGCAATTTCTTTTTCGAGGCGGATGAGCTGTTCTTCTGCTGAAGAAACACGTCCTCGCACGTATTCCAATTTATCCATATCGCTTTGAATGCGGGCATAATCAGCTTTTAAATTGATCAACTCATGCTCTAGCTCTTCCTTTGAGGCATTTTCTTTCATTATTTTCTCACTCCTCTACGCTTTCAGTTTATCAATCGATAAAGAAGGCTGCAATAGAAAGGAAGAAGGATGCACGATTTTTGATTTACATGGGAATGTACCATAGAATAATCGGATGAATTGCTCTGGAAGCATGGCGACATAGAAAGAGAAACAGGGAGCGCTGTCATGGCTGTACAATAGTGTATTGCTTCAAAATATGATAAAATTGGCACATTGATATAAATATTGTTGGAGGAAGTACCAGATGACAAATTGGCAAAAAGTATACGAAACATGGAACAAATATGCTCCACTGGATCAGGAATTAAGAGAGGAATTGGAAGAAATTAAGCTGGATCCTGTGAGACTTGAAGATGCGTTTTACAAGGAATTGACCTTTGGCACCGGTGGTATGCGAGGTGTGATCGGGGTAGGGACAAACCGCATGAATATTTATACTGTCCGTAAGGCTGTGGATGGTTTGGCCCGGTATTTACGGGACACAACGGCAGATTATAAAAAGCGCGGTGTAGCGATTGCATATGATTGCCGCCACATGTCCAGAGCATTTGCATTGGAAGCAGCTAAAGTGCTCGGATCTTATGGCATCCGTTCCTATGTATTCGATACATTACATCCGACACCATTGCTGTCATTCGCTGTTCGTCATTTACATACCGCTGCCGGTATCATGATCACCGCCAGCCACAATCCGCCAGAATATAATGGGTTCAAAGTATATAATGAAGAGGGGGGACAGATTGTTCCCGAAGAGGCCGAGCAAGTGATTCGTAAGATACAAGAGGTTGAAAACGAGTTGACAGTGCCGGTGATGACACAGGATAACCTTGTCAAACACGATTTGCTGCGATGGATTGGAGCGGAGATTGATCAGGCTTATTTGGAAAAACTTCTGGAGATTTCCAGATTATCAGATGTTGAACAACAACAAGAGAAGAAACTGCCAATCGTGTTCACGCCACTGCATGGAACAGCTGGAAAACTCGTGATGAAGGGATTAGAGCAGCTCCATTTTACAAATGTGGAAATCGTGCCGGAACAGGCAGTTCCTGACCCGGAATTTTCCACGGTCGATTCTCCAAATCCGGAGGAACACAAGGCCTTTGCCATGGCGATTGAAAAAGGAGAGAGCCTTGGAGCGGAAATTTTACTTGGAACAGATCCAGATTCCGATCGTCTCGGCGTTGCTGTCCGGAACGCTTCAGGAGAATACCAGGTTTTGACGGGAAATCAGCTTGGTTCATTGTTCATCGATTATATATTGTCTCACTCCGACCAGAAGGAATTAGAAAATGGGCGTATATTAAAAACGATTGTAACCACTGAGCTGGGGCGCACTATTGCCGCCTCATATGGTGTGGATACCATAGACACACTCACAGGTTTCAAATATATCGGGGAAAAGATACATGAATTTGCTGAAACAGGTGAAAACTTCCTGTTCGGATTCGAAGAGAGTTATGGCTACCTCATTAGCAGCATTGCACGCGACAAAGATGCTGTCCAGGCAGCAGTATTATCCGCTGAAATGGCCTATTTTTGGCGAAGCCAGGGTAAATCGTTACTTGAGGCACTGGATTTGCTCTATCAAAAACATGGCTATTTTATGGAAGGCCAGTCTTCCATGACGCTAAAGGGAAGAAAAGGATCTGAACAAATCGCGATACTGATGGAGACAATGCGGAAGAACAGCTTGCCGGAAATTGCAGGATTGAAAGTATTGCGTGTAGAGGATTATTTGGAGTCTGTCAGTATGGATAAGACGGATGGAAAAAGCGAGAAAATCCTTTTGCCAAAAGAAAATGTGCTGAAATTCATGTTGGAAAATAACAGTTGGGTCTGTCTGCGCCCTTCAGGTACAGAACCGAAAATCAAATGTTATTTCGGAGTGTGTGAAACAAGTTTGCATGCAAGTGAAGAAAAATTGTCCGCCCTGCAAAAAACAATGGTACAGACTATGGAAGAAATTGTTTCTGGCATATGATGCAAGTAGTGGTTTGGCGGTAAAATATAGGCGACATAGTGATGAATCGGAGTTTTGCAGTTTTTTCCCTGCATGATATATGAACTTGCTTCTGAGTCCCTATGTTTAACTATCCCGTGAATTTTGGCTGCTGATGTAAGCCGCTTCCGTACCAATAAATGCTTCTTTAACAGAAGTGAAAGGGAAGTGACTATTCGTAAAAAATAGTTGACTTTCTCCGTGAAACCCTGTTTAATAGAATTAACTAAAGGGGAGTAGCTGAACAGTTTGAGTCGTCATTACGAGAAAAATTCTCCGGCTCAAATTGGCAACCGACGTTGTTAGCAAGACCTTTACCGTCAGCTGGTAAAGGTCTTTTTTTATGGTCCTGGCCTGGCTGGCTCAGGGCCATTTTTGCATGGTGCAAAGATGCCCATCTTAGAAAACTAGCATTTACCAAGAGCCTTGGTGAATGTCATAGTTGCACTTATGCAGAAAGAAAGGATTGTATACTTTCTTTACTGCCAATAAAAGGGAGTGGCAGACATGGATTTGAATCTGATCATGGAATACGGATGGGTGCTTCTCGTACTCGTCGGACTGGAAGGGCTGCTGGCTGCAGATAATGCGCTTGTACTGGCGATCATGGTGAAACACTTACCGGAGAAACAACGGAAAAGGGCATTATTTTATGGATTGGGCGGGGCATTCATACTCCGTTTCGGCTCATTGTTCGTTATTTCTTTCCTGGTGGATGTTTGGCAGGTGCAGGCAATCGGTGCCGCTTATTTACTGCTCATGTCAGTAAAACATTTATATGATAAGCTGGCAGATAAAGCGCATAACCAACCTGTTAAAAAACAAATACAACCTGAAAAAGAAGTATCCAACGGAAATTTCTGGATGACAGTTCTCAAGGTAGAGTTCGCAGATATGGCCTTTGCTGTCGATTCCATCCTGGCAGCAGTCGCAATGGCAGTGGCATTACCCGCTACTGGACTCGGCCATATTGGCAGCCTGGATACAGCACAGTTCATGGTGGTGCTGGCGGGCGGCATGATCGGTCTCATTATCATGAGATATGCAGCAAATGTATTCGTCGATTTGTTGAAAAAACGTCCAGGGTTGGAAATCGCGGCTTTCGCAATTGTTGGATGGGTTGGTGTCAAATTGGCAATGATTGTACTGGCCCATGAAGATGTCGCGTTGATACCACATGACTTTCCTCATGGTACGTTATGGAAAATCATATTTTATGTTGTCTTGATCGGGATTGCTATGGCGGGCTGGTTTTTTTCGGGGAAAAAAGCAGGGAAATCTTCAACAAAAAAAGCAAGTAATGAATGAGACTGTTAAAAAACAATCATAAAGGGTATGCCAAAAGTAGAAATATAAATTGGAAGGTGATGAATGATGCCGGTTTCAGTAAAACGGATTTATGAAGAATACGATAAAAATGATGGTGTCAGGGTGCTGGTTGATCGGGTATGGCCGCGTGGCATGAGTAAGGAATCAGCAAAAGTGGATCATTGGATCAAGGAAGCTGGACCGACCAGCGAGCTGAGAAAATGGTTTGGCCATGACCCGGATAAGTTCCCTGATTTCAAAGAAAAATATAAGTCAGAACTGAAAGAGAACGACGAGCAAAAAGAAGCGCTGGACAAGCTTAAGAAGCTCGCCAAGGAAAATGACAAAAACCTTACATTGCTATACAGTGCTAAAGACACAGAACATAATCAGGCAGTTGTTTTAAAAGAGATTTTAGATCACCAGTGAAAGGAAACGCGGACAGATCCTATGTGCACCATCGGGCATTGGGTCTGTCCCTGTTCTTCATCCAAATATTTGTCCGCCATTGACGTGAAGGGTTTGCCCGGTTACGAATCTGGCATCGTCTGAGGCAAGATAAACAAAGGCAGGTGCAACTTCAAAAGGCTGGCCGTTACGATCCATCGGGTTTCCGGCCAATGTCACCTGATCTGCAGAGAAGCTGGCAGGTATCAGCGGCGTCCAAATCCGCCCAGGTGCTATTGCATTGACGCGGATACCCTCCTTTACCAGATTCTTTGCCAGTGCACGTGTGAATCCGATAATGGCTCCCTTTGTTGCAGTATAATCCATCAGTTGCTCGTTGCCGTCAAAAGCGACCACAGAGGATGTATTGATAATGGAACCGCCGGCTTTCATATGTTTCAATGCGGCGCGTGTCGTATAAAAATGCGCATAGACATTTACTTTCATCGTATCATCAAACTGCTCATCGGAGATGTCTAGCAGGCTTAGTTGTTGAAATTGAATGCCCACATGGTTGCATAGGACATCAAGAGCGCCAAATTTTTTTACTGTCTCCTCCACAATATCCGCACATTGCTGTTTATTTCTTAAATCACCAGGCAATAGCAAACAACGCTGGCCCAGTTCGTTAATTCTGTCTTTGGTTCTCTCGGCATCCGCATGTTCATCAAGATAAGATATCGCCACATCGGCGCCTTCTTTAGCAAAAGCAATGGCTGCTGCGGCGCCCATACCACTGTCACCGCCAGTAATCAATGCAATTTTCCCAATGAGTTTTTCGCTCCCGAGATAATTCGGATTTTCGATGATGGGTCTGGGAACCATCAAATTTTCCTCACCTGGCTGGCGGTATTGCCGCTGCTCGGGCACAGTCATCGCAATTTCTTCATAACGGGTGATTTTCCCGTAGTTCGGATACATCGGATAAACAGGCTGTTCTTTTTTATCGGACATATAGCTTGTAAACCTCCTTGAAAAGCGTTCCGAAATACAATATGCTACATGGGCGCTGCGTGTGCGAATGTAGTAGGGCGATGCAGCCGGTTGTATGCAGCAACGTTCCCGTGATAACCTGGAATACCTAGAGAAATTCCCGTTTCCCCTGGAGTTGAATAAGATGGCAGAAAACAGAGGAGAGGAAAATGAGAATGAAGGATTTCTACAGTCCTTATGCGACATACTTACTGATGAATGAATCTGACGAAAAGGTTGCCATCAAATATGATGAAAATAAGCAGGCGATCCTGGAACCGCAAATCGGGCCGAGACCGCCATATTATTGTCATCCAAGATATGAACAGTATTACCCGCTCATCTAGATGAAAAATCAGGGAGATATGTTCAATTGGAACCGCTATTATTCTGTGCTGCAGCAGCCGAACTGACAGCAGCTGCAGTCATAGCGGCCTGTTGTGCCTGGAGAACGGATTCCATGATGGTAAACAGGCTGGCATCTACAATTGATCGATCTTTCAGCTGATCTTTGACAACCAGTCCGGCAGCCAACATGATATTCATGTCTTTTTGCCATTTGAAATGCTTTTGCATCCGCAGCTTGCTATATAGCTCTTTGACCATTTGTACATGCTGCTCTACATCAGGCAGCAGAGCAAGCATTCCGATAAACGGATAATAGGAAGGCTTTGGTTTAAGATCGATGCCTTTAAAGGCATCGAACACATCTGCAGTATTACTGACAAGGGATTGGCCGGAATAGGGATGCCCCAGCGCAAGGATATGACTGAGAAATTGCAGGTCGTTTCCTTTCCGAAACCCATGGAGATGCAATCGCTGATAATGCTGCTCTGCCTCCTGGATGATATCTTCTTTATTTTGACATGCTAATGAGATAGCCATCGGATAATCCTGGGAGGAAGTCAATAAAATATGTTCGTCTTTCATATCTTTATAAATTCGTTTTGCACGTGCAATAATCACATCCGTGTCGATGTCCTCATTTTTTCCTTGCATTAATAAGGTTGCAGCCGCAATACACGTAAAAGGTCCACGATGAAATTTTGCCGCGGTCATTTGATCGTATACTTGGAAAAGCTGTCTGATTTGTTCTGCAGCATCATCGAAATGGGCGTCCAGCACAGCAGCAATGCCGAACCTGGATGGAGACCGCCAGATAGAAAAAGGTTTGGATTGAGCTTTGATTTCATCGGCAATGACCAAGAAACGTTCACTGTCAAAGGTATTCTCACCTGTCAAGTAGGTGGAGGCGATGGTCATCAGCAATTGATTGCCGGAGACCTTCCAGCGCAGTTGTTTTTTCAGCGTTTCAAAAATGTCCGTGTATGTGGTGATGCTTTGGTTCACATCCATTGACATGCTCCTTTCAAGAACAGCTGTTATATATACGATGGAGTCATTGCTTTGGTTTCAATGACAAATAGTTGCTTCAAGTTGATTTACTTTGCTACGCTGAAAGTGAGGTGATTCAAATGGCAGAGCATCATTTTCATTTAAAAGCCGACTGGCCAGGCGGCAGAAATAGCACTGGCTACATTGAAGCAGGTAATTTAAAAACAAAAATTTCCATTCCTCCGGAAATGTATGGCCCGGGAGCAGGTACGAACCCTGACGAAATGCTGCTTGGGGCTGCGGCCACATGTTATATTATCACATTGGCAGCAATGATTGAACGGGCTGCATTACCATTGCAGGAGATGTCTATGGATTCAGAAGCAGTGGTTGATGTAACCGACGGTGTATTCACTTATAAAAAGATCATACACCGGCCGACAGTTTCTCTGACAGATGAAGCATCATCCCAAGATTATCGCAAATTGGAAAAACTCGTTCACCAAGCTGAAAGCTCCTGCATGATTTCCCGTGCAATCAAAGGGAATGTGGACATAGAATTGGAGGAGAGCATACAATAATGCTGTCGGTTACTGCCTCGTTAGTAGAATATTGTTTGCAACAATCATTTGCCTTAGCAAGCTGGCAGTAAATAAGAAATTCGTATGACTAAAAGTATATGATTACTCGAAGTGAGACACAGGCATTCGCTATTGAAATGAGCGAGTGCCTGTTGCAACATGAGAAAATTAACTTGCAAGTCTTGGAAAAATATTATAATATTAAAGCCGAGTATTTTCATGGGAATTATCAAAAAAAGTGGCGTGATCATACCTGTGTGCATACTTATAAGAAAAACATCCTGATTCATTTGCCTGCTTAAAGCACGGCGAATGCTTCACAAGCATTATCAGCAAAAACATTATTCAACAGGGGGTAGACAGAAGTGAATGTATTTTTAATCATTGTAAATATCGCTGTTTTGTGTATCTTAATCGGTCTATTAATATATATGCAGAAAAAACATCTATCATTTACAAAACGCGTATTTACTGGTTTGGGAGCGGGGATCGTACTTGGTGCAATCTTACAGCTTATATATGGCACAGGATCCGATGTGCTGGTCAAAACGACAGATTGGTTCAGCATCGTCGGAAACGGTTATATTCAATTGCTGATGATGATCGTTGTACCGCTTGTCATGGTGTCGATTATCCAATCGATCATCAACTTGGAAAAAACGGCTGAGTTGGGAAAAATCGCTGCCTGGATCATTGGTATTCTTGTTACGACGGCAATGGTCGCCGCTTTGATTGGTATCGGCTCAGCAGCATTATTTCATTTGGATGCGGGGCAAATCCATGCCGGCGAGGCGGAAGCAGAACGCGGCACGATGCTGCAGGATAAATTGGTTGATGTCCAGGACCAGACGGCACCACAAAAAATCCTCAGCTTTATCCCATCCAATATTTTCGAGGACATGACTGGTGCAAGATCGACTTCGGTCATAGCGGTCGTCATTTTTTCCATGATTGTCGGTATCGCTGTATTGGGCTTAAGGCGTAAAAACCCTGAGCAGGCAGAAAGGTTCACAAATATTGTCAATACGCTTTATGCTGTTGTGATGCGAATAGTAACGCTAATCCTGCGTCTTACGCCATTCGGTGTGTTGGCATTAATGGCGAATACAGTAGCCAACACTGACTTTGCGGGCATCATGGAGCTGGGTAAATTCGTGATCGCATCGTATGTAGCACTGCTAGTCATCATGGTATTCCACCTAGTGTTAGTCGGCTTGTTTGGATTAAATCCATTTGTATATTTGCGCAAAGTTATTCCGGTGCTCGGGTTCGCATTTACTTCCAGGTCAAGTGCAGGAACGATTCCGTTGAACATCCAGGCGCAGCGGAATTCACTCGGGGTCGATAACGGCATTGCGAATATGTCTGCTTCATTCGGGGCGACAATCGGGCAAAACGGCTGTGCTGGCATGTACCCGGCGATGCTTGCAGTGATGATCGCCCCCACAGTAGGTATCGATCCGTTTACGCCAGGATTTTTGATTAAGCTGGTTTTGATCGTTGGTATTAGTTCATTCGGTGTAGCAGGCGTCGGCGGCGGTGCAACATTCGCTGCATTGATTGTACTTTCTTCCATGGGACTGCCGGTTGCACTGGCGGGCTTGTTGATTTCCATCGAGGCATTGATTGATATGGGGCGTACCGCAGTCAATGTCAATGACAGTATGGTAGCCGGCACGTTGACGAGCCGCATATTGAAAAAACTGGATATGAAAAAATTCAATGACAAAGATGCAATTGAAAAAGATATCGCTGTTTGATTGCTAAAAGCAAAAAGCCTCAGGGTGCTGTTCAGTACAAAGTCCCTGTGGCTTTTTTGATGTCTCAAAGCGGCGGGCTTTCTCCAAGCAATGTAAATACCTCTTTGAGATTCTGCTGCTGGCGAACCAGTTCGTAATTTGCGAATGGGCAGCCCATATTCTGGACGCGGGCAACCACATTTTTAATAGTGAAGTTTTGCGGCTCCAGGCTGGGCTCCACTTCTTCCCAACGCAAAGGTACGGCAACTGTTCCTTCCTCTGTTTTCCTTGCTGAATAAGGTGCGATGATGGTTTTGTTTTTGCCGTGCTGCACATAATCGATATATAATCTGCCATGGCGATTTTTTTTCATCCGTTCGGTGGTGAAAAAGGCAGGATGTTGATTTTCGACCGTCTGGGCGATGGCCTGGGTAAACAGTGCTGTCTGTTCATAGGACATGCTTTTTTCCATGATAGGAATGTGAATTTGCAACCCCTTGTTGCCGGATAATTTCACGAAAGAGGACAACTTCAGCTTATCCAGGTACTTTTTGATAATAGTCGCTGCCTTGATCGCTAAATCGAAACGTTCCCGATTGGGCGGATCCAGGTCAAAAACGATTTCATTTGGATACATACACCCGGCTTTTTCAAATGGAATATGGAATTCAATCCCGCCATGATTCGCAAACCAAAGCAGACTCTCCAGAGAATCACATAGCATGAACGTCTCCTCTTCTGACTGAAAAGGCTTGATAAAACTAGGAGCATACTCTGGTAAATGCTTTTGAAAAAAATACTCCTCTTCAACCCCTTCCGGGCAGCGAATCAGTGTCAGCAAATGCTCGCGCAGAAATGGAAGCATGTACGGTGCAATTTCCCGCATATAGACGAGGTAAGCGGATTTGTCGATGCCCGCTTTGGGCCAGTATAATTTATCGAATTTGGAAAAATCGACTGCAGCAGGCAGCATGGCTTGTTCTCGCTGCAAGGTTTTCAACGTGCAATCTGCTGGTTCGGCTTCGGCCCCAATACCAGAAAATGCTGGCTCCCTCAGTTCCCCTTGGTACAAATCCAATGTTTGAACTGCAGCGACAATAGCCGGAGGGAGGGTATAGCTTTGCCCATTGAAGCTGCCACTCTCCATAAATAATTTTGTCACAGTCTGTCGCGCTTCAGCATCTAGTCCATGTTTGCATTTGCCAATTGAAATAAGGGAGTCGTTCCGCCATACAGCGGCATTGAAGTAGTCATTGCTCGGCTGATAGCTGGACAGAATGACATGGATGATCCGCCAGTTTTTTATTTTTAACCAATCATGGTGATTTTTCCCAGGGGCATAGACGCTTTTTTGACGCTTTGCTATCAGGCCTTCCCCTTTATGATCAAATATCAATTTCCACAACGCTTCTGCATCTCGGTAAGAATCAACCAGTTGGATACGGCTAGTTGGAAGCGAGAGCTTCTGAAATACATGCAGCAATTTTTTTCTTCTTTGTTCATGATTTTCTTTCAAAAGAGGGGAGCCTTTTTCCTGCAGCAAATCGAATGCCATATATGTTGCGGGCCGTTGTATAGCGGCTTTTTCAATAGTACCGGTATTCTTTAGCCGTCCTCTTTTCTGAATCCATCCGAAATTTGCCTGAAAAGAATTATTCAGTACGCACAGTTCACCATCAAGTACAAGTGGTAAAGAAGGTATGATTTTAGTTTGCAAATCCTGGCAAGCAGCTATCATTTCTGGGAAATTTGCTGTTAAATCTTTATTGTTTTTGCTGATTAAACGGATTGACTCCGCCGTCCAATGTATTGTGCAGCGAAACCCGTCATATTTCACTTCGTAGGTCCACTCTTTTCCAATGGGTATATCCTCACTGGCGATTGGTTTCATGATATCCATTTTCAGGCGCTCTCCTTTAGTAAACTTCTCATTTTCTTAGCATGGTTTAACATACGGAGAATATGCTCCTTTTCCGGCGTTACTTGCTTTATCAGAAGGGAAACTGTCCCCGCATAAAAAAACAGTGCATGCAGAAACTAATTCGAAAAGAGGAGGTTTTGCCATGCATACAATGTGGAAGGGAACAATCAGCTTCGGTCTTGTCAATATCCCAGTAAAAATGCATGCTGCCACGCAGAATAATGATGTGAAATTAAGACAACTGCATAAAGAATGCCAATCGCCGATCAAGTATGAAAAGGTATGTCCGGTATGTGATCGAGAAATCGGCAATGATGAAATTGTCAAAGCATATGAATATGCAAAAAATAAATTTGTTGTACTGGATGAGGAAGATTTACAAGCATTGCAAAAGGAACAGACAGATAAAGCTGTAGAGATCATCGATTTTGTGAAGTTGGAGGAAATCGATCCGATCTATTTTGAGAAGAGCTATTATTTGTCGCCGAATGAGGGGGGCACGAAGGCATATGCCTTGCTGCGAACTGCTTTAAACGACACTGGGAAAATTGGAATAGCCAGAATGATGATCCGGTCCAAAGAACAAATGGCTGTTATCCGGATTTACGAGAACACATTGGTAGTGGAGACCATCCACTATCCTGATGAGGTGCGCAACGTTAGTGAAGTGCCGAATGTACCAGAGGAAATCCAGACAGGAAAAAAAGAGCTGGATACGGCGAAACTGCTGATCGACCAGCTGACAACGACATTCGATCCAGAAAAATACCAGGATGAGTACCGTATCGCTTTGCTGGAACGTATTGAGGAAAAGAAAAATAACGATGAGACAGCTACAGCTGCTGAAGCGGTCAAGCCTACACCGGATAATGTGACGGATTTAATGGCAGCATTGCAAGCCTCTATCGATAAAGCAAAAAAAGAAAAACCGAAACCTAAACAGCCGAAGCCTAAATCTAAGAAAGCGAAGGCTAAGCCGAAAAAAACTGCTGAAGGCTGAACCAGCTGCCAGCAGATCATGCACAGGGATGCTGCTGCTCACTGACAGTATCCCTGCAGCCATGTTGTGTCTGACCATTACATGGTAAATTATCGTATTTTTACAGGTAATGTTACAAAAAAATAATTTTTTTTCGCTAGAATTACAACTTGCTAACAACCACGTGAAATCAGCTTGAAGAAAGCTTTTAGCGGGTAGAATAGAAGCAGCAAGGTATTTAAATTTTTTAAAGGATGATTCCGATGCAAAGAAACGCATACTTTGATAATGCGAGATTATTGTTGATATTGCTTGTAGTATTTGGACACATGGTGCAGCCATTTACAGACAACTCCAACGGTGTCAATACAATATATACTTGGATTTATACATTCCATATGCCTGCGTTTATATTCCTGGCTGGATTTTTTGCCAAGGGCGCTGGCAATAAAGAATATATCATAAAACTTGCAAAAAAATTGCTCATTCCCTATATCATTTTTCAAGTCATCTACAGTGGTTATTATTTCCTGCTAGGCAGGGATAATTGGATGACAGACAGTTTGTTTTACCCGCATTGGGCTTTGTGGTTTTTGTTCAGCCTGTTTTGTTGGCACATTCTCCTGTTCTGGTTCAAAAAACTTCCGCCAGTACTGGGAATGCTTGTGGCTGTACAAATCGGCCTGCTTGTCGGCTATTTTGGACAAATCGGCCAGTCATTCAGTTTGTCGAGGACTTTTGTCTTCTTCCCATTTTTCCTTTTGGGTTATTGGGTAACGACTGAACAGGTCATGTGGTTAAGGAGAAAAAGTGTCAGGATTATTTCTATATTCGTCATGGCTGCAGTGGCCATCGGTATTTATTATGCGCCGGAGATTAAAACAGGCTGGCTGCTTGCATCCAAATCATATGGTGATTTAGGGCTGCCACAATATGGCGGAATCGCCCGATTCATGGTATATATTACCGCAGGAATAATGGCGGCGAGTATTTTAGCTTGGATCCCGCGGAAAGAAAATGTCCTTACAGCATTGGGCAGCAGGACACTCTATGTATATTTGCTCCATGGATTTTTCATCCAATTTTTCCGGGAAACAAATTTTTTCAATGTAAACAGCGTATTCGATTTGCCGTTGCTGGCATTGGTCGCAACCTTCATCGTACTGTTGCTGTCCAGTAAACCAGTACTGGGTGTCTGGCAGCCGTTTATAGAAGGAAAAATGTCTATCCTGAAAAAAACACTCACGCAAAAACGCGCGGGTGAAAATGCATCATAACACTATGGGAAGAGTCTTCCACCGCGCTGCTTCGTTAACTTGTAAAGCAGTGGGGGACTGTTCCTGCAAAAAAACCATTGAAATTCTCACAGGACATGCTATAATAAGTACATTCTTAAAAATTTCATATGCTTCACTCGTATAATGACAGGAATACGGCCTGTAAGTTTCTACCGGTTTACCGTAAATAAACCGACTATGAGTGGCATTTTGAATGAAAGTCGATGCAGACTTTACGGTTTCGTCGATTTTTATTCTTTCCTTTTGCTGATTAAGCCCGGGAGGATGCTTCACTCATTAATTGAGGGAGGCATTGCCCGGGTTTTTTCATTTTATTGTTTTTAACAGGAAGGGGAATTTTGCTGTGCAAGCATTGGAGGATAAAATCTTACAAGAAGGCAAAGTATTATCAGACACCGTTTTAAAGGTCGATTCCTTTTTGAACCATCAGATCGATCCGGACCTGATGCGGGAAATCGGAGAGGAGTTTGCCAAACGATTCGCCCATGAGCGGATCACAAAAATTCTCACCATCGAATCTTCAGGTATCGCACCAGCAGTGATGGCTGGCCTTATCATGGGTGTGCCTGTCGTTTTCGCCCGAAAAAGTAAATCCCTGACCTTAAAAAATCATGTTTATGCAGCTCAGGTATATTCCTATACAAAACAGACAGCCAACGAAATTGCTGTCTCTAAAGACTTTTTGCATGACGATGATGTTGTTTTATTAATAGATGATTTCTTGGCGAACGGACAGGCATTGCTGGGACTGATCGAGATTGTCAAACAGGCAGGCGCTGAATTTGTCGGGGCAGGCATCGTGATAGAAAAAGGGTTTCAAAAAGGCGGCGACAAGATACGCCAGCAAGGAATCCGCATCGAATCCTTGGCCAACATTATGTCGATGAAAGAAGGCAAAGTAACCTTTCAACGAGAGGAGCAGCTGAATTGAAAAACACCATGAAGCTGACGACACTCAGTATCCAGCATTTGCTTGCGATGTATGCGGGAGCAATTCTCGTTCCGCTCATCATTGGCGGGAAGCTCGGTTTTAATTCAGAACAGCTGACATATCTGGTCTCTATCGATATTTTAATGTGCGGGATCGCCACCATTTTGCAAATCAAGAAAAGCCGGTTCACTGGAATCGGTCTGCCGATCGTGTTGGGATGCACGTTTACTGCTGTCGGCCCCATCATTGCCATTGGCATGCAGTATGGTGTATCAGCGGTTTACGGATCAATTATTGCTTCAGGTATCATCATTGTGTTAATTAGCGGCTTTTTTGGGAAGCTGGTAAGGTTTTTCCCGCCAGTTGTCACAGGTTCCGTTGTGACAATCATTGGTGTTTCTCTCATTCCAGTCGCCATCACAAATATGGGCGGAGGCGACGGAGCGAGCGATTTCGGATCGATTTCCAATATTTCTCTTGCTTTTGGTACATTGCTCTTTATTATTTTCATTTATCGTTTTACAAAAGGATTTGCCCAATCGATTGCTATCTTGCTTGGTCTCGGAGCAGGTACTATTGCAGCCATGTTCATGGGGAAAGTGAGTTTCGCACCAATCATGGAAGCTTCTTACTTTCATATGGTGGAGCCGTTCCATTTTGGTTTACCGACCTTCCAATGGTCGCCAATATTGACAATGACATTGGTGGCGATTGTTTCACTCGTTGAATCAACAGGTGCATACTTTGCATTAAGTGATATTTGTGAGAAAAAAATCTCGGAAAAGGATCTTGCAAAGGGATACCGGGCAGAGGGATTGGCTTCTGTACTTGGAGGAATTTTTAATTCTTTTCCATATACGACGTTTTCACAAAATATCGGTCTTTTGCAAATGTCTGGGGTTCGTTCTTCGAAAGTGGTCATGCTGATGGGAGGCATGTTGGTTGTACTTGGATTTTTACCAAAGGTAGCAGCCATGGCAACCATCATCCCTGATCCGGTGCTTGGCGGTGCCATGGTCGCCATGTTTGGCATGATAGTTTCGCAAGGTATTAAGATGCTTGGCAAGGTAGTTGGAGATTCACAGGAAAATGCCATGATCATTGCATGTTCCGTAGGGATGGGGCTTGGTGTGACCGTGGTTCCAGATTTGTTCAACCATCTTCCGGCAAGTGTACAGATACTGACAAGCAATGGTATTGTAACAGGCAGTCTGACAGCTATATTTCTGAACATTGTTTTCAATATGATACCATCGAAGAAACAACGTACACCTGTTCAGCAAATAGATGCCTCATCAGGAACAATACTTCGGGAGAAAAGCGTTTGATATAGGACAATTGGTGATCTTTAAACCGGAAATGGAGCTCGCTTGCTCATTTCCGGTTTTTTAGGCTGCTGTTGAGTGAGTAGTGTGGTGTGAGCGCGCAGTATCGTCACTTAAACAGGTTTCTGCTGTTTTCAGGTCTTCTGTTTCATCATACCAAAACCCACGACGCTGCGGGAGTCGTGGGTTTTAATTAAAACAGAATATGTGCTGCTAACGCGATAACAGGTAATGTAATGATTGTACGTTCCAGGAAAATAATGAATAAATCTTTAAAAGAAACAGGGATTTTGGACCCCAATAAGAGCCCGCCAACCTCTGACATATAGATCAACTGGGTTACAGATAAGGCTGCCACAACGAATCTGGTCATGTCGGAAGTGATTGACGATGCCAGCACGGATGGCAAGAACATATCTGCGAAGCCGATTAATACGGTCTGTGAGGCTTCAGCAGCCTGGGGGACTTGCAATAGTTCAAATAAAGGAATGAATGGTACCCCGAGCCATTGAAAAATAGGCGTATAGTTGGCGATCGCCAGAGCGATCAGCCCCAGTGCCATAACGACCGGTGCGACGCCCATCCACATGTCCAGTACATTTTTTAATCCTTCTTTGAAAAATTTGAAGACACTTGTTTCCAATTTCCCGCGTTCGAGTGCTTTCTTATAGCCGTAAGAAAGAGAACGCTGCCCAGCCGGGAGGGATTCATCGACTTCCTTATATTTATCCGAAATGAATGTATTTGCCTTACGCGAAAGCGGCGGGATTCTTGGCATGATTAAAGCAGCTATGACCCCGGCAATAATTACTGTCAGATAAAAGGGTACGAACATCCGTTCAAGGCCGACTTGCTTAATGACAACGAGTGTAAATGTGATGGAAACAACAGAAAAGGTTGTTCCGATGACTGCGGCTTCTCTTTTGTTATAAAATCCATATTCATACTGTTTGCTTGTCAGCAGGACACCGATGGTCCCATCACCAATCCAGGAAGCAAGGGCATCCACGGAGGAGCGGCCGGGCAGCCTGAAAAGCGGGCGCATGACCTTGGTCATCAAGGTGCCGAAGAGCTCGAGCAATCCGAAATCTGTCAGCAACGGCAAGAACAGACCTGCGAATAGGAAAACTGCAAATAGCACATGCAATAAATCTCCCAGTAACATACCACCGGTTTCATCACCATAAATGACAGGTGTACCGATCTGAAAGTAAACCATAATTGCGAATATGGCTGCGATAATTCTTGCGATTAGCCAGAACTTGCTCACGCATAATAGATTTTGCCAGAAAGGTGTTTTAGCCAGTTTGTCCGGTCCGGCGATTGAAGCAAGAATGGTCAATAGGGCGGTGATGACAACAATTGCCATCATGATCAGTGACAGCTGGTCAGCCAGCTTATCCTGGACCCAGTCAGCAAGCATTCCAATCGGGATTGTATAGCCTTCGGAAGTTTTGATAGGCATTATAAATAAGAAAACGCCGATACAAGACGGAATGATAAACTTTAAATGATCACTAAATTTAAATTGTTCCATGAGGACCCCCGTAATATATGTTAATTTCAGTATAATCAATCATAGATTTTATAGCAAAAAATAATAGAACATGTATAAATATACATTAATATGGATATATAATCAATCGTTTTTCAAAGTTATTGAATCACTTTTTTAGGGTAGATTAAGGAAGAGGTGTTAAACGTGCCGAGTAAATTGTCTTATAGCCTGTTATACAGAGGGACCATCATTGTTTGGATGGTCGTCAAATTCATGATTCAAATCTATGGTTTTTATTTTACGCACCGGTTTTGGGACGAACAAATCCAGAAAAAATGGGAATATTTACTGGCCAGACAGGCAAGAGAATATCGTAAAAAGGCGATCAAGCTTGGCGGCGTTCTGATTAAAATCGGACAGTTTTTGAGCACCCGGGCCGACTTTATGCCAGCTGTGTTCTTGCGGGAATTGACAGGACTGGAAGATCGGGTTCCGGCAGATCCATACGCGCATGCAGAGAAATTGCTGCGGGAAGAATGGGGATCGCCTCCTGAAGAAGTCATGAAGCAATTTGATAAGCAGCCGGTCGCATCTGCATCGATTGGAGAGGTGTTCTTCGGTGTGCTGCCTGATGGACGAAAGGTTGCCATCAAGGTGCAGCGCTATCGCATCCAGGACATCTTCCATAAAGATTTCAAAGCCTTGAAACTGGTATTCCGCATTTTGCAAACATGTACTTCTATTGGCAGAATAGTTGACTTGCGTGCGCTGTACAGGGAATTTGTGGAGGTAACGAACAGGGAATTGGATTTCCAAAAGGAACTCGGTTTTGCAAATAGCTTCCGACTGCGTTATCGTGACGATCAAGATATTCATATTCCGGTATATATGGAGGATTTATGCACGAAGCGTGTGCTTGTGATGGAATGGATTGACGGAAAAAAGGTGACCAATCGAAAGTTCATGGAAGAACATGATATTCATCCGGAAAGAATGGCAGATAAATTGTTTGCGATATTTTTGGATCAATACCTTCATGAAGGTTACTTTCATGCCGATCCCCATGCGGGAAATATCATGGTTCAAAAAGACGGCCGTATTGTATTGCTTGATTTTGGCATGGTCGGCGTCATCCACAAGCAGGACATCAGATTTTTTAAATACCTGATTCAGGGTCTGATTATCGATGATTATGATGTCATGATAGAAACACTGGAGGAAATGGGCTTCATTTTGCCAGGGGCGAACAAAGATAAATTGAAGCATATGATTCGGCAAACGGTCGAAATCTATAAAAATGGCTCCTTCCAAATGAATAATGATGTCATTCAATTAATCATGAATGATATCAAAGAATTCGTACATGAACAACCTATTCAGCTTTCAGCGAAATATGCGTTTCTTGGAAGATCAGCTTCCATCATTCTCGGTATCCTGCTGGCGTTGCAGCCGGATTTGAATATCGGCAAATTAGCAAGGCCAAAAGTGAAAAGATGGATTGGAAAAAAAGGGATTATCGATTTTGTATCAGAGCGTATCAACAAAACGACAATACAGCCGCTGATCCATTTTCCGAAAGCAATGATTGCGTTTCTGGAAAATGGGGAAAAAGATAGGCAATGGGAAAAAGAAAAGCAGCAGAAACAGCAAATGCATCATTTTTACTTAACATTGGAGCTTTGTTGTTTTATCCTTATCTTAACAGGAACTATCCTGTGGTACTTAAAACCTTTCCCGATCAGCAAGATGGCGGCATATGGCTGGGAAGGTATATGGGTGGTTTTGTTTCTTTTGCTTTTGGTAAGGCATTTTCGCATGATTAGAAAAAAATAACAGGAGGAATGGAATATGGCTGATTTTATTCGTAATGGATTCTTGTTAGGCTTAGGTGCGGCGCTTGCCGGAAAGGAAAAACTGCAGCAAAAGCTGAATGAACTTGTAGAAAAAAATGAACTGTCAAAAGACCAAGCCCGACAGTTGATGGACAGCTTTATTGAGAAGGGGCAAAATCAGACAGATGTCTGGGATGAAGAACGCAGAGAACAAATGAAAAAGCTTGGTGAAGAGTTGAGCTTGGCGACAAAGGATGATATCGCCGCCTTGAAGGAGCGCATCAGTGTACTGGAAAGAAAGCTCAAAGATCCGCAGGAATAACCACGGCCCGGGTCCTTGGCATACTAGGAACTGAGTTGGTATTCCGACAACTTTCAAGGGAAATGATAACTGCTTACAGCAGAATTACAATAAATGGAGTCCGATTTAAACTATATCGGGCTCCATTTTTTCGACCATTGAGATGAAGAAAGCTGCATCACAATCATTGCTTTGCTTTCTTCACACTGTCCAGCGATTCCCAATCAAATGTTTTGTCGCGGATTTTTTTCCGGCGTTCTTTAGTGATATAATCTCTTCCGGGATTCAGATGGTAGGTTCCTACCTCTGATTTGTCAGCAACTGGCCTTTCGTGAGACAGCATAAACGCTGCTAAGTCTGCAGCCTCCTGATCTGTTAAGGTGTTTTCCAAACCGCGCGGCATATTATTTTGAATATAGCCCGCTGCTTTGGAAAACCTGGCCATGCCGGCAGCATCGTTGAAGGAATTTTCTCCCCATAATGCCGGTCCTGTTTCATTGCCTGTTCCCGACCCATCTGTGGCATGGCAGGAAATGCAATTTTTTCTGTCGAACAGCTCGGCCCCGCGTGTAATATCCGGCTCTGGTGTCTTTTCCATATTATTGTCCATACGCCACGTGACATCTTTTTTTGAATTCACATCTTTTGAAATGAAATCCAAGAATGAGACGACAGCATCCAGTTCTTTGCTGTCTTCCTTGAATTTTTGACCATTCATACTCCGTACCATGCACCCATTCACACGTTCAGCGAGCGTTGTATATTTCCCGTGATGCATTTTTGGATATGTAACATTCACACCGACCATAGGAGAATTCGCATCAAGTCCATCATCACCATGACAACTGATGCATGAAAGCTTGTTTCCGACATTTTCAGGGACTGCTGTGTCAGTATGATTGAATATTTCCCTTCCATACAGGATTTTCGCGTCTTCCTTTTTATTTGGGTTCAAGTTATCCAAACTGTCCTGGATGGATGATCTTTCATATGAACCGTTATCATTTCCATTACCGCAGGCAGCAACAGTAATTGTTAAGATGATGAATAATGTCCATATCAAGCTTTCTTTTTTTAACAAAACGATCCCTCCGTCTTGAATTTCCGATTGATAGACTATTACCCCGTTTGGAGGTTTTTGTAACATAGACAATGGACCATGTTTAATCCAAGTTGAAAAGGGAAAGGAAAGGCAGAGTGAATTATTTTTTGGAAAGGTGAGCGGCATATGAAGAAATGGTTGGTAATCGGTTTGCTGCCCTTGCTTGCAGGTTGCAGCGGCATCACTGTATTGGATGCAAAAAGCACAACCGGTGAGGAGCAGGCTTATCTGATATGGTTCAGCCTTGGATTGATGATGATAGTGCTTGCGGTCGTGTTCATTCTATTTGCACGCTTTGTCATCAAATACCGCTATAAAAAAGAAAAAGACGATTTCCTGCCCGAAGATGTGAAAGGTAATCTAAAGTTGGAATTGACTTGGACGATCCTGCCGATCATCCTGCTGATTGTTCTTGCCGTTCCCACTATTCAAATTACGTATGACCAATCTCCTCAGACATCTGCAGATGCGGATGCAGGAATGGATATCGGCGTAGCTGCCGAGCAGTTCAAATGGACATTCTCACAGCCGAATGGCAAAACGGAAGAAAACAAACTGGTCCTTCCGGAAGGGGAGACAGTGACATTGCATTTAAGTTCCAAAGACGTCATTCACTCCTTTTGGGTACCCGCACTGGCAGGGAAAATCGATACTATACCAGGAAAGCAGGTCACCTATGAAATTAAAAATCCTAAAAAGGGGACATATAAAGGGAAATGTGCCGAGTATTGCGGTATTCAGCATGCCAATATGGTATTTGAAGTCCGGGTAGTTTCCCAAAAAGCATATCGCACCTATTTGGAAGAAATGAAATAAGCGTCAGGCGGATTTGCATAAAAATAGATAGATTTTGCAAAGAGGAGTGAACAAGAAAGCATGAATATACCATTGTTTGGAAAAACGTATTATCTTCCAACAGACGTTATCTCAGCTTGGGTATTTACCATCATCATCGGAATCATCTTGGCTGTGTTTGTGCTGAAAAAGAAAAAGCTTCCTGTCATCTGGGATTATATGCGTACAACCAACCACCGAAAAATAGGAATCATGTACATACTGTTCGGTTTCATTTTCTTTTTGAGAGCTGGTATGGACGCGCTGTTCATTCGTACACAGCTCGCCGTTCCGAATAATGATTTCTGGGTATTTCAATTCCAGAAATATAATGAAGTGTTCACAACGCATGGAACAATGATGATTTTCTTTGCAGCCACACCGATGCTGCTTGGACTGATGAATATCGCTGTACCGTTGCAAATCGGTGCACGTGACTTGGCATATCCTTTTTTGAATGCAGTTGGATTTTGGTTGTTTTTTATGGGAGGAATGCTTTTCAATCTGGCGTTCTTTTTCAACAGTGCGCCGGCAATTGGCTGGACAGGGTATGCTCCGCTGTCGGGTCCCACCTTCACACCTGGCGTCAACACGGATTATTATGTTTTCGGTGTGCAGATATCAGGTCTTGGAACGATACTCACGGCATTGAATCTGATGGTTACGATCATAAGACATAGAGCACCAGGCATGAAACTGACAAGAATGCCGCTGTTTGCCTGGGCAACACTCATCACAGCATTTTTGATACTGATCGCTTTCACTGTACTTGCTATCGCATTGTACTTATTGATGTTTGATAGATTGTTCGGTACGAATTTTTTTACTTCGGAAGGTGGCAATCCGGTTTACTGGCAGCATTTATTTTGGATTTTCGGCCATCCCGAGGTGTATATACTGGCATTGCCGGCATTCGGTATTTTTTCTGATGTCATATCTACTTTTTCGAAAAAAAGATTGTTTGGCTATCCCGCCATGGTACTGTCGCTGGCAGCGATCGGTTTCCTGTCCTTCATGGTTTGGGCCCATCACATGTTTACCGTCGGTCTTGGACCGATGGCTAATACGGTTTTCGCCATAACAACAATGGCGATCGCAGTGCCGACCGGAATCAAAATATTCAACTGGCTGTTCACGATGCGCGGCGGTGTTATCCGTTTTACTACAGCAATGTTGTTTGCGCTTGGTTTCATTCCGTCCTTCGTCATGGGTGGGGTGACTGGTGTGATGTTATCCGTATCAGCAGCAGATTTTCAGTTCCACGATTCTTATTTTGTTGTGGCACATTTCCACTATGTGATTTTAGCCTCCACGATTTTGGGAATCTTTAGCGCGCTATATTATTGGTATCCGAAAATGTTCGGCTATGCGTTGGATGAAAAACTTGGAAAATGGCATTTCTGGTTGTTTTTAATCGGTTTCCATCTCACATTTTTTCCGCTGCATATTTCAGGATTGCAGGGGATGCCTCGTCGCGTGTTTACATATGATGCGGACGAAGGGCTTAACATACTCAACTTCACCGCGACTGTTGGTGCCTTCATAATGGGAATCAGCATTCTGTTCTTGTTTTGGAATATATTTAAGACGCATCGGAAAGCGGAAAAAGTCGGCAATGACCCCTGGGACGGCAGGACGCTGGAATGGACACAATCTTCCCCGGCTCCGGAACATACTTTTGAGCCGATGCCGGTAGTTGAGGATATTGATCCGTTCTGGGTGGCGAAAATGGCACACAGAAAAGTGCGGACGACGGATAATCACCGAATTTCCCCGCTATCCAGGAGCAGTATCTTGCCACTGGTCTTGACAGCCTGTTTGTTTATACTAGGCTTCAGCATGATATATCAATTCTTCTGGATATCGGCAGCAGCTGGAATCGGTGTACTGATATGTATGGTCATTCGTTCGTTCACGGATGAACGTGAAGGTTTTTATGAAAAGGAGGAACTGACCGATGACAAAGAATGAGGCAGCATTATTCAAGGACAAACAGGTTGGGTTTTTTATCTATCTGGGCGTGGAAGCTGTCATGTTCTTGACGCTATTCGCGACATATATCATTTTCACGCCGGCGCCGATCGACCCGAAGCCAAATGATATCTTCGAAGTGAAGAGCCTTGTGCTTTCTTCAGTGTTTCTACTGGCTTCAAGCGGAACGCTGATGTTTTCCGAAAAAGGCTTCCAAGATAAAAATGATAAAAGATTACTGGCCTGGCTTGGGGTCACATTGTTATTCGGTCTCGTTTTTCTGGGGTTTGAGCTGCATGATTTCTATAGTTATGTGGAACAAGGATATACCACAAGTAAAAATGTGTTTCTTGCTTCTTTCTATGTTCTTGTTGGATTGCACGCTGCGCACGTCACATTTGGTTCGGGATGGATGCTTATGCTGTTCGGACACCATTTTCGCGGCATTCCGAGGGGGTTATTCCAGGAAAAATTGAAAATATTTTCGTATTACTGGCATTTTGTAGATATTGTATGGGTATTTATTATTGTTATTGTTTATTTGCCATACCTATTTTAATGAGGGGGAAGGGTTATGCTAGTCAAGGGATTGTTAATCGCTTTGATTGCAATCGTTGCAATTGTAGTGATTATACCGTTATTGATTTTGCTGCGCATCTTTTTTGAAGACGGAAAACAGGAACAGCATTCCATTTTGAGGAACTATCCAATTTTAGGGCGGGTGCGTTATTTTGCTGAGAAAGCAGGACCTGAACTGCGGCAATATCTTTTCAATAATAATAATGAAGGGAAGCCCTTCAATCGCCTGCAAATGGAATATGTGTACAAAGCAGCGAAATATAAGGCACGTATGATCGGATTCGGTTCTGAGCGTGATTTTGAAAATGACGGTTTCTATATTGTCAATGATATGTTTCCGAAACAGCGGGAAGAAATGCGGATTGAACAGAAACCGAAAATCAAGACGAAATTGTACCAAATTGACAATGAAAAGCTGTTTAGCCGTAAAGAGCATATGGAAGATGCCGAAATCGACCCATATTACCTGGCCGATGAAGACGCGGTCATACTCGGTAAGGACACGGTGACACAACCTTTCAAAGTGAAGGGACTGATCGGGCAATCAGCCATGAGTTATGGCGCACTCGGTGACCGGGCAATCACGGCATTGTCGCTGGGGCTCGGGATGGCCGGCGGGACCTGGATGAATACAGGGGAAGGCAGTGTCTCGCCTTATCATCTGAAGGGAAATGTTGATTTAATTATGCAAATCAGTTCTGGACTATATGGAGTCAGAACCAAAGCAGGCGAATTTTCCTGGGAGCTGTTCAAACAAAAGAGCGCCATGGAAAATATCAAAGCATTCGAACTGAAACTGGCTCAGGGTGCGAAGCAGCGCGGAGGCCACGTCGAAGCGGAAAAGGTAACAGAAGAAATCGCAGAAATCCGCAATCTGGTACCCCATCAAACGATCAACAGCCCGAACCGTTTCAAGGAATTCACCGATGCGAAAGGACTGCTAGAGTTCGTAGATAAAATGAGGAGTGTAGGCGGCAAACCGGTGGGAACAAAAATTGTTATTGGCAGTGAAGAACAAGCTGAAAAATATGTTCAAGCAATGAAAGAAACAGATATCGTGCCGGACTTCATTACGATAGACGGTGGTGAAGGAGGTTCAGGTGCAACCTATTATGAACTTGCGGTATCTGTCGGATTGCCGGCTTTTTCGGCATTGCCAATGCTCGATGATCTGCTGCGTAAATATGATCTGCGGGACAGGACACATATCATCGCTTCAGGCAAACTGCTGACACCAGATAAGATTGCGATGGCTCTTTCCCTGGGAGCCGATCTGGTCAATGTCGCACGTGGGTTCATGATGAGTGTAGGATGCATCATGGCAGAAGTGTGCCATACGAATCGCTGTCCGACCGGTGTCACGACAACAGATCCGCGGTATCAAAAGGCGCTGTATGTCGATGAAAAAAAATACCGAGTCTGTAATTATATTGTTTCCTTAAGAGAAGGATTATTTGAAATGGCAGAGGTAACCGGAATTGACAGTCCGACGAAATTCACCAGGCAGCACATTATTTATAAAAGCCGTTTCCGTGAAGTTGCCCAAGGAAAGTCCTCAAGCGAGCTGATTCATTGATGGGATGGTCACTTTCATCATAGCTCTTGGGATGTGATCACCGAGACCTCCCTGTTCCTGCAAAAGATGGCTGGTCCAAGGCTGACTTGTCTTGAGAGCCGGCCACATACCTATTGGAAAAGTCTATGAGTTTTCGATAATGTCCATACGATCGTATGTATTTTTTGTCTGATAATTTAGGAAACCCCTACTTTAATTCTTGAGCAAAAGAAACATGACAGACTATTTCATAAAATGGGAAAATAATACTTGATTGATCATAAAAATCATTGTAAAATGAAAAGGAAATCAGGGAGAGGACAATGACGTATGAAAGACTTTTTGCAATTGCTTATTGAAACAGAGCAGGAACTCGGAAGGCAGCTTTCAAAAGAAGAAACAGCATTTTTGCAATGGGTTTTCAATCGCCAATCTATGTTAGTGCATCATCCCGATGAAAAAACAGAAGTACTGCAGTTGAATTGCTGAATGTATCATGAAAAAGCATAAAAAATGAATGCTATAAATTTGAAATACGGTTTACGGAAAGTGCTTTGGTCTGCGGGGCTTATCAGCTCGCCAAAAGGCACTTTTTTTTGTTCTCAATCTATTCAAGGGGTGGCTTTCCGGCATAGCTTCTGTTTGGGCGTGCAGAAACAAAATGCTATACTATAATCAGCAGATTTGCAGGAAAGGTGGAAAATGTCTGTGGAAAATGAAACTGTTTTTGCCAAAATGGCTGACGAGTTGGAAAAAGCGAAAAACAATCAGCATGATCATGATCAGTTGGTCAAGCATATCAGCAATATACAGTTGCTTTGTGAACTATTTTTGGGACCAACGCCCGAGGGAGCCACTAAGCAAGCAGAGAGCTTGCAAAAACCTGCGAGCGAAAGTGAACGTTATACGGAAGCTGAGTTTAAAACCATGCTCGGCAGTGTAAAACCTGCAGCAAAACCAGCGGAAAAGGACGGCATGTCCATTTTTGATTTTTAACGATAAAAAGAGGTGTCATTCATGAAGGTATTCTTATTTTTAGGTGCCCTGAACGGATTTTTGGCGGTTGCACTTGGCGCATTCGGGGCGCATGGACTGGAAGGGAAGCTCTCCCAGCATGAATTAGGTATTTGGGAAAAAGCTGTCCAATATCAAATGTTCCATGCGAGTGCATTACTTGTCACCGCGCTCGTGGCAGCCAAAGTACAGGCAGCCAGCATCACTTGGGCCGGGTGGATTTTTTTCATCGGGATTATTTTGTTTTCCGGAAGCCTCTACATCTATGCGACGACAAAAATCACGGCATTTGCGATTATTACGCCGCTCGGCGGTGTCGCCTTCCTGATCGCTTGGGTTTTGCTGGGATATAGCGCATTGAAATTTATTTGATTGCAAGATGTTATAAAGGGAAGAGCCTAAGTAGTTTTACAGCAAGATGAACAGCAGATAAATCATGCAAAAAATCAGCAGTCCGGCACGGGCGTATTGTTTGATAGCCATCATATGAGGCGGTGTAAAAGAAATGGTCATCGCACTCAGGATCAGGCTCAATGCCAGGGATAAAATTGCCAGTAAAACAAGAAATGCGAAGCCTTTGATCAAGGCGATCAGCACGAGCACTGCCGGCAATCCGATTGCTGCCATTTCGGCCAACACCATTTTTTTATATGGATGATTCAATGGACCCACCCCTATTGAAGGAAAAGATAGCATCTGAATCGGCTTTCTCCCGATTTTCCATGCTATCTTTTTATTTTTTAGCAGGAAGGAAAGTATAAGCCCTTTCCTTTCTGCTCAGTGTCACTCACTTTCATAAAAGGTCAAGTGAAGCATAATGCAGATTAAACATTGTGGAATGTTGTTGTTTTCTGTGTTTTTTGTTCCTTACCTTGGTGGATAATTCGAGAATTGGCTTGTCGGTCCTGCTGCTCCTTGGAATGGATACGAGTAGTTGATTTTTTCATCAAACTCCACGTAATCCAAATATACCATCAGCAATAAGTATCTTTTATTTGTCTGGGTGTCCTTGATAATAATGTGGTCCCGTCCTGCTGCCTCTATATTTCCTCTAAATATTTTTGGCGTGTCATCGAAGCGCATATGGACAATGGCGTATTTATCTTTATTCAAACGTAAAATGTTTTCGATGTATGATTGCTGGATAGGCATCATGCCAGGGACATCAGGCCCTTGCTGTGTTGGTGTCACTCCAGATTGTGTGTTTTGCGGCGGCTGCTGTGCAAACTGCCTGTAGCCATACCCAGGATAAAATGCTGGAGAACTTTGTGGATAGTAAAAATAAGGATACGTTGAATAGCTGTAGTTTTCTTGACTTTCACTCATGCGAAAACCTCCTGAAGTTGATTTTTTACTGAACAATGATCGAAATTAAAATGAACTATACAAAGACGAAGGAACACATACACTTTGAAGTCTGCAAACACCTCTTTTCTGACTGTAAATACAAACATCTTTGTTTACCTGCCATGCGGAGTGCATGTATATTGCCAAGCTGAAATGTCAACGTTGCTTGAATTGAACGAAAAGTCCTGTTTCATCAAATGAAGTACCAATTTAAATGTATGTGGAAGTGTTGGCAAGTATGACAAGGGGAGCGAAGGAATAAAAACAAATATCAGGAAGTGAAGGACGCAAAAAAGACTGCTCACAACAGAGCAGTCCTCATTGTCAAAGCAATATATTAAACATGCAGGAATTTGGCAATGTCTTCTTTTTTCAACAGGTTGCCAATGAAAAATTCACCGAATTCCCCATAACGGGAGCTAACTTCATCAAAACGCATTTCATAGACGATTTTCTTGAATTCCAGCGGATCATGGGCAAAAAGCGTAACTCCCCATTCCCAATCGTCCAAACCAATGGACCCTGTAATGAATTGTTTCACTTTGCCAGCATATTTCCGACCGGTTTTGCTGTGTTCATACAACAATTCAGCGCGAACATCTTTTTCGAGTACATACCAGTTATCATTGCCTTCGCGTCTGCGATCCATCGGGTAGAAACAGATATGCTCCCATTTTGGCAGGATCGGTTTGAGCCTTGCCTGCGTGCCTTTTAATGTTTCCGGATCGACACCATCTTTCCTTTCGCGGTATTTCGCGAGTTCTACGATGGATACGTAGGAATGTGCAGGAATCAAGTACTCAGCGAATTTGGATTTATTAAATTCTGTTTCCAATTCATTCAACTCATTCATTGTCGGACGCAGGAACATGAATATAAGGTCTGCCTTCTGACCGACAACTGTATACATCGCATGGCTGCCGTTTTTCTCTTCTTCAACAGCGTCCCATTTTTCGACCAGTTTCGTGAAACTGCTGATGGCAGCTTCTCTTTCGCTTTCTGAAGCCAGCTTCCAAGCATTCCAATCAATAGTGCGCAAATCATGTAAGGAGCACCAGCCATCCATTGTTTCCACAGCTTCTACCATTATATCTCTCTCCTTTATCAAATCTGGTTAGTTATAGCTTATCCAAAATATCTCATCCACTTTCCACTATAACATAAAAATAGGGGTCCGCTTGTGAGAAGTTTGTTACAGGTTTAGCTGAAAAGATCTTGCTTGCTGCTTAAAATCGCTTGCATCAAATTACTTTCCCGCCCGATCACCCCTTACCAATCTCTGCATACAGCGTACCGCTTTTGTTAACAATGAAAAAGTAATATGATATATATAAGTACGGACAACCTGTAAGGAGGTATTTGTGATGAGTGATTTATTTGAACAATTGAAAGACCAGATAAAAGACGACAAGAAATCTATCGTATTTCCAGAAGGCTTGGACGATCGTATTTTGCAGGCAGCCAGTCAGCTTGGAGCTGCAGGGGTTTTACAGCCGATCTTGATTGGAAACCGGGAAGCTGTGCAAGGAAAAGCAGCTGAACTGGAGGTGGATATTTCCAATTGTGAAGTGATCGATCCTCGTGATTATGCAGCGTTCCATGCGATGGTGGATGCTTTTGTGGAGCGGAGAAAAGGCAAGGCGACCAAAGCAGACGCTGAAAAAATATTATTGGATGAAAATTATTTCGGAACGATGCTGGTTTATATGAACGAAGCGGATGGCCTTGTCAGTGGTGCAGCACATTCTACTGCTGATACAGTTCGTCCGGCCTTGCAAATCATCAAGACGAAAGCGGGTATTCGTAAAACATCCGGTGTTTTCATCATGGCGCGCAAAGAAGAAAAATATGTGTTTGCTGATTGCGCCATCAATATTGCTCCGGATAGCCAGGATTTGGCAGAAATCGCGGTAGAGAGTGCCCGTACAGGAAAGCTTTTCGGTGTAGAGCCGCGCGTAGCCATGCTCAGTTTTTCAACGAAAGGCTCGGCAAAATCCGAAGAAACGGAAAAAGTGAGTGCTGCAATCGGGTTAGCCAAAGAAAAGGACCCTGGTTTACTGATTGATGGGGAATTCCAGTTCGATGCTGCATTCGTTCCGGAGGTAGCAGTTAAAAAAGCCCCGGATGCTGATATTAAAGGTGATGCCACGGTATTTGTTTTTCCAAGTTTGGAAGCGGGGAATATCGGCTATAAAATCGCGCAAAGGCTTGGTGGTTTTGAAGCCGTTGGTCCGATATTGCAAGGATTGAACAAGCCTGTAAATGACCTCTCCAGAGGCTGCAGTGTAGAGGATGTCTACCATTTGGCTTTGATTACCGCTGCACAAGCGGAATGAATTTGAGGCATTTCGCTATGTCATCAGTTACATTTCACAAAGATAAAACGCAGTACCAATTTCCTGTCCAGTCACAGTATCAATCATGTCTTGACATGGAAGTTCATCCACAAAAAGCATAGTCAAAGAGAAAGGCCAGCCGGTGTACGGGCTGGCCTTTTTTGACGGGGCTGGGGAAGTTTACCTTCATCGGTCATTCTCCCGAAAGCAGTGCCATAATTTTTTCATTGCGTTTTTTCATCTGCCCCATTCTCGTTTGAAATACATGCATTTCTTTTTCTGAAAATGGCGGGGTGATGATTTCGCTGCTTAAGGATTGCAATGTGGTTAATACCCGTTTTTTCATATCCTCGACAGATAAGTCTATATCCAGCAATTCAGACAAAGATGCCATTTTTTCCGGCAGGACGTCCGGATAGGCAAACTTTGTTACCTCGCCGTGGACACTTACATGGTAAAAGTCCCGAACTGCAGCAGCACGGGCCTGGCTGTTGCCTGAAACATCCAAATAAATTTGGATGGCCGCGGCATGCTTGATACGTCGCTGTGAGATGCCTGCAAATTTTTTCCCGCCAATACTTAAATCATAATCCCCCGGGCAATATGACCCAACGATTTCATAGGCTTCAATATCATTCGTTACATCTGAAAGCATCGACTTGATAAGGCTGACCATCGCTTCATAGCAGTCATGAATGGAAATATGCCTGACATCAGGCAGCACAAGCGAAATATTGAGCACGCCATCATCCAGAACAACCGCCAGACCGCCAGAATTGCGCACGACTACATGGTACCCCAGATACTGCAGCTGCCGGACCCCTTTTTCCAAGTTAGGAACGCGCAAATCTGGAATACCAAGTACGACAGTATCTGGATGGACCCACAGCCTGACAGAAGGGGGGGACTGTCCGTCACTGGCAGAAGTGGCCAAAGCATCATCCACTGCAAAGGAAGTCATAGCAGTATATGGTTCAGATGCAAATTCTTTTTTAGCTGTGTGGTCTATATATCGAAAAGTTTGCTGATGTATGATTTCTTTCCAGTTTTTCATATTAAACTCCTTTAGGAAGCATGTTTGACTCAGTATAAGGGAAAATGCAAGAAGGAATCTTAGTGTTCCCCTTTTTTACCCAGGCACTCTATTATATAATAATATATAACTGTCGAAAAGAAACGAGTTGAAACGAAACATGGCATATAAAGATGAGCAATTGAGGGAAGAGAAAGTGTTCAAGGACCCGGTGCACCGGTATGTCCATGTGCGTGACAGAGTGATTTGGGATCTGATTGGCACACCGGAGTTTCAGAGATTACGGCGTATCAAACAGCTGGGCACATCGAATTTGACCTTTCATGGTGCGGAACATAGCCGCTTTAATCATTCACTTGGGGTCTATGAGGTGGTCCGCAGGATTATCTATAATTTCAATGACCGGCCTAATTGGGATAATGAAGAACGGCTTCTGTGCTTGTGTGCGGCGCTTTTGCATGATTTAGGGCATGGTCCTTTCTCTCATTCTTTCGAGAAAGTGTTCAAACTGGACCATGAACAGTTTACTCAAAAAATCATTTTGGGAGATACAGGGGTCAATAAGATACTGGAAAAAGTAGGGCAGGGGTTTGCACAAGATGTGGCTGATGTGATCGGCAAGACGTATGCCAACAAGCTTGTCGTCAGTCTGATTTCCAGCCAAATCGATGCAGACAGAATGGATTATCTGCAGCGTGATGCATACTTTACCGGAGTCAGCTATGGACACTTTGATATGGAGCGGATATTGCGTGTCATGCGTCCGATGGAAGAACAGGTGGTCATTAAATCGACCGGGATGCACGCGGTGGAAGATTATATTATGAGCCGCTACCAAATGTACTGGCAGGTGTATTTCCATCCGGTGACGAGAAGTGCAGAAGTGATTCTAACGAAAATATTGCACAGAGTCAAGCATCTATTTGAAAATAACTATGCTTTCAAACTGCGGCCGGCCCATTTTATTACGCTGTTCACTGACCAGGTGACACTGAAGGATTATTTGCGTTTGGACGAGGCAATTGTACATTATTATTTCCAGCTTTGGCAGGAGGAAGAAGACGAGATTTTGAGCGATCTTTGTGAACGATTCATGAATCGGAGGCTCTTCAAGTATATCGAGTTCAATCCTAACCACATGATCAATGAATGGATGGAATTGCATCAGTTGTTTCAGAAAGTGGGCATCAACCCTGACTATTATCTTGTCGCGGACTCTTCTTCTGACCTGCCGTATGATTTTTACAGGCCTGGTGAAGAAGGTGAACGGGTTCCCATTTATCTGCTGATGGAAAACAATGAATTAAAAGAGCTTTCCAGACAATCGGATATCGTAGAAGCGATCTCAGGAAAAAAACGGACGGACCACAAATTGTATTTCCCGATGGACATGCTGATGGAGCAATGGGAAAACAACGATGTAAAGCGAATCATGACTATTTTAAACGGGCAAGGAGTTGTAAATGATGCTGAATAATCATGCAAGGATTCTAGGTTTTTTTTCGCAGGTCGGTGAGGTGACCGGAAGAAAAAAATTGCAAAAAATGATCTATATTCTGCAGTCGAGCGGGGTGCCTTTCGAAGAAAAATATCAATTTCACTTTTATGGTCCTTATTCGGAGGAACTATCGTTGCGGATGGAAGAATTGTGCAACCTTGGTTTTGTTGCCGAGATGAAAGAAGAAAAAAGCAGCTACATACAATATCACTACTGCCTGACTGACCAAGGGCAGGATTTCCTGCAGCAATTTTCCCTGGACATGCCTGATTATCAGAAGAAAGCGGCAGTCTTGATGGATAAAAGCTCCCGTTTTCTTGAATTGGTTGCAACCATGCTCTTTTTCCGTGATCTGAACCACAACGAAGTAGAAGAGAAAGTCAAAAAAGTGAAGCCAAAGCAACGCTATACCACGGAGGAATTTACCCAGGCCTGGGAAATGATTGATAAGCTAAGGCAGCTGCATTAAGCCTACCATTGGAAAACATGCAGCATTGTCCGATGCTGAACCATTTGGAGGCAGGTGGACCGCAAACATGAAAAGACGTGTAAGGATGTGCTACAATGATGGCATTAGATAACTGCAAAGGAGGCTATCATATGAGCGCAGACGATTCTTCAAAAAAGAAGCCCAAAAATTCATTTACAATTATCAAAGACGATTCGAATGATGGACATGGCGGTTACGGGGCTGGCTCCATCAGTTTGGAAAATATGTCATCGGTCATCGTGGATCCAAATGAGGACAGAGCGTACGTAGATATGGCTGCCATGCATGCGCGCAGTGAAATTGAGCGGCGGGTTAAGTATTTCCCTGAAAAAGATGCTGTTCCTGACGGTAAATTATACTGGATTGTGTGGGTCAATGTAGAACGTGGTGAAAACGGCCCTTACTATGCAGGTGTTGCAGGCAGTGAACTGCGGGTGGATAAACCGAATAAAAGGGCATATAAGTCGATGGCAGAACATGTGACGTATATGGAAAAATCACTGAAGGGCAAAATCATCGTAGAACATATGGACGATCACTCCAAGAAGCTGCTAGGTGATTTTTTAGCTGAATTTAATGCTGATATGTGGAATAATTCCACCGATGAATTGAAAAAAGCATTAAAAGTGTAGGGATGTGACTCCATCCAAGAGGTCTCAGAATTTTAATCAGAGAATCTGAGCCTGAATTTGACGGAATTGTGACTGAATCATGAACAATGATTGTAAAATCTTGTGATTTTCAAACAAAGTTTGTAAAATATATATACATGGGCTCTCAAAGCACATTACTAGGACAAAAAGAAGCCGACTCTCACATTACTGTGTGTAGAATCGGCTTCTTTTCATATACAAAATGCAGGCCCTGGTCGCATGTATCCGAAAGACTGTAAAGGACTGTCCATCAGCTTTTAAAAAGCATAGGACAGCCTGACATTTAAGAAATCAGTATGTTTTATCCCCATTGAATATGGAGTTTTTGACGATGACATAATCTACTGTTCGTATCGCTTCCAGAGTGTCTCCTCCCGCGTAAGAAATAGAGGACTGGAGATCCTGTTGCATTTCATTCAGTGTATCCGTAATCGCCCCTTTGTGCGGCACAAGCATTTTTTTCCCTTCGACGTTTTTCTTTTCGCCTTTTTGGAATTCAGAGGCTGAACCGAAGTACTCTTTGAATCGTTCTCCGTCTTTTTCGATGGTTTGCCCAGGTGACTCCTCATGTCCAGCAAATAAAGAGCCAATCATGACCATCGTTGCTCCAAAACGGATAGATTTCGCGATATCACCATGGGTGCGGATACCACCATCGGCGATGAGTGGTTTTGTCGCTGCTTTGGCACACCATTTCAATGCAGCCAACTGCCATCCGCCGGTACCGAAGCCCGTTTTGATTTTTGTGATACAGACCTTACCTGGGCCGATACCGACTTTCGTAGCATCAGCGCCGGCTCTTTCCAGCTCTCTGACTGCCTCGGGCGTGCCGACATTCCCAGCGATAACGAAGCTGTCCGGCAAATGCTCCTTGATGAATGAAATCATTCGAATGACAGCATTGGAGTGCCCATGTGCGATGTCGATCGTTATGAATTCAGGGGTTAGTCCTTCAGCCTTAAGCTCTTCTACGAAACGATATTCTTCATCCTTGACTCCGACACTGATGGAAGCGAATAATCCGCGCTCCTGCATATCCTTGGTAAAAGCGATTCGTTTTTCCGGCTCAAACCGATGCATCACATAAAAATATCCATTTTCGGCTAAAAAAACAGCCATGTTTTCGTCGATGATTGTCTGCATGTTTGCCGGTACTACCGGCAATTTGAAACTTCGACTGCCTAATGTCACGGTTGTGTCACACTCAGAACGGCTATTGACAATGCATTTTGCCGGTACTAGTTGTATATCTTCATAATCAAATACGTTTTCCATCATGAACACCTCTTATATCCGAATGATAAATGTCATTTTTCAATTATTGTTCGTACATTAGATAATGTATAATAAAACTGAGAAATTGTCAAAGCGAAATGACAGATAAAATAGGGCAATACATAAACAAGGACAGAAACTTAGGATAGTTTCTGTCCTTTTAATAACCTGTTATCCGAACAATAGATCAAACCAACGCTCAAATATTCCTTTTTCGTTTTCTTCTGGTTTTTGCTCCCGTTCATGATGAATATTGCAATAATCTTCCGGTTCTGTACCCTTTTCAAAATACATGACACGGCTGGACGGACAATATGGTGTTGCACGTTCACCGGTTTCAGGATCTATAGGAATAGCGACCACACCTTTTGGAACAGGGAAATCATGTACTGGTTTTTTCTGATGTGCGGATTCCATGAAATCCGCCCAGATTTCCTTGGCAAAAGTGTGCTCTTTGACTTTATTCATGGCTCTGTTGTCATCATAGCCTGTCCAGACACCTGTTACCAGGTCGGGACTATAGCCGATCATCCAACTGTCTGAATCTGTCGTGCCGGATTTTGCAGCGTATGGCCTGCTCAGTTTGTTGGCAATGGAAGAACCGGTTACGGACATATATCCATTCAAAGATGTATCGAATATGCCCGTAAGCATTTCTGTCAGAATGAAAGCCTTCTTCGGATCGAGAATGTTTTTCTCATGCTTGAATCCCGCTTCATAAACGGTCTGTCCATGGGCATCGACAATTTTGTCAATCGTATGTGCCGTTATTTTATGGCCGCCATTCGCTAACATGCCGTATCCCGTCACCATTTCCTTCAGTGATACAGCTGCGGTTCCAAGTGCCAAAGAGGGCACAGCGGGCAATTTGCTCGTAAAACCGAATTTTTTTGCTACCTCTGGCAATTTGTCGACACCGAGATACAGATTTGTTTTAACCGCATAAATGTTGTCGGATAATGCCAGCGCTTGTGCAAGTGTGATCGGTTTGTCAGCGTAATAGCCATTATAGTTACCCGGCTCGTAAGTGTTGCCATTTGCAAGCTGAAAAGTTGTCGGTTTGCTGCTGAGCATTGTCGTCGGGTTATAGCCATTGTTCAACGCGGCATAATACAAAAAAGGCTTAAAACTGGATCCTGCCATGCGTTTTGCATCAATCGCCCGATTGAATTGGCTTTGCTGATGGCTTTTTCCGCCAGTCAGTGCATGGATGGCGCCATTTTCAGGATTCATGGAAATGACAGCCAGTTCGATTTCACTGTCATGTGGAACGGTTCGTTTGACGGTTGTTTCCAATTTCTTTTGTGCATCTTCATCCAACGTTGTGTATATTTTAAAACCGCCATTTTGTACAGCCTGTCTGTCCAGCTTTAACAGGCTGGATGCTTCACGTAATACGGTATCGGTAAAATAATGGACATTGGACACATCCTCTTCCTGTTTCTTGCCGGCATATTTTAATGGTGTATCGATAGCAGCCGTATACGATTTGGGGTCGATCATCTTTGCTTTAAGCATTTCATGTAAAATCAGCTGCTGGCGTTTTCTGGCACGCGGCTCATCGTTGAACGGCGAGTAATAGGTCGGTCCTTTCGGTATACCGGCAATCATTGCAGCCTCTGCCAAAGTCAGCTCCGATACGGATTTTTGGAAATATACTTCGCTCGCTGCGTCGGCACCATATGCACCATAGCCGTAATAGACGGTGTTAAGATATCCCTCGAGAATATCTTTTTTGGAATAAAACATTTCCAGCCTGATTGTGTAAAAAGCTTCTTTCAGCTTGCGCTGCCATGTTTTTTCAGTGGATAGGTACATGCTGCGGGCATATTGCTGGGTTAGCGTACTGGCTCCTTCTTTCAAAGACTTTGTCCTGATATCTTTATAAATGGCCCCGAAAATCCGTTTGAAATCGAATCCTTTGTGTTCGAAAAAACGACGGTCTTCAATCGCAATAGTTGCATCGATGATATATGGAGACATGTCCTTCAAAGCAACCCACTTTTTTTCTTTTTTTGTTTCACTGGTGATTTCTTTTCCGTCCTGATTGTAATAGACTGTCTGATGGTCCATCGATAAATCAGGTGCTCCCATCAGATAACCAGCCGTATAAATGACTGCCAGCCCAAGTAAAATGGCAAATACCGGATATACGATCATTCTGGCGAGTATTTTTTGATAAGAGCTGAAGTGGCGCTGTTTTTTCATGTTTGTATGCTCCAATGTACGATTTTACTGCTTTACAAATATTATGGGAAAAAATGGCGGAAATTAAACTTCTATGTCGGAAAGCAGTATCAGATGTGGAAGATAAGAAGCGAAATAATGGATAGGATGTTTTGCAACAGGAATCATAGTCTGAAATTACCCCACTACATATGCAAGATCCCCTGTAAATGATATTTTTCCAACAAAACTTCCAGCAACTATTGATAAACCACCTTCTTTATCGCTATAATTAACGAATATGGTAAGAAATGCAGAAACAATGTCAAAACACCTTCATATGAGATAAAAAGTTGGCGAGGGCGGTTCGATGGGAAAAAATGTTATCGTATCATTGCAGACAATTATCGATGATAATGGACAAATGGAACATCATGCCACGACACAGCAGGGCGCTTTCACTAGAAAAGGACAGCTGGATGTCCTGATATTTGATGAACAAATCGACAAGGAACTGCCTCCTGTGAGAAATTTGATGACAATCCAAAAAAATAAAGTGAATGTGAAGCGAACTGGTTCTGTGAATATGAACCAGCAATTCGTTTTAGGAAAAAATACTGAAAATGTATACACGCACCCTCACGGAAGTTTGCATATGCAGACCTACACGAGAAAAATCGATTATAATCTGCAATCTGCCGGAAACGGGGAATTGACGATAGAGTATTCGGTGAAATTGAACGGCCAGGAAGAACGAGGCCATCAACTGAAGCTGCAATTTAAGGAGGAAAATTGATGAACGCATTGGAACAGACACAGGCAACACTGAAAGAAGCTATTAAAAATGCAGTGTTGAATGCCGGTTTAGCAGAACCTGAGCAATTGCCTGAAATTATTTTAGAGAAACCGAAGGACAAAGCGCATGGCGATTTTGCTGCCAATATTGCGATGCAGCTGGCTCGTATTGCTAAAAAGGCACCGAAGCTCATTGCAGAGGACATTGTAGCAAACCTCGATGAGGAAAAGGCCTCCGTTGAAAAGGTGGATATAGCTGGTCCCGGTTTCATCAACTTTTTCATGAAACAGGACTTTTTGACAGATATGGTCAGTGAAATCTTGTCTTCCGGCGAAAATTACGGAAAAACCAAAGCTGGCGCAGGCAAAAAAATTCAGGTGGAGTTCGTATCAGTCAACCCAACAGGTGATTTGCATTTGGGGCATGCCCGCGGTGCAGCTTTTGGCGATGTTGTTTGCAATCTCCTTGAAAGCTCTGGTTATGAGGTCGAACGTGAATATTATATGAACGATGCGGGAAACCAAATCAATAATCTCGCAAAGTCAATCAATGCCCGCTATCTGCAGGCTTTGGGACTGGATGGAGAAATGCCAGACGATGGTTATCGTGGTACCGATATCATTGAAATCGGCCAGGAGCTGGCAAAAAAAGATGGAGATAGGTGGGCGAATACAGGGCTTGAAGAGCGGCTTGCATTTTTTAAAGAATATGGGTTGAAGTACGAATTCAAGAAAATCGCCGATGACCTGGAGGCATTCCATGTCGTATTCGACAGCTGGTTCTCGGAAAAAAGCTTGTATCAGGATGACAAAATTGCAAGTGTCCTGGATAAGCTCAAAGCGGGAGATTATATCTACGAACAAGACGGTGCGCTTTGGTTCCGCTCAACGGATTTTGGTGACGACAAAGATCGCGTGCTGATTAAGAGTGACGGCAGCTACACGTACCTGACACCGGATATCGCTTACCACCAAAATAAATTAGACCGTGGTTTTGATACGCTTATCAATGTTTGGGGTTCAGACCATCATGGCTACATTCCGCGCATGAAGGCGGCCATTCAGGCACTTGGTTATCCTTCTGATAAATTGGAAGTGGAAATCATTCAGATGGTCAACTTGTTTGAAAACGGTGAAAAAGTGCGCATGAGCAAGAGAACCGGAAATGCTGTCACATTGCGTGAGTTGATGAACGATGTCGGGGTGGATGCGACACGGTACTTCTTTAACATGCGTTCCAATGATGCGCAGCTTGATTTCGATATTGATCTGGCTCGTTCGGAGTCTAATGATAATCCGGTTTACTACGTTCAATACGCTCATGCCAGAATTTGTACGATGCTGAAGCAGGCTGAAGCAAAAAACATCTCCACAGATATTGAACAAACGTTTGATCCAAGTTTGCTCACGTCCGAAAAAGAGTTGGATTTATTGAAAAAATTAGCTGCCTTTCCGCAGATGATCACAGATGCTGCAGAAAAGCGGGCGCCGCATAAGGTGACACAGTATGTATTTGACCTTGCTGCACTACTGCACAGCTTCTATAATGCGGAAAAAGTGCTTGCTCCAGAGAATATGGCATTGACACAGGCACGTATCGCGTTGATGAAGGCTGTACGAACTACTATTGCTAATGCGTTGAAAATACTTGGTGTCAGCGCGCCGGAAAAAATGTAAAACGGATAGCATATCCCGAATGCTCCTTATGCAGCGTGAAAAAATGAAACGATGATACTCAAAAATGCAGAAGCACTCATCCTTGAGAGTTTCTGCATTTTTTGACGATAAATCGCTTCCCGGGGAATGATAGCGGACCTCCCTTTTGTTAAAATAATTTGTCTGTCCTGGAATAGTATGATAAAAATATATGGAGAAACTATTTGGAAAATTCATGATGAAGTAAAGGCTATTGACAAGTAAAGGAGATGGATAAATGGAGAAAATCTTGGTTATGGGAGTCTCAGCAGGTGCAGGTAAATCCACGTTTGCGAAGAAATTGGGAAGCAAACTACATATTGAAGTGACTCATCTGGATGCTCTCTTTTGGAAACCAGGATGGATACAAACCGGGATGGAAGAATTTGCATCATCACAAAGAGAAATTGTTCATGGACGTGATAGATGGATTGTAGAAGGAAATTACACAGGCACTTATGAAATCAGAGCTGAACATGCAGATACGATCATATACTTGGAATTACCGTTGTATATATGTTTATATCGGGTTTTTAAACGCTGGTTGAAAAACAGAGGAAAAACGCGCCCTGACCTCGGAGTGGGCTGCCCTGAAAAATTGGATTGGGAATTCATCAGTTTCATCTGCACGACATATTACCCGCGCAAGCGTAAAATGCGGAAGTGGCTGCAATCTTTCCAAGCAGATGGGGAAGGAAGAGCGGTGTATTTTCTTAAAGGGAAGAAACGAATCAATTCGTTCATAGAGAATGTGCATGAACAATGAAAAATATGTGAGGACGTCTGTAAAAGAGATGGAAGGACAGAGAATTTGGATGGTTTATCCAGCAATTCTCTGCTCCCTGTATGGCATAAAAATGAACTGACAGAAAAATATCAGTTGACTGAATGATCATTCATAATCTATAGTAGAGATAGCATGGAAGAATAAATAGTTTGGATTACATGATTATTTAAATATGTAAACGTTACCAAAAAGCATCGATTTCGGCAAAGGGGGAACTGGAGTTGTCTGTATTTTTGACTGTAAATGCAATAGCATTCATCGCTATCGTAGCATATGGCATCTACTTGTTCGCCAGGGTGGTGGCGACAAGGGTTACGTACATCAAGATGGGAAAGAAGTCAGCATTTGATCTTCAGCTGAAGGAAAGGGTCGAGAAGATCATCAAGATTGTCTTCGGGCAGTCCAAGCTCTTGAAGGATAAAAAATCAGGAACATATCATGTCATGATGTTCTATGGTTTTTTATTGGTACAGTTCGGTGCCATCGATATGTTTGTGAAGGGTCTCTCACCTGGGGCGCATCTGCCTTTCGGACCAGTTTACCCGGCTTTTACTTTTTTCCAGGAAATCGTTACCCTGATGATCCTGGTTGCGGTCGTTTGGGCTTTCCATCGGCGCTATATTGAGAAGCTTGTCAGGCTGAAACGAGGATTTAAAGCAGGACTTGTTCTTTTATTCATTGGCATATTGATGATCTCTGTGCTGTTTGGCAATGCAATGATGATGGTATGGCACGGAGAAGCGTTGACATGGTCTGAACCAGTTGCCAGTTTAATAGCGGGTGCATGCAGCTGGCTGTCGCCAACTGCAGCTGCAGTAATGTTTTTCATCTTTTGGTGGATCCATACAGTCACCATTTTGACTTTCCTCGTATATGTGCCGCAATCCAAGCATGCACACTTGATTGCTGCGCCTGTGAATGTGTTCTTGAGCAAGCATGTTCCTGGAAAGCTGCAGAAAATCGATTTTGATATTGATGAGGAAGAATCAGAAGAAGATATTTCCTTTGGCGTAGGTAAAGTAGAAGATTTTGAGCAAGTGCAAATGATCGATTTCTATGCCTGCGTAGAGTGTGGGCGGTGTACGAATGTCTGCCCGGCGTCCACTACTGGAAAAATGCTGTCACCAATGGATTTGATGATCAAAATTCGCGACCATCTAACAGAAAAAGGTGCCGCGGTCACAGGTAAATCACCATGGGTTCCGGCGTTCGCTTTTTCCAATACAAAAGGCAACCGGTTGGCGGGGGCAGCTGGCAGTGAGGCTGCTGCAACTGTGGAAAATATTAGTTTGATTGGCGATGTCATTACGGAGGAGGAACTCAGTGCATGTACGACGTGCCGCAACTGTGAGGATGCCTGCCCAGTAATGAATGAACATGTCGATAAAATTATCGATCTGCGCCGATATCTGGTCATGACAGAAGGTAAAATGAACGCAGATGTACAACGAGCAGTCATGAATATTGAACGACAGGGTAATCCTTGGGGACTCTCGAAAAAAGATCGCATCAAATGGCGCGAACAGGATGAAGATGTATATATTCCAACAGTCAAGGAGCTGAAAAAAGAAGACAAGGAATTTGAATACCTCTTTTGGGTCAGTTCGATGGGGGCATATGACAGCCGCAGCCAAAAAATCGCCATCGCATTTGCGAAATTGATGAATCAAGCTGGCATTAGCTTCGCTATTCTTGGAAACAAGGAGGCAAACTCTGGAGATACAGCAAGACGGATCGGAAATGAGTTTTTATTCCAGGAAATTGCGGAAAAAAACATCAAGGAATTTGAAAAAAATGGTGTGGCCAAGATTGTTACCATTGATCCGCACGCATACAATATTTTCAAAAATGAATACCCGGATTTCGGTTTTGAAGCGGAGGTCTATCATCATACGCAAATGCTTTATGATTTGGTGAACCAAGGTCAATTGAAGCCGCAGCGCGAGATCAAAGAACGACTTACTTATCATGATTCCTGTTATTTAGGAAGATACAATGGGGTATATGATCCACCGCGTGAAATCTTGCAAAGCATCCCTGGACTGCAGCTTGTTGAAATGGAAAGAAGCAAAGAAAATGCAATGTGCTGCGGAGCCGGAGGCGGCATGATGTGGGCGGAGGAAACGACTGGCAATCGTATCAACGTTGCCAGGACGGAACAGGCGATGGCAGTCGATCCCACCATGATTTCCAGTGCTTGCCCATACTGCCTGACAATGCTTAGTGATGGGACAAAAGCAAAAGAAGTGGAGGAGGATATCAGCACCATGGATGTAGCTGAAATTCTGGCCTTGTCTGTACTGCCGCGAAACGAAGAGAAATCAGCGTGATGGGTCATTGGTTTTGATCACTAAAAAATGATAGACTGATAGATAAGAGGGGAGAGGAACGTCTTCTCTCCCTTTAATTACCGGCGAATCGAGCGAGCGTTCAGTCAAATGCTGAACGACTGTGCCGGGTGTGCCAATGGTTGACAGGGTTGGATTGGTCTAAACAGCCCTGTGAGATTTCAACCGATGTAGATAAGGATTTAGATAATAGCGTAGCGAAAGAACGTATTTTAGAAAGCGCTATCAATGCGGAGGAGGAAAATAATCAAATGAGAAAAACAGTTATTGTTTCCGGAGCGAGAACACCGTTTGGAAAGCTGGGGGGCTCTCTGAAATCTTTTACTGCATCACAATTGGGCGGAAAAGTAATGGAAGAAGCATTGAACCGTGCGGATATGAACGGCAAAGAGGTAGATGAAGTGATTATGGGCACCGTGCTGCAAGGGGGGCAGGGACAGATTCCATCCCGTCAGGCTGCCCGGGAAGCCGGTATCCCTTGGGAGGTCAAAACAGAAACAATCAATAAGGTATGTGCCTCGGGCTTACGCAGTGTGACGTTGGCTGACCAGCTGATCCGTCTCGGTGATGAAGAAGTGATTGTAGCCGGAGGAATGGAAAGTATGTCCAATGCGCCCTATTTTATGGCAAATGCCCGCAGTGGTTTCAGAATGGGAGACCAAACTGTGAAGGATTTAATGATTCATGACGGGTTGACGTGTTCCTTTACTGGGGTGCATATGGGGAATTATGGAAACTCCACTGCCGAAGCATTTGAAGTCGGAAGAGAAGAACAGGATAAATGGGCCTATCGCAGCCATCAGCGTGCAATCCAAGCGATCAAGGACGGCAAATTTGCGGAAGAAATCATCCCGCTCGAAGTCAAAGGCCGCAAAGGGCAAGTGACGATAGTCGATACAGATGAAGCTCCCCGCGAAGATACAAATATGGAAAAGCTAGGCAAGCTGCATCCGGCATTTGATCCGGAGGGTACGGTAACAGCTGGGAATGCGCCAGGTGTCAATGATGGCGCTTGCGCATTTGTCGTCATGTCTGATGAAAAGGCAAAAGAACTGGATAAACAGGTGCTTGCAACCATTCTCGGACACGCTGAAGTGGCAGTGGAGGCGAAGGACTTCCCGCAAACGCCAGGTCTTGTCATCAATAAGCTCCTGGAAAAAACAGGCTACAGTAAAACGGATATCGATCTATTCGAAATCAATGAGGCTTTCGCAGTTGTTTCTTTAGCGAGCGGAAAGATTTCCGGCGTGGATATGGATAAAGTCAATGTGAATGGTGGTGCCGTTGCACTGGGGCACCCTATAGGCGCAAGTGGTGCGCGGATCATTTTGACACTGATCCATGAACTGAAACGGCGCGGAGGCGGACGCGGCATCGCAGCAATTTGCAGCGGAGGCGGCCAAGGAGACGCCATATTGATCGAGGTGCCAAAATAATTGGAATGGCTGGGCAATATCGCAAGAAAAAATGGGGGGCTCAAGCCATGCCCGCCGAAAGCTTCTGTTGTGTAAGGTAATAGAATTACAACAGCTTGATATATCAGAATGGATAGGCTGAAAATCAATGCCTAGTTATACGATACGAGGAGGAATGGCGATGGAAATTGAGAAAGTAATGGTCGTAGGGGCGGGCCAAATGGGAGCGGGAATTGCCCAAGTATGTGCCCAAGCGGGCTACGAAGTACTGTTGCATGATATGGACGAAAAAGCATTGCAAAAAGGTATGGAACAAATCGACGCACTCCTCACAAGAGCTGTGGACAAACAGCGAATGACGGGGGAAGAAAAAGTAGCAACATTGCACAGACTTACTCCGGCAGCCGCGATGGATGAGGCTAAACAATGTGATTTAGTTATCGAAGCAGTAATCGAAAATATGAGCGTCAAAAAGTCAGTGTTTAGCCAGCTGGATCAAATCACACCGGCGCATGCGATTCTTGCAACCAATACATCTTCCTTGCCAATCACCGAAATAGCTGCTGCGACCAATCGTCCGGAACAAGTGATTGGCATGCATTTCATGAATCCTGTACCAGTCATGAAATTAGTTGAAATCATCAAGGGACTGCAAACAGGTGAAGAAACGTATGATGCGATTGCACGTATGTCAGAAAAACTCGGGAAAACCTCCGTAGAAGTGAATGATTTTCCAGGTTTTGTCGCTAATCGTGTCCTCATGCCGCTGATCAATGAGGCAGTGTACGCGGTATACGAAGGGGTGGCTTCGATTGAGGATGTGGATACGGTTATGAAACTTGGTATGAATCATCCAATGGGCCCCTTGACACTGGCGGACTTCATCGGCTTGGATACATGTCTGTATATTATGGAAGTCCTTCACGAAGAACTCGGTGACGATAAGTACCGGCCATGTCCATTACTAAGAAAATATGTCAGTGCAGGGTGGTATGGCAAGAAAACAGGCAGAGGATTCTATCAATATGATTAGTTAAGTATCATCATGAGAACACAGAGGGGGATCGCCATGCAATTGCATCTGACCGATGAACAAAAAATGATGCGGAAGCTGGTTCGTGATTTTGTCAAAAAAGAGGTGATGGACGAAATACCTCGGATGGAAAAAGAGGATAGATTTCCTTCAGAACTGATTACAAAAATGGGGAATATCGGTTTGATGGGAATACTTGTGCCACAGCAATATGGCGGAGGGGGGATGGATTTCACATCTTACATCATCGCTGTCCATGAACTTTCCAAAGCCAGCGCAGCGCTTGGTGCGATTTTATCTGTGCACACTTCGGTGGGTACAAATCCGATTGCTTATTTTGGTACGGAAGAACAAAAGCAGAAATATTTGCCGAAGCTTGCAAGCGGGACATATTTAGGAGCGTTCGCGCTGACGGAGCCAGGAGCGGGGTCTGATGCCGCTAACTTGAAAACGAAGGCGGTGAAGAAGGGGGACCATTATGTATTGTATGGTTCCAAAGTTTTCATCACAAATGGCGGTTATGCCGATACATACATCACCTTCGCCCGTACAAATGATCAGCCGGGCGCAAAAGGCATCAGCGCATTTGTTCTGGAGAAGGACACACCGGGCTTTACCGTAGGCAAAATGGAGGAGAAAATGGGACTGCATGGCACAAGTACTGTACAGTTGCATTTTGACGGCTGCAGCATCCATGAAAAGCAAATGCTCGGCCAAGAGGGAGAAGGATTCAAAATTGCTATGGCCAACTTGAATGCCGGCAGAATCGGTATAGCATCCCAGGCTCTTGGTATCTCGGAAGCTGCGGTGGAGCATGCAACAGCATATGCCGCAGAGCGCAAGCAATTCCATCAACCACTTTCTGCGCATCAAGGCGTTTCGTTTAAACTGGCTGATATGGCTATGAATACAGAAGCAGCCAGATTGCTGGTTTATCAGGCTGCCTCTATGCTTCAGCTTGATAAGCCATGCAATAAAGAGGCCTCTATGGCCAAGTTGATGGCCAGCCGTACAGCTATGAAAAATGCGATAGAAGCAGTCCAAATATTCGGCGGTTATGGCTACACAAAAGATTATCCAGCCGAGAGACTCTTCCGCGATGCAAAAATAACGGAAATTTATGAAGGTACGAATGAGATACAGCATATCGTAATCAGTAAACAGCTGTTAAAAAGTTAGTGGGGGGAGAAAAATGGATTTTCAATTGACAGAAGAACAAGAGATGCTGCGAAAAATGATCCGGGATTTTGCGAAAAAGGAGGTGGAGCCTTCCGCTGCTGCGCGTGATGAAAACGAACGTTTTGACCGTGGTATTTTTGATAAACTGGCTGAACTGGGTCTGACTGGCATCCCCTGGCCGGAGAAGTTTGGCGGAATCGGGTCAGACTTTGTCAGTTATGTGATCGCAGTGGAGGAACTGTCCCGTGTGTGCGCTTCTACCGGGGTGACATTGTCTGCGCATGTATCACTTGCCAGCTGGCCAATCTACAAATACGGCAGTGAAGAACAGAAAAAAATATTTCTATATCGTCTTGCAACGGGAGAAGCGTTAGGTGCATACGCCTTATCTGAAGCCGGTGCGGGAAGCGATGTTGCCTCGATGAAAACCACTGCCAAAAGAGACGGTGATCATTATGTGATAAATGGGAGCAAAGTGTGGATCACTAATGGCGGAGCGGCAGATGTGTATATCGTTTTTGCCAAGACGGATCCCCCTGCAGGACACAAAGGGATCAGTGCATTTATCGTCGAAAAGGGTATGGAAGGTTTCACTTTTGGGAAAAAAGAAAAGAAATTGGGCATTCGTTCTTCCCCGACAACGGAACTCATTTTTGAAAATTGCCGGGTCCCAGTGCAGAACATACTTGGGGCAGAAGGGGAAGGGTTCAAAATCGCTATGACAACACTTGATGGCGGACGAAACGGTATAGCTGCCCAGGCAGTCGGTATTGCTCAGGGCGCTTTAGATGCAGCTGTCGTCTATGCGAAAGAACGGGAACAGTTTGGCAGGCCGATATCCCATCATCAAGGGATTTCCTTCAAGCTGGCTGATATGGCAACAGCTGTAGAGGCCTCCCGCCTGCTTACCTATCAGGCAGCATGGCTGGAGAGTGAGGGAGAGCCGTATGGAAAAGCATCGGCCATGTCCAAACTATTTGCATCAGATGCAGCAATGCGTGTTACGACCGAAGCAGTTCAGGTATTCGGGGGGTACGGCTATACGAAGGACTACCCCGTGGAAAGATATATGCGTGATGCCAAAATCACTCAAATTTATGAAGGCACTAATGAAATCCAACGTCTCGTCATCGGACGAATGCTGACAAAATAAACGGGGCGCTGTCCCCCGAAAAGGAGGTATTTCATGCCGGGTCATGAGCGGTTGTCTGTGGTAAAGGATAGAGAGCTGGTAGAAAAGCGGCGCAGCCAGATGATTAAAGGGGCTATGAAGCTTTTTAAAGAAAAAGGTTTTCATAAAACAACAACAAGAGAAATCGCTAAAGAATCCGGTTTCAGCATCGGTACGTTATATGAATATATCCGCCAGAAGGAAGATGTGCTGTTTTTTGTAGTAGATGCGATTTACAATCAGGTGCGAAGCAAGCTGGAAGAGGCAATTGATCTGCAGCATGCACCGGTTGAAAACTTGATAAGAGTAGTTAAGGCATACTTTGACATCATGAACGATATGCAAGAGGAAGTATTGATCATGTATCAGGAAGTGAAATCGTTGCAGAAAGATTCTCAGGATTACGTACTGCAAAAAGAGCGGGATATGGTCGATATGCTGAAAAATGTCATCATGGATTGTTTGCCGGAGAATCTATCAATGACAGATGCTGAACTTTTAGCCAATAATATTTTCGTGCAAGGGCAGATGTGGGGCTTCAGAAGATGGATCCTGCAGAAACAATGCACATTGAATGAATATGTGGATCGGCAGACTTCCTATCTCTTACGCGTATTGCAAGTTTCTCCAATATAATAAAATTTACTTCGCAATGGCATCTTTTTGGAAAGGATGCCATTGCGCTTATATGATAAATGAGGGATACATGGGCAGGAACAGCAATCTGTTTTAGCTGAAACTACGAAGAGAATCAGCTTTTTTTCTGGCATATTTCACTATAATTTGTTTATAATGTATGATAGGATTTATGTGGAATAAATGGTAAGTGCCATCATGCCCGCACAAGGCAGGCAATGATTTTTCATATGTACGAATATATCAAAGGGAGTGCGAAACATGAGTTTGAAGAGCATGAACAAGGATGAGCTGCAGAATAAAGCGATGATCGATTTGGCAACCATGATATTAACGGAAGAAAAAAAGGCGATGGATTTTCACGATATCTATGAAAAAGTTGCTGACATCAAAGGGTTTACTGGAGAAGGAAAAGAGGAGGCATTGGTTCAATTTTATACAGATTTGAACGTTGATGGCCAATTCCTGACACTTGGTTCGAATATGTGGGGGCTGAAGCGTTGGTATCCGGTAGAGCAAATTGATGAGGATATCACTGCTGAACCGAAGAAGAAAAAGACGAAGAAGAAATCACCAGCGAAAAAGAAAAAACTGGATGATGAGTTGGATATGGAAGAAATCGTGGTTGATGAAAATATGAAAGAAGATTATGATCCTCGCGAAGAAGATGCAGATGCATTTGAGAATGACTATGATGAGCTTGATGAAGAAGACTTGGATGAAGAAGATTACGATGACTTTGAAGAAGATGAAGACGATTTGGACGACGAAGAAGAAGAGGAGAACAAGTAGGACATTCTCTTTCATGATAGCGGGTTTGTTTTCCGGAAATGCTGGTTCAACATCCCGATACTTCTTAATAACTGCTTGACTTTTTTACATCAAATGAGTACAATCTTTATTGGGCTCTTTAAATTTGGAAATCCAAGCGCATCCCCTGGCAAATCGGGGATGCGCTTTTCTTATTTTCTGGGCTGGAAAATCGATGCATCCTATTCTGGTATTTAAAAAGTTACAGTCGCTGCCGATTGTACGCTTTTTGTATTCGAAAACATGTTTGCGGCAAAATAAGCCTAAACAGTGTAGAACGTTTTAATCATATGAATCAGGAATAGAAAGAAGGAATAAATGTGACCAAGTATATTTTTGTAACAGGCGGTGTTGTTTCATCGCTAGGCAAAGGGATTACAGCAGCCTCATTGGGCAGATTGTTGAAAAACCGTGGTTTGAAAGTGACTATCCAGAAATTCGATCCATATATCAATGTGGATCCGGGAACGATGAGCCCATACCAGCATGGAGAGGTCTTTGTGACTGAAGATGGTGCTGAAACTGACTTGGACCTGGGTCATTATGAACGATTCATTGATATCAACCTGAATAAATACAGTAATATCACGACTGGAAAGGTTTATTCCAGTGTGATTAAGAAAGAACGCCGTGGCGATTATTTGGGCGCAACCGTACAGGTTATTCCGCATATCACAAATGAAATCAAAGAACAAGTAGTTCGTGCCGGGGAAGCAACCGGTGCTGATGTAGTCATCACTGAAATCGGGGGAACAGTCGGCGATATCGAATCATTGCCGTTCCTGGAAGCAATACGCCAGATAAAGAGCGACATCGGCAGGGATCATGTGATGTATGTCCATTGTACATTGGTGCCTTACATTAGGGCGGCTGGGGAATTGAAAACAAAACCGACCCAACATAGTGTAAAAGAATTGCGTTCCCTTGGAATCCAGCCAGACGCCATTGTCCTTAGAACAGAAATGGCAATCAGCAAGGAAATGAAAGAGAAGATCGCACTATTTTGTGACATCAACGAGCATGCTGTGATTGAGATGCGTGATGCTTCTGTCCTGTATCAAATCCCAATTGCTTTGCAGGAGCAGCATCTCGATCAGCTAGTATGTGATCATCTTGGACTGTCCTGCCAAACTGCGGATATGGGTGAATGGAAAAAACTCGTTGAAAAAGTACAAGGGTTGACGAAAAAAATCGATATTGGTTTGGTAGGTAAATATGTAGAACTGCCAGATGCATATTTGTCTGTTGTTGAAGCAATGAAACACGCTGGATATGCTTACGATGCTGAAATCAATGTTCATTGGATCAACTCTGAAGACCTGGACAAGGAAACGATCGAGCAGGAGCTTTCCCATGTAGATGGCATCATTGTTCCTGGCGGATTCGGAAACCGTGGTATCGAGGGGAAAATTGCGGCAATCCATTACGCCCGGGTCAATCAAATTCCTTTCCTTGGAATCTGCTTAGGTATGCAGCTGGCTACAGTTGAATTTGCGAGAAATGTGCTTGGGCTGAAAGAGGCACATTCCGCCGAGATTGATCCGAAGACACCGAATCCGATTATCGATTTGTTGCCTGAACAGAAACACTTGAGTGATTTGGGCGGAACATTGCGTCTGGGCAAATATCCTTGCAAGTTAGTGGATGGCACGAAAATAAAGGCTGCTTATGAGCAGGCCGATATGATTGAAGAACGCCACCGCCATCGTTATGAATTCAACAATGATTATCGTGAGCAAATGGAAGAGAAGGGATTTGTCTTTTCCGGTACAAGCCCAGATGGCCGCTTAATCGAAACAATCGAGTTGCAGGATCATCCATGGTTTGTTGCCTGCCAGTACCATCCTGAGTTTAAGTCACGCCCGACAAATGCACATCCTTTATTTTCGGGATTCATTGGTGCGGCATCGGAAAAAGCAGCAAAATAACCTGGCTTATTCAAAAACCGCGGACAGCATGTGCTGCTCGCGGTTTTTTGCAGCTTTGACAGCCTGAATAGTTTCGAAATTGGATTCATAAGAAGGAATTTACTGGATGACTATCGAATTACTAATAGTGAAGGGGGAATGAATCGGTGAAAGCTAGTATTTTAATTGTTGATGATGAGTATGGTATCAGGCTTCTGCTAGAAGAAGTATTCAAAAACGCCGGATACCAGGTCGATTCTGCTGATACTGGTCCAAAAGCCTTGGAAAAACTGCTGCAGACCAATGTCGACTTGCTGCTGATCGATTATAAATTGCCGATACAGAATGGTATGGAGGTCATTAAGGAGATGGCACATTCTTGCCCAACCATACCAGTCATTTTAATGACAGGTATGGTTGAAACCGTCTCTACAGAAGAGAAATCGATAAAAAACATCAAACATGTATTGGCAAAACCCTTTGATATTGAAGACGTTTTAAAGAAAGTAGAAGAAATACTGAAATAACACCTGCTTTCAACACATTATTTCCGCCTTGCTCTTGGCGCAGAGCAAGGCGACACCCAGCCGCCAGCAATTCTTAAACATTTCCCCCACCCCTGGAAATGGAAGATCCCAAAAACATAGATGAAGAATTTTGTATTGGCTCAATTGAGCTGCATAAGCTAATGGTATGAAAAAAATAGGATAGTTCAAAAATATTGGAGTTGATTCTGCGTTTTTACATTGTTGCCAGTTGACGCTCTTGTTGGTATTCTATACATGTGGAGATAAGCTGCTGATCCAAAGGAGGAAAAAATCCCATGCCACTAGTTTCAATGAAAGAAATGCTGCAAAAAGCAAAAGAAAACCATTATGCAGTAGGGCAATTCAATTTAAACAATCTTGAATATGCACAAGCTGTGCTTTTAGCCGCCGAAGAGGAAAAATCACCAGTCATTTTAGGTGTATCTGAAGGGGCAGGCAAATATATGGGTGGTTACAAAGTTGTAACTGCTATGGTCAAAGCACTGATGGAAGAATATAACATAAGTGTGCCAGTGGCTATTCATTTGGATCATGGTTCAAGTTTCGAACAATGTGCGAAGGCGATACATGCCGGGTTTACTTCTGTCATGATCGATGCATCCGCACTGCCGTTGGATGACAATATCGCAATGACTAAAAAGGTCGTTGAGCTGGCTCATATCAATGGTGTTTCCGTGGAAGCAGAGCTTGGACGAGTTGGCGGGCAGGAAGACGATATCAAAGTGGATGAAGCAGATGCGAACTATGCAATTCCTTCTGAATGCGATAGACTTGTAAAAGAAACAAATGTTGATTGCTTTGCTCCTGCGCTTGGCTCAGTCCATGGCCCGTATAAGGGTGAACCGAATCTCGGTTTCGACCGGATGGAAGAAGTCATGAATCTGACTGGTATTCCGCTGGTGCTGCATGGCGGTACAGGCATTCCTGAAAAAGATATCAAACATGCCATTCAGCTAGGTACTGCAAAAATCAATGTCAATACGGAAAACCAAATTGCGCAAGCCAATAAAATTCGAAAAGTGCTAGCTGAGAAACCTGATTTGTATGATCCACGCAAATATCTGGGTCCCAGCCGTGAGGCTATTAAAGAAACAGTTATTGGAAAGATGCGTGAATTCGGTTCTTCCCAGCAAGCTTGATTCAGTTATACAGGGGTAATATAAAAAACGAAGGGATGGAGAAAAAGATGAAATTTTTCGTAGATACAGCAAATATCAAAGAAATCAAAGAAGCGAACAAACTGGGGCTATTAGCTGGTGTTACAACAAATCCCAGCCTGGTGGCGAAAGAGGGAGTTTCATTTCACGATCGTCTTCGTGAAATTACTGCGGAGGTTTCTGGCTCTGTCAGTGCAGAGGTAATTTCTGAAGATGCGGAGGGTATGATTTCCGAAGGGAAAGAACTAGCTGCAATTGCACCTAACATTACTGTAAAGGTGCCGATGACTTTGGAAGGTTTGAAAGCCGTGAAGGCCTTCAGCGACTTGAACATTAAAACGAATGTTACATTGGTTTTCAATGCCAACCAAGCGTTATTGGCTGCCCGCGCAGGAGCGACATATGTGTCTCCATTTTTAGGCCGTCTGGATGATATTGGCCAAAATGGCATGGACCTGGTGGCCACGATTGCAGAAATTTTTGATCGTCATGACATCAAAACTGAAATCATTGCGGCTTCCATCAGGCATCCGATGCATGTCACGGAGGCTGCACTGAACGGGGCACATATCGCTACCATTCCATTTAAAGTCTTGCAGCAGCTTGTCAAGCACCCATTGACTGATCAAGGGATTGAAAAGTTTCTTTCTGACTGGAATCAACAAAAGTAAATTCCGTGGACAAAGATCTAAAACATCTATTCTGGGGGTCTTGCATCCCCAATGTCAGGTTATACTTATTGAAGTAGGTTACTCTTATGCGAGTCAGCTCGCCAAACAAGATAAAAGCGGGGTTTAATACATGCAGAAAATGTTAGTCGAAGGCGGTCACGTCTTGAACGGGAAAGTGCGTATCGGCGGTGCCAAAAACAGTGCGGTTGCGCTGCTTCCTGCAGCAATATTGGCAGATTCAGAAGTGATACTAGAAGGACTTCCAGGCATTTCCGATGTTCACACACTTGCAGCGCTTCTTGAAGAGATTGGCGGATCAGTTGAGCTTGAACCCGGAAATCACGCTATCCATATCCATCCGGAAAAGATGATTTCCATGCCGCTGCCAAATGGCAAGGTGAAGAAACTGCGAGCCTCTTATTATTTCATGGGTGCAATGCTAGGCAAGTTCAACCAGGCTGTTATCGGCCTTCCAGGGGGCTGTTATCTTGGACCGCGTCCGATCGATCAGCATATCAAAGGTTTTGAGGCATTGGGGGCTGAGGTTACCAATGAACAGGGAGCTATCTATCTCAGAGCCAAAGAACTGCGCGGCGCCCGCATCTATTTGGATGTGGTCAGCGTTGGTGCGACAATCAACATCATGCTTGCTGCTGTCAAAGCGAAAGGCAAGACGGTCATTGAAAATGCTGCAAAGGAACCGGAAATTATCGATGTGGCTACACTGCTGACAAGCATGGGAGCAAATATCAAAGGTGTAGGGACGGACGTCATCCGAATTGAAGGCGTAGAATCATTGCATGGCTGCCGTCATACGATCATTCCTGACCGGATTGAAGCAGGAACCTATGCGATTGCTGCGGCAGCTGCGGGGGAAGAGGTCATTATTGACAACGTTATTCCGCAGCACCTGGAATCCCTTTTAGCTAAATTGCGTGAAATGGGCGTGACCATCGAGGCCGGGGATGAGCAGCTGCTTATCGCCCCCGGTAAACAACTGCGTAGTGTGGATATCAAAACACTTGTCTACCCTGGATTTCCGACAGACTTGCAGCAGCCGCTCACATCATTACTGACAAGGGCGGCTGGAACAGGTGTCATCACAGACACGATCTACTCTGCGAGGCTGAAGCATATCGATGAGCTGCGCCGTATGAATGGCAATATCAAAATAGAAGGTTCTTCAGCGATAGTTTCTGGACCAGTGAGACTGCAGGGAGCACGTGTCAAGGCGAGTGATCTTCGCGCTGGTGCGGCTCTCGTCGTTGCGGGATTAATGGCTGATGGGATAACAGAAATCACCGGTCTGGACCACATCGACCGTGGGTATGAGGATATTACTGATAAATTGACCAGCCTTGGCGCCAACGTATGGCGTGAAGAAATGACACCACAAGAAATTTCTCAGCATCAGAATTCCTGATTTTTCCTTTCATAGTAAATGCTTTCTTGGGATGAGGGCAGAACACATATAAAGGGAGAGGAAAAAATATGGAAAGAAGTTTATCAATGGAATTGGTACGAGTAACTGAGGCAGCTGCATTATCATCAGCACGATGGATGGGCAGAGGTAAAAAAGACGAAGCGGATGATGCAGCAACCTCTGCTATGCGTAAAGTGTTTGACACGATTCCGATGCAGGGAACAGTAGTCATTGGGGAAGGGGAAATGGATGAGGCGCCGATGCTGTACATAGGTGAAGAACTTGGCACCGGCTCCGGACCGCTTGTTGATGTAGCGGTAGATCCCCTGGAGGGAACGAACATTGTTGCACAGGGAACGTGGAATGCATTGACCGTAATTGCCATTGCCGACCGTACAAAGCTGTTGCATGCTCCCGACATGTACATGAAAAAAATTGCTGTCGGACCGGAGGCAGTCGGAAAAGTCGATATTAGTAAATCGACGAAGGAAAACTTGGAGGCTGTTGCCAAAGCGAAAGGAAAAGCGATAGAGGATGTTGTCGCTATTGTGCTTGACCGTGAGCGTCACCAGCCTTTGATCCAGGAAATTCGCGATGCCGGGGCACGTATCAAGCTGATTTCCGATGGTGATGTGGCAGCTGCAATCAATACAGCCTTCGACTATACCGGTGTCGATATTCTATTTGGTACTGGCGGGGCGCCAGAAGGCGTATTGGCCGCTGTCGCTTTGAAATGTCTGGGGGGAGAAATTCAAGGACAGCTTATTCCGTCGAATGCGGAAGAACAGCAACGCTGCCATAACATGGGAATTACAGATTTAAACAAGGTGTTTTATATGGACGACTTCTGTGGCGGAGATGATGCCATTTTTGCGGCTACAGGTGTAACAGATGGCGAATTGCTGAAAGGCGTCCAGTTTAAAGGCAGCAAAGCGACGACGCAAACAGTGGTCATGCGTGCTAAAAGCGGTACAGTCCGTTTTATCGATGGGCAGCATAGCCTGACGAAGAAACCGGATTTAGTGATGCAGCCCGAATAAGGATAGAAAAGCGTAAAGCGTTGTTACAAGCGAAGCAGATGGAGTATGATGCAACATCACTTTTTATCTGGGACTTACGATTTGCTCTGAGAAGTACACATTGGTGTCATCACTGTGATGGTCATGCAAGTTTAACAGAATCAGGGACGGATACTTTTCTATTTTTGCTGAAAACGAAAAGAGGGTGGGACAGAACTAGCTAAAAACAGCTAAAAAAGCTGTAAGGTTCCATTTCACATCTAGTTGATTGGGAGCGAAAGGCGGCTGACTCCTTGAAAAAGAAATTCGCTTTTCTTGCGTGCAATGTGAATGCTGCCGAAGCGTTCCTTGTCCTGCGGGAACAATGGTTTTCGATGGGACGCGTAACCGCAGTCCCAGCACGAGTCTGAAGCCCCCCGCAGGAAGTGATTTTCTTAGAAAGTACATGAGAGAAGGCAAGCTACACACGGCCTTTGCGGCCAAGGATGCACACCCCTTGTCGGGGCGCCTGGCGTGCAAATCAACGAAATTGCTAAGCTAGATAAAAAAAGTTGGGCGGTTCCATGTCAAGATGGTACCGCTCAACATTTTACATTTCCTGGGGTTTTGTCTCACCCTCTTTTCTACATGATAGGGGAACAGCAGAAATAATAGAAAAAGTATTGAATATTTCATTGTAAAGAAGTAATATGGAAGATGTTCAAGAAGAATTGTTCTAATCAGCTGATGACTAACGGGTCTGTTTTTCAAATGAAAAGGTTTAGCGTGTCCCGTAATTGGTAAATATATGACTATGAACATCATACTGATCGATTTTTAGGATTCAACTTGTGCTCGTAAAAAAACTTCTATTCTGACTTCTACTACCTTCTTCAAATATTCCATGCTAAACTACCAAATGAAATCATCTAAAATTATTTTACATCATAGAAGTACACGGAATTTTTTTACATGGACAAATGAATATAACGAACAATTGAAAATAAATAGGCGTGGTGATATGGGTGTCTTTGACAATTTCACAATTGGGTGAATCAACTTTGAAAGAAATTTATGAATTAGCCCGGGAGTACAAGATTTCGTATTATTCCAAATTGACAAAACGTGAATTGATATTCGCTATTTTGAAAGCACAGGCAGAAAAAGACGGGTTTTTATTCATGGATGGCATTTTGGAAATCATTCCCTCTGAGGGCTTTGGATTTTTGCGGCCAATTAATTACTCTCCAAGTGCGGAAGATATTTACATTTCCGCCTCACAAATCCGCAGATTCGATTTGCGTAATGGGGATAAGGTTTCCGGTAAAGTGCGTCCTCCAAAGGAAAATGAACGTTATTACGGGCTGCTTCATGTAGACGCTGTCAATGACGAAGATCCTGATTCATCGAAAGAGCGGGTGCATTTTCCAGCTTTGACCGCGCTTTATCCGGACAGGCTGATGAAGCTGGAAACGAAAACAAACAAGCTCTCCACCAGAATCATGGACTTGATGACGCCGGTAGGCTTTGGGCAGCGCGGTTTGATTGTCGCTCCTCCAAAAGCTGGTAAAACAATGCTGCTGAAAGAAATAGCCAATAGCATTTCTGTCAATCATCCTGATGCCAAGCTGATCATTCTGCTTGTCGATGAGCGTCCGGAGGAAGTGACTGACATTGAGCGCAGTGTACATCCGGATGTCGATGTTGTCAGTTCTACATTCGATGAACTGCCGGAGAGCCATATTAAAGTGTCTGAGCTTGTTTTGGAGCGTGCGATGCGGCTTGTTGAACATAAACGGGATGTCATCGTGTTAATGGATAGCATCACAAGGTTGGCACGCGCATACAACCTCGTTATTCCGCCAAGTGGACGTACACTGTCTGGCGGAATTGATCCAGCTGCCTTCCATCGCCCGAAACGATTCTTCGGTGCCGCAAGGAATATTGAAGAGGGCGGCAGTTTCACCATATTGGCAACGGCATTAGTGGACACCGGATCCCGCATGGACGACGTCATCTATGAAGAATTCAAAGGGACTGGCAATATGGAGCTGCATTTAGACAGGAACTTATCTGAAAGAAGGATTTTCCCTGCTATCGATATTTTGCGTTCAGGCACTCGGAAAGAGGAGTTGCTTGTTGATAAGAGCCAGCTGGATAAGATGTGGGCTATTCGCAAAACCATGCAGGATTCGAACGATTTCCTTGAACGATTCTTGCGTAAAATGAAGGCAACTGAGACCAATGAGGAATTTCTGAAAAGTATGGGCGAAGAAATGCGTCGCCGTGGGATCAAACGGTAAACCAACATCCGATGGTTTAATGAGGATTTTCAACATGTTTTGACTTCTTGCTATTGCAATCAGAAGGCTTCACTGTTATAATCTTTACGTGAGTTTAGATAGGTTGGACCTATGGACGGCTCTTCAACTAACTCTGTTTCCAAAGGATTCAGGGCAATAAGGAGTGGAAAGACATGAAACAAGGAATTCATCCTGAATACAGGAAAGTAGTATTTCTTGATACAAGCTCAGATTTTAAATTTTTGAGTGGATCAACAAAGTACTCTGATGAAACAATCGAATGGGAAGATGGCAATACGTACCCATTGATCCGTGTTGAAATCAGTTCGGATTCACATCCGTTCTACACTGGTAAACAGAAAGCTGACAAAGTTGGCGGACGTGTTGATCGCTTCAAGAAAAAATATAATATGAAATAATGCTTCAAAGAGAAAATGTACGCATGCACCGCTGTTTGCGTACATTTTTTTCATGGTCTGAATTTGGATTTTTGCACGTTTTCGTAGAGTCAGTGGTGTATCATGAGTTTGCTAAAGAGTGGCGGATGATTGTAAAAAAATATTTTGCAAGTCATTTCTTTTTAAGGGTGATTCCAGCCTCATTTGTGGTAAACTAAAAAACGTATGCTTTTCGTGATGTTATACATGAAAGGAATAAAATATGGTCGTGTTTTCCCATAACGTAATGACTTGAATGTTTTCGTTTTAATAAAGAATCATGGAATATTCCTTTTTAGCATTACCTGACGCTACATACTGAATAATTTCGAAGGGAGATACTTCCTTATGTTTGATATGCATCAGCATGGCTGGGTGGAAGTAATTTGCGGGAGCATGTTTTCTGGTAAATCGGAGGAATTGATCCGACGCATCCGCCGGGCAGCTTATGGAAATTTAGCTGTTAAAGTGTTCAAACCGTCGATTGATAACCGATATGCGGAGGAATTAGTCGTTTCGCATAACGGGACATCTGTTACTGCTTACCCGATCCGTCTTTCAGCCGAGATCCTTGACCTGGTTACGGACAAACCCGATATTGTCGGAATAGATGAAGTACAGTTTTTTGATGAACAAATTGTCGATGTTATCACAGAATTGGCAGACAGGGGTATTCGCGTCATTGCTGCTGGATTGGATACAGATTTTCGCGGGGAACCATTCAATCCGATGCCAAAGTTGATGGCCCTTGCAGAAACAGTAACGAAGCTGAATGCGATTTGTCCAATCTGCGGTGCTGTGGCATGCCGTACCCAGCGCTTGATTGATGGCAAGCCCGCTTCTTATGATGATCCCGTCATCCTGGTTGGCGCTTCAGAGTCTTATGAACCGCGTTGCCGTCACCATCATGAAGTGCCAAATAAACCGGAAAGCAAACAAAAACCTGATTTGCTTAATAAAGTAGATTGACTCAATGCCTGTTCGTTTATAAGACGTCCAGCATACTCCCCGGTATCACATGTGATGCCGGTTTTTTTTAGGAGGCGATGTATATGATTTATCAAGCTGATGCCACCGTAAAGGAAAAATTGTTTCCTTTATTTGCTGACATGAAAGATACCTGTATTTTATCCTGTTTGCAAGGCCATATGGGGCAGGCATGGGTCGATCATATGGGCCATCCGGGTGCTGCGCAAATCATTGTAGGGGATTTTGTTTTCTATGCGGGGGATACTGAATCTGATGCGGCGATAGCATTAGTACAACATTTACCGGCTCAATGTCTTGTGATTCCTGCGAATGCAGCTTGGGCTAAACGGATAGAGGAAGTTCATCAGGATAATATGCAAAAAATTCAGCGCTACGCTTTTAGAAAAAATGCTGCTGATCTGGCTCCACTACACTTGCGGCGGCTGCTGCGGAAGCTCCCCAAAGATTTTGAACGGAGGAAAATAGACGGAAAAATTGCTGCAATGCCGTCACTGCAACTTATTTCTCCTGACTTTACAGGCCAATTTGAGTCGCTGGAAGACTATTGCAAGAGAGGTATCGGTCATTGCATCATGCATCAAGGTGAGGTAGTATGTGCAGCTTCCTCCTACAGTATTTATAATGGGGGAATTGAGATTGAAATAGGCACAGCGCGTGACTACCGCCGTAAAGGGCTCGCAGCTGTTGCGGCAGCATCATTGATACTGGACTGCTTGGAACAAGGGATTTACCCAAGCTGGGATGCCGCCAACCCTGCATCAGCAGCACTGGCGCAGAAACTTGGCTATGTTCCGGCGGGTGCCTATGATGCCTATGAAATATATTGGAAATAACATCGATTGAAGGTGGGGCATTCTACCCAGGTTCAGCTGCTTTTTCGTTACATACGAGCAAACTTTGACCTGCCTTCGGGAGTATAATATAATGATACTGTTAATTTAGTGAGGTGAAACGTGATGCTCGACCGTTTGCAATCTTTGGAAGACCGTTATAATAAATTGAATGAACTATTAAGTGACCCTGAAATTATTAATGATACGAAAAAACTTCGCGAATACTCAAAAGAACAGTCTGACTTACAAGATGTCGTCACGGCCTATCGTGCCTATAAAGATATTAGCCAGCAGCTGAAAGATGCCAAGGAAATGATGGAAGATGAGCTGGACAGTGATATGCAAGAAATGGTGAAGACTGAAATATCGGATTTGAGCAGCCAAAAAGAGGAATACGAAGAAAAAATGAAGATTTTACTCCTGCCAAAAGATCCGAATGATGACAAGAACGTTATTTTTGAAATTCGCGGTGCCGCGGGCGGGGATGAAGCTGCTTTGTTCGCAGGGGATTTGTACCGCATGTATTCCCGCTATGCTGAAAATCAGGGCTGGAAAACAGAGGTTATCGAATCGCATACAACGGGGGTAGGCGGCTATAAAGAGATCATTTTTATGATCAATGGCCACGGCGCTTATTCCAAATTGAAGTATGAGAATGGAGCACATCGGGTGCAGCGCGTTCCCGAAACGGAATCTGGCGGCAGAATACACACATCGACAGCTACGGTTGCCGTATTGCCTGAAACGGAAGAAGTGGAAGTTGAAATCCACGATAAAGATATCCGCGTCGATACTTTCGCATCCAGCGGACCAGGCGGGCAAAGTGTCAATACCACTATGTCGGCAGTACGTCTGACACATATTCCAACTGGCATCGTGGTGTCTTGCCAAGATGAAAAATCACAAATCAAAAACAAGGAAAAAGCGATGAAGGTACTGCGTGCCCGCATTTATGATAAATTTCAGCAGGAAGCACAGGCAGAGTACGACGAATCTCGAAAATCAGCTGTTGGGACCGGCGACAGAAGCGAACGGATTCGGACATACAACTTTCCACAGAATCGTGTGACAGATCACCGTATCGGTCTTACCATCCAAAAACTGGATCAGATTTTGGAAGGCAAGCTGGATGAAGTGATCGACGCTTTACTTGTGGAGGAACAGACAAAGAAACTGGAACAAATTGGAGAATGAAATGATGGAAAACATCCAGAAACAGTATGAAGTCCTGAATTGGGCTTCCTTTTTTTTAAAAGAACATCATTGTGAGGAAAATGCAGCTCAGATGCTGCTCCAACATTATCTGGGGGTAACACGTGCACAACTTTTTGCTCGGATGCAAGATCCTGTCCCATTGGAAGTGATGCAGCAATTTGAACGGGCTGTGAGGCAGCACGCAGAAACAGGTATCCCGGTACAGCATCTGATGGGTTATACAGAATTTTATGGACGAAGGTTTTCCGTCAATGAAGCTGTGCTCATACCGCGCCAGGAAACTGAAGAACTCATCTATCATGCGATATCCTATCTAAAAGGAATAGTCGCACATCACCCAAGCTGCACGATTGTAGACGTTGGAACAGGAAGTGGGATCATCGCCATTACACTGGCTCTGGAATTGCCGCAAACGACCGTTTTTGCAACAGATATCTCCGGCGCAGCGCTGGAGATGGCGAAAAAAAATGCTGAACAGCACGGTGCTGACATCACTTTTTTACAAGGAAACTTTTTAGAACCAATTGCAAATCAGGCCATTAAAGCTGATTTGATTGTTTCCAATCCGCCTTATATCGCCTGGTCGGAAGCAGAGAGCCTTTCTAAAACAGTCAAGGATTACGACCCAGCGCTGGCACTTTTCGCAGAGGATGACGGTCTGGCTGCATATAGGGAAATCATCAGGCAGCTGCCGGCTGTATTGGAAAAACAAGGAAAAGTCATGTTCGAAATTGGCCACCAACAGGGACAGGCCGTTAAAGAAATAATTGTAAATGCTTTCCCAGAGAGCGAACCGGATGTTTTACAGGACATGAACGGCAAAGATCGGATGGTCAGCGCCCTCGTGAAAAAATAAGCGAGAAGTTATACAGATATGCATACTTTTGTGCCAGTTCTTGCTGGCAGATTGGTTCATGCCGTTCGTGGCTATGATAATACGATGTCATGCTTGATTGCTATTGTTGTGTGCGGCTATGCATGTAGCTCGGTTTGGCAGGCACTGCTACAGCTGAATAGACGGATGATCCATCGAAATAGGAAGAAACGCTTTGCGCCAGTGGCTCATGAGCGTGATGACCCACCGAAATAGGAAGAAACGCATTGCGATAGTGGTTCATAGGCGTGATGACCCACTGAATTAGGAAGAACTGCTTTGCGCCAGTGGCTCATGAGCGTGATGACCCACTGAAATAGGAAGAACTGCGTTGCGATAGTGGTTCAAGAGCGTGATGACCCACCGAAATAGGAAGAATCGCATTGCGATAGTGGTTCATAAACCAGGTGACCCACTGAATTACGAAGAAACACGTTGCAAGCGTGGTTCATTATTTTGGGGACGGTGATAAAAGTAAATGAATTCAAAAATTACATTCTCATGGCTGGATAGGATCCACCAACTTTAATGAAAAAGAACTCTTGGAAAAAAAGCAACAATATTTTGCGAGATTGGTAGTTTAAAAGTGAGTTCCCCTGCCCATACTTGAAATAAGTCAATAAGTAAAGGGGCGGGAACGAATGAAGAAAATTATATTTTTTGCACTTATCCTATTCATCATATATTTTTATTTTTCAGGACAACCTGATAGTAACCGGTCAGCTGCTGGAGCCGACGATGAGTATCAGGTCATTCCTGATGAAGCTATCCGCTTGCGAATCCTGGCAAATAGTGATGATGAAAAAGATCAAAGCGTAAAGCGACTTGTGCGTGATGAGGTAAACAAGGAAGTTTCCAAATGGGTCAAGGATTTGGATGATATTGATAAGGCAAGGCATTTGATTCAACAACGCCTTCCAAAAATCGAATCGATTGTAGATAAAACCCTGCAAAAAGCTCATGCTGCCAGTCAGTATACAGTGAAGTACGGAAAGAATGTGACTTTCCCTACTAAACTTTATGGGTCCTATGTATATCCGGCGGGCGAATATGAAGCCATATTAATCACACTGGGAAAAGGCGAAGGTGCTAATTGGTGGTGTGTACTGTTCCCGCCGCTTTGTTTCCTTGATTTCTCCAATGGCATTAGTGTAGCCGAAGCAGGCACAGATGAACCTGAAGAGGAGGAAGAGATGACCGTCAAATTCTTCCTGTTCGAATGGCTGGAAAAATTATTTTAAATGAATGATGAACAAATCCCGCTCACCAATTGGCAGAGCGGGATTTTTAGTCATTATAAATTTTCTATTCATTCACATTTACTTTCTCATCTTTTGATTTCCACAATTTGCCTGGCCAAAATGCGAATCGTCCTAGCACAACCGTGATGGATGGCACCAACAACGGTCGGACAATGAACGTATCAAGTAAAATGCCGATGGCTGTGACAGTGCCGAAATGAACAAGTACTTGCAACGGCAGTACTGCCAGTACCGCAAATGTCCCTGCCAGGATGAGTCCGGCAGAACTGATGACACTCCCGGTTTCACCTACTCCTTCGTAAACGGCTTGCTTTAATGGCATCGTTTTTCGCTTGCGCCAGATATTGGAAATCATGAAAATGTTGTAATCCTCCCCCAATGCGACTAGGAAAACGAAGGAATACAATGGAATCAAACCTTGGATGGCAGGCACATCAAACCCGTGATGCAGTAAAATCCATCCCAACCCAAGTGCTGACAGGTAAGAGAGGACTACAGTGACCAGCAAATAGATCATTGCTACAATCGATCGTAAATAAATCAGTAACAGCAGGCCGATAATCCCGAGAACAACTGGTACAATGAGAGACTGATCACGGTTTGTCACTTGTTCTGTATCGTATAATGTGGCTGTTTCTCCACCTAACCATACATGATCAGCAGCTTTGGCGATGCCAGCCTGCTGCAAAGACTTTTCTACTGTCTTTTGTACGTCTGGGATGTGCGCGACTGCTTCCGGAGAATAGGGATCAACCGAGAGAGTGACATCATAGGATTGAAAATGGTCATTTTGTGATCCTTTCACGGGTTTGCTGACTGTATCAACATATTGCAGCCGCTGCAAATCTTTTTGGAGTGATACATTCTTGTCTTGCGTATCGACAATCACCTGCAAGGGAGCGACTTCACCAGGCGGGTAGTGGTCAGAAATAATAGTGAAACCTTCACGTGATGGCATATCTTCCGGGAATGAGTCAAGCAGCCCATATGTGAAATTCATTTTTGGTACAAAAGATGCCAGCCCACCTAGAAGGATGGTACATGCGATAATGACATACCATGGCCTTTGGGTGACTACATTTCCTAAAGCTTTGCTAAAGGCACTTCTATCCTTGGGCCGTTTAAGCTTTTTGCCTTTTTTAGCCTCCAGCTTATCCATCATTTCATTCGTTCTTGGAATGAACGGAAAGAAAGCAATCCGTCCAAGGATAGCCAAAAAGGAAGGAAGAATGGTTAACGCTGCAATACCCATGATTAGAATCGACATGCTGAATGGTACTGCAAAGCGATCATAAGAAGCGTAATATGCCAGCCCCAGCGTCAGCAGACCGAGCACAGTTGTCATCGAGCTCATCATGATGGCTCCGCCTGTATTGGATAAAGCTTTTTCCAACGCTCGATATTTATCAGGCTCATGCCGCAGTTCATCGCGGTATCTGGAAATCAGGAACAGGCAGTAATCTGTTCCAGCGCCAAATAATAAAACGGTCATTATGGAAACGGACTGACTATCCACTTCAATCAAACCCTTGTCAGCCAATATTCCCAGCAGCGGACTGATCAGGCCATATGCGACAACGACCGTGATGAGCGGGACAATAGCAAGCAGCGGAGATCTGTACAAGATGATCAGCAAGATAAGCACAAGAGCAATTGTTGCAAGCAGCAGTGTTATATCTGCATTGCTGAATAAAGCAACTGCGTCAGTCTGAATTCCAACGGGTCCGCTATATCTGACATGAAGCCCGTCTTTATCCAATGCATTGCCTGAAACTTTTGAGCCAAATGCTTTATCCAACTGTTTCTCCAGCTCATCCAGACCTTTTTGCAATTGCTTGGTGGATGCATTTTTATCGAAAAAGACGGGAGTCGTCAATGCTTTCCCATCTTCAGACACGGATGTTGCAAGCGCCTGTGCAGGGGCTTTGTATAATGGCGGTATAAATGATTGCTTGGTCACTGGATTTTCACTGAGGCTTTGATACAGCTTTTTAATCCGTTCATAATCCGTTTGGGAAAGCCCGTTCTTTTGATACCAGACTAGCAGTAATGGCGTTCCAGCGTCATTGGAAAATTGCACCTTCGCAATTTTGGATGCCTGAACCGACATGACATCATCTGGCAGCAATTGATTCGAATCCGTTTCACGGGAATTGATTTGCGGCCAAACCATGGATAACACCGCTACGATGACAATCCAGACGACGACTGTCACCCACCTTGTTTTCACGCCGGAAACAATGGTACCCCAGTGTTTTCTATTCATCTCGCAAACTCCTTTTCTGTTAAATTGTTGATTACCCATCATAATTATATATACTGGACAGTTAATTTACAAAGATTTGTTTGCTGTGTACGGAATATGTATGATAAATTTAGGTTGTTCTTTAAAAGCACACTGCTGTTTGGAAGCGGCGTTTTTTATATAAGCCACAACAGACGGTATGAAATATGCATCCATTAAAATTTGAAATATTTGTGGTTGGAAAATCGGAGGGAAAGCAGATGGGCAATAAGCAAAAGCGGCCGCTTGGGAGACCGCCATATCAGGTCAACCACATCCCCACAGATGAAGTCATCCTGCAGGTGTCGGCCAAATTATTTTTGGAAAGGCCCTACCAGGATATCTCAATGGATGAAATAGCGGCTGCTGCCGATGTGACCAAAGCAACTGTGTATTATTATTTCGCCAATAAATCGGAGCTGTACGCGAAATCGATGGATTGTATGATGGGGAGAATCCGTATGAACATCCGAGCGATGATTTCGCAAAGGAAAAGCTTGAAGGAAAACCTGCTCGATGTGACGGTATCCCACCTCACCGCTACGTTCCACTTGGATCTTGATGCGTTGCTTCAGTCCGCGAAGAATGTGCTGCTGGAGAAAGATTGGGAACGAATGTCCCTGGCAATCCGGTTGTTGGAAGAAGAAATAGCGGCTGTTTTTCAATATGCCAAGGAACGTGGTGAAATCGCGGATGATTTTTCAGTTTCTTTTTGTTCACAGGCATTCCTCTCCCTCCTGAAAATAGGCAATAAACGTGATGTCAAAGGAAATTTGATATATGAGTCACCGAAGGCAGCGGCTGAACAGATTGTCCGCTTCTTTTGCAAAGGGGTATCTTGAATCTTCCAATCGCTGTTATAATTTACCTTTCTTTTGCATAGAATAGATAACAAAACTATCATTCTATCCCAGAGGTGAAAAAAGTGAAAATAATTGCAGCATATCGGATGCCGTTGGAGCAAGTGGAGACTTTCCTGCAGACAGCGGATAAAGTGGAAAAAGCCAGTTTACTGCAGCATGGATACGTACTCGTGATAGATGAAGTAATTAAGGGATGTTTTATCTGGATGCCAGTCGAAAACGGTATTTACTGGCTGAAGCAACTATATATCGCGAAAGATGCTGCCGGTAAATTACCAGTAGTATTAGAAACGATTGTCCAGATGGCCAAGGAAAAGCAAGCGGAGAAACTCTATGTTCAGAGTCACCAGCCGGTTGTGGACATCTTACTTGACGCTTTACAGTTTTGTCCACAACAGCATGGGATTCAGCTGGAAAGCCAACAGGAAAACAAAGGGAAATGGTGGGCATATCAAGTTTCCTAGTATGGGTCATTTATAAAACAGACCGTATGTGCACCCTGAAAGGTTGTATATACGGGCTATTTTTGTGCGGAAAACGGGTACTTTGCACCACGTTTTTCAGCATCGGTGGTGTGGAAATACATAGCTGAAAGCGTTATTTCCGTATAATCTGTGTATAAACAGGACTTTATGCACATTATCCACAAACACTTGTGAGTAACTTGTGCAGTATTCTTTTTTCAACCGTGTAATTGACATGAATTAAAACCATGTAATTTCATATTGTAAACATTTTCATCCCGAATGTGGATAAAACTGTGGATTCTATTATTTTGCCGGCATTTTCTGTGGGCAACTTTTTTATTTTGCGTAACAACTTTCTTTCCACTACAATATAATAGAGGAAAGAGGGACAAGTGAATGGAAACAAAACGTTGGAATGCAAATGATGATGATTCTACTGTAACAGCTGCGGCTAAGATGCTCCAGGACGGCAAGACAGTTGCCTTTCCAACCGAAACGGTTTATGGTCTCGGCGCGGATGCGACGAACCCGGCTGCTGTGGATAAAATATTTCAAGCCAAGGGGCGCCCACAGGATAACCCCTTGATTGCACATGTTGCTACGAAAGAACAGTTGCTTAGATTGGTAAAAGATGTACCAGTTTATGTGGAAAAACTGCTGGATGCATTTTCTCCTGGTCCTTTGACTTACGTTTTGAAAACAAGCGGTGTGTGTGCAGCGAATGTAACAGCCGGACTGGATTCTATCGGGGTTCGCATGCCTGGACACCCTGTGGCACAGGCTTTGCTGAAAACCTGCGACCTGCCGATTGCAGCACCAAGTGCAAATGTTTCAGGGAAACCCAGCCCTACGCTAGCTGACCATGTCTGGGAAGATCTGAATGGCAAAATCTCCGGTCTCCTGGATGGCGGACCAACAGGATATGGTGTCGAATCCACAGTAATTGACTGCACAGGGGATATACCTGTTATTCTCAGGCCTGGCGGGGTAACGAAAGAGCAGTTATTGCAGGTCGTTGAACAAGTGATTACGGACCCTGCATTGAAAAATAGCCGTGAAAAACCGAAAGCACCTGGAATGAAATATAGACATTATGCGCCGGAAGTGCCTTTATGGCTCGTATATGGCACTACACAAACCATCCAGGAGGTGGTGGATAGCTTACAGGCGAGTGGACAAAGAGCGGGATTACTTGTCGGTAACCAAACAGCTTCCTCTATCCACTGTGCTGAAAAGATACTGCTTGGGAGCAATCCAGCCGAGGTCGCGGCACATCTCTATGATGGCTTGAGAACTTTTAAAACGGGGAGTGTAGATGTGATTGTAGCGGAAGCCTTTTCTGAGGAAGGAATTGGCCAGGCAATCATGAATCGGCTGAAAAAAGCTGCGACCAAAGAAATTCATTCTGCAGAATAACCGGAAAAACATGTAAGCTCATATCCTCCTTTGGACATGCATATATTTTAGTAGCGTGTCCAAGGGAGGATGTTTTATGTTCGCAGGTTTATATCAAGAATTTTTCACCTTAGTATGTATAGCCCTGGCACTTGGTATGGACGCTTTCTCGGTCAGCCTCGGTCTGGGCATGAAGAAACTGAGGCTTAAACGGATTTTAATGATTGGTATTGTAGTAGGAGGTTTCCATGTTGTGATGCCGCTTATCGGCATTTTGACAGGAAAACTGATTTCCAACAGCATTGGAGATTGGGCGGCAGCGGCAAGTGGTTTTCTCCTGTTCGGCATTGGTGCCCATATGATCTTTTCAGCGTTCAACTTTCAATCCAGACAAGTCTTCCACACTGCGGGGATCGGGCTGATTTTTTTTGCGTTCAGTGTCAGTTTGGACAGTTTTTCTCTTGGACTGAGCATTGGTATGTCGGAAATAAAAATCATTATGTCCGTCATTGTATTTGGTACTGTGAGCGCCATCCTTACATGGGGCGGATTACTGCTTGGGAGAAAAGTCCAGGGGATGTTTGGTGCATACAGTGAAATTATGGGAGGCAGCGTGCTATGCGGTTTCGGACTGCTGCAGGTGTTTGGCATCTGAGCTTCTCCCTGAGTAAATGGAAGCTTATAGCTGGCAGGATAGTCAATGGCTCCGGCAATATGCTATAGTTAGGAAAGAACATGAATGGAAAATGGCGGTATCAGAAAGGTGAAATGAATGAAAATCTTGTTTATTTGTACAGGAAATACATGCCGAAGTCCCATGGCTGAAGCACTGCTCAAAGAAAAACTCCAGGGAGCCCAAGTGAAATCAGCCGGGATATTTGCCAGTATGAACCAGCGTATGAGTCATCATGCTGCATCCGCATTACAACAGAAAAATATCCATTCCGATCATCGCTCCAAGCCGGTAACGAGAGAGCTGTTGCATTGGGCAGATCTTGTACTGACGATGACAACGGGCCATAAGCAATCATTAATCATGCAATTTCCTGAATTCCAGGATCGATATTTTACCCTAAAGGAATATGTCTCCACTGCCGATAAAAAGGTATGGGATGAATTGAAAAAACGGTATACGGACTATGAAACAAAACGCTCGGCATTCTTGCATAAATATGAACATCAAATGGATCAGTCAGAGCTTAGCAAAAAATTGTCCGAATATCTGGCCGAGGATTTCAGAGAGATTCAGCTTCTGGAGCAAAATCTTGTCAGTTATGATATTTCCGACCCGTTTGGCGGGAGCCTGGAAGTCTATCAGGAAACACTGGAAGAACTGGAAGATTATATTGATTGCCTGATATCCATGATTAAAGAATAGCTTCCCCGCCAGAGCCGGCTGCAATCCATCCTTGACAAATAGAAAATGAGGGGAAAATTATGGAAAAGAAGCGGTACCGGTTCAGTCTTCGTGTGAAGCTTGTGATGTTTACGACAATATTGGCGACCATCACCTATTCGACAAGTGCATTATTTTTGTATATTGTATTCGACTATGTAAGAGAGTATCTGCACATCTCGTTAACACTGTTTACCATCCTTACTTTATTACTGGGAATTATCTGGTCGGGAATTCTAGCTTATGTTGCAGCTGGCTTCATAACGAAAAGGCTCGTGACACTGGAAAAGGCGGCTGCCAAAGCTGCCGACGGCTATTTGAACCAGCCGATCGATGTTAAAGGCACGGACGATGAGATCCACGCACTGGCTGTTTCATTTGACGCCATGTTAGGGAACTTACGCACTATGGTGCGCAATATCGACTCTCATTTTGAATTGACGAATGAAGCGGTGGTAGAAGTCAAATCAGCATCAAACCAAGTGCGTCAGCATTCTGAGCTAGTAAGCACATCCATTGATGACATATCCAAAGGGGCGCAGGCTTCTGCCGAGGCGATCCAAGACACCGCAGAAGCGGTGGAAACGGCGACAAATCTGGCTGGACAAGTGCAAACAACTGCCCTTTCCTCCAAAGAAAAATCGACCGCCATGCTGAAGACCCTTGCAGAGAGCAAACAGATTGTCAGCAGCCTTGTAAATGGGATCCAACAGCTGGCCGACAATCAAGAAGCTTCGCTTGGAGATGTCAACCATTTGAAAGAAAATGCATTGGAAGTAGAATCGGTTATCACGATGGTTGGTGAAATTGCCGCCCAAACGAATCTTTTGGCACTGAACGCCTCGATAGAAGCCGCGCATGCCGGTGAGCACGGTCGGGGATTCGCGGTTGTGGCAGATGAAATACGCAAGCTTGCAGATGAAAGTACAGGCGCGGTAACCAATATTACAGAATTGATTGCAGCCATCCAGAAAGACGTAGCGCAGGTTGTCGGCAGGATTAATGAAAATGTAAACCTGGCGAAAGCAGAAGCTGATAAAGGGTCAACCACCAATCAAACAATCAGCGATATGGCGAATTCCATTGAGCAAACCGCACAGGAAATCGAAAAAATAACCAAGCTGGTTGACAAACAATTGGAATCAATCCAATCAACTGCCTCCCGTTCCCAGGAAGTTGCGGCGATCGCTGAAGAGACTTCCGCAGGTGCGGAAGAGGTGAATGCCTCAGTCTATGAACAGGCCGCAAGCATCGACAAAGTAGATCAGCTGACCAAGAAACTGGCACAACAGACGGATGAACTGAATCAGCAAATCCGCTCGTTCATTGTAAAATAGAGACAGCTAAAAAGTGATGAGTTAGATAAGAGAATAAACAAAACCAGATCGAACAGAACATATCAGATTGAATGGAACGGAAAATGGTGAAATACATGTAGCTGTATTTTCCACTGTTTATATCAGGCAAAAAACAAGTGAACTTTTAGCTCACTTGTTTTTATTTACTTCGTTTTTGGGAGAAACTCACCAGTAATCGTGTTTAGGACAAGGATTGCCGCTTGAGTGACAAGTATTGCTGTCCAAGTGACAATTATTCTCGCTCGGGTGACAAGTATTGACATCATGACAAGAATTTCCGCCCGAGTGACAAGTAAAATGCGCAAAGTGACAAGTAATCACCCAGAAATGACGAGTATTCGCAACCAAATGACAAGTATCCGCCGCTTGATCACCAGGGTTTGATATAATAACTAGGACACCTTCTGCATAAGATGCAAGGTAGATTGAAAAATGAAGAAGGCGCATATTTTTTCCGGTTAGAGCTGATTGCGCAGATATCTGCTGGAAATGCCTCATGGCAGTATGATAAAATGAATTTGTCAAAATATAAGGAAATAGTAATCTTTGTACTTGGCAACATGGGAATGGCTGTCACTTGGATGCAAAGAACGTGCATCTAGTGATGTGGGTGCCAAGTTTTTCTTACAATACATCAGAATGCCTGGTAATAATGATAGATAGGCAGAGAATGAGGAATGGAGGGGTAGAATGAAAGTGATCATCAGCGCGGATCATGCTGGTATGTCATTGCGAAATGAAGTGAAGAATCTGTTGGAGGAAATGCATATTGCCTATGAGGATGCGGGCTGCAGCTGTGAAACTTCCGTAGATTATCCGGATTACGCTCTTCCGGCAGCCGAGCGGGTCGCAAGCGGCGAGTTTGACCGAGGTATTTTGATTTGCGGCACAGGGATCGGCATGAATATTTCAGCTAATAAAGTGAAAGGGATTCGCTGTGCACTGGTTCATGATGTGTATAGTGCGAAATTGACCCGCCAGCATAATGATTCCAACATGCTTGCGATGGGGGAACGTGTCATCGGGCCGGGGCTGGCCAGAGAAATTGCAAAAACATGGCTGGAAACGGATTTTGAAGGTGGACGTCATGGAAGAAGAGTGGATAAAGTTACCGAATATGAAGCAAGTCATGAGTAGCTGGTAAACTATGATTCATGATTATGTTGTGAATGTGATTTTATCATGATACGTTTGGATGAATGATAGAATAGTATTTGATTGTGGCAGCAACTTCAGATAAGTCATCGTACATATACGGGGAGGAGTGGTTGCATTGGAAAAATCTTTTTACCAACTGGTTCAGGCTGACACGGAGGCGCTTGTGAAGGAATGGGTATCCCTTTCATTGTTGCGAGAAGACGATATCTTTGTCGTCGGCTGTTCCACCAGTGAAGTATCCGGGGAGAAGATCGGTACGTCGGGCAGCATGGAAATTGCGGACATATTGTTCAATGCCATGAAAAAGCTGCAGCAATATACTGGGATCGTACTCGCTTTTCAATGCTGTGAGCACTTGAACCGAGCACTTGTTGTAGAGCGTGAAACGGCGAAAGCTTATGGCTTGGAAGAAGTGACAGTCGTACCAGCGCCCCATGCCGGCGGCTCGATGGCAACATATGCGTATCAGCACATGGAGAACCCCTGTGTGGTGGAATTCATTCGCGCCGAAGCAGGAATTGATATAGGAGAAACCATGATTGGCATGCATTTGAAGCATGTGGCAGTGCCATTGCGTTTGGCACAACGTTCTATCGGAAATGCCCGGGTGAACGGGGCGAAAACGAGACCGAAGCTGATTGGCGGACACCGCGCAACATACGAAGCGTGAATTACTGCAAGGTGAGAGCTTTTCAGTGTTTCCATATAGTCTAATCTTTTAACAGGGGGTATTACTTGTGAACCATGTAAAGCAAACCGATGTAGAGTTGTATGAAGCTATCGAGGCGGAAAGAAAACGCCAACAGGATAAAATTGAATTGATCGCTTCCGAAAATTTTGTTTCTGAATCTGTCATGGAGGCAATGGGCTCTGTCCTGACGAATAAATACGCAGAAGGCTACCCGGGTAAACGGTATTATGGCGGTTGTGAACATGTCGATGTAGTAGAGGATTTGGCGCGTGACCGTGCCAAGAAATTATTTGGCGCTGACCATGCTAACGTACAGCCGCACTCCGGTGCACAGGCCAATATGGCTGTATATTTCAGCGTGCTGGAGCCAGGTGACACCGTGCTGGGTATGAATCTAAATCATGGCGGACATTTGACACACGGCAGCCCGGTGAATTTCAGCGGCAAACTCTACAACTTTGTCGATTATGGTGTCGATGCAGAAACAGAACAGCTTGATTACGATGCTGTATTGGAAAAGGCAAAAGAAGTGAAACCAAAATTGATTGTCACTGGTGCAAGTGCCTACTCTCGGATTATCGACTTTGCCAAATTCCGTGAAATCGCTGATACGGTGGATGCATACTTAATGGTCGACATGGCTCATATTGCTGGTCTGGTAGCAACAGGACTGCATCCGAACCCAGTGCCATATGCTGATTTTGTAACGACTACCACCCATAAAACATTGCGCGGACCTCGCGGCGGTATGATATTGTGCAAAGCGGAATACGCCAAGAAGATTGATAAGACAGTATTTCCAGGTATGCAAGGCGGACCGCTCATGCATATTATCGCAGCGAAGGCCACTGCTTTTCAGGAAGCACTTTCCGAGGACTTCAAAGTTTACAGCGAACAGATCATCAACAA